>NZ_OX341517.1:3015304-3659206 GCF_946995915.1 Aminobacter niigataensis
ACAGCCGAAGAAGGTGCTCGCAACGACGTTGCGGTCACCGGCTCGACCGCCATAATCTCGGGCGATGTGCGATTGCTGAGGCGCCTGGTTCGCAACTTGATGCAGAATGGGTTGTGCCATGGGGCTCCGCCGGTGATCGCCGAGGTCGCGACCGATGGGGCAATCGTGCGCCTGTGCGTCAAAGACCACGGCGAGGGCATTCCAGACGGCGAGGGCACACGGGTCTTCGAACCGTTCTACCGTCCGACGGGACGAAGCGAGAGCAAGGGCGGTTGGGGGCTTGGACTATCCTTGGTCCGCCAGATCGCTACTCACCACCGAGGGTCTGTACGCTATGAAAGGGTGCCGGAGGGTGGGGCGTGTTTCATCGTGGAATTCCCGGCGTCGAGCGTGGCGCAGCCAGTAGCAAGACCAACATCGACGAGCGGTTGATCCGTCCTGTCAGCCCAGATCTTCCAGTGCTTAGCGCATCAACTGGGATGTCATTACCGCGCTTGTGTGTGCCGATCAGGACCGCAGGCTTTTTCGCCACAACGGCTTGATGGCCTCCAGAACGAGCAACACGATAATCCCAGCGGCCAGTGTCACGGCAAGGTCGTCTAGATGCAGAGCGCCGAACGCAAACAGCGCGCTGAGCCATGGCCATAAGAGGCTGGCCGCAAGTATTGCGCTGACCCCCAGAAGGATCCACCCCAGGGAAGGATTGTGCCCGCGAAACGCCGTAATGAGAGACGCGCTGAAGGAGCGATTAACAAGAATGAGGCTGATGATGGAAACCACAAGTGAAAAGAAAGTTAGCGCACGCACTTCGTCTTCCGGCATGCCTCGATCGAGAGCCACCAGATAAATGGCGGCCACCAGTCCAAATGCCAACGCACCCTGCATCACGCTCCAGCCGATCAGCGGCCACGAAAACAAAGACTCATTGGGCCGACGTGGCTTGCGGCGCATCACGTCACCTTCCTCCTTCTCCGCTTCGAAGACCAAGGCGCACACCGGATCGATGATCATTTCAAGGAAGGCAATGTGGATAGGCCCCATCAGGATCGGGAGACCGAACACAAGCGGCAGGAGCGCCAAACCGGCTATCGGAACATGGACGGCGAAAATGAATCCCATGGCTTTGCGCAAATTGTCATAGATGCGGCGTCCGAGCCGGACGGCAACGACGATTGATCCAAAATCGTCGTTAAGAAGCACAATTGATGAGGCTTCGCGCGCGACGTCGGTGCCGCGCCCGCCCATGGCGACGCCGATATGCGCGGCCTTGAGGGACGGCGCGTCGTTCACACCGTCACCGGTCATTGCAACGATCTCGCCGTCGGCTTTCAGTGCCTGCACAATTCGCAATTTCTGTTCCGGCATGATCCGTGCGAACACGGACGCGCTGCGCACCCGGCGCGCAAACTCGGCTTCATCGAGAGATGCGAGAGCATTGCCGGTCTGCACGTCGTCGACCGCGATTCCGGCCTGAAGCGCAATGGCGCGCGCCGTCGCGGGATAATCGCCTGTTATCATGACGACCCTGATCCCGGCCGAGCGGCATTCGCGCACGGCGTCAGGGACGCCGGCGCGCAGCGGATCTGCAAGACCGGCCAGCCCTAGAAAGACGAATGGAAATTCCTTCTGCGTGCCCGGCAAATGACCGCTCTCATGGCTGGATTTCGCAACACCCAACACGCGCAATCCTTCGGTAGCCATCTCGTCCACCGATTGCCGCAAAGCATCAAGTTCGGCTTCGTCGAGGCGGCACAAACCTGCGATGGCTTCAGGCGCGCCCTTGGCCGCGACCAGGAAAGCGGGTGCAGGGGTATCGGTCCGCCAGACCTGTGTCATGGCGAGAAGATCGGGGCGCAGCCCATAACTATGCGCGAGTGTCCATTTCGGCCCGGGCAGGCCGTCCGTTGCGTTCAGTCCATCGTGTGCAAGCTTATGGAGGGCCTTCTCCATCGGATCGAACGGCTCTGGTGCGCTGGCAAGCAGGGCGTACGCAGCGAGTTCCCGGAAACGACCTGGTATTGTGATCTCGCCCGTATTTCCTGTGCGGAAGGATGCGCCGTCCGGGTGCCGAAGTTCGGCGATGCTCATCCGGTTCTCGGTTAGCGTGCCGGTCTTGTCGGTGCACAGCACCGTCGCTGATCCTAACGTCTCAACGGAGCTGGCGCGGCGTGTCAGCACGCGCGCGTGGGAAAGCCGCCATGCGCCCATTGCCATGAAGACGGTCAGGACGACCGGAAATTCCTCCGGCAGCATCGCCATGCCGATAGTGATCCCTGCAAGCACGGCATCAAGCCAGCCGCCGCGTAGCGTGCCGTAAAGTGCGACCGTCGCAAGGCTGATAACGATGCCGCCCATCGCGGCTAAACGTACAATCCGCGCTGTCTGTGCTTTAAGGCGGGGAGGCTCGGTTTCAAGCGTATGGAGCGCCTGGCCAATCTTTCCGATTTCGCTGCGCGGTCCGGTGGCGATCACTTCGGCGATGCCACTGCCACGCACCACGAGCGACCCCGAATAAACAAAAGGCAGGTCGTCCCCACCAGGTCGAGGCGGGCTGCCTGTCTTGTCGACGGACAACGCCTTGCGTACTGGCACAGATTCCCCGGTCAGCAAGGATTCATCGACCTGCAAATCCTGCAACTGCAGGAGGGCTGCGTCGGCCGGAACACGGTCACCTTCGCCAAGTACGACCAGATCGCCACGTGCGACCTCGCGGCCTGCAACGCGAACACGCACGCCGTTCCTGACCACGATCGCGCGCGGACTGGTGAGATCTCTTAACGCTTCCATCACGCGCTCGGTACGCGCTTGCTGAACGAAGCTGATCAGCACCGACAGGGCCGCAAAGGCAAGCAGGATCAGCGCTTCCCTTAGATCGCCGAGCAGAAGATAGACGACGCCGCCACCAAGCAAGAGAGCGAGCATCGGCTCGCGCAGAACCTCCAACATGATGCCAAGCGTTGTCCGGCGGTCGAGGTGCGGCAGTTCATTGAAGCCTTCTGACTTCAGCCGCCCCTGTGCTTCCGCCTCGCTTAGACCGGACAACAAAGGTGTATGGTCATCGGTCATGGCATTGAATGGCCAGTGAAGCATATCGGCAAAAATGTTTCGATGCCGACCAAGAAATGGTTCATCCGCACTGTCATTGTCGGTCCGGCTCTATCCACGTGCCGCGCATGCCCTTTACGATCTCCGGCGCATCTTCAAGTCTGCCGATCGCGGCCGGCTTTCCGGTTGCTTCCGAAAACTCAATTGCGGCTGTCACTTTCGGCCGCATCGAGCCGGCCGGAAAGTCTGCCACGGAAATGTCCGAGCTGCGCAGATGGCCAAGCGGACGGGCAATGGGAGTGCCCCAGTCGAGATATATGGCGTCGACGTCGGTCAGCATGAGCAACATGTCGGCTTCGAGGTTGCGCGCCAGAAGCGAGCTGGCGAGGTCCTTGTCGATGACCGCCTCGATGCCTGCGATGGCGCCGTTCTCCTGCTCGATCACGGGTATGCCTCCGCCACCGGCACAGATGACGACAACACCGTGTTCGACCAGGAAGCTGAGAACCTTGGCCTCCAGGATCGCCAGTGGTTTTGGCGACGGCACGACGCGACGCCATCTGTCGTTGTCCGGCGCGATTCGCCAGCCGCGCTCAGCGGAGAGTCTGCGCGCGGTCGCCTCGTCGTATGTAGGGCCGATTGGCTTAGTCGGGTTCGCGAAGGCCGGATCATGCGGATCGACCCTGACCTGCGTCAGCAGCGTCGCAAAGAGCTGATCCTTCATCACGTTGCCGAGCTCTTGCTGCAGGACGTAGCCGACCATGCCGGCGCTCTCCGCATCGAGAACGTCCAATGGGAAGGGGGCGTCGGAGGATGCGGTGGCCTGCAACGCGAGCAACCCAACCTGTGGTCCGTTGCCATGCGTGATCACCAGGGTGTGTCCGGCCTCGACGAGTTCGGTCAGCGCGGAGGCGGCCCTCCGGATGTTGGCGCGCTGGTTTTCGGCTGTCATCGGCTCGCCGCGACGCAGCAGCGCATTCCCACCTAAGGCGACGACGATGCGCATATCAGTTGCCGAGGGTCGCGACGAGTATTGCCTTGATCGTGTGCATACGGTTCTCGGCCTGGTCGAAGACGATGGAGGCTTCCGATTCGAAGACCTCGTCGGTAACCTCCATGCAGTCGATGCCGTAGTCTCGGGCAACGCGCGCACCGACCTCGGTGCTGTCGTCGTGAAAGGCCGGCAGGCAATGCATGAATTTCGTGTAAGAATTCCCGGTCGCCTGCATCAGCGCGCGGGTGACGCGGTAGGGGGTGAGCAGCGCGATGCGCTCCGCCCAGCCGCTCTCATCCTCACCCATGGAAAGCCAAACGTCGGTGTAGACAAAGTCGGTGCCCTCGACGCATTTTTCTACGTCTACATCCAGCCGAAACTGGCCACCATTACGCTCGGCTAATTCGCGTACATGCGCGCAGAATTGTTCGTCCGGCCAGAGTGCCTTGGGAGAGGCTATGCGTATATCCATACCTACTTTGGCGGCTCCGATCGCCAGTGATTTGGCAACATTGTCGCGGCCCTCGCCGACGAAGGTGACTGTCACATCTGACAGGTGCTTGTGGGTGAACTCGCGCATGGTCATGAAGTCTGCGAGGATTTGGGTCGGATGATCCTCGTTGGTCAGGCCGTTGTAGACCGGCACGCCGGCATACGTGGCGAGCTGCTCGACTTGATGCTGGCCAAAGCCGCGATATTCGATCGCATCGTACATGCGGCCCAGTACGCGCGCGGTGTCCTTCATCGATTCTTTGTGGCCGATATGGCTGCCTGACGGACCGATATAGGATACGTGCGCGCCCTGGTCGTAGGCAGCGACCTCGAACCCCGATCGGGTGCGGGTGGAATCCTTCTCGAAGATCAGCGCGATGTTCTTGCGCACCAGACGCGGCACTTCCGTACCTGCCTGCTTGGCCGCCTTGAGATCAGCAGCTAGCCTAAGCAGGTAGCGGATTTCTGGAGGCGAGAGATCGTCCAGCGTGAGCACGTTGCGGCCCAACAGATTGACAGGCATGGTCTGTGGTCCTTTCGTTTCAGATCGGATCGCGGGCGATTGGGCAAGTCATGCAGTGCCCTCCGCCGCGGCCACGGCTGAGTTCGGCGCCTTCTACGGTGATGACCTCGATCCCCGAACGCCGCAGCAGCGTGTTGGTGTAGACGTTACGATCGTAACCTATGACCACACCTGGCTCGACGGCGATGACATTATTGCCGTCATCCCACTGCTCGCGCTCCGCCTGATAGGCGTCGCCCCCGGTGCCGACGATGCGAAGCGCCTTCAGGCCAAGCGCCTCCTTCACGACGTCGGTGAAGGGCTTTTCCTCCTCGATTACGTCCACGACGGTTTTGCCTTCGCCGGGTCGCAGCGAAAAGGTTCGCAGCCGGTCGACGACTGGTGGATACATTGTGACGAGGTCGCGGTCGCAGAAGGTGAAGACCGTGTCCAGATGCATGAAAGAGCGGTCGCGCGGCATTAGCGCGGCGATGACACGTGTCGCCTCGCCGGCCGCGAACAGGCTGCGGGCCAATCCGCCGACCGCCTGCGGGGTCGTGCGCTCGCCCATGCCAACCAGGACGACGCCGCCGCCGATCGGCATCACGTCGCCGCCTTCGAGGCTGACACCTGGTCCGGGATTGTCCGGCGACACGAAGGCAAGGTCGGCTTTTTGGAAGCGGGGATGGAAGCGGTAGACGGCCTCGACATTGGCGGCTTCGGGCTTTCGCGCTGGCCAGTACATGGCATTTACCGATACCGCGCGATAGACCCAGCAGGATGAATCGCGGGTGAAGAGCTGGTTGGGCAGGGGCGGCAGCACAAAGTCCTGCGGTAGCATCGTCTTGCCCGTAAGGCCCGTCGGTTTGAAGGGTAACTCGGCGCGCGCAATGCCGCCGACGAGGATTGCGGAAAGCTCCTCAGCGGGCATTTCCTCAAGCCAACCACGCAGCTCTTCGACCATGTCGTAGCCCACGACCGAGGCGTCAATCCGGCGGTCGAGCAGCCATTTGCGGGCTTCCGGCAACGCTAAGGTTTCGGCAAGCAGTTCACCGAACAGATGCACAGTGACTCCGCGCTCGCGCAGCGCGTCGACGAAGACGTCGTGCTCTTGCCGCGCGCGCTTGACCCACAAGATGTCGTCGAACAGCAGTGCCTTACAGTTGTCGGGTGTCAGCCTGCGCAGGCTGAGGTCCGGCCGGTGCACGATGACCTCGCGCAGCCGTCCGGTTTCGGAATGAACGCCGAGAGCGGTCATGGCGAGGGTCCTTTCGTTGCGGGGGTTTAGAGCGCGCTGACCGCGCCGATCCACATCTGCCAGGCGGCGTATAGGCCGATGGCGACGAGTGCTGCCGCGAGCACGGCCTCCACCGGTTGGAAGACACGCTCCCCGTTCTCGCGCCGCGCCCAGATGTAGAAAGCTATGCCCGGCGCGTAGAGAACAGCGCACATGAACAGGTACGAAAGCCCCGCTGCGTAGACGAGCCATAGTCCGTAGACCGTTGCAACCAGCCCGATGATCAGTGCTACGATACGGTTTTCCCCCGCACCGTAGCTTTCCCCGGTTATCGCGAGCTTCGCGGCGTAGGCGCCGGAGAAGATGTAAGGCACGAGAATGGCAGCAGAGGCGATGTAGAAAAGCGCCTGGTATGTGCTTTGCGCGAAGAGCGTGATGATCAGAAAAGCCTGCACAAGGAGATTGGTAATGAGAAGCGCGGTCGACGGCACACCGCGTTCGTTTTCATAGCCGAAGTACTTCGGCATGGTGCCATCTCGGCCGGCCATGTGCGGGATCTCGGCCGCCAGCAGCGTCCAACTCAGGAACGCGCCGATGACGGAGACGACAAGCGCCAGGTTGATGAGGATCGCGCCCCACGGGCCAACGATGGCCTCCAGAACACCGGCCATGGACGGATTCTTTAGTGCGGCGAGTTCCGGCTGACTCATGATGCCGAGCGACAGCAGCGAAACCAACGCGTAAAGCGCCAAGCAGGTAAGGAAACCGAACACCGTGGCAGTGGCGATGTCCTTGCGCCGTTCGGCACGGGCCGAAAAGACGCTGGCGCCCTCGATGCCGATAAACACCCAAAGCGTGACGAGCATGGTGCTTTTTACCTGGTCCATGATCGAGCCGAGGTTGGCGTTGCCGAGCCCGGTGAAGTCGAGCGACCAGACATCGACCTTGAATGCGACAGCAACAACTCCGATGAACAGCACGATCGGTGCGATCTTTGCTACGGTGACGATCAGATTTACTATCGCCGCTTGCCGTACGCCGGCCATGACGAGCAGATGGATAGCCCATAGCAGTACCGAGGCACCGAGAACGGCTTGCCAGGTGTTGCCGTCGCCAAAAGACGGGAAGAAGTAAGACAACGCGCTGAATACGATGACGGCATAGGATACGTTGCCGATCCAGGCGCTGATCCAGTAGCCCCAGGCACTGTTGAAGCCGATGAAGGGGCCGAAGCCGGCCTTGGCGTAAGCATAAGGGCCTGCATCCAGATCCGGCTTTCGTGTGGCGAGCGACTGATAGACGAAGACCAGAGCCAGCATTCCCACCGCAGTAATGCCCCAACCAATGATAACGGCCAAGGGGCCGGCACCGGCAGCCATGTTTTGCGGCAGGCTGAACACGCCGGAGCCGACCATCGAGCCGATGACGAGCGCCGTGAGCGCACCGAGGCGTAACCTGTTGCCTGACACGGTCGGAATAGTTCTGGCGGCGGACGTCGAAATCTCGGTAGTGGCCATGGTGTGTCTCCCAAGGTTAAGTCCATCTTCTTGGGTAATCTTGGGCCGTTGGGGCGTCCTCTGCTTTGACGCGCGTCAACAATCTGCGCCTCTGACCTGAAAATTGGCGCTGCCATCCACGACTCGAAATGGTTGTCTCTGCGTCCACAGCGAGGTCACCCTTCAGATTTGGACAATGCCAAATTCCATAGGAGCGGCCGAAGGGTTCACCGCGACGCGGGCTGGAACCTTTGTAACCATGCTCAAGTCGGGGCGCCCGTCGGGTTACTCAGCGGCGAAGAGAATTGCCGGCGGCCTGGGAATTTCCGTGCATCTCAGGCGACTTAGATTTGCGATGCAAGAAAGAGCAGACCTATCACCGACGCACCAAGGCAGATCAGCAGCACGGCGGCAGCAGCCATATCCTTCACTACGCGAATTTCGGGGTGTATTTCCGGGTGCAAGCGATCGACGAGTGTTTCAAGGGCGGAATTGAACAGTTCTGCAGCCAAGACAAGTGCAATTGCTAGCCCCACAATGGCCAGCCAAATACTGGAAGCACCGAGGAGCACTACACTCAAGGCAATGATTAGGCCGATCATCACCTGGGCCCGGAAGCTGTATTCACGTTGCCACCCCTCTCGCAAGCCCTGTATGGCAAAACCAAGTCGATTGAGAAAAGGTCTGTTCTTCATGTTCGTGTGCTTATTGGGGGCCCTGACATAATGTCCGGTCGGATGCGTTGGCGATAGGCGGGCAAAGCGGGCGTGGGCCGACTTGAATCTGTCAGCCACGGTGACCGCTATTATACACCGTTAGCCTGGAACTGCCTCAGTGATCTTGCCACCGACAAGTTTGATACGACAGTTCATCCGCGCTGCCATGTCGAGATTACCCGTCGTGGCCACGATGGATTTGCCGCCTTAAAACGTGCTCTGACTGTTGCGGCCCTGGCTCCGGTAGCCAACACTATTTCCGTGGGGGACTTGACGACGGCCTATGCGACCTGTTGCCTTCAATCCGATGCGCCGCCCCCGGACACCATTGGCCGCAATTGCACCAAGAGAGTACCGCGATCTATCGAAATCAGGATGCGGCGACGCCTTGATGACGCAGTCGGTGAATTTCTCAGTAGAGTGGTCGATGCGCCGGCAATGATGCCGGACGACTTCGCGACGGAAGCGTTCGCGGATATCGAAGGAGAAGACTTCGATATTATCGTTCAGTCGTTCTCAGACATCATCGAGTCGATCAGCGAAGTGAACTGTGTGGCATATGGCGTGGAGCCCGACACTGTTAAACGATACCACGAGGTAAAGGCCAACGGCGGCGGGCCCGCACATCGCTGATGGCAGTCATGTTGCATAAATCGAAATCGTATGTTCCCGAACTAAAACAGTTTTTTGCGGAGACAACCATTCTTGCATAAAAGATGCATTAAATGGTCGAAGCTGGTGGTCTTTGCTACCTAATTCTGCAGTGGAGCGCCTCGTCACCCACCCTGATCATGTCCGTAACAGTCATTGACCGGCCTCTCGCACGTTCGCCGGTTGCGGGGCGACATCGAGGCCGTTGATACTGGGCGCGCCATCGTCCGCCCTGAGCCGAGTGGGCAGGATTCGCCGCCGTTGTCTTGCCCGCCCCGTTCGAACCGAGCAGTGCAAAGATACTGCCGCGTGCCACGTCGAAGTCCACGCCGCGCAACACATGCAGTTCGTACGACTTCTCCAAGCCCCGCACGCGAATTGCCTGGACTTGCTGCTGTGTCATCGACCTCGGATGGGCGAAACTACCGCACTCCCACGCCTGAACGAATCCCAAACTCATGCGGCGCGGGCTGCAAGTAGAGCGTGGAGGGCTTCTGGCTTTAGGTGCGTATACCGCTTCAGCATCTTCCAGTCCTTGTGCCCGGTAACGAGTGCAACTTGCTCGATTGTGAATCCGGCCTCGAAAAGTCGGCTTGTGCCTTCGTGTCGCAAGTCGTGGAAGTGAAGGTCGTGGATACTCAAGTCGGCGCATCCGCGACGAAAAGCTGTGCCGACTGATCTGCCATTGAATGGGAAAATTCGATCATCGTCGTTGCTTCGCTTGGCGCGCTGCTCCTCAACAATGGTCCACGCGTCGTAACCGGTCGCCGCGAACAGCGGTATGCGCTGATTATTGCCGTTCTTGTTTCGGGGATCTTTCCGGTCACGGATGAGAAGCATCCGCGTACGAGTTTCCAAATCGGACCAACGTGCCGTGCAGATTTCCTCCTGGCGCATCGCGGTTGCGACGGCAAAACGTATGATTTGGCTAACCGGTGCTAGCTGACGAGGATTTGCATCGAAGTGAGCGATCAGTCTGTCTAGTTCATCCTGGGTCGGCCGCCTGTCGCGCTGATGGCCCTTCCCAACGAGACCAAGCCTCTTTAGGGCGATGCGCGCGAGATCGACCGGTTCGACCTTGACGGGCAGGCCGTGAACGGCAGCGGCATGAGCCAGAATGAGTTTCACAAAACCGATGTCGATACCGAGAGTCATCGGTCCGGCACCTTGAGCTGCTCGATCACGACCAAAGCGAATGAGCCGTTCGCGATCAAGGGCCACGATGTTGCACTTCCCCAGATGTCTTTGGAGCATATCAAGGGCTGCGGCCTTGGAGCGGCGAGGGGACTTGCCTACATCGCACATGTCGTCGATATGGAGGTCGATGAGTTCGCCGAAAGTTTTTAGGCGCGCTATACGGGACTTGGTCGGCGTTTCACCGCGATCGACTTGGCGCTCGGTTTCGGTTGCCCAGCGCCTAGCGTCGTCTCGGCGCAAGAAGGTTTCGCTGACGTAGCGACCTTTGCGACGCACTTGGACACGCCAGGAACCGGACGAGAGTTTTGTGTAGGTGGCCATTTTTCGTGTGCGCTCCGTGTGCAATGAAAGATCGAAACGTGGCGAAGAGGGGCGTATTCTGGCGTAAATTCGTGTGCACTCGGTAGGTTCTAACGATTTGATGTTAAAGAAAAAATGCTGAAAAATCAAGATCATAGACTGGCCGTGGCGCCCATGATGGACTGGACTGACAGGTGCTGCCGATACTTTCACCGGCAAATCACCCGGGACGCCCTGCTGTACACCGAGATGGTGGTGGCCGATGCCGTGATCCACGGCGCGCGCGAACGGCTTTTGGGTTTCGATGAGTGTGAGCATCCCGTAGCCCTTCAACTTGGCGGTTCCGACCCGGCGAAACTCGCCGAGGCGGCGCGTATCGGCGAAGCGTTCGGCTATGACGAGATCAACCTCAATGTCGGTTGCCCCTCCGACCGGGTGCAGTCAGGTACCTTTGGCGCCTGCCTGATGAAGACGCCGGGGCTCGTTGCCGAAGGCGTCGCGGCGATGAAGGGTGCGGTCAAGATCCCGGTCACGGTGAAATGCCGCATCGGCGTCGACGACCAGGATCCCGAGCCGGCCCTGGACAGGCTCGCCGATGGTGTGTTTGAGGCCGGTGCGGATGCGTTGTGGGTGCACGCGCGCAAGGCCTGGCTTGAAGGGCTCAGCCCCAAGGAAAACCGCGATATCCCGCCGCTCGACTACAGTCGCGTCTACCGGCTCAAGGCCAGAATGCCTCACCGATTCATAGGCATAAACGGCGGTATTCAGACGCTGGATGAAACCCGAACGCACCTCGATCATGTCGATGGCGTCATGCTCGGCCGCGCTGCCTATCACACGCCGAGCGTTCTGGCTGGTGTCGACGCCATGCTGCGCGGCGAGGCCGCCGAAGACATCGATTTCGCAGCCCTTGTCGATACCATGGCCGACTATGCCGCTCGTCACATTGCAGCCGGCGGTCGGCTCGGCCATGTCACGCGCCATATGGTCGGGCTGTTCCACGGCCTTTTCGGCGCACGGCGCTTCCGACAGATACTGTCGACAGACGCAACCAGGCCCGGTGCTGGTCCCGAGGTGTTGCGACAAGCGTTTGCGGCGGTCGAGCTCAATCGCGCAAGCGAGGCGGCGTAGCGCGTGAGGCCTCAGTCGCGGAGGATCATCCGGTCGCCGCGCACGTCGAAACCCGACAGCGAGCCGATGAAATTCATGCCCAGCAAGCTCTGCTCAAGGCCCTGATCGGCGACGAGCATGGGCATGTTCTTGCGCTCGATCGTGCCGAGCTGGATGCTGCCGGCGGTTATGCGGGCGGCATGGGCGACGCCGTTGGCGGTCGACACGGGAACTGAAAAGTTCAGGCTCTCGGGATCGAAACCCGCGCGCCGGGCGTCGGCCACGGTGAGCACGGTGCTGGTGGCGCCGGTGTCGACCATCGCCTGGATGGTCGCGCCATTGATCTGCAGGCGTGCGCCGAAATGCCCGTTCGGCAGCTTGTCGAGCGTCACCGTCGCGCGGCCGTCGCCGTCAAGCGCCGACATCGGGCTGCCCGGCACCAGGCCAGCCGTCACGCGGCTGGCAATATCCTGTAGCTCGTAGCGATACTGATAGCCGGCGACCAGCACGAGCACGATCACCACCCACAGCGCCAGGCTTCTCAGCGTATCGCCCAGCCGCGTTCCCCGAGCTAGGACGCCGGCCCCGATGACCATGACGAGCGCGCCGAGATAGATCAGCTGGCCGAAGCTGTCATTGCCGAGACCAAGGGTCTCGCCGGACGAGTCGTTGAACAGCAAAAGCAGCAGTCCGCCGCCGAGCACCGCAATGGCAATCCAGTAAAGCCGGCTCATGTCTTGTGCGAATCCTCAGACGGCGCCGCGTTCGCGGGCCATGCGCGTGCGACGGGTTTCCCGGCGCGGCTTGCGTTCGACGGTATCGAGCCGGGCGGGAAGCGCGGCCATCACGGCGCGGCGCGTTTCCGGCGTCATGTCGAGCCAGGCGCCGATCTCTTCGCGCGTGCGTCCGCAACCGAAGCAGTAGCCGGTGACCATGTCGATGGAGCAGACGAGGATGCAGGGCGATTCGATGGCCATCATGGAATCCGGTGGCAGTGGCGCAGACTATGCCGGGAGCCGTAGGCCACCGCAACATGCAAGCTGCCGCCACCAGATGGTGCAACCGCCAAGGGAATGCAAGTCCGACGGCCAGCGCAGGGTGGCATCCTGTTCATGGTGCAGGCCTGCCGGACGCCATGCCGCGATTGTTTTCGTTGCGCGAGGGGGCTATTGCGCAGGCGACCATTTCGAACGGCAGGCCCGCTATCATGACCACCGCTTCCCCATTTGACGATTTCCGCAACTTGTTTGCCCATCTGCCTGAAGGCGACGTGGCTCAAGCCGGCAAGGTGTGGGCACTGTTTGCCAAGGCCGACAAGCCGAAAGGCTCGCTCGGGCGCATCGAGGATATTGCTGCCTGGCTGGCGCGCTGGACCGGCCGCGCGCCGCCCACGGTGCTCAAGCCCCTTGTTGCCATCTTTGCCGGCAACCATGGCGTGGTTGCCCAGGGTGTTTCGCCACGGCCCATGGAAGCGACGGCCCAGCGCGTCGAGCTCTGCGCTGCCGGCGGGGCGGCGATCAACCAGATCTGCGTCGCCCATGATCTCGGGCTCAAGGTGTTCGACCTGGCGCTGCACCTGCCGACGGCAGACATCACCGTCGAGCCGGCGCTCGACGAACGCGGTTGCGCTGCCACCATGGCGTTCGGCATGGAGGCGATCGCCGGCGGCACCGACCTGTTCTGCATCGGCGATCTGGGTGTCGCCAACACGACGGTCGCGGCCGCGCTTTCGGCGGCGCTGTTTGGTGGCAAGGGCGCCGACTGGGTTGGACCTGGCTCCGGTGCCGATGCCGCGATGCAGGCACGCAAGGCCGCAGTGGTCGACCGTGCGCTGGCGCTGCATGGCGATCATCTCAAGGACCCGCTTGAGGTGCTGCGCCGTCTCGGCGGGCGCGAGTTTGCCGCGATCGCTGGCGCAATCCTTGCCGCACGCATGGAGAAAATCCCGGTGCTGCTCGATGGGTTCGCAACGTCTGCTGCTGCTGCCGTGCTTTACGCCGTCAATCCCACGGCACTCGACCATTGCATGTTCTCGCATGTCTCGACGGAGCCGGGCCATGCCCGCCTGCTGGCGAAGCTTGGCGCGAGGCCCTTGCTGGGCCTGGGTATCGACCATGGCGAGGCTGTGGGGGCGGGCCTTGCCGCCGGTCTGGTCAAGACGGCATCACAGATCAGCTCCGGTATGGCTGCGGCCGTCAAATAGCTAGCGGCTACCGGCAGCACTGCGCGGCTGCAACGTGGTGGGCAGGCCGTCGATCACCCGCGCTGCCGGGAAGATGGCGATCGCCTCCGTGCCCTCGCGCAGCTTCGAACGCAGATCGAACTCGCCGCCATGGAGCGCGAGCAGTCCCTGCACGATCGGCAGGCCAAGGCCGGTGCCCTGTTCCGCGCTCTTGATGGCGATCGAGCCCTGGCCGAATGCCGACAGCACGACCGGGATCTCCTCGGCCGGAATGCCTGGGCCGTTGTCCTTGACGGAGATGTATTGACCGCCGCCGGCGGTCCAGCCCACCCGCACGCGGATATCACTGCCGGTTGGCGAGAACTTGATGGCATTGGACAGAAGGTTGAGCGTGATCTGGCGGATGGCGCGCTCGTCGCCGAGCAGGCGCGGCAGCGCGGGCTCGAATTGCTCGATGATCCGCAAATCCTTGTTGCGCGCCTTGAGCTCCATCATGTGGCAGCAGTCCTCGACGATCGAGAGCAACTGCTGGGGTTCTTCGTTGAGCTGGTAGCGGCCGGCCTCGATGCGCGACAGGTCGAGGATCTCGTTTATGAGATCGAGCAGGTGCTGGCCGGAATCGTGGATGTCGCGGGAGTATTCTCGATAGGTCGGGCTGTTGATCGGGCCCAGGACCTCGCCGGCCATGACCTCGGAAAAGCCGAGGATGGCGTTGAGCGGCGTGCGCAGTTCGTGGCTCATCGTGGCGAGAAAGCGCGACTTGGCAAGGTTAGCGTCTTCGGCGCGGCGGCGCGCCTCGTCGGACATGGCCTTTGCCGTCTCCAGTTCGGCGATGAGGGCGTCCATTTCCGAGCGGAACGACATCAGCATCAGCGCCGACCGGTTCATGATCTTGGCGACATAGGAAAAGAACGGCAGGGCAGCGACCAGCAGTACCGCCATGATCGCGCCGAGCGGCTCGGTCAGCTTGACACCGAAGGCGGCATAGGCCGCTACAGGTACGACGAACGTCACTGCCAGTGCGCCGCGCAGCGACGATGCAACGATTGCGGTCACGGCCATGGCGACAAGCAGGAAGACGCCCTTGACGATGGCGAGCAGGTTGGGGTCGCAGGCAGCGCACGACATCGCCGCTAGATAGGCCCAGGCCAGGCCGGTGACGAAATGGCCGACGAGGAAATTACGGCGGATCGCCGCCGGGGTCATCGCGGCTGCTGTCGCCTCATCGGCACGGCGGGCAAGAATGGCCAGGCCGATGTAGCCGAGGACGGCAACCAGAGCCCATGTCAGGATGCCGGAATCGGCGCCAATCGTCATTCCGCAGCCGGCAAAAACGACGACCAGAAGCGGAAGCGTGGCAGAATTGGCGACGATCGAATTGGCGTGGAGCTTCAGGAGTTCGCGGTCGAAGACCAGCCCGCCGGGCTGCTGTGACAGGCGATCGCGTGTCTTGCGCACAGCACGCGCGACATCGCTGTTGCGATGGCGTTTCCTGCGGTCCACAATGATCTTGTCCGCCGTGTTAGAGCGTTGCAACGGCATGTGATATTTCGATTTTCGCGCGCGCCTAGATTACACCCGCACGCTACGTCCGAATGATTAAGGGATTGTTTGCCATATGAGCCGTTCGTGGTCGGGCAGGCCGCGGCAGCGGTATTTCAGGCGTCCGCGCAGCCGCTGGCGCAAGCTCGCCGACTATTTTTTGGCAGCGCTGGTGATGGGGCTGCTGATCCTCGTTTCGGCGCGGCTCGATCGGTTCGAAACCCGCACGACCCAGGGTGCTGCGGTCATCAACGATGGCGATTCGATCACGCTTGGGAGCGAACGCATCCGCCTGCGCGGCATCGATGCGCCGGAATTCTCGCAGATCTGCAGCAAGGATGGCG
The DNA here is from genome assembly GCF_946995915.1 of Aminobacter niigataensis. Lineage (GTDB taxonomy): Bacteria > Pseudomonadota > Alphaproteobacteria > Rhizobiales > Rhizobiaceae > Aminobacter > Aminobacter niigataensis. The sequence continues at coordinate 3,031,113 of NZ_OX341517.1, forward strand.
GCGAATATCCGTGCGGCCGACGTTCGCGCGAAGCACTGTCGAAACTCGTCGCAGGGCGCCAGGTGACCTGCGCCGGCTGGGAGCGGGATAAGTACGGACGGCTGCTGGGGGCGTGCAGCGTCGGCAACACCGACCTCAATCGCGCCCAGGTGGAGGCCGGTTGGGCAATCGCCTATGGCGGCTACGAGGCCGAGGAAGCGACGGCGCGCCGCGACCGCAAGGGGCTTTGGGCAGGCGAGTTCGACCGACCGCGCGACTGGCGCAGCGTGCATGGCGACATGGTCGAGATCGAACACGGCAGCTACGGACGCATCCTCAACTGGCTGCGTGAAATCTTTCGTTTCTCGTGACTTGAGGCCTATAGTTGCGGGGGCGCAGCAACTTGGAGGCAGAGCTGGTGAAGCTGTTTGATGGAGGGCGCGCGCCGAATCCGAGGCGCGTTCGCGTGTTTCTCGCGGAGAAGGGCATTGAGGTCCCCATGGTCAGCGTCGACATGGGCGCGATGGGGCACAAGAAGGAGGATGTTTCCTCGCGCAATCCGCTGCAGCGCCTGCCTGTGCTCGAACTCGACGACGGCACCATCCTCACTGAATCGGTCGCGATCTGCCGCTATTTCGAGGAACTGAATCCCGAGCCTGCCCTGTTCGGCCACGGCGCGCTGGGCAAGGCGCAGGTCGAGATGTGGCAGAGGCGCATCGAGTTCAACCTGTTCCTTCCGGTGGGATTTGCGTTCCGCCACATCCATCCGGCGATGAAGGAATGGGAGGTGCCGCAGGTTCCCGAGTGGGGGGAGGCCAACAAGCCCAAGGTGCTTGCGTTCCTGGCCCTGCTCGACAAGGAACTCGCCGGGCGCGAATTCGCTGCCGGCGATGCCTATTCCATCGCCGATATCACCGGGCTGATCGCCATCGATTTCATGAAGCCCGCACGGATCGTCATCCCGGATGATCTTGCCAACGTCTGGCGCTGGTATCGGGCACTGGCAGCGCGGCCGAGCGCCGGCGCCTGATCATGTCACTGGAACTCGACCGTCTCGTCACGGAGATCAAGGCCTGCCGCATCTGCGTCGAGCGCCCCGTGGGCAAGCCCATGCCGCACGAGCCGAGGCCGGTGGTGATGCCGTCTTGCACGGCACGGATACTCATCGCCGGCCAGGCGCCCGGCACCAAGGTGCACCTGAGCGGCGCCCCCTTCACCGACGCTTCCGGCGACAGGCTGCGGGACTGGCTGGGCGTAACATCCGAGACCTTTTACGATCCGAATGCCTTTGCCATCGTGCCGATGGGCTTTTGCTTTCCCGGCCAGGATGCCAATGGCGGCGACCTGCCGCCGCGGCGGGAGTGCGCGCCGGCGTGGCGGGCCCCGCTGATGGCGCTGATGCCGCAGGTCGACCTCGTTCTGGCTGTCGGTCAGTATGCGCAGCGATGGCACCTGGGGACCACGCGTGCCGGTACGCTCACCGAAACCGTGGCCGGATGGCGAGGCATCTGGGAGCGTTCGTCATCGCCGCATTTGCTGCCCTTGCCGCATCCATCCTGGCGCACCTTCGCCTGGGCCAAGCGGAATCCCTGGTTCGAAATGGAATTGCTGCCTTTTCTCAAGGCAGAAATCCGAAATCGTCTTGGTCGGTCGAAATAGAAATCAATACCGAAGATGCAGGGTGCGCGGAGAATTCCTTTCTTGTATGATGGGGGAAATGACGGGATTATGGCGAACCTTTTCTAACGGAGCCCGCATATGGACCGCCTCGACAGGAAAATTCTTCGCCTCCTTCAGGAGGACGCGACACTGGCCGTCGCCGACGTCGCCAAGAAAGTCGGCCTGTCCACCACGCCGTGCTGGCGTCGCATCCAGAAGCTGGAGGAAGAGGGCGTCATCAAGCGCCGCGTGGCGCTGCTCGACCCCGAGAAGATCAATGCGCGCGTCACTGTTTTCGTGGCGATCCGGACCAATTCGCACAGCCACGAATGGCTGCGCCGCTTCTCGGAAGTGATCCAGGAATTCCCCGAGGTAATCGAGTTTTACCGCATGAGCGGCGACGTCGATTATCTTCTGCGGGTCGTCGTGCCCGACATCGCCGCCTATGACGCGTTCTACAAGCGGCTGATCGCCAAGATCGAGATCCGCGATGTGTCGTCTTCCTTCGCCATGGAGCAGATCAAGTATACGACCGAAATGCCACTCGACTACATGATGCTCGACAAGGAAAGCGGCGCGTCGGCCGCCTGATCAGCGCGTCTTCGCCTTCAATCGTTCGAGCGTCTTGGGATCGGTGAGTTCGCGTACTGCGTCCTTGCCGATCCATTGCGCCGTCTTGTCGGATGACGCCGCCAGTTTTTCCGCCACTGCCAGTGCCGGGGCGTGGAGAGTGAGCGAGCGTTTGCCCACCTGCCTGAGCGCCCAATTGGCCGCCTTCTTGACGAAATTCCTGCTGTCGCCGGCGTGCGCCTCGACCAGCCCGAGCCAGGTGACGAATGTGTCGTCGGGCTCTTTCTTCAGGTGCATGGCGGCCGTGGCAATGGTCGAGAAGGCGGTGCGGCGGACGAATTCGCGCTCATCGGCGGCATAGGCCGGGATGATTTCATGGGCCAGCCTGGCCCCGCAAACGAGGTGGGCGGCATGGTCGACGATCTCCCAGCTGTCGAACTCCGCCGCCATGGCGTCGATCTGGGTCCGCTTCACCTGTGAAGGCTCGTCGGTCAGGATCGCCAGCAGGCGCGCCTCGCGGATATCAGTGGCCCATAGAGCCGCCGCGCGGATATGATCGCGCTTCACCTGCCTTGCGATCGGGTTGAGCACGGCATTCGGGATGCCGAGCGCCCGGTCGGTGGCAATGCCGAAGCGCGCCATGCCGGCCCGGTTCTCCTCGGAAGAGAGCGTGCGCAGATGCGCCACGACCTCATCGGCGGTCGATGCCGGCGACAGGGCCATCTTGCGGCACTATTTCTCGAGGCGGGCGAGCAGCGACGAGGTGTCCCAGCGCTTGCCACCCATGCCCTGCACGTCCTTGTAGAACTGGTCGACGAGGGCGGTCACCGGCAGCTTGGCGCCGTTGCGGTCGGCCTCCTCGAGGCAGATGCCGAGGTCCTTGCGCATCCAGTCGACGGCGAAGCCAAAATTGTAGTTGCCGGCATTCATGGTCTTGTGGCGGTTCTCCATCTGCCAGGAGCCGGCGGCCCCCTTGGAGATGACATCGACCACCTTCTCGATGTCGAGGCCGGCCTTCTTGCCGAAATGGATGCCTTCGGCGAGACCCTGGACGAGGCCCGCGATACAGATCTGATTGATCATCTTGGTCAACTGGCCGGCTCCCGCCGTCCCCATCAGGCCGACCATGCGGGCGAAGGAATCGATGACCGGCTTGGCGCGGTCGAATGCGTCCTGTTCGCCGCCGACCATGACGGTGAGAATGCCGTTTTCGGCTCCGGCCTGGCCGCCGGATACCGGCGCGTCGAGGAAGTGGAAGCCGCCGGCCTTGGCTGCGGCATCGAGCTCGCGGGCGACTTCGGCCGAGGCCGTGGTGTTGTCGATGAACACGGCGCCCTTCTTCATCGACTGGAACGCACCCTGGGCGCCGATGGTGACCTCGCGCAGGTCGTCGTCATTGCCGACGCAGGCGAAGACGAAATCCTTGCCGATGGCTGCTTCGGCCGGCGTCGGCGCAAAAGCACCGCCATGCTGGTCAGCCCATTTCTGAGCCTTCGCCAGCGTGCGGTTGTAGACGGTGACGTCGTGCCCGCCCTTGTTCTTGAGATGGCCCGCCATGGGATAGCCCATAACTCCAAGACCAAGGAACGCGACCGATGCCATGGCTCACCCTTTCGAAGTGCAAATGTTCTGGTGCCCGTGGTCTATGCCATGGGACGAATTCGTCAAGACGATCGTGGTTGGGCCAGCAGCTTCGGCCGCCAGCTCAGCGATGCAGGTGACGGGTAATGCGCCGTTCGATCCAGTCCACCAGATGGCGCAAGGCCTCGACCAGCGACAGATAGAGCAGGGCGGCCCAGAGATAGGTCTGGAAGTCGAAGGTGCGCGAAAATGCGCGGCGGGTCTCGCCCATCAGATCGTAGACGGTGATGATGGCGACGATGGCAGAGCCCTTGATCATCAGGATGATTTCGTTCCCGTAAGGCCGCAGAGCAACAATCAGCGCCTGCGGCAGCACGATCTTATAGAGCGTCTGCAGCTTCGACAGGCCGAGGGCCGAAGCTGCCTCCCACTGGCCTTTTCCGACGCTTTCGATGGCGCCGCGCAGGATCTCGGCCTGGTAGGCTGCGGTATTGAGCGCGAAGGCGAAGACGGCGCAATACCAGGCTTCGCGGAAGAAGCTCCACAAGCCGACCGCCTCCAGCTGTGGCCGGAACGAGCCGAAGCCGTAATAGATCAGGAAGGTCTGCGCGAGCAGGGGCGTGCCGCGGAAGAAGTAGACATAGCCGTAGGAAACTGCGTTCAGCACGCGGTTCTTCGACATGCGGGCGTAGCAGATCGGCAGCGACAGGATGGCGCCCAGCACGATAGAAACCGCGACGAGCGTCAGCGTGACGCGCAGGCCGGAAAGATAGGAGGGCGCGTATTTGGCGAAGAGCTCGGGATTCCATGCGCTGAACAGATAGGTGACAAGGCCTATGCCTAGCGCGGCCCAAAGGCCGACAAAGGCCCAGCCCATGATGCGTTCGCGCGACCAGCCGCGCGGCGGCGCCGGCGGGCGTTGGACCTTGACTGCCGTCTCGCTGGAAGCGCTCATCGCTGCGCCTCCCGCTTGCCGACCCAGCGTTCGATGGCGCCGATGCCGAAGGACGAGATGATGGCGAGCGCCAGGTAGATGAGGCAGGCGACGCCGAAAAACATGAACGCGTGCTTGGTAACGCGGGCGGCGATGCTGCTCTGGCGCACGATGTCGGTCAGGCCGATGGCCGATACGAGCGCTGTGTCCTTGAGCAGGATGAGCCAGAGATTGGACAAGCCGGGCAGGGCGATACGGACGAGTTGCGGCAGGATCACCAGCCGCATGGTCTGGCGCGACGACAGGCCGACGGAATAGCCGCCCTCGTATTGGCCGCGGGGAATGGCGCGAAAGGCGGAGAGGAAAACCTCGCTGGCGTAGGACGAGAAGACCACGCCAAGCGCGAGCATGCCGGCAACGAAACTGTTGATCTCGACGACGGCCTCGGGCCGCACCAGCCGCACCACCTGCTGGATGCCGATCTGGGCGCCATAGAAGACCAGGAACAGCGTCAGCAGTTCCGGCAGGCCGCGGAAGATTGTGGTGTAGATGTTGCCGGCGAGCCTCATGGACGCTTCGCTCGATTGCTTGGCGAGCGCCACCAGGAAGCCGATCAGAAGCCCGAGCGGCAGTGTGACCAAAGCGAGCGAAACAGTGACGAGCACGCCATAGGCAAGATCGTCACCCCACCCGTCGGGTCCGAAACTCAGAAGCGCCCAGACGCTTTGCATCGGTCGGCTGTCCCCTTTGGCCTCCGGTGGCCGGAGTGCCGCCGCCTTTGATGGCGGCTTGTTGTTATGTTAGCCAAACGGCGGGAACTTGTCCCGCCGCCTGTTCAGTTTTCAGGCCATCGACGGCTCAATCGCCATAAACGTCGAACTTGAAGTACTTGTCGTTGATTTCCTTGTACTTTCCGTTGGCGCGAATGGCCGCGATCGCTGCAGTGAACTGGTCGGCCAGCGCGGTATCGCCCTTGCGGACGCCGACGCCGGCGCCATCGCCGTGAATTTCAGGCATGTTCGGGATCGTGCCGACGATCTTGCAGCAGGCGCCATCGGCCGTTTCCAGCCAGTTCCCCATGGTCACAGCGTCGTCGCTGACCGCATCGAGACGGCCATTGGCCATGTCGAGCTTGTACTCCTCGGCGGTCGGGTACGACTTGATCTCGCTGTCGGTGAAGACCTTCTCGGCGTAGTTGTAGTGGATGGTCGAGCCCTGAACGCCGATCGTCTTGCCGGCGAGGTCTTCCTTGGTCACGCCCTTGATGTCGCTGTCCTTGGCGGCGGCGATCACGGCAGGCGTGTTGATGTACTTCTTGGAGAAATCGATCTTCTCCTTGCGCTCAGGCGTGATCGACATCTGGGCGATGATGGCGTCGAACTTGCCGGCCTGGAGGGCAGGGATCATGCCGTCCCACTCTTGGGCGACGATCTCGCACTTGGCCTTCATCTCGTCGCAGAGCGCGTTGGCTATGTCGACATCGAAGCCGACGAGCTTACCGTCCGAGGTGAGGTTGTTGTAGGGAGGGTATGCGCCTTCGGTGGCAATCTTGATCGTCTTTTCCTGCGCCTGAGCCATGCCGATGGTCAGTGCAAGTGCAGCCGATGCTGCCAGGGCGATACGCATGGAAATACCCATAGTGTTCCTCTCTTTTTCGCTTTCGGCCGGTTCCTGTCCATTCGGCCGTTGAGCGGAAAATTTCCGCCGATGGGGCGGATACTCCCACTCTTTTCAGTTGAAAATCAATGGCAAAAAGGGTTGTTGCAGCGGCTGCTGTGAACATCTCCGGTGACGCTGCGTCAGTGTTTGGTAAGGCCCGATCTTGCTTCGACGAAGTCGGCGATCGACTTGATGTCGTCGATGCCGAACACCGGCACCTGTTCGCCCTCGACCGGATGATCCGAGGCGATGGCGACGATTGCGGGGTCCTTGGCGGTCAGCGGCGAACGGTCCTTCGCCTCTAGTCGCCGCGCCTCGATCTTGAGATGGTTTTCGCGCTTGTAGCCCTCGATCAACACCAGGTCGCAAGGCCCTAGCCTCGCCAGAACCTCGTCGAGCGTGGGCTCGTCCTCGCCGCGCAACTCGTGCATCAAGGCCCAGCGTCGGCCTGATACGATGGCGACCTCCGTCGCGCCGGCCTCGCGATGGCGGAAGCTGTCGGCCCCGGGCTTGTCGATGTCGAAATCATGGTGCGCGTGCTTGATGGTCGAAACCTTCCAGCCGCGCCCGGCCAGTTCGCTCACCAGCCGCTCGGTCAAGGTCGTCTTACCGGAATTCTTCCATCCGGTGATGCCGAATACGCGATGCGCCATCAGTTGGCTCCGTCCAGAATCCGTTCGGCCTCGGTGAGGTCCTCAGGCGTATTGATGTTGAAGAACGGATCGACGGTCCTTGCGCCGAACTGCTCGTTTGGAAAATCCACCACTTGCAGGCCTGCCTGTTCGATGAACGTCATCACCCTGCGGGTATCGCCACTTTCCAGAAACGCCGCAAGCGCATCGCGCAGCGACAGTGGCCACAGCGCGAAAGTGGGGTGTACACGCCCGTTCGAGGCGGCCACAGCGCCTCGGCTTCCGCCGGATGCCAATTGCTTGGCAAGATCGGCTGGAAAAAATGGTGTATCGCCGGCGACGCTGAGGACGTGGCTGCAGCCGAGGTTCTGAGCTGCCCATTCCATCCCTGCGAGAATTCCCGCCAAGGGGCCCTGATAGCCGGCGATCGTGTCGGCGATGATTTCCACGCCGAAGCTGGTGAAAAGCGTGGGGTCGGCGTTCGTGTTGATGGCGATCGGGGCAGCCTGGGGCCGAAGGCGATCGAGCACACGCCCGATCATCGGACGTCCGCCGAGCGGCAGCAGCGTCTTGTCGGTGCCGCCCATCCGGCTCGAACGGCCGCCGGCGAGGATGAGGCCTGCGATCTGCCCTGCCATGCTGTTAGATCCCGTCGGGCGCCATGGAGGCGCTGGTGCTCTCGGCGGCCGGCCGGCTGTGGCCGACGACGCGCTCGCGATAGAGCGAATAGAGGCCCGATGCGACGATGACGGCCGCGCCGGCCATCATCGCGAGATCGGGGATATCGCCGAAGACCACGACGCTGAGCGTGATCGCCCAGATCAGCGCGGTGTAGCGGAACGGCGCGATGAAGGAGATTTCGCCTTCGCGCATCGCCATGATCACGAACTGGTAGCCGAACAGCACCAGGACTGCGGCGCCAGCGAGAAAGAGGACGAGCTCGAACGTCATCGGCACCCAGCCGCCGAAAGGCACGATCGTCAGCGCCCCGGTGACGGTGATGACAATGGTGGTGACCGTCGAGACGAACAGGGAGGGGACGTGATCGGGAATCTTGCGCGTCGCCAGGTCGCGCACCGCGCAGAAGGCGACCGAAAGCAGCGCTAGCAGCGAAAAGGCGTTGAAGCCTTCAAAGCCCGGTCGCACGATGATCAGCACGCCGCCGAAACCGGCGACGATGGCCAGCCAGCGGCGCCAGCCCACGCCTTCGCCGAGAAACAATGCCGCCCCCATGGTGACCGCCAGCGGCAGCGCCTGGAGCACGGCCGAGATGTTGGACAGCGGCAGATGCGGCAGGGCCGCAAGGAAGCAGATGGTGCCGCCGACCTCGCCGACCAGGCGCAAGAACACCATCGGATGCCAAAACTGGCCCACCCCCTTCAAAGCGCCCTGCTGCCAGGCCAGCAGGCTGATCAGCGTCGTGGCGAACAGTCCACGCACGAGCATGAGCTGGCCCGGATTGATCGTCTCGGCGGCGAGCTTGCTCAGCGTGTCGTTGAAGGTGAAGGCGGCCATTGCGACCACCATGAACATGGAGCCGCGGATATTCGAGGAAAGTGGCACTTGGGCTTTCCGTTGCTGCTGTTGCCTACGGCTTTAGCATTGGCGCGCAAAACAGCAATGGCAAACGCATGGACCAGTGGCCGCTACGTCATCACGGCCCGACGAGGCTATCGGCGATCGCACGGACGAGCGGGTCGTATTTCGACTTGGCGGCGGCGGGGTACTTGAGCATGAATGCATGGATGACGCCGTCGCGGCCAAACTCCAGGCGATGGTAGAAGATATCCGCTCCGTCGTGCCCAGAGAGCGCGACCCAGTCCTTGCCGACCTTGCGATAGGTGACCTCCATCCCTTCAGAGCTGAAATCGGCCAACTGCTCCGGCGTCTGGTCGAGGGCATTGTTGGAGCCATAGACGGCAAGGCTCGCGCCATCCGCGGCCACGAAGGTCATGCCGTCGCCGTTGGCCGGCTCCCCGGCGCGATCGGTGAAGATATCGAGCGGGAACGTCACCGACGTGCCGAAGCGGGCGTTGGTGTAGATGAAAGGCTTGGCCATTGCGGGTGGTGCGGACGAAATTGCGAGCAAGATCGCGGACAGCGCCGCTGCGACCCGGTAAGCCATGCCACCAGTACCCCTTCGAGCTGCCTTGCCTCTGCGGTGGATGCCGCTCCGCTCAGCCGCCGGTCACGCTCATATGGCGCGAGACGGCCGGCCGGTTGGTGCGGCGATCGATGACGAAGTCGTGGCCCTTGGGCTTGCGTCCGATTGCCTCGTCGATGGCGTCCGACAAAATCTCGTTGCCCTCGGATGCGCGCAGCGGTGCCCTGAGATCGGCGTCGTCGTTCTGGCCGAGGCACATATAGAGCGTCCCGGTGCAGGTCAGCCTGACCCGGTTGCAGCTCTCGCAGAAATTATGCGTCATCGGCGTGATGAAGCCGAGCCGGCCGCCGGTCTCGGCGACCTGGACATAGCGTGCCGGGCCGCCGGTCTTGAACGGGATGTCGGTCAGCGTGAACTGGCGCTCGAGATTGGCCCGGAGCAACGACAGCGGCAGGTACTGGTCGGTGCGGTCGCCATCGATCTCGCCCATCGGCATGGTCTCGATGACGGTCAGATCCATGCCGCGGCCGTTGGCCCAGCGCAGCATCTCGGGGATTTCGAGATCGTTGAAGCCCTTGAGCGCCACGGCATTGAGCTTGATGTGCAGGCCGGCGGCCTGGGCAGCATCGATGCCTTCCATCACCTTGGCGAGGTTGCCCCAGCGCGTGATGGCGTGGAACTTGTCGGCGTCGAGCGTGTCCAGCGAAACATTGATGCGCTTGACGCCGCAATCGGCGAGTTCCCGGGCGAAGCGTGACAGTTGCGAGCCGTTGGTGGTCAGCGTCAACTCTTCGAGGGCACCGCTGTCGAGGTGACGCGACAGCTGGCGGACAAGGTACATGATGTTCTTGCGCACCAGCGGTTCGCCGCCGGTCAGGCGCAGCTTCTTGACGCCCTTTTCGATGAACACGGTGCAGAGCCTGTCGATCTCTTCGAGCGACAGCAGGTCTTTCTTGGGCAGGAAGGCCATGTCTTCGGCCATGCAATAGGTGCAACGGAAATCGCAGCGGTCCGTAACCGACACGCGAAGGTAGCTGATCGAGCGACCGAAAGGATCGATCATGTCCATGCGCTGCGCTTCCGTTCCCAGTTCTGTGGCGTCTTCTGTGGCGCCTGCCTATTACGGCTATGTTGTACGCATGCGGCTGTCAATCAAGATGAAAGTTTCTTTCCCTGGGGTAGCGTCGCGCTCCTTGTCGGGCTTGCATGGTGTTAGTGCTTTTCGCGGCGTTCGAAGCGCAGTAGTGAAGGGCAGTTCAAATTGGCAGGATGGATCATGACGGCACCGAAAGAATTGAGGGTCTCCAAGGACCGCAAGCTGTTGACGGTGACCTTCCCGGATCATCGTCCGTCCGAACTGTCCGCCGAGTTGCTGCGGGTGCTTTCGCCATCGGCCGAGGTGCAGGGGCACTCGCCGGAGCAGCGCGTGACCGTGCCCGGCAAGAAGGATATCACCATCCTCAAGATCGAACCGGTGGGCAACTACGCGGTGCGCATCACCTTCGACGATTTCCACGACACCGGCATCTTCACCTGGAACTACCTGCACACGCTTAGCCATGAGAAGGACAAGCGCTGGCAGGAGTATCTCGATGAACTGGCCCAGAAGGGCATGAGCCGCGAGCGATAGAACCTGTCGCCGGCCGTTCACATTGGCCGGCTAAGAGGAGCGGAAACGAAAGGCAGGGCGATGTCGGTGATCTCGACGATTGAGCAACTTGAAGCGCTGTACGGGCTTCCCGGCGAAACGTCGCTGGTCAAGGAACTCGACCACATCATCCCCGAATATGCCGCCTTCATCGAGGCCTCGCCCTTCGTCTCCCTGGCGACCAGCGGACCGGAGGGGCTCGATTGCTCGCCGCGCGGCGATCTTGCCGGCTTCGTGCGCATCCACGACCCACGCACGCTGATGATGCCTGACCGGCGCGGCAACAACCGTGCGGACTCGCTGAAGAACATCGTCCGCGACCCGCGCGTGGCTTTGCTGTTTCTGGTGCCGGGCTCGGGTACGACGCTGCGCGTCAACGGCCGCGCCGGCATCAGCATCGATGCCGAGCTGTGTGCGTCCTTCACCGTCGAAGGCAAGCCGGCACGTTCGGTGACGGTGATCGAGGTCGATGCCGTCTATTTCCAGTGCGCGCGAGCGATCGTCCGGTCCGATTTGTGGAACCCGGAACGGCATGTCGACGCGAAGTCGCTGCCGACGCCTGGACAGATCCTCGCCGTGACCAGCCGGGCCAGCATCGACGGTGAAACATATGATCGCGAATGGCCGGAGCGTGCGAAGACGTCGATGTGGTAGGGCCTGTCGGCTCGAGGGCGACAGCCCGGCGGCTCAACACAACGTGATCGTGCTAAGGTAACTTTTGCGGCTTTCGCGACGTATACCCGGCAAAGCTGCTGGAGCCATTTTCGCATGAAGCCTTGGACCGACCGCGCCGGAAAACTGTCGCCACTGAAGGCTGCGGCCTTCGTCGGCACGCTCGTGCCGGCGCTGCTTCTGGCCTATTACGCCGCGACAGGGTTTCCGTCGGCTGCTCCGACGGGAGGCCTGCTTGGCCCGCGACCCTTCACGGCCGCCATCCACCACACCGGCGACTGGGCGATCCGCTTCCTGCTTCTGTCGCTGGCGGTCACGCCGCTGCGCCGCATCGGCCAATGGCCGAAGCTCATCCTCATCCGCCGCATGCTCGGCATTGCGGCGCTGTGCTACGCGCTCGGCCACCTCGTTCTGTATTTCTTCGACCAGAACTGGAACGTTGCGCGCGTTGTCAGCGAAATCGCGCTGCGCATCTACCTGACGATCGGCCTTGTAGCGCTGCTTGGCCTTGTAGCACTCGGTGCGACCTCGACCGATGCTGCGATCAGCAAGCTCGGGCGCAACTGGAACCGCCTGCACAAGATCGTCTACGGCATCGGCATTCTGGCGGCGCTGCATTTCTTCATGCAGTCTAAGGCCGATGTCTACGAGCCGACCCTGATGGCCGGCTTCTTCATGCTGCTGATGTTCTACCGGCTGGCGCAGTGGCGCGGCCTCAGCCTGACATCGCCATGGGTGCTGATTGCCATTGCGATTGCGGCGGCGCTGGCGACCGTCGTCGTCGAGGCCGCATGGTATGGGCTGGCGACCGGTGTGGAGCCTCGCCGCGTGCTTGCGGCCAACCTGCAGTTTTCCTATTCGATCCGGCCGGCGTGGTGGATCCTGGCGACCGGACTCAGCGTTGCCGTGCTCGGCTATGTCAGGTCGATGGGAAAGGCCGATGCGCCGCGAGGCAGGCGGGTAGCACGGGCCAGCGCCTGAACCCTCTAGTCCTTCAGGGCATCGGCGACACGCAGCATGTGCGCGCCGATGAGATCGCATTGCTCGGGCGTCGAGGCGCTCATCGCCTTTTCGATCAGCGCGCCATAAGCCTTCAGCGCCCGCATCAGCAGGGCTTCGCCATCCGCCGTCAGCGTCAGCCGCATGATGCGCCTGTCCTTGGCGTCGGCCTCGCGGCTGACCAGCGAGCGCTTCTCAAGCTGCGGCAGCAGCATGGTGATGTTGGAACGACCGACCAGCAGTTTGCGCGCGAGATCGTGCTGCGACATGCCCGGATGCCGGTAGAGGTTCATCAGCACATCCAGCTGCGCCGGCTTGAGGTCGTGGGGCTGCAAAGCGGTCGCCAGGGCGCGCTCCATCGAATGGCACGCCTTCGCCACCGCGACCCAGTTGCGGAACCGCGGGTTGTCCCACGGCAAATCTTGCTTATTGTTCATGATTGAACTATTATGTTCATGATTGAACTTATGGATGGGCGCGCACTATGGCATCAATCGGGCTGAAGGTCATCCGGCGCCTGTTTGGGGCTGCCGAGTTCGTTTCGCCGCGGCTTGCCGGCCGCGCCGCATTCGAGCTTTTCCGGCGCACGCCAGGCGAAAAGTCGCTGTCGGAGGCCGAAAAGCGGGCCATCGCCCGGGCCGCCGACTTCATGGCCGAGGCGCGCCATCACCGAATCAAGACGCGGAAGGGATGTGTCGCCATCCATGAATTCCGCCCGGCCCAGGGACGAGCACAGGCCGGAACGGTGCTGGTCATCCATGGCTGGCGTTCGCGCACCGAATACATGCGGGCGCTGATCGAAGGTTACCTCAGTGCCGGCTATCGGGTGGTCTCGCTCGACCTGCCAGGCCATGGCGGCTCGCTCGGTCGCGCGCTCGACATGGCGAAAGCGGTCGAGGCCGCCACGCTCGCCGGACAATGGTTCGGGCCGTTCGAGGCGATCGTCGGCCATTCCTTCGGTGGTGCTGTTGCGGTCAATGCCGCTGCGGGAACGGTCAAGGGATTTGCGCCGCTTTCGGCCAAGCGGCTGGTGCTTATTGCCGCGCCCGATTCGATGCCCCGCCTGTTCGAGGATTTCGGACGTTACATCAATCTCGGTGCCCGCACGCAGCACGCCATCGCAGGCCAGGTCGAACGCGTGACCGGAACCCCGATCCATCAGTTCGTCAGTTCGAGGCTGCTGATGCGCCTGAGCATTCCGACGCTGATCATCCATGCCCCCGACGACAGGGAGGTCTCGGCCAAGGACGCACGCGCGATGGCAGGTGCCGGACGCCATGTCAGGCTGTTCTGGGCCGAAGGCCTCGGCCATCGGCGCATCCTTTCCGACGCCCGCGTCGTGGACGAGGGCGTCGGCTTTGTCAGGAACTCGCTGGTGCTCGAAACGGTACTGGAACGCCACGAGAGCGCTGCGTAGTTGATCGCGATCAGCCCTTCTTCTCGCCCGGTTCGGTTGGCAGGCCGGCATCGCGCCAGGCGGTGAAGCCGCCGAGGATATGCCGCACTGGCTCCAGTCCCATCTCCTGCGCCGTCTTGGCCGCGAGCGCCGAACGCCAGCCGCCGGCGCAGAAGAACACGAAGCTCTTGCCGCTTGAGAAGAACGCCTTGTGGTACGGGCTCTCAGGGTCGATCCAGAATTCGAGCATGCCGCGCGGGCAGTGCTGGGCACCCGGTATCCGGCCTTCGCGCTGCACCTCGCGGGGGTCGCGAAGGTCGACGAAGACGGTGTCCGGGTCGTCGAGCAAGGTCGCCGCCTCTTCGGGCGAGACCACCTCGACCACCGCGTTGGCTTCGTCGAGCAGTTCGCGATAACCCTTCTTCACCTTGACCTCACGTCAACTTGTCTTGGAGTGCGAAGTTCTCGCATGAAGACGGGCCGCATGTCATTGGCATCGGATTGTGCCAGCCGCCCGACTGCCTCACGATGATGTGAAACTGTTCGGCAACAGCTGTCGGGAAATTTATGAAAGCTTAACGTTATCGGTATGAATCGATGCAGGAGCGCCTTACATCCGACATGGGGTGACAAGAAATCTTCCATCGGTGCGTAGGGCGATTCCGGCAGGGGATGGGTAATTAATGACGCTTTCTTTCCTGAAAAAGCCGATCTCTCTTCCTCTTGCGGCCTTGGCAGCGACGCTCGCCATGGGTGCGCCGCAGGCCGGTGCGCAGAATTTCTTCGACATCCTGTTTGGCGGCGGCAACAACCGTAACTACAGGCAGCCGCAGGGCGAGTTCCCGCCACCGCCGCGCAAGGCGCCGCCGAAACGGGCTGCGCCGGCAAAGATCAGCGCGCCATCCTATTACACCTACAAGATCGACCAGATGGTGCCCGTCGATTTCTCCAAGCTGGTGCCGACCACGCAGTCGGTGTCGCTGGAGCCCTCGCTCGCCGGCACCGCGTTTCGCGAGGCGCTTGCCGGCCTGAGTGATTTCAACCTCGTTGCCGAAAAAGAGATCGCCAAGGCGCTGCTCGACTACTATTCGGCCAATCCCGATTTCATCTGGGTCACCGGCCAGGTAGCCAACAGCCGTGCCGAAGACGCCATCCGCAGCTTGAGCGATGCGGCAGGCCACGGGCTGATGCCGGCGGATTATTCCGTCGCTGTGCCGCAAGCTGCCTTCGCAGCTGATGACACCGCCGGTCGGCTGAAGACGCTGATCCGATTCGAGATGGCGATGTCGGTGCGCGCGCTGCGCTACGTTCACGACGCGCAGGGCGGCCGCATCGACCCGAACCGCATCTCCGGCTACTACGATTTCGCGGCCAAGCCGCTCGACATGGTCGGCGTGCTGAAGAGCCTGAGCCAGTCGCAGGACGCGCGCGCCCTGCTGGAGGGCTATCACCCGAAGAACCCGGAATATCAGGCGCTACGCGTCGAACTGGAAGCACTTCGCGCGAGCGAGGAAAACGACATCGTCGTCGACGCCAAGCTGCTGCTGAAGCCGGGCGAGACGAGCCCGGAACTGCCCAAGCTGCTGCATCTGATCGCACGCGACCTCGACGACGAGATGGGCGGCGAGTATGGCGAGACGCTGGCAAGGCTGGGCGCGAGCGAGATCTATGTGCCTGAGCTGGTGCCGGTGATCGAAGCCGTGCAGAAGCGGGCAGGGCTGAAACCCGATGGCGTGGTCGGCCCACGCACGGTGGCGACCCTTGCCGGCACGTCCAAGGCCGACAGGCTGGACAAGGTGCTGGTGGCGCTCGAACAGTTGCGCTGGCTGCCTTCAGACCTCGGCAGTCCGCGGGTGTTCATCAACCAGCCCGCCTATACCGCCAGCTACATCGACGGCGGTGTCGAAAAGCTCAAGATGAAGACGGTGATCGGCAAGACCACCAACCAGACCAGCTTCTTCCAGGATGAGATCGAACAGGTCGACTACAATCCCTATTGGGGCGTGCCGCAGTCGATCATCGTCAACGAGATGCTGCCGCGCCTGCGCAACGATCCGAGCTATCTCGACCGTGCCGGCTACGAGGTCACCGATTCGCGCGGCAAGCGCATTCCATCGTCGGCGATCGACTGGGGCCAGTATGGCGCCAAGGTGCCGTTCAGCGTGCGCCAGGCGCCGAGTGAGGCGAATGCGCTTGGCGAACTCAAGATCCTGTTCCCCAACAAGCATGCGATCTACATGCACGACACACCGCAGAAGGCGCTGTTCGACCGTGACAGCCGCGCCTTCAGCCACGGCTGCATCCGGCTTTCGGATCCGCGCGGCATGGCGGCGGCAGTGCTCGGCACCGACGTCGATCATATCGCGGCCAAGCTGAAGCAGGGCCATTCCTTCGAGAAGGTGACGCGCAAGATCCCGGTCTATGTCGCCTATTTCACGGCCTGGCCGGACCTCGACGGCAAGGTCGAATATTTCGGCGACGTCTACGACCGCGATGCCAAGCTCAAGGACGCGATGAGCCGGACCGAAGCGGCACGAGCGCCGAGCATCTGATTTTCCGGGGGCGATCTAGGGCAAGCGCTTTTTGATCGATCGGTTCATGCGGCGAATGAATCTCATCGGAGCAGATTCCGGGATGGCAAGCAGTTCCGTGATGAGGACAGGGTTGACGGTGGGGATGGTTTCGCCGCTCGACAGGGTGGCATTGTAATAGGCAGTTTCGCGGTCGAATGCGAATACGTCGACGTGCGAGAGATAGGTGCAAATGGCGCCAAGCATGGCTTGCGATGTCGGAAAATCATTGTGGACGCACATCTCGGTGCGCCGCATTTTCCTATCGTGAAAAAGGTACGTAAATATAATTTGGCGACCCGGAGCGTGCAGCGCCATCTGTCGAAAGAAGGCTGGAACGTCGTCCAAGTATTCGAGAAATCCGGCGCAGACGACGACGTCGAAGTTAACGCCTGGCAATTGGAAGTCCTGATTAAAATCAACGACGAAAGTTCCAGGAAGGTCGGCAACGCAATCGACCGGAGTATATTCGCACGTTTTTGGAATAAACCGAGAAAGTTTCCTGTTTCCTGCGCCGATGTCCAGTACAGAGTCTGTAGCGCGAATAAGTTTGGCGATGATCTGAGCTCTGCTCTCCCAAAAGGGTTGGGAGCCGTTCGCTACGCCACTCCATTCATCGAATGCTGTGAGCATGGTAGGCCCCAAGAAGGACGCTTGGGAAAATAATCTACATTGTTTGAATTCGTAAGCAATGGCTTGAAGTGCATGGCGGCAAATCAGGCTGAGCGTCTGCTCCAGGACTGCCGCTGCTCGCTGCTGCGTCTCCCCAGCCGGTACCGAGAATGGCAGGGCCTGCTACATTAAGCATCTGAACTTACTGGGAAGAATGGTGGGCGATATAGGGATTGAACCTATGACCCCACCCGTGTGAAGGGTGTGCTCTCCCGCTGAGCTAATCGCCCGTCCGAGGCCCGAGGGCCGAACGTCCGGGCGATATAGGGGAGGGGCGGGAGTGGTGTCAAGGCGGCTTTAGCGACTTGCCGCGTCTATCAGCTTCTGAGCCATGCCAAGCGTCAGTTCGTCATAGTGCGAGATGACCACCGAGGGCTCGTATTCGCTGACGTGACGATCAGTATAGCCGAAATCGACGGCAACGACCGGGATGCCGGCTGCCTTGGCAGTGTCGATGTCGGTGACCGAATCGCCGACCATGACCGCCCGCGCTACGTCGCCGCCGGCCTTGGCGATGGTTTCAGTCAGGTGCCGTGGGTCCGGCTTGCGGATGCCGAAGGTCTCGGGTCCGGTGATCGCCGCGAAGCGGTCCGACAGGCCCAGCGCCCGGATGAGGTTGGTGGCGAGGCTCTCATATTTGTTGGTGCAGACGGCGAGCAGGTAGCCCGCCGCGGCAAAGCGGTCCATGGCGGCAACGACACCGGGATAGGGCTGCGAACGGCCCGGGATGTTGACCGTGTAGTGATCGAGGAAGATGTCGTGCAGGCGGTCGTGCTCGAGGGCGGCCAACTGCTGCTTGCGCTGGGCGGTGTAGGCGCGCTCGATCATCACGCGTCCGCCCTGGCCGACAAAGCGCCGGAAGGCGGTGTCGTCGACCTGGGACAGACCGCCGGCAACGAGCGTATGGTTCAGGCTGTCGAGCAGGTCGGGCGCCGTGTCGACGAGGGTGCCGTCGAGGTCGAAAACAATGATCGGTTTGGACATGGCGCCGCTTTCGTAGGTTTATGCGTTGCCAGAGCCGATAGCCCCGGGCCCGGCATGACGCAAGCCACGGGTCATAAAGCCTTTGACCCAACGGGCAAAAATGCTAGGAGCCAAGCCTGAATTCGAGGATTTTGCGAACAAATCATGGATGCCAAGGCTTTGAAGATCGAGGCGGCACGCGCCGCCTTGGGCTATGTCGAGAGCGGAATGCGCCTCGGCATCGGTACGGGTTCGACGGCCGAAGAGTTCGTCAGGCTGCTTGCCGAAAAGGTTGCAGCCGGCATGAAGGTGATCGGCGTGCCGACCTCCGAGCGCACTGCCGCCCTGTGCCGCGAATTGTCGGTGCCGCTGTCGACGCTCGACGAAACGCCTGAACTCGACCTCACCATCGACGGTGCCGACGAGATCGACCCGGCGCTTTCGCTGGTCAAGGGCGGTGGTGGCGCGTTGCTGCGCGAGAAGATCGTGGCCGCCGCTTCGGCGCGCATGGTGGTCATCGCCGACCAGACCAAGCTGGTCGACGCCCTTGGGCGCTTCCCTCTGCCTATCGAGGTCAATCCGTTCGGCCTCAAGGCCACCGAAATCGCCATCGCCAAGGCAGCGGCAAATCTCGGCCTCTCCGGGCCGCTGGTGCTGCGAAAAACAGGCGGCGAGACCTTCGTAACCGACGGTGGACATTTCATTATCGATGCATCTTTTGGCCGCATTCCCGATACAAGAGCGCTTTCTGATGCCCTGCACGCCATCCCAGGCGTCGTGGAGCATGGCCTCTTTCTCGGCTTGGCCACCGTTGCCGTCATCGCCGGCACAGACGGTGTCAAGACCGTCCATCCGACCCGCTAAACAGGAGTTCTACTCATCATGATTTTGACAAACCGGCTTCGCGGCTTCTCCGTCATGGTGGCGGCTTCGGCATTCGCGGCGATCGCGTTCTCGGCCCAGGCCCAGGAGATCGGCGAATCCCATCTCAAGGCGGCCCATGCCGCCATCGCGGCGATCCACGCCACGGATTCCTTCGACGGGATCCTGCCGCAGGCGGCTGCAGCGCTGAAGCAGCAGCTGATCCAGCAGAACCCGGACATGCAGGAACTGATCACCCAGACGGTGGACGAGAACACGCTGGCGCTCGCTTCGCGCCGCGCTGATCTCGAAAAGGAATCGGCGCTTGCCTATGCCAAGGCCTTCTCCGAGCAGAACCTCAACGACATCGCTGCCTTCTACAATTCCGAAGCCGGCAAAAAGCTGATCGAGAGCGGCCCGATCGCTTCGCGCGAATTGGTCAAGGCTGCCGATATCTGGCAGAACGGCATCGCTCGCGATCTGGCCCAGCAGGTCGGCGAGAAGCTCAAGGCCGTTGCCGGCACCAAGGCTCCGGCAGCCGAGGGCGCAGCCCCGGAAGCGCCCAAGAAGTAATCCTCCGCGACCAACGGTCACGATCCAAAAGCCCGGCAGTTGCCGGGCTTTTCTTTTGGTGCCTCTGCCACTACCTGTGACGCACCAAATCGCAGCGCTTCAGCCGGCAATCGAAAAAACGGTTTCGGCGCCCGGAATACGCTGTTCAAACGACATCGGAGACACCCGCGCTCCGACCGCTGGAAGGACCATCATGGCTCAGTATGACTACGACCTCTTCGTCATCGGTGGTGGCTCCGGTGGGGTGCGGGCGGCGCGGGTTGCGGCGGCACTTGGCAAACGTGTCGCGCTGGCCGAGGAGTTCCGCTTCGGCGGTACCTGCGTGATCCGCGGCTGCGTGCCCAAGAAGCTCTATGTCTACGCCTCGCAGTTTCCCGAACATTTCGAGGATGCGGCCGGCTATGGCTGGACTGTCGGCGAAGCCAAGTTCGACTGGTCGAAACTGGTTGCCAACAAGGAGCGCGAGATTTCGCGGCTCGAGGCGATCTACAAACGCAATGTCGAAGGTTCGGGCGGTGAGACGTTTCATTCTCGGGCCGTGCTCGTAGATAGCCATACCATCAGGATCGAGGCGGAAGGCCGGATCGTTACCGCCGACCAGATCCTGATTGGCACGGGCGGGCGGGCTGCCGCGCATCCGGCGCTGCCCGGCCACGAGCACTGCATCTATTCGAACGAAGTCTTTGACCTTCCCGAATTGCCCAAGGCGATCATGATCGAGGGCGGCGGATACATCGCCGTCGAATTCGCCAACATCTTCCATGGCCTCGGCGTCGAGACGACGCTGGTCTATCGCGGCAAGGAAATCCTCAGCCGCTTCGACATGGATCTCCGGCGCACACTGCACGACACGATGGTCTCCAAGGGCATCCGCATTCTTTGCCCGGCGGTCTCGGAGGAGGTCGTCAAGCGGGCCGACGGGCGCCTCGATGCGCGTCTCAACACCGGCGAGGTGCTGACCGTCGATCAGGTCATGCTGGCCATCGGCCGCACGCCCAATACCGAAAATCTTGGCCTCGAAGCCGCTGGCGTCGAGATGGACAAACAGGGCGCCATCGTCGTCGACCGTTTTTCGCGCACCAATGTGCAGAACATCTGGGCCGTTGGCGACGTCACCAACCGCGTTCAGTTGACGCCGGTCGCGATTCACGAGGCGATGTGCTTCGTCGAGACGGCGTTCAAGAACAACCCGACCGAGCCCGATCACGATTGCGTGGCCACGGCTGTATTTTCGCAGCCCGAGATCGGTACCGTTGGCCTCTCCGAGGACGAGGCGGCCAAAAGGTTCAAGCACCTCGAGATCTACCGCACCAGCTTCCGCCCGATGCGCCATACGCTGTCGGGCAGGCAGGAAAAGATGCTGATGAAGCTGGTTGTCGACGGCGACACGCGGCTGTTGCTGGGGGCTCACGTGCTGGGTCCCGATGCCGGCGAGATGGCGCAGCTGCTCGGCATCACGCTCAAGGCGGGCCTCACCAAGGACGATTTCGACCGCACGATGGCGGTTCATCCGACTGCGGCGGAAGAGCTTGTGACCATGTACAAGCCTACCTATCTCGTGAAGGACGGTGTTCGGATCGACGGTTGAGCGCGCGTGCCAGACGGCACGCAACCTTGGGTTCGATCTCACGCCTGATACGGGGTAGTATAGCGGCTCCTCATCGTGTAAAGAGCCGCGTTCCCGCAATGGCGGGCTATGGCGCGGGTGAGGTGCCCGTTAGCGAACTTTTTAGGTGCGAACATGACGAAATGGTCACCGAATTCCTGGAGAAGCATGCCGATCCAGCAGGTCCCGGCTTATCCGGATGCTGCGGCGCTCGCGGAAACGGAAGCTCGTCTCGCAACCTTTCCCCCCTTGGTTTTTGCAGGTGAAGCGCGAAAGCTGAAAAAGCAGCTCGCTGCCGTCGCCAATGGCCAAGCCTTCCTGCTTCAGGGCGGCGATTGCGCCGAAAGCTTCGTCGAACATGGCGCGGACAACATCCGCGACTTCTTCCGCGTCTTCCTGCAGATGTCGGTCGTGCTGACCTTCGCCGGCGCGCAGCCGGTGGTGAAGGTCGGCCGTATTGCCGGCCAGTTCGCCAAGCCGCGTTCGTCCGACAACGAGACCAAGGGCGACGTGACGCTGCCGAGCTATCGCGGCGACATCATCAACGGCCCGGGCTTCGACGAGAAGTCACGCGTGCCCGATCCGGCACGCCAGGAGATGGCTTACCGCCAGTCGGCGGCGACGCTTAACCTTCTGCGCGCCTTCGCTCAGGGCGGCTACGCCAGCCTTGAGAACGTGCACCAGTGGATGCTCGGCTTCGTCTCCAACAGCCCGCAGGGCGAGCGTTACGAGGCGCTGGCCAACCGCATCACCGAGACGATGGACTTCATGAAGGCCGTCGGCATCACCTCGGAGACCAACTACGCGCTGCGCGAGACCGACTTCTACACCAGCCATGAAGCCCTTCTGCTTGGCTTCGAGCAGGCGCTGACGCGCGTCGACTCGACCTCGGGCGACTGGTACGCAACGTCGGGCCACATGCTGTGGATCGGAGACCGCACCCGCCAGGTCGACCACGCCCATGTCGAGTACTGCCGTGGGGTGAAGAACCCGCTCGGTCTCAAGTGCGGCCCGTCGATCACCCCGGACAACCTGCTCAAGCTGATCGACCAATTGAACCCGGACAACGAGGCCGGCCGCCTGACGCTGATCGCTCGCTTCGGCAACGACAAGGTCGGCGATCACCTGCCGAAACTGATCCGCGCCGTCGAGAAAGAAGGCCGCAAGGTCGTCTGGTCGTGCGATCCGATGCATGGCAACACGATCACGGCTGCCGGCTACAAGACGCGCCCGTTCGACCGCATCCTCAGCGAAGTGCAGAGCTTCTTCGACATCCACCGCTCCGAGGGCACGCACCCAGGCGGTATCCATGTCGAGATGACCGGCAAGAACGTCACCGAATGCACGGGTGGCGCGCGCGCCATCACGGCAGACGAACTGCAGGATCGCTACCACACTCATTGCGATCCGCGCCTCAACGCCGACCAGGCGATCGAACTCGCCTTCCTGGTTTCGGAACAGCTCAGGAAGAGCGCGCCGACCCCGGAGAAAAAGGCCGTCAACGCCTGATCCGTAGACGCGTTCAATCGATCAAAAAGGCGCCGGTTTCGACCGGCGCCTTTTT
This sequence comes from Aminobacter niigataensis, assembly GCF_946995915.1. Classification (GTDB taxonomy): domain Bacteria; phylum Pseudomonadota; class Alphaproteobacteria; order Rhizobiales; family Rhizobiaceae; genus Aminobacter; species Aminobacter niigataensis. The sequence continues at coordinate 3,053,755 of NZ_OX341517.1, forward strand.
CATTTGCGGACCCAGCGCATGTCCTTGAGACGCGGATCGCCAGCGAAGCTTTCGCGATCGAAACCGATGCGTCGCTCCGGGAATTCGCAGATGGCCTGGACGCCCGACGGCCCCAAGCGGATGCGCCAGGTCTGCCGCTCGACGGGGGCCGGTTTGGAAAATGTGCGACAGGTGAGCAAGGCGAGGTTGGCGCCACCTTGGGGATCACGCACCGAGCGATAGCGGATGGCCTCGATGCCGGCCTCGCGCGCGGCGTCGGCCAGTTGCTGGCAAGCGGCATAGTCGGTCGGATGCGTCCAGGCAGGCGCATCACTTAGCAGTGGCGGCAAGGTGAGGTCGGTCACGCCGGCGGCTTTGATGCTCGCCGAGAAGGCGGTGTACTCGGCCGCGTCGCTGGGCCAGGGCGTGTCGGGCGATTCCGAAAAGAACAGCAGGCGATAGAAAGCCATTTCGGCGACGGCAGTCTGCACCTTCTCGGCGGCGTAGTAGACACCGAGCGACTTGCCGGCGCGGCGGAAGCGCGATCCGGTGGGATAGTTCGAGCCGTAGCGAAACGGCGTTGCCAGCAGATAGTGCAGCTTGCGGCATTCGACCGGCACGATCGGCTTGGTCGCCTCGACGAGTTCCTCGAGCAGTGCCTGCTCGTCGAGGTCGTCGACGAGCTTCAAGGTGGATACGCGATGCTGGGCCTCGACCAGCCGCCAGCAGCGGCCTTCGAGCGCACGCGCCTCAGACGAGAGCGCGGCGGGCGTCCAGGTAGGCAATGACATCGACGAGCCCGGATATGGTTGCGATCTTCTCGCTTGGCGTGGCGCCGAGCGCCGTGTTGTCGTTGCGTAGCCAGGCCCGAGCGACCGACTCGTCGCCGCCGACTATGGCGTCGAGCGAGCGGAACAGGCGGACGAACAGGACGGCGAGTTCGAACGGCTTGCTGCCGGCTTCCAGGGCGAATTCCTGCTTGCGCATCCTTGAAACCGTGGCCTCTGAGACGCCGATGACGGCGGAGAGGGCCTTGGCGGTGATGCCCAGCATGTCGGCGGCGCGCAACGTCGCCTTGGTGATGACGGTGCCTTGTGTGGCCGATGGCGCCGGATTTTGATGGCTTCGCATTGGTCTTTCCATTTCTCTGGAAAATATAGTCCATCAAAATTCATATGGAAAGGCCTTTGACGAAGCGATCAGTCCTTCTTGTACAGCATCCAGTTCTTGCCCTGGCGCTCGGCGATCGTCGAATAACGGGTGACGCGATTGCGGCCGATCAGCTTGGAACGGTAGAGCGCGCGGTCTGCCTTGGCGTAGAGATCTTCCGCGCTTTCGGCATCGGAGGCCATGCAAACGCCCATTGAAACCGTCACCTGGCCGCAGTTGACGCCGGGCTGGATTTCCTTGAGTTGCGTCTGCGCAACCAGCAGGCGAACCCGATCGGCGATCTCGAAGGTGGCTTCCTCGGTGGTGCCCTCGACGATCAGCGCGAACTCCTCGCCGCCGGTGCGGGCAACGAACATGTCGCGATGGACGCTCGACTGGAAGATGTCGGCGATGATCCGCAGGATCTTGTCGCCGACGGGATGGCCGTGCCGGTCATTGATGTCCTTGAAACGATCGATGTCGGCGAGGATCAGGGCGCTGAACAGGATGCCCTTGTTGTCGTTGTAGATCCTGGCGATCCTTCGGTCGAAGGCGCGGCGATTCCAGATATGGGTGAGAGGGTCGGTGTCGGCGAGCTTCTTGTACTCTTCGAGCTTCGACTTGACGCTCTCGAGTTCGCTCGACTTGTCGCCGAGCGTGCTCGCCACCTGCTTGCCGTGATCTATGGTCGAGGCGGTGGCGACGGACATGACGCCGACGATCTTCTGCAGCAGTTCCTGCGACATCGCCGTGCGGCTGTTCAACCCGCTGGACGTTTCGTCGAGCACCTTGCCGTAGCGTTCCAGATGGCTTCGCTCGTTCCGAAGCAGGCTGGCGACGCCTTCAAGCTCGCGCGCCAGAATATCGCGTGCGTGTTCGACGATGCCCTGGCCATGATTCTGGGCGAAGAACTTCCGGCCGATCAGGTCCAACTGGTCCTGGGTCGGACGATTGCCGAGTGCGATGACTTCGAGGCTGAGCGCCGGGTTGGTGCCGGTCAGCGCTTCATAGAAGATCTCGTAGTTGCGCGGCAGGCCGATGACTCCCATCTGGGCCATCGTCGCCACGACACTGCTCGCAATATCATTGCCTCGGTCTGTCGGGGCGGCTGCAGAATGCATGTATGTCCCGTTTCAGTTGGCCAAACGGTCGCTTCCATGCCGGCAAAGCGCTGGCGGGCGACCGGTCGGGGGGCGAGCGGCGAGATGAGAGTGCTTGCAACGACGCAGGTCCCCTCTGCGCTCATCACTTCTATCGACCTCTAATTTAGGCTGGCTAAGGTTTCCTTAATTTGCAGCGATGTTGCGTTCATTTTTCTACCACAGGGTGTATTTTCCTGCCGGCGGATGCCGCCAAGACCTCGGCAGCATGTTCGATGTCGCAAACTCTCACGCATCGCCTCTTGTTCAGGACCAATCTGGATGTGGCCATGGAGGAGCAGGAAATGGACGAGTCGAACAAAGGGTCATGCCTGTGCGGGGCCGTGCGGTTTACTACGACGGGCCCGCTGCGCGGCGTGGTCTATTGCCATTGCAGTCAATGCCGGAAGCAGAGCGGGCATTTTTATGCGGCGACCAGCGTTGCCGATGGTGAACTGGAGGTACAGGGCAGCGAGCACATCACCTGGTATGCGGCCTCGGATTTCGCCCGGCGCGGCTTTTGTAGCCGTTGCGGGTCGCTGCTGTTCTGGAAGGCGCATAGCGAGCCGGACATCTCGATCATGGCGGGCTTGTTCGACGCCGCCGACGGGCTTGTCGGTTCCTGCCACATCTTCGTCGGCCAGAAGGCCGGCTATTACGAGATCAATGATGGCTTGCCCCGATATGAGCGATCATCTCCGGAGGTTGCGGTCGCAGCTGATTGAACAGTCGCGCCCCTGCCGTTCACAATCGGTGAACGCTTCGTCGCTCGGCGGAGGTCTGCTCGAAGCGGCCTGCGAGGCGTATATCTGGAGCAAGGAGAAAGAAAATGAACTCGTTGCCCACACTCTTCATCTCGCATGGCGGCCCGGACATCGTTTTGGCCGACACGCCGGCGCGCCATTATCTCGAAACCGTCTCGGACCTGATGCCGAAGCCGAAGGCGATCGTCGTCGTTTCGGCGCATTTCGAGACCGACGGTGTCGCGGTGGTGACCGATCCCAAGCCCGGCATGATCTATGACTTCGGCGGCTTTGCCCCGGAACTCTACAAGATGGTCTATCCCGCCGCGGGCGAACCGGCACTGGCGACGAAGGTTTTCGGCATGCTCGAGGCTGCCGGTCTGAAACCGCACACCTATGAGAAGCGCGGCTATGACCACGGCACCTGGACGCCGATGAAACTTGCCTTCCCTGATGCCGACATTCCGATCGTGCAGGTGTCGATCGATCCGAACCGTGACGCAGCCTGGCACTATGCCATCGGCAAGGCGCTGGCGCCGTTGCGTGAAGAAGGTGTGCTGCTGATTGGCTCGGGTCACGTCACCCACAATCTGCGCGCCTATTTCTCGACGCTGAGGCACGGTGCTGAGGCCGACCCCGTGCTGGCCGGCAAGGTGAAGGCCTTCACCGATTGGTTCGCCGAAAAGCTTGTGTCGGGCGACACCGATGCGATCCTCCATTGGAAGCAAAAGGCACCGTATCCGTCGGAGAACCATCCCACCGACGAGCATCTGATGCCGATCTTCTTTGCCTATGGGGCGGCAGGCGAGGGCGCAAAAGGGCGTCGCGTGCACGATTCGGTCGATCATGGCTTCTTTGCCAACGATTCCTATCTGTTCGACTGATCGCCGAGCGGCTAAATGATGCCCCTTCGATTGAGCTGAAAGGGCATTTCATGGATCGGCTGGTCAAGGCTTTCCAGAATTCGGTGCGGGCGTTCTCGCGGTTGATCCGCACCGAAGCGGCATTCCAGCAGGAGATCATGCTGCTGGTTGCAGCACTGCCGCTCGGCTGGTTCGTGGCCGCGACCTGGAGCGGCTATGCGCTACTGATCGGCTCGATCCTTTTCCTGATCACCGTCGAGGTGCTCAACACCGGCATCGAGGCGACTTGCGATGCGGTCAGCCGCGAGTTCAATATCGACATCCAGCTTGCCAAGGACTGCGGTTCGCTCGCCGTGCTGATCTCGATCGTGATCGTGCTCGGCGTCTGGAGCTTCGCGATTGTCGAGCGTCTGCTCGGCCTTCCGATCTGAGGAAAGCATACCCATATGTCGGTTACCAAAGGAGACCGACATGGCCGACCAAGCCGATATACATCATCTCGAAACGCGCGCAGGCTTGCCGGATGATCTGCGCTGGCTGGTCGAAAAGTACCCGCGGGAGGATTGGCAGGCCCACGACAACGTGCACGGCATGGCGTCGATGTGGCTACAGCGCCACGACATGTTCCGCGAACTGGGCGGTACGCTTACCGGCGGCATCGGCGACTATCGCGAGGGCAGGCTGGATGCGCAGGGCTTCGCGCGCTGGTTCGCACCACGCCTCAACTACTTTCTCGGCAATCTCGATGGGCACCACAATGTCGAGGATCACCACTATTTCCCTGTTTTCGCCAATGCCGAGAAGCGCCTGAAGCGCGGCTTCGAGATCCTCGACGCCGACCATCACCTGATCCACGAGGCATTGGAACGCAATGCGGAGACGGCAAGCGCCTTTCTTCGTGCGCTCAAGGAAAGCGAAGACAGGCAGCGCTTTGCGGCGGATGCCTATGCCGACGAGAATGCGCGGCTGGTGGCCATGCTGACCCGGCATCTCGACGATGAGGAAGATTTGATCATTCCACTGATCCTGGATCGCGGCGACCGCGAACTCGGTATCGGCTGAAGCCTATTCGCGCGGCTCCTTTTTCGCGACGTGGCGGGCGAGCAGCCACGCCGCGATCGCCACGACAACGCCGATGCCGAGCCCGATCAGCAGGCGCTGGTGTCCTTTGAGTGCATCGCCGATGATGTGTTCGGCACCGAGGCCGAAGACATATCCCAGACTGACGAAAAGCGCTGCCCAGACCAGCGCGGACAGCGCGTTCAACGCCAGGAAGACCGGAACGGGAATGCGTGACAGTCCGGCAGCGATGCCGCCGGCCAACCGCATGCCGTAGATGTAGCGGTTGGCCAGAACAAAGAGATTCGGATGGGACTGCACCATCCGGTAGGCGTGGCTGAAGCCCGGCCGTCGCCGCAGCAATCGTACCCACTTGTGGTTCGAGAAACGGCGTCCCAGCACGAAGAACAGCGTGTCGCCGAAAAAGGCGCCGGCCGACGCCGTGGCAAAGGCCTGCCACGGTGAAAACACCTGCTGATGGGCAAAGAAGCCGCCGAGGATGGCAACGCTTTCACCCTCGGCCATGCAGCCGATGAACACTGCCAACAGCCCGAAGCGCTCGACGAGGTGATGGATCGTGTCGATCATGGAGCAGGCGGCTCGCCTGTGGCGGGAACAGCAATGCGCCAGACAGGGTTGGCGACTGCGCGGCTCCGGACGCGCAGGATGATGATCTCCCGGAAACGGATCTCGTCGAGCTTTTCGTGCAGAGCCATGATTTCGATTTCGGCCTTGTGGGTGACGGCACGGTGAAGGCGCCTGCTTGGCAGCCGCAAATCCATATAAGAAGATATTCGCAGGCGGCGCCAGAATGCGGGCGAGGAGGGACCAACGATGGACTTTGCCAAGATCAGGGCGCGGGCTGCCGAACGCAAGGGCGGCGAGGCGGTGCTCGAATCATTGCTCGGCCCCGCGTCCGACAATGCAGCACTCGCCAAAATCACTGATGACCGCATCCTCTCCACCATGGCCGAGCGGGTCTTCGCCGCCGGTTTCGTCTGGCGGGTCATCGAACAGAAATGGCCGGGGTTCGAGGAAGCCTTTCTCGGCTTCGAGCCGAAGCGGCTGTTGTTCCAGCCCGACGATTTCTGGCACGAGCTGGCTTCGGACAAGCGCATCGTGCGCAATCCACAGAAAATTCGTTCGGTGCGCGACAATGCGGCCTTCGTCGAGCACGTATCGAAGGAGCATGGCGGTTTCGGCAAGTTCCTGGCTGCCTGGCCTGCCGACGACCAGGTCGGGCTCACCGCCTATCTTGGCAAGCACGGCAGCCGTCTCGGCGGCAACACCGGGCGGTACCTGTTGCGCTGGCTGGGCTGGGACACGTTCATCCTGTCGCAGGATATGATCCTGGCGCTGCGGGATGCGGGTCTCGATATCGGCGAAGCGGCGACGTCGAAGAAGGATTTGGCCAAGGTGCAGGCCCAGATCAACGAATGGGCGGCGGTGACCAAGCTGCCGCGAGCGCATATCTCGCGCATCCTGTCGATGTCGATCGGGGTCAACCACTCGGCCGACGAACTCCGCTCCTATATGGGCGAATGATGGTCCAATCGATCGCCATTGCCCCCCACCGATACGCAGGCTAAATCGCTGACATGACGAAAAAATCGATCCCCGACGTCCTCCGCATCGCTGTTGCCCAACTCAACCCGACGGTAGGCGACATTGCAGGCAATCTCGCCAAGGCGCGCGAGGCACGCGCCGATGCCGCGCGCCAGGGTGCCGATCTCGTGCTGTTCACCGAACTGTTCCTGGCTGGTTATCCGCCGGAAGACCTAGTGCTCAAGCCGGCCTTCCTCGCGGCTTGCGAGCGTGCGGCCGAGGATTTCGCCAAGGACACCGCCGACAACGGCCCCGGAGTCATCATCGGGGTGCCGCTCAAGCGCAAGAGCGGCGTGCATAATGCGATCATCGTCGCAGATGGCGGCAAGGTCATTGCCGAGCGTTTCAAGGTGGATCTGCCCAACTACGGCGAATTCGACGAGAAGCGCGTTTTCCAGGCCGGTCCCGACATGCCCGGGCCGGTCAATTTCCGCGGCGTGCGCCTGGGCATCCCGATCTGCGAGGACATCTGGGGCGAACTCGGTGTCTGCGAGACGCTGGCCGAAAGCGGTGCCGAGATCCTGCTCGTGCCGAACGGCTCGCCCTACTACCGCGCCAAGATGGATGTGCGCCACCAGGTGGCGATCCGCCAGGTGATCGAGAGCGGCCTGCCGCTGCTCTACGCCAATCAACTCGGGGGGCAGGACGAACTGGTGTTCGACGGCGCTTCCTTTGCCATCAATGCCGACCATTCGCTGGCGTTCCAGATGAGCCAGTTCGAAGAGACGGTGGCTATGACGCTGTGGCGGCGTGGCGACGAAGGCTGGGCCTGCGTCGAAGGCCCGATGTCGAAGATCCCCGAACGGGAAGAGGCCGATTATCGCGCCTGCATGCTGGGCCTGCGCGACTACGTCAACAAGAACGGGTTCAAGAACGTCGTGCTCGGCCTGTCGGGCGGCATCGATTCGGCGATCTGTGCGGCGCTCGCCGTCGATGCGCTCGGCGAGGAGCGTCTGCGGGCGATCATGATGCCTTACCGCTACACCTCGAGCGATTCGCTGAAGGACGCCGAGGACTGCGCGCGGGCGCTCGGCTGCCGTTATGACATCGTGCCGATCCACGAGCCGGTCGACGGGTTTTCGCACGCGCTGACGCAGCTTTTCGAAGGCACCAAGGAAGGCATCACCGAGGAAAACCTGCAGAGCCGCGCCCGCGGTACCATCCTGATGGCCGTGTCCAACAAGTTCGGCTCGATGGTGGTGACGACGGGCAACAAGAGCGAGATGTCGGTCGGCTATGCCACGCTGTATGGCGACATGAACGGCGGTTTCAATCCGATCAAGGACCTCTACAAGATGCAGGTCTATGCGCTGTCGCGCTGGCGCAACAGCCAGGTGCCGCCGGGCGCGCTCGGGCCTTCGGGCATCGTCATCCCTGAGAATATCATCGACAAGGCGCCTTCCGCGGAGCTGCGTCCCAACCAGACCGACCAGGATTCGCTGCCACCCTATCCCGTGCTCGACGACATCCTGGAGTGCCTGGTCGAGAACGAGATGGGGGTCGACGAGATCGTGGCGCGCGGCCACGACCGCGACACTGTCCACCGCATCGAGCACCTGCTCTACATCGCCGAATATAAGCGGCGGCAGGCGGCACCCGGCGTGAAGATCACCAAGAAGAACTTTGGCCGCGACCGGCGCTACCCGATCACAAATCGATTCAGGGATCGCGGATAAGCCACTGAACGTGAATTGAAAACCACCAGAAGACCGGAGGGGTTCATGGCCGAGGTCGAGATCAGTTTCGATGCGTCGCGCATCGACTTCGACAAGACCTCCGAGGTCATCAAGGCGAGCTACTGGGGCGAGGGCCGAACCGACGGGATTCATCGCCGGGCCTTTGCCAACTCGCTCTGCCTGGGCGCCTATGTCGATGGCGAGCAGGTGGGGTTCGCGCGCGTCGTCACCGACTATGCCTGCTTCGCCTATGTCGCCGACGTCATCGTCTGGCCCGACCGGCGGGGGCTTGGCATCGGCAAGAAGCTGATCCAGGCTCTTCTCGATCATCCCGAACTTGCCAGTGTGACTGGCTTTTCGCTGCGAACTTCAGACGCGCACAGCCTCTACGAAAAATTCGGCTTCGAGGTTTCGAACGACGGCATGTATATGCGCCTGGCGCGGCAGCCGGCCACTCACGAATAGACTGAGCACGTGACTTACATAGCCTTCGTCCGAGACAACCCGCGCTGGCTGGCCGGCGGTTTTTTGCTCACCTTCTTTTCGACTTTCGGCATGACATCGTTCGTCGCGCTGTCGGCCGGCGACATCCGCCGCGACTACGGGCTTTCGCATGGCGAATTCGGCACGCTCTACATGTTCGCAACACTGGCCAGCGCCTTGAGCCTGCCGTATCTCGGCCAGATCGTCGACCGCCACAGCGTGCGCAACGTGGCGCTGTTCATCGTGCCGATGCTGGCGCTCGCGAGCGCGTCGATGGCGCTGTCGCAGCACCTCGTGATATTGTTCGTGGCCATCTACCTGCTGCGCCTGTTTGGCCAGGGCATGATGGTGCATGCCGCCTACACCGCGACCGCGCGCTGGTTTTCGGCGCAAAGGGGACGAGCGCTTTCGACCGTCATTCTCGGCCATAACGCCGGCGACGCCTTCCTGCCGATGGGTTTTGTGCTGATCTCCGCTGCGGTTGGCTGGCGCAACGGCTGGCTGCTTTCGGCAGCGGTGCTGGCGCTTGTCGCCGTGCCGGCAGTTGCCTTTCTGGTTGCCACGGACCGCAAGCCGCGCTCATCGGACCCCGTGGCGCGCCGGGTCGATGCGCGCGACTGGACGCGCGCCGAGGTCGTCCGCGATCCGATCTTCTACGTGTTGCTGCTTGGCGTCATGGCGCCGGGCCTGATCGTGACGACCCTGTTCTTCCACCAGGTCTATCTGGTGGAGCTGCGGGGCTGGTCGCTCGAGGTCTTCGCTTCGTCCTATCTGGTGACGGCGGTGGTCAATACCGCATTCACGCTGGTGGTCGGCCAACTCATCGACCGCTTTTCCGGCGTGTCGCTGCTGCCTTTCGTGTTGCTGCCGCTGGGGTTCGCCTGCCTGTTTCTGGGCCTCGTCGAAGCGCAGTGGAGTGCCTTCGGCTTCATGGCGCTGCTCGGCGTTTCGAACGGCTTGTCGACGACGCTGTTCGGCGCCGTGTGGCCCGAGGTCTACGGCCTGAAGCACCTCGGTTCGATCAGGGCACTGATCGTGGCCGCCGGGGTGCTCGCCTCTGCAATCGGACCGGGTTTGACCGGATTCCTGATCGACGGCGGCGTGAGCTATCCCGGCCAGATCTTGGCGATGGGTTTTTACTGCTTCGCCGTTTCATTCGTCCTGTTGCTGGCTTCGCGCCGAGTTCGCGCGCGGAGCCATGTCCAGGCTGCGCCTGCTGCGGCCTCAGTGTAACCAGCTACTTCCCGGAAATGCCTTCCACGATTTCGCGGCGGTCATAGACGTGGTCGACGATGCCCCAATCCCTGGCTTCCTCCGCCGTGAAGAAAAAGTCGCGGTCGAGCACGCGTGTCACTTCCTCCTCCGTGCGTCCGCAATGTTCTGCGTAGAGCCTGGTCATGCGTCGCTTGAGCTTGAGAATGTCCTCGGCATGGCGTTCGATGTCGGAGGCCTGGCCGCGGAAGCCGCCGGAGGGCTGGTGCAGGATCACGCTTGCATTGGGAAGCGCGATGCGCCGGCCGGGTGCGCCGGCCATCAGCAGGAACGAGCCCATCGAGCCGGCCGTGCCCATGCAGAGCGTTGAAACAGGGCAGCGGATGAACTGCATCGTGTCGTAGATGGCAAAGCCGCTGGTCACCACGCCGCCGGGCGAGTTGATGTAGAACGAGATTTCGCGGTTCGGGTTTTCCGATTCGAGAAACAGCAGCTGCGCGCAGATGAGCGACGCCGAATTGTCGTCGACCTCGCCGTTGAGGAAAACGATCCGTTCGCGCAGCAGTCGGGAAAAGATGTCGAAGGAGCGCTCGCCGCGGGGCGACTGTTCGACGACCATGGGGATGAGTTGCATCGTGTCGCGCATGCGCGAGATTCCTTTCATCGATGGAGTTTTTTGAACTTAGGCGACTGCGCGCATCAGGGGCGGGCTGTTTGAATTCGCCGGCGCAGCGATGGTTCTCACGGGGTCGACGCTATGGGTGAGCCGGAACCGTGTGCCGCCGTCCGGTTGTGCTTCGAGATCGAAGGTGACGTAGGTTTCGGGCTCGCTCACCGTGGCATCGTTCCAGGCGTAGCGTACGCGCGAGAAGGGCAGGGCCTCGATGATGCGATAGGCGGGGCCGGTCGTGTCCGCGGTGACCTTGTTCGCCGCCGGCACGTCGAGCCAGGTTGCGACGAATTCCGGCACCGTCAGCGCGCGCCAGACCTTTTCCGGCGTGGCTTCCAACTCGCATTCGACGACGATGGTGTCCTCGTTCGATTCCTGCCTCTGGGTGTCCGTCATTGGTCCATCTCCTTGAGCAGCGTCTTCAGCCTCTCGACGCGATCCGGCCAGAAGCCGCGATAGCGGGTGAGCCAGTCGAAGAGCGGCCGCAGACCGTCGGGGTTGACGCTGTAGTTCACATGCCTGCCGGCACGCGCTTCCTTGATCAGCCCGGCGCCGCGCAGCACGGCGATGTGCTGCGAAATCGCCGGCTGCGAAATCTCCAGCCCTTCGCGCAACTCCGTAGCGTTTTTCTCTCCCGCGGTCAGCCGATCGAGAACGGCACGGCGGGTGGGATCGGACAGGGCGCGGAATAGGTCAGATTCGTTCATGGATTTGAGATAAGCATACACTTATCTGTTGCGCAAGTGGGGACCGATTTCAGCCCCTGTTCTGGCACAACAGGCTTCGGTCCAGACCGGGACTTGGCGAAGCAACGATGCTCGGCTATAAGCAACTCCTTCGCGGCCACTAACAGGGAGGTCTGAATGCCAGAACATGACATGTCCTCCCGAGGTTCGAACCGAGGTCGTTGACCTCGCGAACCGCCCTCGGCGTCTTTTGTTCCCGACGCCGCCGTACCGCGACTTCCTGATTCCATAAGAATTATTCGTCGCGCCTTTTGCACTTCATTCTATTGGGATGGCGTCGGTTTTCGGCGCCTCGATGACATCATGGCTCGTTTTCGTATCGACCTGCGCGGCGGCGCCTTCCGCAGCGTTCTGGGATTCACTTTCAGGCACTGGAAGCACCAACCGGTGCGGCTTGTCCTCATCTCGGCTGCCGTGCTCGTTTCGACGATGGCCGACGTGCTGACGCCGCTCTATTCGGGTCGGCTGATCGACGCCGTTGCCAGCGGTGCCGCGACCGACGCGGTGGCGTGGGATGCGGCCTTGGCGGCGTTCTTCACGCTGCTGGCGCTGGCCTCGGGTTCGCTGGTATTCCGCCACATCGCGTTTGCCGGCATCATCGAGCTGACGCTCAAGATGATGTCGGACATCGCTCACGACGCATTCCACCGCGTCCAGCGCTTTTCGACTGACTGGCATGCCAACAGCTTCGCCGGCTCAACGGTGCGCAAGGTGACGCGCGGCATGTGGGCGCTCGACCTGCTCAACGACACGCTGCTGGTGGCACTGCTGCCGTCCATCGTGATGCTACTGGGATCGACCATCCTGCTGGGTTGGCACTGGCCGATGATGGGCCTGATCATCGCCGCAGGCTCGCTGATCTTCATCGCGCAGACGGTAGTGATGTCGCTCGGCTTCGTCGCTCCTGCCGCAAGCCTTGCCAACAGCTGGGACACGCGGCTTGGCGGCTCGCTCGCCGATGCCGTCAGCTGCAACTCGGTGGTCAAGGCGTTCGGCGCAGAAGAGCGCGAGGAAGGCCGGCTCGCCAAGGTGATCGCCAAGTGGCGCCACCGCACGGCGAGGACCTGGATGCGCGGCACGATCAACGGCACGTCGCAGAACGTCACCCTGGTTCTGCTGCGCGCCGCGATCATCGGCTTTGCGTTGATGCTGTGGGCCGGCGGGCAGGCCAGTGCTGGCGACATCGCCTTCGTGCTGACCTCGTTCTTCCTGCTGCAGGGCTATCTGCGCGACGTCGGCATGCACATCCGCAACCTGCAGCGCTCGGTCAACGACATGGAGGAACTGGTCGACATCCAGGGTCAGCCGCTCGGCGTCGCCGACCGGCCCGGCGCCAGGCCGATCCAGATCCGCGACGGCGGCATCGAGTTCGAGAACGTGACGTTCCACTACGGCACCCACGCGCTGCCGCTCTACCGGGACTTCTCGGTGTCGATCAAGCCGGGCGAACGTGTCGGCCTTGTCGGTCACTCAGGTTCGGGCAAGACGACGTTCGTCAAGCTGATCCAACGGCTGTACGACGTCGGCAGCGGCCGGATCGTGATCGACGGGCAGGATATCGCCAATACGACGCAGTCCTCGCTGCGGTCGCAACTGGCGATCGTCCAGCAGGAGCCGATCCTGTTCCACCGGTCGCTGGCCGAGAACATCGCCTACGCCCGGCCCGGCGCGACGCAGGCCGAGATCGAACACGCGGCGAAACTCGCCAGCGCGCATGATTTCATCCAGCGCCTGCCCAAGGGCTATGGCACGCTGGTCGGCGAACGCGGCGTCAAGCTGTCGGGCGGCGAACGCCAGCGTGTGGCAATCGCACGGGCATTCCTGGCGGATGCACCGGTCCTGATTCTCGATGAGGCGACGTCCAGCCTCGATTCGGAGTCGGAGGTGCTGATCCAGGAGGCGATGGAGCGGTTGATGGTCGGACGCACGACGCTGGTCATCGCGCATCGGCTGTCGACGGTGCGGGCGCTTGACCGGCTGCTCGTCTTCGATCGGGGCGAGATCGTCGAGGAGGGCAGGCACGAGGCACTGGTTCGCCTCGACGGCGGCATCTACCGCCGGCTGTTCGAACGCCAGGCGCTGGAGCTGACGAAAGGCCTGGTCTGATCTTGTAAGGGCCGCGAGATGATCGCGGCCCTTACTTCGTTGGCAAACAGATGTAGCCCCATTGGTCAGCTTCCATTCGGGGCAATCTTGCATTATCTCTGAAACAGAGGTGCGGGGGCGCCGTCTTGTCAACGCAAAAGCCTTCCGCTACGCCCCGATCATGACAGTTACAGTTCGCTTCGCACCTTCGCCCACCGGACGCATCCACATCGGCAATGCGCGCACGGCCCTGTTCAATTGGCTGTTCGCGCTCAAGCACAAGGGGCGTTTCGTCCAGCGCTTCGACGATACCGATGTCGAGCGCTCGCGCCAAGAATTCGCAGATTCGATCCTCTACGATTTGCACTGGCTCGGCATCTTTCCCGACCAGACCGAATACCAGTCGCGCCGTTTCGCCAGCTATGATGCGGCTGTCGACAGGCTCAAGGCGGCCGGCGTGCTCTATCCCTGCTACGAAACGACGGAAGAGCTCGATCTGCGCCGCAAGGTACGGCGCACGCGCGGTTTGCCGCCAGTCTACGGGCGCGAGGCGCTGAAACTTACCGATGCCGAACGCGCATCCTATGAGCATGACGGGCGCAAGCCGCACTGGCGCTTCCTGCTGCCCAACTTCGCCTCCGACCCGTTCGAGACCGAGCGCACCGAAATCCACTGGAACGATATCGTGCGCGGAGAGGAGACCGTCGACCTGGCGTCCCTCTCCGATCCGGTCTTGGTGCGCGAGGACGGCACTTATCTCTACACGCTGCCGTCGGTGGTCGACGACATCGAAATGGAGATCACCCACGTCATTCGTGGTGACGATCACGTCACCAACACCGGCGTTCAGATTGCGATCTTCCGCGCGCTGGGCGCCGAGCCGCCGGCATTCGGCCACCACAACCTGCTGACCACGGCGTCGGGCGAGGGGCTGTCCAAGCGCACCGGTGCGCTGTCGATCGAAAGCTTGCGCGACAGCGGCATCGAGCCGATGTCGGTTGCCTCGCTCGCCGTGCTTGTCGGCACGTCGGAGAATGTCACGGCGGTGCCGAGTCTTGCCGAACTCGCCGAGAAATTCGATCCGGCCGCGACCTCCAAGTCGGCTTCCAAGTTCGATCCCGATGAGCTGGTCGTGCTCAACCGGTCGCTCCTGCACCACATGTCGTTCGACGAGGTGCGTGACCGCCTGATGGTGCTCGGCGTCAGCGGCCAACATGCCGAAGCGTTCTGGATGGCCGTGCGCGGCAATCTCGACCGGCTGTCTGATGCTCTCTCCTGGTGGAAGATCCTGCGCGAGGGGCCGCAGCCGGCGGCTGAGATCGCCGACGAGGATCGCGAGTTCGTCGGACAGGCATTCGACCTGCTGCCGGAAGAGCCATGGGACGGCAATGTCTGGAAGGACTGGACGGCCAAGGTGAAGAAGGCGACCGGCCGCAAGGGCAAGGCGCTCTTCATGCCACTGCGGCTTGCCCTTACCGGGCTGGAGTCGGGCCCGGAACTCGCAGATCTGTTGCCGCTGGTGGGGCGGGAAGGAACGCTGGCCCGACGGCCCTGACCTTTCGGTCCGGGTCAGGCGCCGCTCTGGGCGTGACCGGGAGCGGCGCCTCGTCTTCTTGGGCGGGTTTGGCGGCCTTGGGCACGGCGCGTCCTTCGCCGGCGACGACGGAAAAGTTGCTGTTCAGGCTGACATTGCAGCCGCACGCCGGCACGCGTGGCAAATCCACCCGCTTGTAGCGATAGGCGGTCTCCAGATTGTCGTAAGGCTGGCCGGAGCGTGCGGAAACCATGCTTTGCCCAGGCTGGCCGGTATTGAGGTGATAGAACAGCTCGATGTCGGTGCCCGGGCAGCTCGCTTCGCAGTTCTTCTCGTCGCGCTGGAAATCCGACAATTCGGCAGCATTCGACATCGGGAAGAAGTAGCCGTCGCAGGTCCGCACGCAGAGCGTACGGTATTCACCCGTTCCTTGTTGCTGGTTGCGGCCGATCACGATGCGCTGCGGGTAGCGCTCGTCGGCATCAAGGCTTTCGGAGCTGCCGCCGCGAATGATCGTGACCCCGGCCTCGTCCTCGCCTGGTTCGGCGCTGAGGG
The DNA here is from genome assembly GCF_946995915.1 of Aminobacter niigataensis. Classification (GTDB taxonomy): domain Bacteria; phylum Pseudomonadota; class Alphaproteobacteria; order Rhizobiales; family Rhizobiaceae; genus Aminobacter; species Aminobacter niigataensis. The sequence continues at coordinate 3,069,253 of NZ_OX341517.1, forward strand.
TCGAGTCTTCCTCTTCGCCGGGCTGGTCGTAGCAACCAGCCCGTTCGAGTGCGTCGAGGATGCGGATCCGCTCGGCGCGGGCATTCCGGTTGGGGCGCATCGCCGGCCTGCTTTCCAGCTTGCCGAGATTGTCTTCCATCCTGGCGATCCGGGCATTGAGGTCGGCGCAAGCGGCAACCATGTCGGCTGCAATGGCCCGTCCGCAGCCGAGGTCGGCTGCTCTGATACGGGCCAGATCGATCTGGTCGCGCTGGGTGTTTGCGGCGACGGCGAATTCGTCCGACTGGACGAAGCTGCCGCCGGGCTGGTCGGGCAGGCGGGCCAGTTCCACCTCGAGCTGAAGACATTGCGGCGAAGCGGCCAAGGCGGCTGAGGCAACGATCATCGACAAGGCGGCAGCCAGCGCATTCGCCGGCCACCTCATCGCCCTTGTCGTCGTGCCGCGCCCGAACATGCCGCTCCCTGGAAGGATCGACTCAACCTAGCGCCGGCGAGGTTAACCGTTTGTTTGGAAACGGCGAACCTTCAGCTGGCGGCATGCGCCCGCTGCGAGGCCTCGACCACCGCCAATGCCGTCATGTTGACGATGCCGCGCGAGGTGACGGACGGCGTCAAAATGTGGGCCGGCTGGGCGGTGCCGAGCAGGATCGGGCCGACATGCAGTGCGTCCAGCATCGTCTTGACCGTGGTCAGCGCGATGTTGGCGGCGTCGAGATTGGGGAAGACCAGAAGGTTGGCTTCGCCCTTGAGCGTCGAGTGCGGGTAGACGCGCTGGCGCAGCACTTCCGACAGCGCGGAATCGCCGTGCATTTCGCCGTCGCTGGCGAGTTCCGGTGCGATGCGCTTCAGGATCGCGGCTGCCTGCCGCATCTTCTGCGCACTTTGCGAATCGCGTGAGCCGAAATTCGAATGCGAAAGCAGTGCCGCCTTCGGCTCGATGCCGAAGCGGCGGATCTCGTCGGCCGCAAGCATCGTCATCTCGGCGATCTCTTCGGCGCTTGGGTCGACCGTCACATAGGTGTCGGTGAAGAACAGGACGCCGCGCTGCGAGATCAGCATGGAAAGCGCCGACAGGTCGCGATCCTTGACGCCGTCCCGGGCGCCGACGATCAGCGTGACGTTGCGCAGGTGACGTTCGAAACGGCCTTCCAGCCCGCAGATCATGGCGTCGGCATCGCCACGCTTCAGCGCAATGGATGCAATGACCGTATTGTTGGTGCGTACCATGGTGCGTGCTGCCTCCGGCGTGATGCCCTGGCGGCCGCCGAGATCGATCAGGTGGTCGACATAGTGGCGATAGCGCGGATCGTCCTCGGGATTGATGACCTCGAAGTCGATGCCGGGACGAATGCGAAGGCCATAGCGCTTGAGGCGGACCTCGATGACATGCGGACGGCCGATCAGGATCGGCTTGGCAAGGCTTTCCTCCAGCACCACCTGGGCGGCGCGCAGCACGCGCTCGTCCTCGCCGTCGGCATAGATCACCCGATTGGCCGTTGCCTGCTTGGCGTTGGAGAAGATCGGCTTCATCACCAGCCCGGAGCGGAAGACGAAGCGGCTGAGTTTTTCGACATAGGCGGTGAAATCGGTGATCGGGCGGGTGGCCACGCCGGTGTCGCAGGCGGCCTTGGCGACGGCAGGCGCAATGCGCAAGATCAGCCGTGGATCGAAGGGCGAGGGGATCAGGAAGTCGGGGCCGAAGGTCGGCGTCTCGCCGGAATAGGCGCGCGCGGCGACATCCGACGGCTCCTCGCGTGCAAGGGCGGCGATCGCGCGCACCGCCGCCATCTTCATCTCTTCGTTGATCGCGCTTGCGCCGCAGTCGAGCGCGCCGCGGAAGATGTAGGGGAAGCACAGCACGTTGTTGACCTGGTTCGGGAAGTCCGAACGGCCGGTGCAGATCATGGCGTCCGGCCGTGCGGCCCGCGCCTCCTCAGGCATGATCTCGGGCTTGGGGTTGGCCAGCGCCAGGATCAACGGTTTTTCGGCCATCTGGCTGAGCAATTCCGGCTTCAGCACGCCGGCGGCGGACAGGCCGAGGAACACGTCGGCGCCGCCGATGACGTCGGCCAGCACACGGGCATTGGTGTCCTTGACATAGGGGTCCTTCCAGCGATCCATTTCCTCGGTGCGGCCCTTGTGGGCGACGCCGAAGCGGTCGGTGACCCAGATGTTCTCGACCAGGGCGCCGAGCGACACCAGCAGGTTGAGACAGGCGAGGGCGGCTGCGCCCGCGCCTGACGTGACGATCTTGACGTCCTCGATCTTCTTGCCGGCAAGTTCCAGGCCGTTGAGCACCGCCGCTGCGACGATGATCGCCGTGCCGTGCTGGTCGTCGTGGAAGACCGGAATGCGCATCTTCGCCTTCAGGCGTTCCTCGACGTCGAAGCATTCGGGTGCCTTGATGTCTTCGAGGTTGATGCCGCCGAAGGTCGGCTCGAGCGCCGAGATGGTGTTGACCATCTGGTCGATCTCGGGAGCGTCGATCTCGATGTCGAAGACGTCGATGCCGGCAAATTTCTTGAACAGGACGGCCTTGCCCTCCATCACCGGCTTCGACGCCAGCGGGCCGATATTGCCAAGGCCGAGGACCGCCGTGCCGTTGGAGATGACGGCCACCAGATTGGCGCGGCCGGTGTAGTCGGCGGCGGTCTCAGGGTCGTCCCTGATGGCAAGGCATGGGGCTGCGACGCCAGGGGAGTAGGCAAGCGCCAGATCGCGCTGGTTGCCGAGCGGCTTGGTCGCCTGGATTTCGAGCTTTCCCGGGACGGGGTGCTTGTGGAAAAAGAGCGCGGCCTGATCGAGATCGGAGAGCGCTTCCTTCTTCTTGTTGTCCCCGGCCATCTCTAACTCCTTTAGAATCCGCATCAAAGGCCGTTCTTAGCACGACGGCTGCATATTTCGAGGTGTCAATGCCAAAACGGCATTGAAGCACTTTCAAGCGCTGGAACGGAAATCATTCCAGCGGCTTGGCGCCAGATGTTGAGATGCTGAGTCAGCCTCTCCGAGGGTCAGAACGAGCTGACATACAGTCCGCCGTCGACGGGAATGTTCTGGCCAGTCATGTATCCGGCGTGAACCGAGCACAGGAAGGCGCAAATCTGGCCGAATTCTTCTGGCGTGCCAAGCCTGCCGGCCGGCACTTCGGCGCTCAGCCGGGCGCGGCGTGCAGCCCCCTGAACAGGATCCTCGACGCTGCCCGGTTCGTGCGGACCGCGCAGGCGGTCGGTGTCGAGCTTGCCCGGCAACATGTTGTTGATGGTGACGTTGCGGTTCGCCACGGTGCGCGCCACGCCTGCCAGGAATGCCGTGAGGCCGGCGCGTGCGCCCGAGGAAAGGTCGAGGCCGGGAATCGGCGTGTAGACCGACAGCGAGGTGATGTTGACGATCCGGCCAAAACCGCGTTCGGCCATGCCGTCGATCACCGCTTTGATCAGTTCGATCGGCGTGACCATGTTGTTGGTCACGCCTTCGAGGATCTTTGCGCGGTCGAGTTCGCGAAAATCGCGATAGGGCGGGCCGCCATTGTTGTTGACCAGGATGTCGGGAGACGGGCAGGCGGCGAGCAGCGCCTTCTGCACCTCGGGATCGGACACGTCGCCGGCGATTTCGGTGACGGTCACGCCGAAGCGCTGGCGGATTTCCGTCGCGGTGCGGCTGAGCGCGCCTGCATCGCGGCCGTTGAGGAAGAGTTCGCATCCGGCTTCGGCCAATGCGATGGCGCATCCCTTGCCGAGTCCGCGGCTTGACGCGCAGACGATAGCCTTCTTGCCCCGTATGCCGAGATCCATGAGTCCGTCTCCTGTAGGTGATGCGCCACCCTAGGACTGCCGGCATGCGACTGCAACCGTCATACGTCTGTTGCATGAATCTGGGCATAGCCAGCGCGACAGCAACGGGTGAAATGCCATGTCAGGCACCAGCACACGCAGTTTCCGAACGCTCTTCATCTCCGATGTCCATCTGGGCTCGAAGGGTGCGAAGGCCGACTATCTGATCGACTTCCTGCGACATCACGAAGCGGAGTCCATCTTCCTGGTCGGCGACATCGTCGATGGCTGGCGCCTGCGCCGCTCCTGGCATTGGCCGCAGACCCACAACGATGTGGTGCAGAAACTGCTGCGCCAGGCACGCAAGGGCACTGCTATCACCTACATCGCCGGCAACCATGACGAGTTCGCCCGCATGTTCCAGGGCGTGCATTTCGGCGGCATCGTCGTCGCCGACCGCGCCATCCATGAAGCCGCCGATGGCAAGCGCTTCCTGGTGATCCATGGCGACCAGTTCGATGCCGTGGTGCAGAATGCGCGCTGGCTCGCCTATCTCGGCGACTTCGCCTACGACGCGGCCATGGCGACGAACCGGCTCGTGGCGCGCTTCCGCCGCACTTTCGGCATGCCCTACTGGTCGTTCTCGTCCTGGGCCAAGGTCAAGGTCAAGAAGGCGGTGAACTTCATCGGCGCCTTCCAGGACGTGCTGACCGAAGAGGCCAGGCGTTCCGAGGTCGATGGCGTCATCTGCGGCCACATTCACCACCCGGCAATCGAGAATTTCGACGGCATCCAGTACATCAACACTGGCGACTGGGTGGAAAACTGCACGGCCGTTGCCGAGAATTTCGACGGCACCTTCGTCATCCTGCGCTGGCCGCATGTGCTGGCAGGGCAGTTGGTGAACGAGCCCTTCGTGCCGATGGTCGTCGACCAGCGCGTCGACAAGGCTGCCTGAACGGAACAACACACATGTGTCATTCAAGACATGCTTCCCGCAACCGGCGGGAAGGGCCAGGCCATGCGCCCATGGTCGAGCCAACGCAACCGGTCCACGAGCGGGCGTGGCGTCTCGGCGTCCATGATCGCCCTGCGGATGCCCGAACGACAACGCGGCTGGGCCGACAAGGACCAATCGGCGTGGCCCAACCCCAGGGCGGCATGGCGAACCGGGCCGCTTTCGCCTCCCGGATAGCCATGGTATTGGATCAGGCAAATCGGTGAGGCTTGCTAGGTTCGGGTCTGCACCCGGACCGAATACCTGCCATGACACTTCCGCCTCTCACGCCAGAACAGCAGGTCAAGCCGCAGCGCTTCGAGCTGCGCATATCGCTGCTTTTCGCGGCCCTGTTCGTGCCGATGGGCGTGCACCTGCCGTATTTCCCGCTCTGGCTCGAAGCCAAGGGGTTCGATCCCGAACAGATCGCCATCATCCTTTCGGCGCCGATGTTCCTGCGCGTCATCACCACCCCGTTGATCGCGGCGATGGCCGACCGGGCCAAGGACCGCGCCAACGTCTTCATCTTCCTTGCCGCTTCAGCGCTGTTGCTTTCGCTCGGCTATTTCCTCGAGCCGGCCTATCTCATCGTCCTGGCCGTCTCGCTGGCGCTTGCTGTGGTCTGGACGCCGCATTCGCCGATTGCCGATTCGCTGGCGCTATCTGGCGTTCGCCGCTACGGCTCCGATTATGCGGCGATGCGTATCTGGGGCTCGATCGCCTTTCTCGCCGGCAGCCTGGGGGCAGGGTTCATCCTGTCATGGACAGGCGCCGATGCGGTGCCGGCAATCATTTCGATCGGATTGCTTGGCTGCTTCCTGATGTCGTTCATCACGCCGCGCCTGGGCAGGCCGAGGCGGGCTTCCCCGCTGTCGGCAACCGACATGCAGCAGGCGCCGAAGCTCTTAAACCGCTATTTCCTGCTGATGGCCGGCGGCACCGGCGTCATCATCGGCAGTCACGGCTTTCTCTACGGTTTCGTGTCGATCTACTGGAAGTCCCTCGGTATCAACGAAACCATCGTCGGGTTGCTGTGGAGCTGGGGGGTGGCGGCAGAGATCGTCATGTTCATGTTCTTCACCCGGCTGTTCGGTTCCAGATCGACTGCGCTGGTGCTCGTACTTGCCGGCGCCGGCGCGATCGTCCGCTGGGTTGCGTATCCCCTGATCTGGCCGCTCGGGCTTGGCGTGCCGGGCTTCTTTGCAGTCCAGACCTTGCACGCCGTATCGACCGCCCTGGTGCTGATCGGCGTGCAGAAGCTGATTGCCGAAACGGTTCCCGAAGAGCGCACTGGTGCAGCACAAGGCGTGGCCTACTTCACCAACGGCATGTCGATGGCGATCGTGACGCTGCTTTCCGGTCCGCTCTACGAGCGCTTTGGCGTCAACGGCTTCTTTTTCATGGCCGGCGTAGCCGCTTGCGCCATCGTTCTTGTGGTGCTGGCTTCGCGCTCAGCCCCAGAGCGCGGACCGGGGCGGAGACACCATTGAGCCCTCGTAGATAAGCCCCGGCGAGCGGTCGCGTGCCAGGAGCAGCGGGCCATCGAGGTCCACGAAATCGGCATCCTGGGCGAGCAGCACGGCTGGCGCCATGGCGAGCGAGGTGCCGACCATGCAGCCGACCATCACCTGGAAACCGAGCGCATGGGCGCGGTCGCGCAGTTCGAGCGCCGCCGTCAGGCCGCCCGATTTGTCGAGCTTAATGTTGACGGCATCATAGAGGCCCTTGAGCCTGTCGAGATCTCCGGCGCCATGGACGCTTTCATCGGCGCAAATCGGCACCGGATGTGCAATTCGGGCCAGGATCTGGTCAGCACCGGCGGGCAGCGGCTGTTCGATCAGCGCGATGCCCAATTCCGCGGCTGCAGCCAGGTTTTCGGCGATGTTGGCGTCCGTCCAGCCTTCGTTGGCGTCGAGGATGATGCGGCTTTGAGGTGCGGCTTCGGTCACCGCGCGGATGCGGGCAATGTCGCCGTCGCCGCCGATCTTGACCTTGAGCAACGGGCGCATGGCGTTGGCTCGTGCCTGCGCTGCCATTGCCTCCGGCTCGCCGAGGGAAAGCGTGTACGCCGTCTCAAGCGCGCGGGGCGAGGCCAGGCCGAGCCTTGAGGCAACACCGATGCCGCTCGTCTTTGCCTCGAGGTCCCATAGGGCACAGTCGATGGCGTTGCGGGCGGCACCTGCCTGCATCAGGCCGAGCAGATCGGTGCGAGAGGCGCCTTCCTCGACCGCCCGCCGTGCCTGCTCGATTGCCTCGCGGACGCTTGCCATGGTCTCGCCATAGCGCTTGTAGGGCACGCATTCGCCCCGGCCGATGAAGCCTGATTCGGCGATTGTGCAGGTGATGACCTCGGCTTCGGTCTTGGAACCACGCGAGATCGTGAACGTTCCGGCGATGGGGAAGCGCTCATCTTCGACCGAAAGGACACGCACCATGAAAATCTGCTCCGTTCAACTGCTTGTCAGGGTTACGAAAATCGACAGGCAGCAGCCGACACGTTAAGTAGGGTGCCATGTTGACCATCGGCAAACGGGAAGCAAGCGGCGGGGCAGCCGACGGCCGAGATCACCGACCGCAGGTTGCTGTGGCGGAGCGCGAAGGCGTGCTCGCTTGCGTCTTCACCGGCATCTGGACCACCCGCACCGTAGCCCTTGTCGACGCCGAAATGCGCACGCTCGAAGCCCGCAAGGGATTTGTAGCATTGGCGCTTGATCTGTCCGGCATCGAAAAGATGGACACCGCCGGCGCCTGGGTCATCGACAGGCTGGTTTTCGCCAACGAGAAAAGAGGTGTCGAGGTCAAGATGGAAGGCCGCAGCGAAGCGGCCAACGTCCTGCTCGATGCCGTTGGCGAGGCCGTGCGGCGCGACGGCGATTCGGCTGCTGAGGTCCAGCCCAACATTCTTATCCGCATGCTCGAGGCGATGGGCCGGCGTGTCTACGAGATGCGCGACGATTTCCTGTCCTCGATGAACATCCTGGGCGCGACCATCCGCGGCGCCCAGATGAAGCTCGGGCGCGGTCATGCCGTCAACCCTGCGGCCATCTTCAGCCAGATCGACCGCATGGGCGTCGGCGCGATCCCGGTCGTGCTGCTGATGTCGGGCATCGTCGGCGCCATCGTCGCCCAGCAGGGCGCGTTCCAGCTCAGCTATTTCGGCGCCGATATCTTCGTCGTCGACCTGATCGGCGTGCTGGTGCTGCGCGAACTCGGCGTGCTGATGACGGCGATCATGATCGCCGGCCGCTCGGGCAGCGCGATCACTGCGGAAATCGGCTCGATGAAGATGCGCGAGGAGGTCGATGCGCTGACCGTCATCGGCCTCAACCCAATCGGCGTGCTGGTGTTTCCACGACTGGTGGCGCTGGTGATTGCGCTGCCGTGCTTGTCGATCCTCGCCAATTTCGCAGCCCTTGGCGGCGGCATGGCCACCGCATGGTTCTACTCAGACATTCCGCCGGCAGCCTTCATCGACCGCCTGCGGGTGGCGATCGACCTCAGCACTATTTTTGCCGGCCTGATCAAGGCGCCGTTCATGGCCATCATCATCGGCACCATCGCTTCCGTCGAAGGCATGAAAGTCGGCGGCAGTGCGGAATCGCTCGGGCGCCACGTCACCGCGTCGGTGGTCAAGGCCATCTTCGTCGTCATCATCCTCGATGGCCTGTTCGCCATGTTCTATGCAGCGATCAATTTCTGACATGGCCAGCCGGACAAAGACCATTCAATCGGAAGGCCAGAGCCTGAATGGCCGGGGCGAGATCTTGCTGTCGGTGCGGGACCTGACGGTTGCCTTCGAAGAAAAGGTGATCCTCGACAAGCTCGACCTGGACATCAAACGCGGCGAAATCCTCGGCTTCGTCGGTGCGTCCGGTTCGGGCAAATCGGTGCTGTTGCGCACCATCCTCGGCCTGATCCGCAAGCGCTCCGGCACGATCAATCTGTTCGGCGTCGATCTCGAGACCGCGAGCGAGGAAGAACGGCTCAGGATCGATATGCGGCTCGGCGTGTTGTTCCAGCACGGCGCGCTGTTTTCGGCGCTGACGGTGCTTGAGAACGTCCAGGTGCCGATGCGCGAATATCTCGACCTGCCGCGAAAGCTGATGAATGAGCTTGCCATGCTGAAGGTCGAACTGGTCGGCCTGCCGCCGGATGCCGCGAGCAAATATCCGTCCGAGCTTTCCGGTGGCATGATCAAACGCGCCGCACTGGCGCGGGCACTGGCACTGGACCCCGATATCGTCTTTCTCGACGAGCCGACATCCGGTCTCGATCCCATCGGTGCCGCCGAGTTCGACGAGCTGGTCGCCAAGATGCGCGATACGATGGGCCTGACCGTCTACATGGTGACGCACGATCTCGACAGCCTGTTTTCGGTTTGCGACCGGGTCGCCGTGCTCGGCAACAAGAAGGTGCTGGTCGAAGGCACGATCGCGGACATGCTGAAGAGCGAAGAACCATGGGTACGGTCGTATTTCCGCGGAAAACGCGCGCGGCAACTTGATCTTGCCGCAAGGGCATAGAATGGAATGATGTGATGGAGACCAGGGCCAACTACGTCATCGTCGGTATCTTCACGCTGTTTGCGATCCTGGCCGCTTTTGCTTTCGTCTATTGGACGGCTGCGATCGGCGAGCGTGGCGAGACCGCAACGCTGCGCGTGCGCATACCCGGCTCGGCCTCGGGTCTCGCCAGGGGCAGCTTCGTGCTGTTCAACGGCGTCAAGGTCGGCGACGTCCGCCGCGTCTATCTCGACGTCAGCAATCCCCAGGTGGCGATTGCCGACGCGGAGATCGACAGGCTGACGCCGATCACGCAGTCGACGCAGGCGGATATCGGCCTTGCAGGCCTGACCGGGCAGGCCAACATCGAGCTCAAGGGCGCCAACATCAAGGAACCCAACCTGCTCGACAAGGCCGAAGCTGATGGCACTGTTGCCGAGATCGTCGCCAATCCGTCCGCTGTCACCAACCTGCTGCAAACGGCGCAGGACATTTTCAAGCGCGCCGACACCGTGCTGAACAATCTCGAAGGCTTCACCAACGACGTCCGCGGCCCGCTTACCGCAACCGTCGGCAATGCCCAGAAGTTTTCGGAGTCTCTGGCTAGGAATGCCGACGGCGTCGACAAGTTCCTGGCCAGCGTGAGCGCGCTCTCGGAACAGCTTTCCACCGTTTCTGGCAAGCTTGACGGCACCATCGAGGCGGCGGAGGGGCTGCTCAAGTCGGTCGACCGCGACAAGGTGAAGAACATTGTCGCCAGTGTCGACACTTTCACCAAGAACCTCAGCGCCCAGAGCGACCAGATCGACGACATCGTCAAGGGCGTCAACACCACCGTCGCCTCGATCAACGACTTCGCCCAAAAGACACAGCAGACCCTGAGTAAGGTCGACGGCGTGCTCGAAGGGGTGGATGCCGCGAGCGTCAAGGAGTCCCTAGACAACATTCGCAAGGCCAGCGAGAACGCCAACAAGGCAGCGGCCGATGTCGCCAAGGTCACTGACAAATTCGGCGATCGCGCCGACGACATCGATCAGATCGTCTCGGACGCCAAGCAACTGGCGTCGCGCCTCAACCAGGCCTCCGTCCGCGTCGACGGCGTGCTTGCCAAGGTCGACAAGCTGCTGGGCTCGGGCGAGGCCGAAGGCGTGATGTCCGATGCAAGTGCGACGCTGAAGGCGTTCAAGCAGGTTGCCGATACGCTCAATGCGCGTCTCGGCACGATCACGGACGGGCTCGCCCGCTTTTCGGGCCAGGGCCTGCGCGACGTCGAATCGCTTGTCCAGGACAGCCGTCGCTCGATCACCCGCATCGAGCAGGCGATCTCCGACCTGGAGCGCAATCCGCAGCGCATCATCACCGGAGGCGAGGGCACCGTGCGTGAATTCGACGGACGGGTGCGTCGTTGACATCGTTTGCCTGCCGCACCATGAAGTTGCTTGAGGGTGGTTCGCGCAAGGTGCGAGTGAGTCGTATCCGGGGACAGCATGTGAAGTCTGCTAGATCTACATTGCTGCTCGCTGCAGCGGCGCTGACGCTGTCCGGCTGCGCCTCGCTGTTCGTCAGCACACCGCCGCCGCTGGACACCTACGAACTGACGGCGCCTTCGGTGACGGGCCGCAGCGGTTCGAGCCGCCGCCAGATCCTGATTGCCGAACCCTCGGCGCTCAAGTCGCTCGACGGACAGAGCATCGTCATCAAGCCATCGCCCGGCTCGATCCAGTTCCTCAAGGGCGCGCAGTGGTCCGACCGGCTGCCGCGCATCTTGCAGGCGAGGCTTGCCGAGACCTTCCAGCGTGCCGGCGGCTATGTCGGCATAGGCAAGCCGGGCGAGGGGCTGGCGATCGACTATCAGGTCATCGTCGAGGTCCGCAGCTTCGAGATCAAGGTCGGTGGCGCTGCCCAGGCCGAGGTCGAGCTGTTCGTCAGGTTGCTGAACGACCGCAACGGCCAGGTCCGTGCCTCGCGCGTCTTCAACGCCACAGCACCGGTTTCCGGCGCCGGCAACGACGACTATGTCGCCGCCCTCGACGCTGCCTTCGGCCAAGCGGCCGCCGACATCGTCAAGTGGACCGAAGGCCTGATCTGAAAAGGTGGTAAGGGAATAGGTTAGCAGGGCCGTAAGGGCCTGGCTGATGCGCTTCCGTTCGCCGACTTTCGCAACGTCAGACGGCTTGTGCAGTCGCTCGCTTGCGCTTCAACCGCCGCGCAATCGGTGGAAGCGCGGCGCATTGCCCGCATCAATCTCTGCAAGTCTTCAGCCCAGACAGCAAAAAGGCAGCAGGTGCGTACCTGCTGCCCTTTTGCGTCTTAGCGCTTCTGCCTTACTTCAGGCGGCCCGCGGCGTGGGCCAGCATCGTGTAGACCTTGCCGGTATCCGAGGTCAGATAGGTCTTGGTCATGATGCTGTCGCGGTCGCTGCGCGAGACATCCTTGAGCAGCTTTTCGAAGTCGTCGCAGTAGCGGTCGACGGCCGTGCGGAACTCACCGTCTGACTGATACTTGCGGCGGATCTCGTCGAAGGTCTGCTGGCCCTTCAGCGTGTAGAGCCGGCGGGTGAATACGTCGCGCTCGCCGCGGCGATAGCGATCCCAAAGCTCGATCGAGGCCTCGTGGTCGATGGCACGGGCGATGTCGACCGACAGCGAGTTGAGCGATTCCACCACATGCATCGGCGAACGCTGTGCAGGCACGGCGCGCGGCTCGGGCTGGGCTGCCGGGCGGGCAGGCTGCTCCTCACGCGAGGCACCGGTCAACAGGTCGCGCACCCATCCACCCTGCTGGCCGCGGTTGGCAGGCTCGCGAACCGGTGGCTGCGGCTGGGCGGCCGGGCGCTCGATGTCGAGAGTGCCGCGCAGGCCGGTGTTACCGGCCAGCGGTGCCGGCGGCTCGCGACGTTCGGGCTGCGGGGCCGGACGGCGAGGCTGCTGCGCCGGCTGCGTGTTGCGCAGGGTGGCGTCGGAAACGTCCACGCCGCGGCCGGACTTGGCGACGATCGCCGACAGTTCCTTGAGCGCGTTGATCTGCTCGGACACGGCACGACGGATGGCCGTGGTCGATTCCCTGGCCTCTTCCGGCATGTCGAGCACGCCCTTCTTGAGCTCGGCACGGGTGCTTTCGAGCTCGGTCTTGATGGAGCCGGCGGTGCGGCGCATGTCCTCGGTGGCGTCGGCGAAGCGCTTGGTGGCGGTCTCGACGACATCGGAGATGGCGGCGCGGATTTTCTCGGCCGATTCCATGGTTTTGCCTTCGGCGCTTTCCAGTGTCTGGCCGACGAGGCGCTCGAACGACTGCATGACGCGCTCGAGGTCTTCCGACTTCTTGACCAGCCCAACGGCAAGGTCTTCCAGCGACGACTGGCGCTCAAGCGTGTGCTCGAGGTTGCTCTGCGCCGAGGAAAGCAGGTTGGAAGCGCTCGACAGCAGGCGGCTGTGCTCATCGAACTTGGTGGCGATGGAGGCCACCTCGCGCAGCGTGCTGGACGACAGGTCGGTGAGACGGTTGGTGTTCGAGTCCACCAGGCGCGCAGCGCTGGCAAAGGTCTGCGCCGCCTTCTCGGTGGTGGCCGAGAAGTTCGTCGTGCTGCCGGTGAGGCGGTCGTCGACGGTGGCGAGGTTCTGCGCCGCGCGTTCGATCAATTCGCCGAGCTGCGAGCTCGAAGTCGTCATCCGGCCGATGAGATCGGCCACGCTGTCGGCAAGCGTCGAGCGTGCGCCCTCGACCGCGGACAGCGTCTCGGCGGTGCGGCTGGCGAGCGCGTCGACCAGGGTCGCGTTTTCGGTGCGCAGCTTTTCGGTCGCGCGGGCGGTTGCCTCCTCCATGGAGCGGTGCAGGTCGTTGCCGCTTTCGGCGAAGCGATCGACCAGCGGGCGCGCCGTCTCGTCGAGGATCTTGGCGATCTCGTTCGAGCGTTCGGCCAGCATGGCGTTGAGTTCGCGCGTGTTGGTGCCGATGGTGCGGGCGGCCTCGTTGGTGCTCTGGCCGATATGCTGGCCGACGGCGGTGAAGGTCTCTGCGATCACATTGGCGCGGGCAACGAGTTGCGCTTCAGCCTGGGCAACCTGCTCGTTGAGCTTCTGGCCCATCGATTCCGCGCCATAGGCAAGGCGATTTTCGGCGCTCGACAGGTGCTCGCCGATGCGGGCAGCGACGCCTTCTGCGCCGGTAGCCAGACGTTCGTCGACATTGGCCAGCGTTTCTTCGATGGCGCGGGCGCGGGCGTCGAGGTCGGCCGCCGTGCGCTGGGCTCGGGCAACAACGCGCTGTTCGGTTTCGGTGAAGGCGCTGGCGATCAATGCTGCATGCTCGCCAATGCCCGAGGTGCTCTCGGTGACCCGGGCGGCAAGCTGCTGGCCGGCTTCATCGAAGGCCTGGCCGATTTCCGAGGCGCGTCCGAGCAGCGACTGCGACGTGAGGTCGACGCGGGCGGCGATCCTGCCGTCGGCCTCCTCGAAGGCGCGGCTGATTTCGGCAGCACGGCCAAGCAGCGATTCCGCCGTCTGGTCGACGCGTGCCGCGATCCGGCTGTCGGCGTCCTCGAAGGCGCGGCCGATTTCGGTGGCACGGCCAGACAGGGTGTCGGCCGTCTGCGCTGCGCGCGCCGCAAGACGTTCGTCGGCTTCCTCGAAGTTGCGGACGATTTCGCCGGCACGGCTGCCGAGCGTGGCCGAACTGTCGGCGACGCGGGCGGCAATGCGCTCGTCGGCGGCGTCGAAGATGCGGCTGAGTTCGCCGGCACGGTCGCCGAGCGAGTCTGCGCCTTCGGCAATGCGCATGGCGAGCTTCTCGTCGGCAGTGTCGAAGATGCGGCCGAGTTCGGCAGCACGGGCTGCCAGCGCGTCGGCCGATTCGCCGATGCGCAGGCCGAGCCGTTCGTCGGCTGTGTCGAAGTTGCGCAGGATGTCGCCGGCACGGGCCGACAGCGATTCCGCGGTCTCGATGGCACGGGCAATGAGCGAGCGGTCGGCTGCATCGAAGGTCTGGGCGATCTCGCCCGCCTTGGCCGACAGTGTGTCGGCGGTTTCTTCGGCGCGGGCCAGCAACGAACTCGAAGTCTCGTGTGCCCTGGCGGCGAGACGACCGTCGGCCTCCTCGAACGCACGGGCAATGTCTTCGGCCCGGGCGAGCAGGGCACTCGACGTCTGTTCGGCACGCTCGGCGATGACGCGGTCGGCATCGCTGAAGGCCTGGCCGGCCTGCTCGTGCAGAGCGGCTGTGACTTCCATGACCTTGTCGCGCAGGGCGCCGGCGACAAAGACGGCACTCTTTTCGAGCACGCCGCGGACATTGTCGACGCCGAGCGACAGCGCACGCTCCATGGTGCCGGTACGCTCTTCGATGACTCCGGTCTGGCGGCGGAAGGCGTCTTCGATCTTTTCGATATCGCCGGCGATCGCGTCGGAAATGTCGACACGGCGGGCGGCGATCTGGTCGATATGGCCTGATATCGCCAGGTCGATCTCGCGGCGGGCGTCGCCCAGCTTGCCGAGATCCGCATCCAGCGCGCGGGCAAAGGTGTCGCGGCCTTCGGCGAGCTTGCCGACGTGACCGACCACCATGCCGTCGATGTTGGTACGGCTGTCGTTCAGCAGGGCGAGGTCAGCTTCGAGCGCCCTGGTCAGGGCGTCGCGGCCTTCGGCCAGCTTGTCGACCTGGCCGGCAACGATGCCGTCGATGTTGGCGCGGCTTTCGTTGAGCATGGCGAGGTCGGCCTCCAGCGCCTTGGTCAGCGCATCGCGGCCGGCGGCCAGCTTGTCGACCTGGCCGAGCATCATGCCGTCGATCTTGGAGAGGTCGGCTTCCAGTGCGCGGCGGAGGATGTCGCGGCCTTCGGCCAGCTTCTCGACCTGGCCGGCAACGAGTCCGTCGATGCCCGAGCGGCTTTCCGCCAGCTTGGCGAGGTCGTCCTCGAGCGCCCTGGACAGGGTGCCACGTTCTGCGACCAGGCGCTCGGCATGGCTCGACACCAGGCCCTTGACGCCGTCGAGGTCGGCTTCGAGAGAACGGGCGAGCATCGCGCGGTCTTCTGCAAGCTTCTCCGACTGGGAGGCGACGGTGCTGCGGATGGTGTTCAGGTCCGATTCGAGCGCACGCTTGAGGATGTCGCGGCCTTCAGCGAGCTTCTCGACCTGGCCTGCGACCAGCCCGTCGATGCCCGAGCGGCTTTCAGCCAGCTTGGCAAGATCGTCTTCCAGTGCCTTGGACAGTGCGCCGCGTTCGGCGACGAGACGTTCGGCATGGCTGGAGACCAGGCCCTTGACGCTGTCGAGATCGGCCTCGAGCGAGCGAGACAGCAAGGAGCGGTCTTCGGCAAGCTTGTCCGACTGCGCAGCGATGGTGCTGCGGATCGCGTTGAGGTCGGTTTCGAGCGCACGCTTGAGGATGTCGCGGCCTTCGGCGAGCTTCTCCACCTGGCCGGCGACCAGACCGTCGATGCCGGCGCGGCTGTCGGCCAGCTTGGCGAGGTCGGATTCCAGCGTCTTCGAGAGCACGGCGCGTTCTTCGGCAAGCTTGCCGGCATGGCCTTCAATCAGGCCGTGGATGTTCGAGATGTCGGACTCGAGGCTGCGCGACAGTTCGGCGCGGTCGATCGCGATCTTCGACGCATGTCCGTCGACAAGCGCCTTGATGCCGTCGAGATCGGTTTCGAGTGCCTTGGCCAGGATGGCGCGGCCTTCGGCGATCTTCTCGACCTGACCGGCGACCAGTCCGTCGATGCTGCTGCGGCTGTCGGAGAGCTTGTTGAGGTCGGCTTCCAGTGCGCGCGTCAGGATACCGCGGCCTTCGGCCAGCTTGCCGACATGACCGGCAACCATTTCGTCAATGTTCGTACGGGCTTGGACAAGTCTCTCAGAGTCTTCGACGAGCGCCTGGGCGAGCTGCTCGCGGCCCTGGGCGAGCTGGCGGAACTGGCCGGTGAGGGTTTCGTCGATTGCTTGGCGCGACTGGTCCAGCTTGCGCATGTCGTCGTCGAGGGCCCGGGTGATCAGGCTGCGGCCTTCGGCGAGCTTCTGCACCTGGAAGCCGACGGCGGCCTCGATGCTGGCGCGGCCTTCGGCGAACTTGCTGAGGTCGTCCTTGAGGGCGGCTGCCATGCGGTCGCGGGCGTCGGAGAGCTTGCGGGTGTGGTCTTCGACCGCCTGCTCGATGCCGACGCGGGCGTCCGAAAGGCGCTGGATGTCGCCGTCGAAGGCACGAGACACCTGGTGACGGGCAGCCTCCATGCGGCCGGCGAAATCGGTCGCGCGGGCTTCGAGCATGGTCGAGGTCGAGGTGATGATATCGGCGAGGTCGGTGCCGATCTGGGTCTTGCCCTGGTCGATCATCGCCGACAGCGAATCGCGGCCCTCGACGAAGGTCGTGGCGATCTCGCGGGCACGTTCGACCAGCGTCTCGTTAATCTGGCGGGCGCGGGCTTCGAGCGCGGCGTTGAGCTTTGCCGTGCCGGTGTCGAGTGCTTCGGCGCGCGTCTGGAACTCACCGATGAGCGCCTGGCCGCGTTCGGCCAGAGTGCGTTCGATGCCATGCAGGCTCGCCTCGAACTCGGAATTGATCGTCTTGGCGGCGCCGCCAAGCAGCGAGACCATGCCCGAGGTGCGGTCGTCGAGCATGTCGGTCAGCGACCGGGTAACCTCGTCGGTGCTCTGGGTCAGTTTGGCGATGCGCGTATCGAGCAGGCTGGCGAATGCCTCGCCCGAGGTGGACAGGCGGTCGCTGATCGAATCCATGCGGTTGTCGATCGCTTCGAATAGGCCCATGCCGCCTTCGTTGATGCGGTCGATCAGGGTGTCGCCGGAATTGGTGATCGTCATCGACAGCTTGGTCGATGCGTTGAGGATGCTGTCGCGGATGATGTCGCTTGCCGAGCCAAGCTCGTCGCGCAGCGTCTCATGCGCTCCGGCAATGGAGGCGCGGACGCGTTCGGCGTGCGACACCACGGCTTCGCGCTCGCTGCCGAGACCGTCGACCAGCGAACGGATGCGGGCGGAGTTTTCAGAATAGGAGCGCTCGATCTGGTTGACTTCGGTGTGAACGAGCGTTTCGAGCTCGACGGCACGGGCCAGAGTGCGCTCGATGCCTTCGCCCATGGCGGCCACTTCGCGGCGCACGGCCTGGCCGACCATCATGACGCGATCCTGTGCCATGTTTTCGGGTTCGGCGAGGCGGAAGGCCACTTCGGTCATCGATTGGGCTGCAATGCGCATTTCCTGGGCGCGGCGGATCATTGCGGCAAAGGCCCAGAACAGTGCGATCGGCACCACGGTGGCGACCAGCAGCATCAGCAGGCCCGGACGCGCGAAGCCGTCGTCGATCGAGCGGATGGTCCAGATGCTGGGGCTGACGACGCGATCAGCGAGCGCTACGGCGCCGGCGACCCAGGCGACCGAGACAAGGCCGACCATCCAGTAGATGGTGCTGGATGCCCGGCGGTTGAGGCTGTGAAGCAGCGACTTGTAGTCTTTCTGGCGATCGTCATTGGCCGGCTTGAAGCCTTCGGGCTGCAGCGGACGGGTTTCGACAGGGCGCAATTGGGTCGGCGGCTCGGCCGCGGCACGTGCCGTCGGCGCAGGTTCCGGCTTTGGCGCTGCCGGCTTCTTGTTGCCGCTTTCACGCGCCAGTTCCTCGGCCGCCTTGGAAATCTGTGCTTCGAGATCGTCCATCGATGCGGCCATGTCGAGGCCGCCGTCATCGGCGCTGCTCAAGTCGAGATCGAGCGCCTGCTCGAGCTCCTTGGCTACGTCGAGATCGAGGTTTTTGGTCGGAGTGGATTTCTTCGCCATGCCTTCGCTACCCTGTACTAAAGACGCGGAATCTCTGGACTTTTTGTCCTATTTTTGACCGCGTCCGAGGCTCAATATGGACCGCCCGTATCGTAGTGACACAATCGGGTAAAGAAAACATGCATTCGCCCCGATACGTAAAAGTTTAAATATAAGGTTAACACTGGAGTGATTATTGGCCGCGGCGCCATGGGTTTGCTGGGGTTGCCGGGTTAACGGGTTATCCACATGGTCGCCCTAGGTTACCAACCCATGGGCGAGTGGCGAGGCAGGGGTTGAATGGTAACGCGCGAAACCGGTTCGGTGGCCTTCGGCATGCCGGGGGGCGAATCTTCTGGCGCCTCACATGGCCGTCCCATCGACCTCGAACACCTGTCGCGCCAGACCATCGGCGACCGAGACGTCGAGCGCGAAGTGCTCGACATGTTCGTCCATCAGGCGCTTTCCGTTCGCGATTCCATGTCCTCGGCTGACCTGGCCGAGCGCCTCAGGCTGTCCCATGCCCTCAAGGGGGCGGCGCGTGGCGTCGGTGCGTTTCCGATCGCCGATTGCGTCGCCGAGCTGGAGGCGCGCCCGGACGATGCCAGGCTGGTCAAGCGCCTTGCCGGACTGATCGACGAAGTGCGCGATTTCATCGCCGCGATCAGCCGCTAGGGCTTCCATCTCGATCCCGACACGATGCGGCGCGTTCGCGCCGCAGTTGACTTGCTCGGTGGAGTGATTATCTGCCGGGTGATCTTTCTTAGGAACGAGCATGACCAAGCTTACCTACATCGCCCATGACGGCACGCGTTTCGAAGTCGAAGCCGAAAACGGCTCGACGGTGATGGAAAATGCCATCCGCAACGCGGTTCCCGGCATCGAGGCCGAATGTGGCGGCGCCTGTGCCTGCGCGACCTGCCATGTCTATGTCGATGATGCTTGGACGGCGATCGTCGGCGAGCCCGAGGCAATGGAAGAAGACATGCTCGACTTCGCCTACGAAGTGCAGCCGAATTCGCGCCTGTCGTGCCAGATCAAGGTCAGGGACGAGCTCGACGGCCTGGTCGTCACCGTTCCCGAGCGCCAGGGCTAAGCCTCCCGATCCGTGCCTCGCTTGGCATGGCACTCCATCTCATGCACATTCCTTATATGTGCATGCGTGAGCGGCGAGGGCGGCTTTGAGCGACATTACCCATACCGACGTCCTGATCATCGGTGCCGGTCCCATCGGGCTGTTCGCCGTGTTCGAGCTCGGCCTGTTCGACATGCGCTGCCACCTGATCGACATCCTTGACCGGCCGGGCGGACAATGTGCCGAGCTTTATCCGGAAAAGCCGATCTACGATATTCCGGGCTATCCCGTCGTCGGAGCGCAGGAACTGGTCGACAAGCTGCTGCAGCAGATTGCGCCGTTCAAGCCGGGCTTCACCTTCAACCGCATGGTGACGGCACTGCAGCGCCTGGAGGGCGGTGGCTTTCGCGTCACCACCGACGAGGACGAGGTATTCGAGGCCAAGGTGGTGGTGATCGCTGCGGGTGGCGGTTCGTTCCAGCCCAAGCGGCCGCCGATCCCCGGCATCGAAGCCTATGAAGGATCAAGCGTCAGCTATTCGGTCCGGCGCATGGAAGAGTTCCGCGGCCACGACGTCGTCGTGGTCGGCGGCGGGGATTCGGCACTCGACTGGAGCCTCAATCTCCAGCCCATCACAAGACGGGTCACCCTGGTCCACCGCCGGCCGGAATTCCGTGCGGCGCCCGACAATGTCAACAAGATGCATGCGCTCCAGGAAGCTGGTGCGCTGGATCTGGTGATCGGCCAGGTCTCGGCGCTTTCCGGCGAAGGCGGTAAGCTCAGTTCGATCACCGTCAAGGGGCCGGAAAGCGAAGTCGTCGTTCCCTGCACGCGTCTGTTGCCGTTCTTCGGCCTGACGATGAAGCTCGGGCCAGTAGCCGAATGGGGCCTTCATCTCCACGAAAACCAGATCCCGGTCGATACCGAAAAATTCGAGACCTCGGAGCCGGGTATCTTCGCCATCGGCGACATCAACTGGTACCCCGGCAAGCTGAAGCTGATCCTGTCGGGCTTTCACGAGGCGGCGCTGATGGCCCAGGCGGCCAAGCACGTCATCAGCCCCAAGGAGCGGATCGTGTTCCAGTACACGACGTCGTCGACGAGCCTGCACAAGAAACTTGGCGTCCCGGACTAGGGCGCCGCTCAGCCTTTGATCTTGCCGGCGTCGATGCGCTCCAGGCGATAGCGCAGCAGCCTGATGATCCGGCTCTCGAAATTGATACCCTCGATGCGATCGAACTCTTCCTGCGCACGGTCATGGGCGCCGAGGATGCGATCGCTGGTGGCCTTGGCCTTGGCAGCGGCGAGCTCGCACGTCTTCTGCTTGCCGACCGCCTTCAGCGCCTGTTCCAGTTCGCGGGCGTGGTTCTTGGCGATCACGACATGGCTTTCTTCGTGCCGCTTGATGTCGGAGGAAAGCGTATTCCAGATCAGCTTGACGTCCTGGGCCGTCTTGCCGTTCTGGCGCCAGCGAGGCAGGATCACCTTGGCCTTGACGCTGACCTGGGCCGAGACGATGGCGCAGCCGCCCTTGACCTCGGCGTAACCGATGCGGCTGGTGAACTCCATTTGCGTTGCACCGGGGTGCCTGCCGCCGGTGCTCTTGACCTCGGGGCCGCGCGTCATCAGCTGCTGTTCGATTTCGTCGAGCGTTTTGCCGGTGATGGTAAAATAGCTGTAGGATTTCGACACGGTTGCCGCCTGAACGGGTAGGCAAATGCCTCCAGCGAGCAGGGCGGCGAGGAAGAGTTGCTTCATTAGTTGCCTCTTGGCCTACCTTGCGTTAGGGGCGTTGGCGGCGCAATGGAAATCGGTGCCGCAAGAAGTGGCCGCACGGCGAGTTGATGCTGCAAGCGTTGATATTTCGTGACGCGGTCTGTGCTCTGGAGTTCTTTTGTGGCGACGGCATGACCGGTAAACGATGGCAACTGGCGCATGGACGCTATGTCGATCTTGGCGACAGGGCGCTTGTCATGGGCATCCTCAACGTCACGCCTGACAGTTTTTCCGATGGCGGCGCCTTCGATGCACCCGCGCAGGCGATCGAACAGGCCAGGCGCATGGTGGCGGAAGGCGCCGTCATCGTCGATGTCGGCGGTGAATCGACGCGGCCAGGGGCTGCGCCGGTTTCGGCCGCCGAGGAACAGGATCGTGTCCTTCCCGTCATTTCCCAGCTTGCCAGTTCAGGCGACGTGTTGATTTCGGTCGATACCTATCGCGAGGAGACGGCGCGCCTTGCCGTGGCCGCCGGCGCTCATGTCGTCAACGACGTATGGGGCGTGCAGCGCGAGCCCGGCATCGCAAGGGTCGCCGCCGAGACCGGGGCAGGGCTCGTCATCATGCATACAGGCCGCGACCGCGCCAAGCTGGCCGACGTGATCGACGATCAGTTTGCCTTCTTGCGCCGCTCGCTGGAGATCGCGCGCGAGGCCGGCGTGCGCGACGAGCAGATCATGCTCGATCCGGGCTTCGGCTTTGCAAAGGACGAAAACGAGAATCTCGAGCTGATGGCGCGCTTTTCGGAGCTTTGCGAGCTTGGATATCCGCTGCTTGCCGGCACGTCGCGCAAGCGTTTCGTCGGCCATGTAACCGGACGCGAAGCTGCCGACCGCGATGCGGGAACGGCGGCGACAAGCGTCATTCTCCGCATGAAGGGCGCGCAGATCTTCCGCGTCCACAATGTCGCAATCAACGTGGACGCACTGGCATTCGCGGATGCTATGCTGGCGCGCCAGACCAACCTGCCGGGACACTGACCTCGATGTACCTCATCCGAATGAAAAACTGCGCCTTCTTTGCCCGGCACGGCCTGTTCGACGAAGAAGAGACCCTTGGCCAGCGCTTCTATGTCGATGCCGAGCTGACGGTCGATCCCTCGCTTCCGTTGGAGGACGATTCGATGGAGAGCACCGTCGACTACGGCGTTGCCTTCCAGGTCATCGAAGCGATCATCACCGGCGAACGGCGTTTCCTCATCGAAGCGCTGGCGCAGGAATGCGGCAGGGCCTTGGCTGAGCGTTTCCCGCAGATCAAGAAGGCGGAGATCACCGTTCGCAAGCCGAATGCGCCGGTGCCTGGTGTCCTGGATTATGTAGAGGTGACCGTTGTCTGGCCAGGCTGAGGAGCGGGCGTTTCTCAGTCTCGGCGGCAACCTTGGCGATCCGGCGAAATCTATGGCCGCGGCGCTGCACATGCTGGATGCCAGCGGCCAGACGCGCGTGGTGACGGTTTCGTCGCTGCACCGCACGCCGCCCTGGGGCAAGGTCGACCAACCCGATTTTCTCAACGTCACTGCCGAGGTTGCGACTTCGCTGTCGCCGCTCGACCTCCTGGAGCTTTGCCTGGAGGTGGAGCGCAGGCTCAAGCGGGTGCGCGTCGAGCGCTGGGGCCCACGGCTGATCGACATCGACGTGCTTTTGCACGGAGAAAGCAATGTCAGCGACGTCGGGTTGGAAATTCCGCATCCGCGCATGCTCGACCGGGCTTTCGTCATGGTGCCGCTGGCGGAAATCGCGCCGGAGCTCGTTCTGGCGGGCAAGTCGTCGGCCGAATGGGCGACAGCACTCGACAGCGCCGGCATCGAAAGGCTCGATTCAGGGCGCGACTGGTGGCGCAATCTGGAGGATTAGCCTGAAAGGCTAGAGGCCCAGGGCCGCTGCGATCTTCGGCGCGGCCTCGGCCCAGTCATCCGCCACCACGATGCCGTCCGGCATGGGTGGCATCAGCAAGCGCATTTCGCGGTAGGACATCAGGTTGAACAGATACGCGTCGGAGACGGAGTCGCGTACCGAAACCAGATTGTAGGGAATGTCGTCGACAAAGGCGACCGGGCGGGCGCTTTCGCCTCTCAGTTGCCTGAGGGCCGGTCCCTTTGCCGCTTCCGTGGTCAGCAGTGGGTAGGGAAAGCCGAGCGCGTCGAGATGCAGCCGCCTGACGTCGCGATGCCGGTGCGGCATGGCTGTCAGCATGACCACTTCGGCTCCGCCGGCGAGGTTTGCCACGGCGTCCGCCGCCCCTTGTGCCGCCGTCTGCCATTCGCGCTGCGCAAGGAAGAAACCGTCGAGCAGCCCTGATACCGCAGTCTGGTCCAGCGGGGTTTGCGTTTTCCGGTCGACGATGTTGCCAGTCAGCCTGAACGACTTGGCCAGGAAAACCAGCCCCTGCGCGTCGAGGAAGCGCATGAAGGGCACCATGAATTCCAGCAGCACCTCGTCGACGTCGAGCACCAGCAGCGGGCGGGTGTCGCGGGCAAGCTCCGCGATCTGGCGCGCGGTCTCCGGGTCTTCGCTCATGACGAACGTTCGTGGTCGTCATTGCCCAATGGCAGGGCACGGGCGGCGATGCCGACTTCTGCCGGCGCTATGCCTGCTTCTTGCGAAAACCGCAGCAGTGTCGGCTCGTGGGCGAGGATGAATTGCAGCACGCCTGCCAGGAATCCCGGCTCCTGGGCCGCGCGGCGAATTTGTTGCGCTTCGATGCCGGTAATGGCGAGAAAGCGCGGCAGAAGTTCCGGATCGGATGCGACGAAAGCCAGCGCCTGGACCGCCAGCGCCTCGGCGCTTTCCTGATTTTTCTGGCTCTTTTGCATCGACATTTCCGTTCGTTCCGGCTTGCCAAGGGAGTAGCTGCAAGCGCGCCTTGCGGCAACCGCTAAAGCGGTGGCGGCCGATCCGTGACTTGGCAGGGGTGTTTTACGTTTCGTAATGTTCTTGAGTTAAGGTTGGATTCGGGGTTGGTGTGCGCATCCGGCGCGCATGATGATTGCCGCCGACATCTGGTGTGCAATCGGGGCGGAAAATTCGATGGCTAAGAAGGTGATGATCGTCGAGGACAACGAGCTCAACATGAAGCTCTTTCGCGACCTCATCGAGGCGAGCGGATACGAGACCGTGCGCACGCGCAACGGCCTCGAGGCGCTTGATCTTGCCCGCAAGCACCGGCCGGACCTCATTCTGATGGACATCCAACTGCCTGAGGTCTCGGGCCTCGAAGTCACCAAATGGCTGAAGGAGGACGATGACCTCCACACGATCCCGGTCATTGCCGTTACCGCCTTTGCCATGAAGGGCGACGAGGAGCGGATCAGACAGGGCGGCTGCGAAGCCTACATCTCCAAGCCGATCTCGGTGCCACGGTTCATCGAGACGATCAAATCCTACCTCGGTGATGCCTGATGCGCTCGCCGGGTTCGCACGAGGTACTGGCATGACCGCGCGCATCCTTGTCGTCGACGACATCCCGGCCAATGTGAAGCTGCTCGAAGTCAGGCTGCTCGCCGAATATTTCGAAGTACAGACCGCCTACAATGGGCCGGACGCCATCGCTGCCTGCGAGGACGGCAAGGTCGACGTCGTGCTGCTCGACATCATGATGCCTGGCATGGACGGCTTCGAGGTCTGCCGTCGGCTGAAGGCCGATCCCGCGACCGCCCACATCCCCGTCGTCATGGTCACTGCCCTCGACCACGTCACCGATCGCGTGCGCGGGCTCGAGGTGGGAGCCGACGACTTCCTCACCAAGCCGGTCAACGACCTGCAGCTGATCACGCGCGTGAAGAGCCTGGTTCGGCTCAAGGTCCTGACCGACGAGCTCAGGCTGCGCGCCTCGACCACGCACAGTATCGGCCTGGACGAGCTATTGTCGCGATCCGAGTTGCTGCAGGAAACGATGCCGAAGGTGCTGCTGATCGACGAGCAGACATCGTCGGCGGCCCATATCTGTGCGCTGCTGGACGGCGCTGCAGACGTGCAGATCGCCGCCGACCCGCAGTCGGGGCTCTTCAATGCCGCCGAAGGCAGCTATGAATGCGTCATCGTGTCGACCGGATTTTCCGAGTTCGATCCGTTGCGGTTGTGCTCGCAACTGCGATCGCTCGACCGCACGCGGTCGCTGCCGATCGTGCTCCTGGTCCGCAAGGAAGAGGACGACCGCATCATTCGCGGGCTCGAGCTCGGCATCAATGACTATCTGGTGCGGCCGCTCGACCGTGAAGAGCTGATTGCACGGCTGCGCACGCAGGTGCGCCGCAAGCGCTACAATGACGAACTGAGGCAGAGCGTCAGCCAGACCATCGAGATGGCCGTGACGGACGGCCTGACGGGCCTGCACAACCGCCGCTACCTCGACAGCCACCTGCCGCGCCTGTTCGACCGCGCCGTCGCCCGGCACAGGCCGCTCTCGCTGATGATCACCGATCTCGACCGCTTCAAGCGGATCAACGACACGTTTGGTCATGATGGCGGCGACGAGGTGCTGCGCGAGTTTGCGCGGCGCGTGAAGAAGAGCGTTCGCGGCATTGACCTCGCTTGCCGATTCGGTGGCGAGGAGTTCGTCGTGGTGATGCCCGATACCGACGCGGCGCTGGCCGAGATGGTCGCCGAGCGCATTCGCGCGGAGGTCGCCCAGACGCCATTTGCAATCAGCGGAGCGGGCAAGGGCGTATCGGTTACGGTCAGCGTCGGCGTGTCGTCGCTGACCGCCAAAGGCGACACGGTTGCCGGCCTGATGAAGCGTGCAGACCTCGCGCTCTACGATGCCAAGACCCGCGGCCGCAACCGCGTGGTCGCGCGTGCGGCCTGACGCCGACAAGGATCGGATAGTCGAGCGCGTTAAGCTCAATCGTTTACCTTAACCCAAGCGATTCGCGAGCCGTGGTTAAGAAAGTGTTGATTTTCAAGTAATCTTGCGCGACTGTGGAGTGGAGAAGAAGGACGGGCGTCGGCACGAGGAGCACAGGCCGGAAGCCCAATTGATACCCCATGATGCTCAGGTCCGCCGCATCTCCTGGGTCCGTGGGGTCGGCCGGCCGGCACTGGCACATAGTGGCCTCCTCGTACCGCTGCCAGCAGCCGACCGGCCCCCTGTTTTCCTTTTCGAAAGCACTTCGGTTTGTCTGTCCGTTGCGTCGGCTTGAGCCGGGCCGGGCATTCGGACTAGTGTTTTCGATGCGTATTCTTGCTGCTCTTTTGTTCATGACATTTTCGACCGCGGCATCTGCGCGGGAATGCGTCGTGATGCTCCATGGCCTGGCGCGCACGGACGCATCCCTGATGCTGATGGAAGAGACGCTCGGCTCGTTCGACTACGCTGTCGTCAACGACGCCTATCCGTCGACCGATGTTCCCATCGACCAGTTGATCGCATATGTCGATGCGTCGGTGGCCAAGTGCGGCGAGGCCGGCCCGGTTCACTTCGTGACCCATTCCATGGGCGGCATCCTGGTACGGGCTTGGCTCACGCAGAACCGCCCCGAAAATCTCGGTCGCGTCGTCATGCTCGCGCCACCCAATCATGGTTCCGAACTGGTCGACACCTTGGGTGGTCTCAAGCTGTTCGAAATCGTCAATGGCCCAGCCGGCGGTCAGCTGGGTACGGGGCCGGACAGCGTTCCCAATGAACTCGGGCCTGCTCGGTTCGAGCTCGGCATCATCGCCGGCGACCGGTCGCTCAACCCGTTCTTGTCCGGCATGTTCAAGGGCCCGAACGACGGCAAGGTCTCGGTGGAAAGCACCAAGCTTGAAGGCATGAAGGACCACATCGTCCTGCCTGCGACGCATACCTTCATGATGAACAATCCGCTTGTCATCGCGCAGACGCTGAATTTTCTGCGCGACGGGCACTTCGATCACGAACTGACGTTCCGTGAACTGATGCGGCGTGCTTTCGGGAACTGATCTAACCCCCCAAAAAAAACGCCGCCCACTGGGCGGCGTTTCGGAATTCCGGGCGAAAACCAGATTACTTGATCTTGGTTTCCTTGAATTCAACGTGCTTCTTGGCAACCGGGTCGTACTTGCGGAACGACAGCTTCTCAGTCTTCGTGCGGCTGTTCTTGCTCGTCACGTAGAAGAAACCGGTGTCGGCGGTCGACAGAAGCTTGATCTTGATGTTTGCAGCCTTGGCCATGATTCTCGTCCGTTAATTGTCTGGAGTTGCACCCGCCTCAGGACGGGAAAACAACCCGGACGCGGAAAACCTGGCGGGACACATAAAGATCGTGCCTGGAAAGTCAAGCCTCGGAGCGCGAAAGCCCGGATTTCGCGGCAATTCGGCCCAGGCCGATGACCATATATCCGCCGAAGAACAGCGCCAGCGCCCAGCCGAATCCATTTGGCCCGAAGATATCCATGAAGATGCCGATCACCTGCGGGCCGAGAATCATGCCGATGCCGTAGCAGAAGATGAAGGCCGCATTGGCCGAGGCGAGGTCGCGGCCGGAAAGCTGCGCGCCAAGATGGGCGAGGCCGATGGTGTAGAGGGCCGCCACCACGCCGCCCCAGACGAACAGCAGGCCGGCCATGACGTGCCAGTTGCCGGCGAGGACCGGCATGGCGAGGGTGCCGATCAAGCCGGTAGCAGCGCAAATCAGCAGCAGCCAGCGCCGGTCGGCGATGCGGTCGCTGATCATGCCGAACGGGATCTGAAGCATGACGTTGCCGAGGCCGATCATGGTGAGCAGCAGCGCCGCGTCGGCCTCGGTATAGCCGATCCGCTGGCCATAGATCGGGAACAGGGCGAAGCCGCCCGTCTCGACGGCACCGAAGACAAGCACGGCTGCCGTCGCGGTCGGAACCATCCAGATATAGCGGAAGAAGCCACCCTTGCCGCCTTCGGAGACGATCTTGGGGCTCTCGCTGCGCGCCAGAACGACGGGAATCGCGGCGATCATGACGAGACAGAAGGTGAGGCCGAACGGCAGCAGGCCGGTGCTGCCGATCTGGGAGAACAGCCACGGGCCGGCAGCGAAGCCGAGCGACAGTACCGTGGCGTAGATGCCAAGCACCAAGCCGCGCCGATGAGGCGGCGCGCAGGTGCTGATCCAGAATTCCGACAGGATGAACAGCACTGTCAGGGCGAAATGCAGTACCGCCCGCAGCGGAAACCACATCCAGAACGACGGCGCGAAATAGAACCCGACGAAAGCCACCGCACCGGCGATGATCATTGCGAACATCGTCCAGACGACGCCGAAACGCATCGCGATCGGGGTTGCCAGCGGTGCCGCGCAGATCGATGCAATGCCCGCCACTGCCGTATTGAGCCCGATCATCGAGGGTGAGTAGCCGCGCGATTCAAGGATCACGCTGAGCAGCGGTATGCCCAGACCGATGGCGATGCCGACAACGCTGATCGAGGCGATCGCGGCGGAAATCGAGCGCCAGTGCACGCGTTCGACGGTTTCGGCTTCCTGGATGGTCTCGTGCATATGTGAGGCCTAAAGGATGTCGCGCCGAAAGCGTTGGTTGAACATGCGGTAGAACGGCACTTCGCCGCCGGGCCTGAGCCCGGGATCGATTGCCAGCCGTTGCCGGAGGTCGCCGAGAACTGATTTCGTGATGGCCGGAATGTCGGCCTCCACGGCGTCGGCCAGCGGCAGCCAGACAAGTTCCTCGAGCTCGTTTGTCGGTCCGCCGTCGGGCAGCTCGACGGCCACGTCGCTGCGCCAGGCCGACAAGAATCGGGTGTCGAAGCGGCGAACGCGTCCCGGAGGTGTTATGGCGCGCGCAATGAAGCGCAGCGAGGCAAGGCTGGGCTCCACGCCATGTTCGGCGAATCCCTGCCAATCGGCCTTGGTGGTCGAGAACGCCCCGCGTCGACCGATCAACAGGCCTGCTTCTTCGTAGGTCTCGCGAACCGCCGACAGCGCGATCGCGCGGGCGCGAGCGATGCTGACGCTGCCCGTGCCGGCACGCAGCTTGGTCTCTTCGTCCG
The DNA here is from genome assembly GCF_946995915.1 of Aminobacter niigataensis. Classification (GTDB taxonomy): domain Bacteria; phylum Pseudomonadota; class Alphaproteobacteria; order Rhizobiales; family Rhizobiaceae; genus Aminobacter; species Aminobacter niigataensis. The sequence continues at coordinate 3,098,067 of NZ_OX341517.1, forward strand.
GATGAAGTTCGTCGGCAACCTTGATGCGGCTGTCGGCCGGGTCGGTGCGGCCTCCCGGGAAGACGAATTTGCCGGGCATGAAGGCATGCTTCATGTGCCGCCGGCCCATCAGCACCAGCACATCGTCGCCGCTTCGGTCGAGCAGGATCAGCGTCGCCGCGTCGCGCGGACGCAAGGGGGCGGCGTTTTTCACCAGTTCCCTGGCTTCGAGCCTGTCGAGTTCTGTCTTGCTGATGCCATCCATCGCGGCTGTCCTAACGGAATGTCGGGGTGGAAGGAAGCGCTTGGATGCGACTTGGCATTGCGCCAGCGTCCGGTCAGGCCCCCGGGGGCGCGTCGACAGCGTCTTCTTCGCCGCCGAAGCCATGCATGTAGAGCGCCCATTGCATGCCGACCACGCCACCCTTCATGGGGCGAAGCAGCGCAAGAGCGGACACGATCGTCAGCGGCACCCAGATCAGCAGGTGCTGCCACAGTGCAAGCGTGACGTTGGCTTCGACGGCCATGAAGGCGCCGACGACGATATGGCCGACGAGGACGACGACGAGATAGGCGGGCAGGTCGTCAGCGCGGTGATGGAATATCTCTTCGTGGCAGACGCTGCAGCGGTCGACAGTCTTGACGAAGGACGCAAAGAGCTTGCCTTCGCCGCATTTCGGGCATTTGCAGAACAGGCCGCGCTTGATCGCCGGCCAGACGGGCCGTGCCTCGCGGGCGACCTGCTGGTGGCCGCCACCGAATACCTGTTCTTCCATCGTCATCTCCTGCCGCGCGGACCTCGCCGCGGTTGGGAGGCACGGGCACGCGTTCTTTGCCCCTTGGTCTTGTGGAACGACCGTTTCGAACCGGGCAGGGGCTTCGGTTCGGTCAGCATTTCGAAGCGCATGGCGCCAGCCAGCGGGGCGATTTCGACAAGCCGCACTTCAACGCGGTCAGCGAGTTGGTAGCCCTTGCCGCTGCGCTCCCCGAAGAGGGCGCGGGCGGCTTCGTCGAAGTGGTAATAATCGTCACCCAAGGATGACACGGGGATGAAACCATCCGCGCCATATTGCGGCAATTGGACAAATAGTCCCGCCTTGACCACGCCCGAGATGCGGGCCTCGAAAGTCTCGTCGAGCCGTTCGGACAGGAAGCCGGCGACCAGCCGATCGACGGTCTCCCTTTCGGCTGCCATGGCGCGGCGTTCGGTCTGCGAAATGAGGCCGGCGATTTCTTCCAGGCGTGCTTCTTCCGACGGCGTCAGGCCACCGGCGCCCAAGCCCAGCGAGGCGATCAGGGCACGATGGACGACGAGGTCGGCATAGCGGCGGATCGGCGAGGTGAAATGGGCGTAACGGCGCAGATTGAGGCCGAAGTGCCCGATATTGTCGGGATTGTACTCGGCCTGGCTCTGCGAGCGCAGCACCACCTCGTTGACAAGTTGCTCGTTGTCCTCGCCGCGCACACGCTCGAGGATTCCGTTGAACTGGGCTGGCCGCATCTCGGCGCCACGCGCCAATGACAGACCGATCGTTTGCAGGAACTCGCGCAGCGATTCCTGCTTGGCAAGCGAGGGGCCGTCATGGATGCGGTAGACGAGTTTCTGCTTTTTGTTTTCCAGGGTTTCGGCCGCCGCGACGTTGGCCTGGATCATGAACTCCTCAATCAGCTTGTGGGCGTCGAGGCGATCGGGAACGATGACGCGGTCAACCGTGCCGTCGGGCTTGAGCAGGATCTTTCTTTCGGGGAGGTCGAGTTCGAGCGGCTGGCGGCTGTCGCGGCCGCGCTTGAGCACGTCGTAGGCCGCCCACAGTGGCTTGAGGATGGTCTCCAGGATCGGCCCGGTCTTGTCGTCGGGCACGCCGTCGATGGCGGCCTGCGCCTGCGGATAGGCGAGGCGGGCCGACGAGCGCATCATGATGCGGTGGAAGGAGTGCCTGACCTTGCGGCCTTCGGCCGAAAACGTCATGCGCACGGCAAGTGCCGGCCGGTCGACGCCTTCGCGCAGCGAGCACAAATCGTTGGAGATGCGTTCGGGCAGCATCGGCACGACGCGGTCGGGGAAATAGACCGAGTTGCCGCGCTTCAGTGCCTCTTGGTCGAGAGCTGTGCCGGGGCGGACATAGGCCGCGACGTCGGCGATGGCGACGGTGGCGATAAAGCCGCCGGGGTTCTTTTCATCCGTATCCGGCTCGGCATAGACGGCGTCGTCATGGTCCTTGGCGTCCGCCGGATCTATGGTGACCAGCAGCAGCTCCCGCCAGTCCTCGCGCTTGCCGTCGAGCGTCGCCGGTTTGACTGCTTCAGCCTCGGCGATCACCTCGGCAGGGAAGATGTGCGGAATCTCGTGGGCATGGATGGCGATCATCGAGACCGCCTTCTCATTGGTCAGCGAGCCCAGAACCGAGACCACCTTGGCGCGCGGCAGCCCATATCGGCTGGCGCGCTCCGGGACCACCTCCACAAGGTCGCCGTCCTTGGCGCCGTTCTGGGAGTCCTTGTCGACCACCAGTTCGGGCTGGCGGCGCTCGACCGGCTCGATGCGGAACGTGCCGTCCTTGAGGATGCGGAAGATGCCGAGCGCGGTATCGCTGCGCTTTTCGAACACCTTCATGATGCGGGCGGTATAGGCCGGCTCGTTCTCGTCGCCGAGATACCCCTCGACCGGGAAGGTCTTTGCCAGCACGCGGTCGCCGACGCCGGGCGTCGGTCCGTTGCTTGTACGGGATGTCTTGACGGCAACGATGGGACCGTCCGGCTGCTCGGAAGCACGCGCCAGGAGCGTGCCCTCGGTGTCGCGACCGAAGATGTCTAGCACGGCGACATGGGGCAGGGCGCCGACCCGGCTCAGGCGCTTGCGGCTCTTCTCCAGCAGGCCCTCGTCCTGGAGTTCGCGCAACAGCTCTTTCAGCCAGATGCGGTCTTCGTTCTTGAGCGCAAAGGCCTTGGCAATGTCCCGCTTGCCGCTGCGATCGGGATTCTCCGCGATGTAGCGCAGAATCTCGTCACGCGAGGGGCGATAGACGTCCTTGCCGCGGACCTCGTCGCTTGCGGCGCGTCTGGTGCCGGCGTTTCGTCCGGAAATCTTTCGCGCCAAGGTCGGTCAGTCCTTCTTTTTGGCCTTGCTGGCGGCTGGCTTCTTGGTCGCGCTGCCGGCTGCCTTCTTGGCTCCGCCGCGGGCCGGCTTCTTGCCGCCTCCGCCTTTCGCTTCCTTTTCGGCGATCAGCGCAAGCGCGTCCTCGACGGTCACGGTGGCGGGGTCCTTGCCCTTCGGCAGGGTAGCATTGACCTTGCCGAAATTGACATAGGGACCGTACTTGCCGTCGCGCACGGTGATGTTGCCGCCGCCGGCGGGATGCTCGCCAAGATCCTTGAGTGCGGCCGGCGTGCTGCCGCGGCCACCCTTGCCCTTGGCCTGCTTCTCGGCAAGCACGGTGACGGCGCGGTTGAGGCCGATCGAGAACACGTCCTCGATGCTTTCGAGATTGGCGTAGGTACCTTCGTGCAGCACGAACGGGCCGTAGCGGCCAAGACCTGCCGAGATCATCTTGCCCGACTCCGGGTGCTGGCCGACATCGCGTGGCAGTGCCAGCAGGGCAAGCGCCTTTTCGTGGTCGATGGATGCCGCCGACCAGCCCTTGGGCAGGCTGGAGCGCTTGGCTTCCTTGCCGTCACCGCGCTGGATGTAGGGGCCGAAGCGGCCGCTGCGCAGGGTGATCTCCTCATTGGTGTAGGGATCGGTGCCCAGCACCTTGGTGCCGTCTTCCAGGCCGCCATTCTCGCCATTGCCGCCGGGGCCGTCGAGCTGGCGGGTAAAGCCGCATTCGGGATAGTTCGAACAGCCGACGAAGGCACCGTATTTGCCGAGCTTGAGCGACAGGTTGCCGGTGCCGCATTTCGGGCAGATGCGCGGGTTCGAGCCGTCCTCGCGCTCGGGGAAGACGAGCGGGGCGAGTTCCTCGTTCAGCGCATCGAGCACTTCGGTGACGCGCAGTTCCTTGATGTCATCGACGGCGCCGGAAAAGTCCTTCCAGAAATCGCGCAGCACGTCGCGCCAGGCGAGCTTGCCGTCGGAAACCTCGTCGAGCTTCTCTTCCAGCGAGGCGGTGAAGTCGTACTCCACATAATGCTGGAAGAAGCTCTCCATGAAGGCGGTCACGAGCCGCCCCTTGGGCTCCGGAATGAGCTTTCTGTTCTCGATCTTTACATAGTCGCGCTCTTCGAGCGTCTTCAGCGTCGCGACATAAGTCGAGGGACGGCCAATGCCAAGCTCTTCCATCTTCTTGATGAAGCTCGCCTCGGAATAGCGGGGCGGAGGCTCGGTGGTGTGGTGGCTGGCGTTGACGGATTCGCGCTTGAGCGTCTCGTCGGCACGGATCTCGGGCAGGCGACGGCTTTCCTCGTCTTCCGAATCCTCGTCCTTCTGCTCGGTGTAGGCGGCGATGAAGCCGTCGAAGCGGGTGACGGAGCCCACGGCGCGCAGGCCGGCCGTCCTGGCGCCATTGCGCGCCTCGATCTCGACGGTGGTGCGCTCGATCTCGGCCGGCTGCATCTGGCTGGCAATCGCCCGCTTCCAGATGATCTCATAGAGACGGGCCTGGTCGGCATCGAGGAACTTGCGCATTTCGGTCGGCGTGCGCGAGAAATCGGTCGGCCGGATGGCTTCGTGCGCTTCCTGGGCGTTCTTGGCCTTGGTCGTATACTGGCGCGGCTTCTCGGGCAGGTACCTTGCGCCGAACTCCTTGCCGATGGCCTCGCGCGCGGCCTCGATTGCCTCGGGTGCCATCTGCACGCCGTCGGTACGCATATAGGTGATCAGGCCGGCCGTCTCGCCACCGATCTCCATGCCCTCATAGAGGCGCTGGGCGACCTGCATGGTGCGGCTTGCGGAAAAGCCGAGGCTCGAGGATGCCGCCTGCTGCAAGGTCGAGGTGGTGAAAGGGGCGCTCGGATTGCGCCTGGTCGGCTTGGCTTCGACCGACAGTGCCTTGAAGGTTGCCCCCTCCAGCATCGCCTTGATGTCATCGGCCATCGCCTGCGAAGAGATGTCGAGCTTCTGCAGCTTCTTGCCGTCATAGACGGTGAGCCTTGCCTCGAAATTTTCCGCGCGCGGCGTGCCGAGAATAGCTGCGATCTGCCAGTACTCTTCGCGCACGAAACGCTCGATCTCGGCCTCGCGGTCGCAGACGAAGCGCAGCGCCACCGACTGGACGCGACCGGCCGAGCGGGCGCCCGGCAGCTTGCGCCAGAGCACGGGAGAAAGAGTGAAGCCGACGAGATAGTCGAGCGCCCGGCGTGCCAGATAGGCGTCCACCAGTGGCGGGTCGATCTCGCGCGGATTGGCGATTGCCTCGAGAACCGCCTGCTTGGTGATCGAGTTGAAGGCGACGCGCTTGATGGTCTTGTCCTTGAGGACGCGCTTCTGCTTCAGCACTTCGAGCACGTGCCAGGCGATGGCTTCTCCCTCGCGATCCGGATCGGTTGCGAGGATCAGGCCATCGGCTTCCTTGACCGCCTTGGCGATTTCGGTGAGCCGCTTCGCCGACGCGGTGTCGACAGCCCAGGACATGGCGAAATCGTCATCCGGCTTGACCGAGCCATCCTTGGCCGGCAGATCGCGGACATGGCCGAACGAGGCCAGAACCTTGTAGTTCTTGCCCAGATACTTGTTGATGCTTTTCACCTTGTTCGGTGACTCGACGACAACGACGTCCATATGTGGCTGATTTTCCAGTGAAGCGCCAAAACAACGGCAACGGCGCGTGGCGAAGAATTTTCAATTCGCACGTCACATGGCCGCCCTTTTCAGTCTGGTCAAGGGGACGGGGCCAAAAACGCCGGCTGACATCGGCAATACAACCTAAGGTATATTAATCGGCGCTATTGCAATTGTTAGTAGATTTGCTACGCTTCTGCCATTGCTGGTTGGGCCGGTTTCCCGTGTGGAGATCGGCACCGGATCCTGTGCTCAACACCGGGCGGCAAGACAAAAGGAAAGCCAATTCTATGCACAAGCCGCCGCCAACACGTAGGCGAGCCGAAACGCTGGACTATATCCAGTCGATGCTGGGGCAACTCCGCATCATGGCGGAAGCCGAGCGCTGCGGCATGCTCGCCTATTTGATCGAGATGGCCTATGTCGAGGCTGGAGATGTGATACGCGGTGATCGGCCGTCAAACATCGGGATCAACAAGCGAAACACGTCCGCCTGAGTGGCGCTCGAGCCGTCCGGCAAGATCCAGTTCCAGCAGGATCATGAAGATTTGCGCCGGGTGAAGCCCGGTATGACGGATCAGTTCATCGACTTCGACCGGTACCGGCCCCAAAGCTTCGATCACCCGGGCGCGGTCGCTGTCGGCGGGCGGTGGCGTGGCGCTGAAATCCGGCGGCTCTTCCATGCTGGCTGCGACGTAGGACTGGCCCCCGACCAATGGCGCCAAGGCCTCGAGTATGTCGCCGACCTCGGTCACCAGCGTGGCACCGTCCTTGAGCAGTCCATTGGTGCCGGCGGCGCGCGGGTCGAGCGGCGAGCCGGGCACGGCGAAAACCAGCCGTCCCATATCGCCGGCCAGCCGCGCACTGATCAGCGAACCCGATCGTTTTGCCGCTTCGACGACCACCAGTCCGAGGACAAGGCCTGCGACGATGCGGTTGCGACGCGGAAAGTCCTGCGCGCGGGGCTCCCAGCCGAACGGCATTTCCGATACGACCGCGCCGCGCTCGGCGATCTCGTCGCAAAGGCCGATGTTCTCAGGCGGGTAGGGGCGGTCGAGCCCGCCGGCCAGCACGCCAACCGTTCCGGTATCCAGGCTGCCTTGGTGGGCGGCGGTGTCGATGCCGCGCGCCAGGCCTGAAACAACCGCATAGCCGTTCCGGCCGAGTTCCGCAGCCAGCGTCCGCGCCATCTTGATTCCGGCGAGAGAAGCGTTGCGCGCACCGACGATCGCCACCGGCGGCAGGCTGAAAATAGCGCCTGTGCCCCTGACGGCGAGCAGCGGCGGGGGATGGTCCATGCGCTTGAGGATCTGGGGGTAGTCCGGCTCGCCAAGCGCCACGAAACGCGCGCCGCATTGGCGCGCCGCCTGCATTTCCGCTTCAGCCTCAGCGACGGAAGGAACCTTGACCAGCCGGCTGGCGCCGCCCGCCATCATAATCTCGGGCAGCATCTCGATCGCGGTTTCGGCCGAGCCGAAGCGGTTGATCAGGTCGCGAAAGCTGGCCGGGCCGACATTCGGCGTGCGGATAAGGCGCAGCCAGTGGAGCCGCTGCCGGTCGCTGAGATGCGGCCCGGCGGCGGGTTGGTTCATCCCTTGGATCCGATCCGCGATTCGGTGCCGGCGAGCAGGCGCGAGATGTTGGCGCGGTGGCGGATGAAGACGATGACGCTCATCAGCGCCAGCAGGCCGGCTGCCTTGGGCATGTCAGTCATATAAAGTGCGATTGGCACCATCACCGCTGCCGTCAGGGCTGCAAGCGACGAATAGCGGCTGACGAAGGCGACGAGCAGCCAGGTGACGGCAAAGGCCAGGGCGCCGAGCCCCGAAAGGCCGAACAGGACGCCGAGATAGGTCGCCACACCCTTGCCACCCTTGAAGCCGAGCCAGATCGGGTAGAGGTGGCCGATGAAGGCGCCGAGGCCGGCGGCAAGCGCTGCGTCATGGCTCCAGCGCGCTGCGATGACCACGGCCACGGTGCCCTTGAGCGCATCGAGCAGCAGCGTTGCTGCCGCCAGTTTCTTGTTGCCCGTGCGCAGCACATTGGTGGCGCCGATGTTGCCCGAGCCGATCTTGCGCACGTCGCCCAGGCCGGCCGCACGCGTGAGCAGCAGCCCGAATGGAATCGAGCCCAGGAGATAGCCGAATACGGCGGCTGCAACGAGCACGTGTAGAGCCGTCGGAAAAATGTCATCCGGCATCAAGGTATTTCTTCTCCCCCGTGGCCGTCAGGCCGAGAACACTGTGCGTCCGGCGACCAAGGTTTTCAAGACCTTGCCCTGAAGGCGCGCGCCTTCGAAGCAGGTGTTCTTGGAACGCGAGCGGATGTCGGCCTCGCGCACCACCCACGGCTCGCCGAGGTCGACGAGCGCCAGATCCGCAACCGCACCCGGCTTCAGCGTGCCGCCTGGCAGGCCGAACAGTCGTGCCGGAGCGGTCGAAAGCGTATCGATGATACGCAGCAGCGGGACATCGTCGTTGTGATGCAGGCGCAATGCGACGGCGAGCAGCGTCTCCAGCCCGATCGCGCCCGCGGCGGCATCTGCGAAGGGCAGGCGCTTGGTGTCGACGTCCTGCGGGTCATGCGACGACACGATCACGTCGATGGTGCCGTCCTTCAGGGCCTCGACCATGGCGAGGCGGTCTTCCTCGGCGCGCAGCGGTGGCGCCAGCCGGAAGAAGGTGCGGTACTCGCCGACGTCGTTTTCGTTGAGCGACAGGCTGTTGATCGAAACACCCGCCGTCACCTTGGCGCCGTCCGCCTTGGCGCGCGAAACGGCGCTGGCTGCCATGGCCGTCGAGATCTTGGCAGCGTGATAGCGGCCGCGTGTCAGGCGCGCGAGCGCGAGGTCGCGTTCGAGCGGGATGGTCTCGGCTTCGCGCGGAATGCCCGAAAGCCCCAGCCAGCTGGCATAGAGCCCTTCGTTCATCACCCCCGACGAGGCGAGGTCGGCATCCTGCGTCTCATGCGCGATCACGGCATCGAAATCGCGGGCATAGGTCAGCGCCCGGCGCATCATCAGCGAATTGGCAATGGTGTGGCGTCCATCGGTGAAGGCAACAGCACCCGCTTCGCGCAGCAGGCCGAACTCGGTCATCTCGTGGCCTTCGAGGCCCTTGGTGATGGCTGCGGCAGGGAAGACGTTGACCGATGCGGTTTCCTTGGCGGTCCGCAGCACGAATTCGACGAGGGCCACGTTATCGATCACCGGATCGGTGTCGGGCATCATGACGATCGAGGTGACGCCGCCGGCAGCAGCGGCAACGCTTGCCGAGGCGATCGTTTCACGATGCTCGCCGCCGGGTTCGCCGATGAAGACGCGGCTGTCGACCAGGCCGGGGATGATCGTCTTGCCGGCGCAATCAATGACTTCGGCGCCGCCGGGACTGCCCTGGTTGAGCGCGTCGGCACCTGCTGCGACGATTTTCTTGCCGTCGACGATGACCGAACCGGTCTCATCGGTGCCACGCGAGGGGTCGACGATGCGGGCGCGCTGGAAAACCGTGATGCTCATGCGTTCTGTCCATCGCGATTGCGGCGCGGGTCGAGCAGCGCTTCCATCACCGCCATGCGCACGGCGACGCCCATCTCCACCTGCTCCTGGATGACGCTCTGCGGCCCGTCGGCGATCTCGGAGGCGATTTCGACCCCACGGTTCATCGGGCCGGGATGCATCACCAGCGCGTCGGGCTTGGCCGCCTTCAGCTTTTCGGCGTCGAGGCCGTAGTAGCGGAAATATTCGCGCACCGAAGGCACGAAGGCGCCGGCCATGCGCTCGCGCTGCAGACGCAGCATCATGACGACGTCGGCGTCCTTGAGGCCATCGGCCATCGACTGCGTTACCTCGACTCCCATCTGGGCGATGCCCGAGGGAAGCAGCGTCGAAGGCGCCACGACACGGACGCGCGCGCCGAGCGCGTTGAGCAACAAGATATTGGAGCGCGCAACGCGCGAGTGAAGGATGTCGCCACAGATCGCTACCGTCAGCCGGGCGATGCTGCCCTTGGCACGACGTATGGTCAGGGCGTCGAGCAGCGCCTGCGTCGGGTGCTCATGGGCGCCGTCGCCGGCATTGACCACCGAGCAGCCGACCTTCTGCGCGAGCAGGGCGGCGGCACCGGCCGACTGGTGGCGGATGATGAGGATGTCGGGTCGCATCGCATTCAGCGTCATCGCCGTGTCGATCAGCGTTTCGCCCTTCTTCACCGAAGAGCTTGCGACCGACATGTTCATGACATCGGCGCCGAGGCGCTTTCCCGCGAGCTCGAACGACGACTGCGTGCGCGTCGAGGCTTCGTAGAACAGGTTGATCTGGGTGCGCCCGCGCAGCGTCGAGGTCTTTTTCTCCGACTGACGCGAAATCGACACCGCGGCATCGGCCCGGTCGAGCAGCAATTCGATGTCGAATGGAGAAAGGTCGCGGATGCCAAGAAGATGGCGGTGCGGGTAGGGCGGCAGGGACGAAAGGTCTGTCATCTCAAGGCGCTGCTATAGGCTGTGCTTAAGTGACCCGCAAGCCGGCATTTCGATGATGAAAGTTCTCCCACGGGATTTTCGTCGCGGGCAAGCTGCGCCATAAGCTATCGCTAAGCATTTCGGCTATAAAGCCGGCCATGGCTGCGGATTCGTGCCCGTCGCCCACACCGATGAAGGACAAGGCGTGACGCAGGACGTGCCGAACCAGCCCCCTCCGCTGACGGGCAGCAATGCCTGGCGCGGAGATCCGCTGCTGATCCAGATTGCAGAGAGCTTTTCAGAGCCGGTCCGTCGCGACCTCGACGGCCTCGGACGCTTCGTGCTGAACCAGGAAGCCCAGGACCTGGCGCGGCTCGCCAATAGCGAGGTGCCGAAGCTCAGGACACACGACCGACAGGGCCGACGCATCGACCAGGTCGAGTTTCATCCGGCCTATCATGCGCTGATGCGCCGTTCGGTCGCCGGCGGGCTGCATTCTTCCGTATGGGAGAACGGCGGCACGGAAACCGGCCGGCGGCACCAGGTGCGAGCCGCACGCTTTTATCTGACTGCGCAACTCGAATGCGGGCATCTGTGCCCGATCACCATGACCAACGCTTCGCTGGCAGCCCTGATGGCGAGCCCGAAGCTGTTCCGCGAATGGGCACCGCGCGTCACCACTCGCAAATACGATCAGGCTCAGAAGCCGCCGGTCGAGAAGGCCGGCCTGACGCTCGGCATGGGGATGACCGAGAGGCAGGGCGGCACCGATGTGCGCGCCAACACCACCAGGGCCGAACGTGCCGGTGGCAGCTTCTATCGGCTCAACGGCCACAAGTGGTTCATGTCGGCGCCGATGTCGGACGCCTTCCTGATGCTGGCGCAGGCGCCGGAGGGGCTGTCCTGTTTCCTGGTTCCGCGCATCCTGAGCGACGGTTCGGCCAATGGGCTGCAGTTCCAGCGCCTCAAGGACAAGCTCGGCAACCGTTCCAATGCCTCGTCCGAGGTCGAGATCCAGGGCGCCATCGGCGACCTGGTCGGCGAGCCCGGCGGCGGCGTCAAGACGATCATGGACATGGTGACGCTGACGCGCCTCGATTGTGCCGTGGCGTCCTCGGCAATCATGCGGGCGGGGTTGGCTGAAGCCGTGCACCACACCCGCCACCGCCAGGTTTTCGGCGCCAATCTCGTCGACCAGCCGCTGATGCAGCGCGTGCTGGCCGACATGGCGCTCGATGTCGCCGGTGCTACCGCACTCGCCTTCCGCCTGGCGCGCTCCTTCGACGAAGCGGCATCGGACCGCGGCGAGGCGGCCTTTGCGCGTGCCATGACCCCGGTCGTCAAATACTGGGTCTGCAAGATTGCACCGCCGCTCCTCTACGAGGCAATGGAATGCCTCGGCGGCAATGGCTATGTCGAGGAAGCGCCGCTCGCGCGCTACTATCGCGAGGCGCCGGTCAACGCGATCTGGGAAGGCTCGGGCAACGTCATGGCGCTGGACGTGCTGCGCGTGCTGGGCCGGGCTCCGGGACTGTTCGACGACGTGCTTGCGAGCATCGAGCGCGATCTGGGCCCGGGCGGACGCAGCATCCTGGGGGTACTCAGGGCGGCGATGCAGGTCGCAAGCTCCGACGAGGGCTCGGCGCGCATCCTGACGGAGCAATTGGCGATTTCGGCTGCGGCTGCGGAGCTGCGCCGGATGGGGGCAGGGCGCATCGCCGATGCCTTCATCGAGACCCGGCTCGCCGGACAGTGGCGCGGTACCTACGGCATGCTCGACGCACGACACGATTCGCGGCTGATTATCGACACGCTCTATCCGCAGGCCGGCTGAACCGCGGCGCTGCCGGTTTTGCGGTGGCACCGGGGGCCACGTCAGCCCGTCGGTCGTTAACCTTAATGAATGGTTTACGTTGCATGGCGCATCCGTCGGGCCCACTGTCTTCTGCAAAGAAGCGGGATTCCCGATGCGGGCCTTTTTGAACCAGTTGCCAGACATTGACGCCGCCGGGCCATGTGCTTGGGGGCTCGGCTGATGCGCTACATCTTTGCCATATGGGCTGCGCCGCTGGTGCTTTTCTGGGGCTGGTACTTCCTGTCGATCTACGACATGCATTTCGGCTACTGGATGCTGTCGCGCCGGTTCAACCTTGCCATCTTCGAGCTCTATGGCGAAATACTCGGTATCGATCCCGCGACGATCCCGTGGTTGATGGCCAAGGCCTTCTTCTTCGATACGCTGGTCATTCTGGCGATCTGGGCGTTCCGTCGCCGCAAGCAGATCGCTGAAAGAGTGAGAGTGCTGCGGGCGCGCTATTCTTCCGCGGAATCGGCGCCCAGCGTCTGAAGCCTGTCCAAGACGCCTTGCAGGATAAAGGCAGCGGCGGCCGAATCGATGCGTCCTTCGCGCTTCTTGCGCGACACGTCCATCTCGATCAGTGCGCGTTCCGCTGCCACCGTCGACAGCCGCTCGTCCCAGAAAATGAAGGGCAATTCGGTCAGGTTGGCTGCATTGCGCACGAAGGCACGTGATTTCTGGGCGCGCGGGCCCTCGGAACCGTCCATGTTGATGGGTAGGCCGATCACGATTGCGCCGGTATTTTCCTTGGCCAGCATGGCAAGCAGGGCTGCGACATCGAGCGTGAACTTCTTGCGGATGATCACCGGGCGCGGATGCGAGAACGACAGGCCGCGATCGGACACGGCAACGCCGATCGTCTTGTCGCCGAGGTCTAGGCCGGCCAGCGTCTTGCCACCGGCCAGCAGCTCAGGCAGTTGTTCAATCGTAGCGATGGCCAAGCGGCGTTCCTTATGACTTGAGGTGCGCATCCGGTGGAAGTGCTAACACCTTGAATTTGCGTATCGGCCCCTTTGAAAGGAGCTTGGTGCGTTCTATCCTTTGGCCAACGAAATTGCGAGGAATGCCGAAACGATGAAACTGACCTGGTATGGACATTCGGCATTCCGCATCGAAGTGGCAGGCGCCACGATCCTGATCGACCCGTTCCTGAGCGGCAATCCCTCCTGGGGCAAGTCGTGGGAGGCTGCGGCGGAAGGCGTCACGCACGTGCTCCTTACCCACGGGCATGACGATCATATCGGCGATGCCGCCGCCATCCTGAAAAAGACCGGTGCGATGCTCGTCGCCAATTTCGAGATCTGCATGTACCTCGTCGGCAAGGGCGTCAGCGACAAGGTGATCAATCCCGGCAACATCGGCGGTACCGTCGATTGCGGCGGCTTCACTACCACCTTCGTTGCAGCTCAACATTCGTCTTCCGCGGGCGGGCCTGGCGGCACCAATACCTATCTCGGCAATCCCGGCGGGCTGGTGCTGCATTTCGCCGACGAGCGCACGCTCTACCACATGGGCGATACCGACATCTTCTCCGACATGGCCTTGATCAACGAGCTGCACGAGCCGGCTATCGGCTTGGTGCCTGTCGGCGACCGCTTCACCATGGGCGGTGCGGTGGCGGCTCTCGCCTGCCGGCGCTTCTTCAAGTTCGAGACGGTGGTGCCATGCCACTTCGCTACCTTCCCGATCATCGACCAGACGGCGGAAAGCTTCGTCGATGGCCTCGAAGGCTCGGGCGTCGAAGTGATGCTGCCGAAAGTGGGCGTAGCCATAGACATTTGATCGGGTGCGATCTGTGCGATTGGGGTGAGCGATGATGAACTGGAGAAATTTGGCGACGGTTTCCCTGCTCTGGCTCGGCGTTTCCGAGGCATCGGCTGAGGACTTTATCAAGGGCGTCTATCTCCAGTCCGAAGAACTCTGCGCCCAGGCCAAGAAGGATACGCTTCAGACGGTGGTCGACGCCGGAGGCCTGGTCCTGTCCGCGAGCGGAATCGAAAGCGTCGAGTACAATTGCGAATTCCTCAACGTTACGCGAGCTACGCGTGCGCCGGCATGGGCCGTGACGGCTCTCTGCCAGGAGCCCGGCCACCTGTTCCCCGACACGCTTTCCATCCTCGAATTGAGCCCGACGCAACTCGATCTCGTCTCTGTCCGCACAGTCGATGCCGAGGGCGGCCAGACCAACAATGCCGGCACCTACTATCTGTGCGACGGCGTCACCATGCCGTGAGCCCGATCATCGATGTTGCGCCGCGCGCGCGGCGTCGTTATAGCCCGACCTGACCATTTTCCCGGCTTTCCGGAGTTTTTTCGATGTCCGTTGATCTCAAGACAGTCAAGCGCGTCGCGCATCTCGCCCGCATCGCGGTGAGCGAAGACGACGCCCAGCGCATGACCGGCGAATTGAACGCAATCCTCGGCTTTGTCGAGCAACTCAACGAGGTCGACGTATCGGGCGTGGAGCCGATGACGTCGGTCACGCCGATGGAGATGAAGAAGCGCGTCGATGCCGTAACCGACGGCGGCAAGGCAGCCGACATCGTCGCCAATGCGCCGGCCACCGACGAGAATTTCTTCCTCGTGCCGAAAGTGGTGGAATAGGCCCTGGCCGCCCGTTCCGCATTCCATCAAAAGCAGCTTTCGGCTGCCTGACCCGAAGTGATTTCGCCATGACCGATCTGACCCGACTGACGATTGCCGAAGCGCGCGAAAAGCTGCGCGGCAAGGAGATCACCGCCTCCGAGCTGACCAACGCCTATGTCTCGGCCATCGAGCAGGCCAATCCGACCTTCAACGCTTATGTCGCCACCACGCCCGACAAGGCGCGCGAGATGGCCAAGGCTTCCGACGCAAAGCTCGCCAAGGGCGAGGGCGGGGCGCTCGAAGGCATTCCACTCGGCATCAAGGACCTATTCGCTACCGAAGGCGTGCACACCCAGGCCTGCAGCCATGTGCTCGACGGTTTCGAGCCACGCTACGAATCGACCGTGACGGCCAATCTCTGGGCCGATGGCGCGGTGATGCTCGGCAAGCTCAACATGGACGAATTCGCCATGGGCTCGTCGAACGAGACGTCCTATTACGGCCCGGTGGTCAACCCGTGGCGGCGCTCGCGCGTGCAGACCACGGTCAAGCCGACCTTCCATGACGGCGGCAGCGGTTTCGTGCTGCCCGGCGGCGTCGAGGAGAGCCGCAGCTACGACACCATGCAGCTGGTGCCCGGCGGTTCGTCCGGTGGCTCTGCAGCGGCGGTCTCGGCCTTCCTCTGTGCCGGCGCAACTGCCACCGACACCGGCGGTTCGATCCGCCAGCCTGCCGCCTTCACCGGCACAGTTGGCATCAAGCCGACCTATGGCCGCGTTTCGCGCTGGGGCACGGTTGCCTTCGCTTCGTCGCTCGACCAGGCCGGCCCGATCGCCCGTGACGTGCGCGACGCCGCGATCCTGCTCAAGTCGATGGCGTCGGTCGATGCCAAGGACACCACCTCCGTCGATCTGCCGGTGCCGGACTACGAGGCGGCGATCGGCAAGTCGGTCAAGGGCATGAAGATTGGCATTCCCAGGGAATACCGCGTCGACGGCATGCCCGACGACATCGAGGCGCTGTGGCAGAAGGGTATTGCCTGGCTCAAGGACGCGGGCGCCGAGATCGTCGACATCTCACTGCCGCACACGAAATACGCACTGCCTGCCTATTACATCGTGGCACCCGCCGAGGCGTCTTCGAACCTCGCCCGCTACGACGGCGTCCGCTACGGCCTGCGCGTGCCGGGCAAGGACATCATCGAGATGTACGAAAACACCCGCGCCGCCGGTTTCGGCCGCGAGGTCAAGCGCCGCATCATGATCGGCACCTACGTGCTGTCGGCGGGCTATTACGACGCCTATTACCTGCAGGCGCAGAAGGTGCGCACGCTGATCAAGCGCGACTTCGAGCTGGCCTTCGCCGCCGGCGTCGACGTCATCCTGACACCGGCAACGCCTTCGGCCGCCTTCGGTATCGCGGACCAGGACATGGCCGCAGATCCGGTCAAGATGTACCTCAACGACATCTTCACGGTGACGGTCAACATGGCCGGCCTGCCGGGTATCGCAGTGCCCGCCGGGCTCGACGGTCACGGCCTGCCGCTCGGTCTCCAGCTCATCGGCCGGCCGTTCGACGAGGAAACGCTGTTCCAGACCGCGCATGTCATCGAGCAGGCGGCGGGCCGCTTCCAGCCGGAAAAGTGGTGGTAGGCGCATAGGGACGGTCGAAACGACCGTCCCTATGGCGATTCAACTAAAAGTAGATCGTTGAATTTTGCACAACTTCCGATATGCTGATGGCATTTCGGGAGGGTGGCGATGCTCTTCAGTTTGGTCATTGCGATGCTCGCGTCCGGCTGGCTGGGATGCTGTGCCCGGTACGCCGTCAATTTCGAGACGGCGAAGGAAACCGAAGTCCCTGCGCGGCCTTGGGATCTCAACACCGTCTGGTCCGTGCTGGTCCTCGGGGCGGCGGCAGCGCTCGTAGTTCCGCTGTTCCTGTCGATCGCCAACAACAACATCATGACCGACATCCTGGCGGCGCAGTCGTTTTCATCGGTCGCCAGCAAGGTTCTCATCGTCGCCGGGTTTTGCGTCCTGGCCGGAGCAACTGCCCCCAATTTCATCGAGAGCCTGGCGCAAAAGGCGCTGAACCTCGCCAAGAAGAATGAATCGAAGATCGAGAAGGTCAACGAAAAGGCCGATAGCAATCTGGAACTGATCTCCGAGCAGATCGAGGCCGGCGACCAGGGCGTGCCGGGTGCGAAGATCCAGGCCGTCAAGCCGCCGGCGGACCTGCCGCCGATGTCCGCGGACGAAAAGCAGGTCGTGGCGTCCCTCAACAACATGGCCTACCGGCGCCGCACGATCACCGGAATCTCCAAGGAGACCGGCATGAGCAAGGAGAGGGTAAGGGAACTGCTTGCGGCCCTGGCGCAGGCAGGACACGTGACGCAGTTGAAGTCGTCCAGGACCGGGGTCGTGCTTTACGAACTCGCGATGTAATAAATTTGCCGTCGAGACTCACAACACAGGCGGCAATCCGGTTTGTTTTTCTATCTTTCCAAGGTCTTCTGGTTCTTCGCCCAACCGCTCAATCTTGCGATTCTTCTGCTGTTGACCGGGCTGGTCGCCAGCTTCTTCGGGCGGCGGCGCCTGTTCCGCGCTGCGGCGCTGCTGGCCACGCTGGTCCTTGCGACAGCTGCCTGGACGTCGTTTGGCGCGCTGATGCTCAACCCGCTCGAAGAGAGATTTCCGCACCCGCCGGCACCCGGAAAGGTTGACGGTATCGTCGTGCTCGGTGGTGGTTTCGAGGGGGCGATCAACCTGGCGCGCGGCGGCTACGAACTCAACAGCGGCGGTGACCGCTTCGTCGAGACCGCCATACTGGCCCGTCGCTATCCCGACGCCAGGGTTGTTGTATCCGGTGGCAGCGGCGCGCTGATGCTGGAAGGCGAGGGCGACGCTGACACGGCACCGCGCCTACTCGAGGCGCTCGGTGTATCGCGCGATCGGCTGATCCTGGAGAACCGTTCGCGCAACACTTACGAGAATGCACTGTTCTCGAAAGAACTGGTCACGCCCAAACCTGGCGAAACCTGGCTGCTGGTTACATCGGCATTCCACATGCCGCGGTCGATGGCGCTGTTTGCCAAGGCGGGATTTGCTGTCGTTGCATGGCCGGTCGACTATCGCACGTCGGGCGAGGAGGGCATCGGCCTGTTTACCGACAATCCCGCCGATTCGTTGCAGAACACGACGATGGCCGTGCGCGAGTGGGTCGGGCTTGTGGCCTATTGGCTGTCCGGCCGGATCGACAGCCCGTTGCCCGGCCCGGAGTCTTGAACCAGCACCGCCTTGCGCGCCTCTGAGAAGAACTGGCGCCGTATCAGCACGCCCAGCAGGATGACCGTGGTGAGGAAAAAGACGCGCGGGTCGATGAACCAGCCGAGATAGCCGATCGAGAAGAAAACCCCGCGCAGGCCGGCGTTGAAATGCTTGCCGGCCAGCTGGTTCATGCGCGTCGCCCGCAATACCGCGGTATCGATGGCGGCATCAGGCTCGCTGCGGGAGCCGAGTTGGGGCACCGCGCCAATCAGAATCGAGCAGTAGTTGAACAGCCTGTAAGCCCAGCCGAACTTGAAGAACGAATAGGCCAGGATGATGATCAGGCCGATGACCTTGATCTCGAACAGCGGACGCGCGGTGGCGCCTGCCAACGGCACGTCGCTCAATATGGCCAGCACGCGGTCGGAGGCGCCGAGCAGGGCGAAGCAGCCGCCGACGGCGATCAGCGAGCTCGAGGCAAAAAAGGCGGTGCCCTGCTGCAACCCGTTCATGATCGAGGTGTCGACGATCCTGACCTCGCGCCGGGCCATCGTAGCCATCCAGGCGGCGCGCTGCGCGTTCATCGCCCGTGTCAGCGACAGGCGCCTGACGATATGCCCCTCGGCGCCAAGCGCATGGAAGATCCAGCCGGCGAGGAAGAACGCCAGTGCCGCAATGTCGAGACCGCTCAGAGGGCCGGTCATGGAGAAGGAATCGCCGATCATTGGTCTCAAACTAGCATGGCCGTTGGCCGGAATTCGAGTGCGCCCGTTCGCCGTGGTGTCGTCACAGGTGTTTAAAATCCGTGAACGGCCAATTTGGGATAAGTAACTGATTTGATTAAAAATGGATTGATGTGTGCATGGCTGCCATGCACATTTCGCCACGCTTTGGCCATTTTTTGCAGTTGCGAACATGCCGGCAAAGTCGTATCCAGCAGTCCCACTCGGGACGAGCTGGAATGGCGGGAAGCACCGCCTGCTCGCCGAACGAAAAGGGTCTTGCGATACATCATGGATGACGGCGTTCAGAAATCCTGCTGGGGCCTTACGGCCAAGGCAGTGGTTGGCTTTGCGGTTTTTCTCCTTCTTGCCTGGCTTGTCAGCGGCGGCGCCGAAAAGGCGGCAGTCGTGGCAGGCGGCTGATCTCTTACCCTCAGGATTGGATACAAAAAGCGCGGCTTGGCCGCGCTTTTTGCGTTAGGGCCTTGCGTAAAGCTCATCGATTTTCCAAATGTCGCGCGCTGAGCACGCAGCGTCGGATCGCGCTTAGCTCAGCACGTGAAAAGGGCGGAATGATCGTATACATATGCGACTGAAGCCGCCGTCGCAGGGAGTGAGATTTGTTTCTTTCGGTATTCGACCTGTTCAAGATCGGCATTGGTCCGTCGAGTTCGCACACGATGGGGCCAATGACGGCCGCCGCGCGCTTCCTCGATGAGATATTGAGCGGCGACTGGCCGCGCCCGGCAGGCGCCAAGGTTGACCGCGTCGGTGCTAGCCTGCATGGCTCGCTGGCCTATACCGGCGTCGGCCATGGCACCGACCGCGCCGTCATGCTGGGCCTTTTCGGCCTGACGCCCGTCACGGTGGATCCCGATCAGACCGACGCCATCGTCGAGCAGATCACTGGCGACAAGCGAGTCTCGCCGCCCGGACATCCGTCCTATCGCTTCGACCCGGCCGTCGACCTCGTGCTCGACAAGAAGACGCCGCTGCTCGGCCATGCCAACGGAATGGCCTTCTATGCCTATGATGGCGGCGACCGGCTGCTGCTCAAGCGCATCTACTACTCGATCGGCGGCGGCTTCGTCGTCTCCGAGGAAGAACTGCAGCGCATGAAGGCCAAGACCGCGGCTCCCGCTGCGGGCAAGCGCGTGCCTTATCCATTTGCCAATGCCGTCGACATGCTGGCCATGGCGTCGCGCAGCGGGCTTTCCATCGCCGAGATGAAGCGGGCCAACGAAGAGATCCATATGGCGCGCGCCGACCTCGACGCCGGCCTGGATGCGGTCTGGGACGCGATGAGCCGCTGCATCGACCGCGGCCTGTCGCAGGACGGCATCATGCCCGGCGGGCTGAAAGTCCGCCGCCGTGCCCGCCAGCTACACGAGAAGCTGCAGGAGCAGTGGAGCCAGAACCGGCCCAACCCGCTGCTCGCCAATGACTGGCTGTCGATCTACGCCATGGCGGTCAACGAGGAGAACGCCGCCGGTGGCCGTGTCGTCACGGCGCCGACCAATGGCGCCGCAGGTACGCTGCCTGCCGTGCTGCGCTACTGGCTGCATTTCCATGTCGAGGCCGACAAGGACAGCATCCGCGACTTCCTGCTGACCGCTGCCGCGGTCGGCGGCATCATCAAGACCAATGCTTCGATCTCCGGCGCCGAAGTCGGCTGCCAGGGCGAGGTGGGCTCGGCTTCGGCGATGGCCGCGGCAGGTCTGTGCGCCGTCATGGGCGGAACGCCGGAGCAGGTCGAAAACGCGGCCGAGATCGCGCTCGAGCACCATCTCGGCATGACCTGCGACCCCGTCGGCGGCCTCGTCCAGGTGCCGTGCATCGAGCGCAACGCGCTTGGCGCGGTCAAGGCGGTTACGGCAGCGTCGCTCGCCATCAAGGGCGACGGCAAGCACTTCGTGCCTCTGGATGCCGCCATCGAGACGATGCGCCAGACCGGTATGGACATGAGCGAGAAGTACAAGGAAACCAGCCTCGGCGGTCTCGCGGTCAACGTCGTCGAGTGCTGAGGCCTGGCCCAACAGGCCAGCCTGTGCAAAACCGCAGCCGGCGTTGAATGCGCCGGCTGGAGCCGCTAGTTTTCAAGCCATGTCACTGAACCTGATCAAGCTCTGCGTCGGCTGCGACAGCGTCGAGGATCTCGAGGAATGGATCGCATTCCGCCTCGACGAGCGCCGCCGCGCCGGCGAACCGGTCGAGCAGTTCCACACCACCCGCATGGTGCCGACGCGCGCCGCCGAACTCACCCAAGGCGGATCGCTGTACTGGGTCATCAAGGGCAACGTACAGTGCCGCCAGCGCCTGCTCGAGATCCGCCCCTTCACCGATTCCGAGGGCATTGGCCGCTGCCACCTCATCCTTGAGCCGACCGTCGTGCGTACCGACTGGCAGCCGCGCCGCGCGTTCCAGGGCTGGCGCTACCTCAAGCTAGCCGATGCGCCGGTGGATCTTGGCCAGGGCAATGCCGCGCTCGCCGAAATGCCGCCAAAGCTGCGCCTGGAGCTGGCGGAACTCGGCCTGCTTTAGCTCAGGCACGGCATCTCGCAACGACGGGCTTGCAAGCAATCGCGCGCCGCCACATCTTCTTTGCAAATGAGCGACGAAAACAAGCCCCCGGTTACGTCCGCCAATCGTCCACCGGCAGAGCGCCGTTCGGATGCTGCAGCCATCGACGCGTTTGTTCGCCAGGCGCGCGCGCTTGCTCCGGGCAAGGCTGGCGGCCGGCTTATCTTGGCGCTCGACGCGACGATGAGCCGGCAACCGACCTGGGACCTCGCCTGCGAGCTTCAGGGCCAGATGTTCGATGCCGTCGGCAAGACCGGCAGGCTGAACGTGCAGCTGGTCTACTTTCGCGGGTTGGGTGAATGCCGGGCGTCGAAATTCGTAGGCGAGACGGGCTCCCTCAAGAACCTCATGACCTCGATCCAGTGCCGCAGCGGCCAGACACAGGTCGGCAAGGTGCTTGCCCATGCGCTCAAGGAAACCTCCACCGTCAAGGTCGATGCGTTGGTCTATATCGGCGATGCGATGGAAGAAAACATCGACGAACTGGCCGAGAAGGCCGGACGGCTGGGCCTGCACGGTGTGCCGGCCTTTGTCTTCCAGGAGGGGCACGACGCCGAGGCTGAGCGCGCCTTCAAGGAGATTGCCCGGCTTTCCAAGGGGGCGTGGTTCCGATTCGACAGCAAGGCGGCTGCGACCTTGTCGAAACTGCTGTCGGCCGTGGCTGTCTTTGCTACCGGTGGAATCAAAGCGCTCGAGGCGAGGGGGCGCCCCGAGGACATACTGATGATCGAGCATTTGAGGAGCGGCAAGGCACCATGACAGTCTTTGCCGTAATCGCAGCCATCCTGATCTTTGCCGGCCTTGTGACCACTGCTTTCCTGCGTGCCGACGCCAGCCAACTCGCGCGGGCGCTGAAGCTGGCCGGGCCGCTCGTGCTGGGGCTCGTCGGCGTGGTGCTGCTGCTGCTCGGGCGAGCGGCTATCGGTGGCGGGCTGATCTCGGCGGCCCTGGCCTGGTATGCAGCGGGGGGCCGGGGGCGTTCAGCCGGCAAGACGCCGGGGCGGCGCTCGACGGTGCGTACGGCAGCTCTCGAAATGGAGCTGGACCACGACACCGGCGGCTTGCAGGGCGTTGTGCTGGCCGGCCGCGAAGAGGGCAAATCGCTGTCTTCGCTGGGCCTGGTCGAACTCAAGGCGCTTTGCAGGGAGCTTTCCGGCGATCCGGAAAGCCTCCAGCTACTTGAGACCTACCTTGACGGCAGGTTTCCCGCCTGGCGCGAAGACGCGAAGCCTGACGGTGACGACGGGCTGCGTGTTCCGCCAGGTTCTGGCGCCATGACTAAGGAGGAGGCCTACAAGGTCCTTGGTCTTGAAGCGGGGGCCGCCGCGGCGGATGTCCGCAAGGCGCATCGACGACTGATTCAGCGCTTGCATCCCGACCTGGGTGGCTCGTCGTTCCTCGCGGCGAGGATCAACGAAGCCAAGGACGTCCTTCTCTCCGATCATCACTAACTCTCCTTCGACACACAACTTTTCCAGGAGGTTGGCAGGGCGCCTACTGCGCGACGGCGTAGCAGGCGATCTTCTTCTTCTTCAGCGCGTTGCAGGCGTTCCAGGCGGAATCCTTGGATTCGAAGCCGGCAAAGCGGGCACGGAAGTAGGTCACGCCGCCCTTTTCGAAGGGCACGGTATAGGCGGATGCGTCGGCGAGAACCTGCGGCACCCGCTTGGCGGTCTTGTCGAGGATCGCGCGCGCTTCGCCGTCGCTCGGCGAGGAGGCGACCTGGATGGCCCAGCCGGATGGAATCGACGCGGTCTTCATCTGGTCCAGTGCCGCCACGGCAGGGGCCGGCTCGGCATAGGCCTGCTCGACAGCTTCCGCTGCCGGGGCGCGGTCCTTCGGCTTGCGGATCTGGAAAGGAATGTTGGCGCCGAAGCGCTCGGCCGAGGCCATGGCGATCTTGGGCTTGCTGGCGAGCCCGATGGTCGGCTTGGGGGCAGGCACCGCGGCTGCCACGACTTCTTCCTCGACTGCCATTTCATCGTCGGAGATGGCTTCCGCGACTTCGACCTGTTCGGCCATGGGACGGGTATCGGGCGTCGGTACGTTGCGCTTGGGCAATGCGACACTGGCCGTCTTCACTTCCGGCATCGGGGTGTCGGTCTTGGCGATCAGGTCGCCACCGCCGCGCCTGGAGGCCTGCGGCATGTAGGTCTTGATCAGTTCCGCCATCTTGTTGTCGCGGCTGGCACCGCTGGTGCCGCCGAGAACCACGGCCACCAGGCTGCGATTGCCGTCCTGGACCGACGAAACGAGGTTGAAGCCGGACGCGCGGGTGTAGCCTGTCTTGATGCCATCGACGCCCTTCACGCGGCCGAGAAGCCGATTGTGGTTGGCAATGCGCTGGCGACCGAAGGCGAAGCTGCGGGTCGAGAAGTAGCCGTAGTACTGCGGATAATGCTCGCGCAGCGCGATGCCGAGCTTGGCCATGTCGCGCGCGGTGGTGAACTGCGCGGTGTTTGGCAAGCCGTTGGCGTTGCGGAAAACGGTGCCCTTCATGCCGAGGCTGCGTGCCTTGGCGGTCATCATCCGCGCGAAATTCTCCTCGGAGCCGCCGATCATCTCGCCAAGCGCGGTCGAGGCGTCATTGGCCGAGCGCGTGATCAGCGACAGGATGGCCGCTTCGACTGTGATGGAACCGCCTGCCTTGACGCCGATCTTGGTCGGCGGCTCGGCTGCGGCGTTCTTCGAGAACACGACCTTGCTGTCCTTCTTGATACGGCCTTTCGAAAGGGCCTCGAAGGTCAGGTACAGCGTCATCATCTTGGTCAGCGACGCAGGATAACGGCGCGAATCCGCGCTCGACGAGTGGAGCGTCTCGCCGGTGTTCGCATCGATGACGATCGCCGCGTAGCGACTGTCTTTTGCAGCGGAGGCTGGCGCCACCGAACTCAGGCCGATGGCCGCCGCGATGGTGAAAACCACGAATGATTTTAAGGAGATGGCCGTCTTTTTGACTTTGCCTGGCAACGCTTGACGCACTGTTACACCCTTGAATTATTGTTGCATTAGGGCGGCAAAGGTTCCTCCCCGTATCGACGCAACGTAGGGCTACAGCGTTACCAATCCGTTTATGGTAACCGGCTCGTTCACACTTTTGATCGGGCTTTAGTCTAGTTTTAGGAAATCAGGTCGGTACGGCGCGCCGTAGAAATGACGTGGGGTCAGTTGACATATTGTGCGCTGCACAATATCTAGGCTGCATCGCACAATCGCATAGCGCAGCGCTCCCAACCCGAAAGGATGTAGCGATGACCCAGACCTATGAAGATTTCAGCAAATACGGCAAGGAATTCGTCGATACCGGCCTGAAGAGCTTTGCTTCGCTCTCCAAGGGCGCGCAGGCGATCGCCACCGAGTCGACCGACTACACCAAGAAGAGCTTCGAGGCCGGTGCGGCTACCTTCGAAAAGCTGCTCGGCGTGAAGTCGATCGAGAAGGCCGTCGAGATCCAGACCGACTATGCCAAGCAGGCCTATGAAGGCTTCGTGGCTGAAGCGACCAAGCTTGGCGAGCTCTATGCCGAGCTGGCCAAGGACGCCTACAAGCCGTTTGAGTCGCTCGTCGCCAAGGCGAAGTGACAGGCTGACACCTGATTTCAGGTAGGCAGGTCGAAAGATCCGCCCGACTAGACCCGGTTGCGTCCGCGCAGCCGGGTTTTTTGTTTGTCTTTTGTGCCGGCAATTCACGTTTCTGGCAATTCGGGCCCGCTAGCCGCTGTCGCCATATTGTCAGCACGTCAGAAGGGCTTAAAATCCTCGCCGTGACACCTACATGACGAAGTGTGTCGGAATTGATGAAGGGCAGGATCAGATTGACGATTGGCTTGGATGCCACGAAGCTCGACGTGGCGCGGATGCAGAACGGTGACGAGGGAGGCAACGGTCCAGGCCGAGGCACGGCTGTCATCACCCGTACGAAGACCAAGACCAAACGGCCGAGCCTCTATCGCGTGCTTATCCTCAACGACGACTACACCCCGATGGAATTCGTCGTGCATGTGCTCGAACGCTTTTTCCAGAAGGACAGGGAGGCCGCTACCCGTATCATGTTGCATGTCCATAACCATGGCGTCGGCGAATGCGGGATCTACACGTTCGAAGTGGCCGAGACCAAAGTGTCCCAGGTCATGGACTTCGCCAGACAGAATCAGCATCCGCTGCAATGCGTGATGGAGAAGAAGTGAGGTATTGAATGCCGGCTTTCTCCCAAGGCCTCGAAAAGGCGCTGCACCAGGCGCTAACGCTCGCCAATGAGCGGCACCACGAATATGCAACGCTCGAGCATCTGCTGCTCGCACTTATCGACGACACCGAAGCAGCCGCCGTCATGCGCGCCTGCAACGTCGACCTCGACGAGCTCAAGCAGACCGTACTTACCTATATCGATACCGAGCTGGACAATCTCGTCACCGGCTACGACGAGGATTCCAAGCCGACCGCCGGCTTCCAGCGCGTCATCCAGCGCGCGGTGATCCACGTGCAGTCGTCCGGCCGCGAAGAGGTGTCCGGCGCCAACGTGCTCGTCGCTATCTTCGCCGAGCGCGAGAGCCATGCCGCCTATTTCCTGCAGGAACAGCAGATGACCCGTTACGACGCGGTCAACTACATCTCGCACGGCATCGCCAAGCGCCCCGGCGCCACCGAAACCCGCGCTCCGCGCGGAGCGGACGAGGAGCAGCATGGCTCGAACGGCGAGGCAGGCGAGGAGACCGGCAAGGGCAAGAAGCAGCAGGACGCCTTGACGGCCTATTGCGTCAACCTCAACACCAAGGCACGCGCCGGCAAGATCGATCCGCTGATCGGCCGCGAGTCGGAAATCAACCGCACCATCCAGGTGCTCTGCCGCCGTTCGAAGAACAATCCGCTCTATGTCGGCGACCCCGGCGTGGGCAAGACGGCGATCGCAGAGGGCCTGGCCAAGCGCATCGTCGAAGGCGATGTGCCCGAGGTCCTCGAGGATGCCACCATCTTCGCGCTCGACATGGGAACGCTTTTGGCCGGCACCCGCTATCGTGGCGACTTCGAGGAACGGCTGAAGCAGGTCGTCAAGGAGCTCGAGGAATATCCTGGTGCGGTGCTGTT
Source organism: Aminobacter niigataensis (assembly GCF_946995915.1). Lineage (GTDB taxonomy): Bacteria > Pseudomonadota > Alphaproteobacteria > Rhizobiales > Rhizobiaceae > Aminobacter > Aminobacter niigataensis. Next base: position 3,124,316 of record NZ_OX341517.1, read on the forward strand.
CATCGACGAGATCCACACGGTGATCGGCGCTGGCGCGACTTCCGGCGGTGCGATGGACGCCTCCAACCTGCTCAAGCCGGCGCTGTCGTCGGGTGCGATCCGCTGCATCGGCTCGACCACCTACAAGGAGTTCCGCCAGTTCTTCGAGAAGGACAGGGCGCTCGTCCGTCGCTTCCAGAAGATCGACGTCAACGAGCCGACGGTCGACGACGCCATCGAGATCATGAAGGGCCTCAAGCCCTATTATGAGGACTTCCACAAGGTGAAGTTCACCAACGAGGCGATCAAGGCCGCGGTGGAGCTCTCGGCGCGCTACATCAATGACCGCAAGCTGCCGGACAAGGCGATCGACGTGATCGACGAGACCGGCGCTTCGCAGATGCTGCTGCCCGAGAACAAGCGCAAGAAGACCATCGGCATCAGGGAGATCGAGGCGACGATCGCCACTATGGCGCGCATCCCGCCGAAGACGGTGTCGGCCGACGACGAGAAGGTGCTGGCCGGCCTCGAGGTCGAGCTCAAGCGTGTCGTTTATGGCCAGGATACGGCGATCACGGCACTCGCCTCGGCGATCAAGCTGGCGCGTGCCGGCCTGCGCGAACCGGAGAAGCCGATCGGCTCCTACCTGTTCTCGGGCCCGACCGGCGTCGGCAAGACCGAGGTGGCAAAGCAGCTCGCGTTGTCGCTCGGCGTCGAGCTGATCCGCTTCGACATGTCGGAATACATGGAGCGCCACACTGTCAGCCGCCTGATCGGCGCGCCTCCCGGATATGTCGGCTTCGACCAGGGCGGCCTCCTGACCGACGGTGTCGATCAGCATCCGCACTGCGTGCTGCTGCTCGACGAGGTCGAGAAGGCCCATCCGGACCTGTTCAACATCCTGTTGCAGGTCATGGACCACGGCAAGCTGACCGACCACAACGGCAAGCAGATCGACTTCCGCAACGTGATCCTGATCATGACCACGAATGCGGGTGCCTCCGACATGGCAAGGGCGGCCATCGGCTTCGGCTCGTCCAAGCGCGAAGGCGACGACATGGAGGCGATCAACCGGCTGTTCTCGCCGGAGTTCCGCAACCGTCTCGATGCCATCATCCCATTCGGCTCGCTGCCGGTGCCGGTGGTGCATCAGGTCGTGCAGAAGTTCGTCATGCAGCTGGAAACCCAGCTCTCCGAGCGTGGCGTCACCTTCGACCTGTCGGAAGAAGCGGTCGCCTGGCTTGCCGAGAAGGGTTACGACGAGCGCATGGGCGCGCGTCCGCTCGGCCGTGTCATCCAGGAGCACATCAAGAAGCCGCTGGCCGACGAGGTTCTGTTCGGCAAGCTTCGCAAGGGTGGCACGGTGCGCGTCACCGTCGAGAAGAAGGATACCGGCGAGACCGGCCTGAAGCTCGAGACGCTGGCCGATGAACTGCCGGTCAAACCCAAGAAGGAAGAGCCGGCCGATCGTCCGAAGCTCAAGAAGGCGGCGGCCAAGAAGCCGGTGGCCAAAAAGGCCGTGGCGGCAAAGACGAAGTCCGACCCCAAGGGCAAGGATGGCGGCAAGCGCAGCCTGGTTCCACAACTGCCCCGAAAGGGTTGATTGCAAACGAAGAAGCCCCGGAAACGGGGCTTCTTTCTTATCAGGCGACAGGCGCGCTTTCGACGCGGTTTCGTCCCAGTCTCTTGGCGCTGTAGAGGCGCGCGTCGGCATCCCTGATCATCTGCTCCGTCGAAACCGGTCCGGCATCTGCCGTGGTGACGCCGATGCTGACGGTGGCGCGCACGCCAGGCTCGACAAAGGTGGTGGCCTCGACATTGGCGCGCAGGCGCTCGGCGAGAGTTGCCGCATCAGCCCTGTCCAGGTCGTGGCAGATGGCGACGAATTCCTCGCCGCCGTAGCGGAACAGCCGGTCGCCGCTGCGCAGCGAGCTTCCCAGCGAGCGGGCGACATCCTTCAGCACGTTGTCGCCCGTCACATGCCCGTGCTGGTCGTTGATGTTCTTGAAATGATCGATGTCGATCATCAGCAGGCTGACAGGCTTGCGCTCGGCCAGGGCCTTGTCGATCAGCGACTGGGCGACGGCTTCGAACTGCCCACGGTCGCTGGTGCCAGTCAGCATGTCCTTGCCGGTCTTCTGCAGCAGGTCCTCGTAGCGGTGGCGGAATGTAAGCCGGTCGAAGACCTGGAGCAGGGGTTCGGGCCCGGCAAATGTGGGCTTGTTGGTCTCGACATAGCGGAGATAGCCGACAAGCAACGCGCTGTAGAGTGCTGCAGCTGCCATCTTGGCGATCCAGCCGCCATACAGCGCGCTGATCGGCACGCCGGAGACCAGATGCAGCCCAATAAAGAACATCAGCTGGTCGAAGGTGAGCACGATCGCTGCGCTGAGGAAGATACGTTTGAGCAGCGTGTTGGCGATGCGCTGGCCGAGCTTTTCGTAGATCAGGATGAGGGCGATGCTGTCGAAGAACAGCAGCGCCGTGCCCCAGATCATCAGGATCCCCATGTCGTCGAGGAAGGTGAGGTTGGGCCGGTACCCCGGAAGCTCGGCGACGCTGCTGTAGAGCCGCAGGATCAGCGCCAGGACCACCATCAGACAGTTGCCGACGAGCAGCCCATAGATGGGTTGCCGTACGGTTTCTGCGTCCTCCTTGATGTAGAGCAGCAGGAAAATCATCAGCTTGCCGGAAAACATCACCGTGGAGCCCGGCGAAATCAGCCCGAACGGCAGTTGGACGAAAAAGACTGCAGCGAGATAGGTCTCGAGGAAGTGCATCACACCCAGAACGCAGACAAAGATGCCGATGCCCAATTGGTGCCGGGAACGGAACACCGCGGCCATGGTGACGAAGTAAATGACCGCCTGCAGTATGAGCAGAAGTGCACCCGTCATGGTCCGGCAATTCCCCACGCCTGTATGGAGGTTAGCTACACATTCGCCGGTGGCTAAATGGTTAAGGAGCATGCGCGCGTCCGCCGGATCGCTATCCGGTCCGGCGACCCCAGAGATGCATCTGGTCGCCGCGGGGACTGACTTGGTCGGATTGCCATGCTATCCGCATCGTCAATGCCCACTGACGATGCATCCCCCGATCCGGATTTTTCGATACGCCGCCTCTGGTACCTGCGTGGTGTCCGGGCCGCATTCTCCGTTCCCGGCCTTATTCTCGCCAGCGCCTTCATCGGCTTTGCCGGCCTTGCCAAGGAGGCGGGGCTGACGCTGGTGCAGACGGTATTCATGGTCGGAATGGTCTGGGCATTGCCGGCCAAGGTGGTGCTCGTCGGCGCCATCCTGTCGGGGACATCGCTGCCGGCTGCCGCCTTTGCCGTGGCACTGTCGTCCATCCGGCTGGCGCCGATGGTGGTGGCGCTGGTGCCGGAAATGCGCGGGACTAGAACACCGCGCTGGGTGCTCTATTTCCTGTCGCATTTTGTGGCGGTCACCTCCTGGGTGCTCGCCATGGAGCGGCTGCGCGGTATCCCGCGCGACCTGCGCACCAGCTATTATGCCGGGCTCGGCTCGACGCTGGTGCTCGTCAATATGGTCGTCGTGGGCGTTGTCTATGTCCTGGCCGACAGCCTGCCGCCGGTGGTTTCGGCAGCCCTTTTCCTGCTCACGCCGATGTATTTCCTCACTTCATTGTGGGGATCGGCACGCGAGCGGGCAGGGCATGTGGCGATGGCGATCGGCCTCGTCCTTGGACCCTTGCTGCATCTCGTCGTCCCCGGTTTCGACCTGCTCGGCGCCGGCCTGATCGGCGGTGGCATCGCGTTTGCTTTCCACCTGCTGTCGCGCCGGAGAGTGAAGTCATGACCTTCGATGCGCTCGACACCTGGTGGTGGCCGTTCCTGTTTATCCTGGTAGGTGGCTGGCTTGCCACCGACGCCTGGCGCTTCCTCGGCGTCTATCTCGGCGATCGCATTTCCGACGATTCCGACCTACTGGTGCTGGTGCGTGCCCTGGCCACGGCGTTGGTCGCCGCCGTCATCGGCAATCTGATCGTCTTCCCGAGCGGGGCGCTGGCCGACACGTTGCTTGCACTGCGCCTCGGCGCTGCCGCCGGCGGCTTCCTTGCCTACCTCTGCCTTGGTCGAAAGGTGCTGGTGGGGATCGTTGCGGCGGAGGTGATCCTGTTGCTCGGGTTGTGGCTTGCAAGCTGAAAGTCTCCGTCCGCGACTGCAGCGCGATGCGCGATGCGCGATGCGCGATGCGCGGTCGTCGACTGCGACGGATTGTGGATTCACGTCAACTTAACTGCTGTTTCCTAACCTGCCGGCTTGCCGTTTCAGGGGTGAGGGCATGGCTGAAGTTCACGCGACATCGACACATATGCCATCGCTGGCTGCGGGCCTTGATAGGCAGCTCGCAATGAAGGCCGCAATCATCGTTGCGATCTTGGTCATCGATTTCGCGTGGATTGCCGGGACCGATTTCGAGTTTGACGTGGCCAGCGCCGCCAAGGCTGCCATCGTCACCGTCGTGCTTGTTGCGGTCGGATGGTTCTACCGGGTCAAGCGCCCGATGAAGCGGTTCGAGGTGCTCTGTTCTGAAACCGCTGTCTTGTTGGTGTTTTCGACCTCGGCCGCTGTCCTCAGCACGTTGATGACGTCCACAAACCTGCCGATGATCGACGATCGGTTGATCGCCTTCGATACCGCCGTCGGTTTTGACTGGCTGTCCTATGTCGGCTTTGTCAATGAGCGGCCGTGGCTCGGTACACTGTCGTCGATCGTCTACATCACGACGTTGACCCAGGTCGCGCTGACGGTGGTTGCCCTTGGCCTGATGGGCGAGGTTGTGCGTGTTCAGCGGTTCGTCCTCGCCGTGATGCTGGGCGCGCTGACCTGCATCGTGATTTCTGCGATCCTGCCGGCGGCCGGTGCCCTTGGCACCATTCGTCCTCCGGTCGAATTCACGATGATGAATAATCCGATCGTCGACCTCGAATACAAGCAGGCGTTTTTCGATCTCCGAAATGGCCTGGCGCGTTTTATCTCTCTTGATGAGCCGCGTGGTCTGATCGCCTTCCCGTCCTACCATGGCACGCTTTCGATGCTGATCATCCTGGCTTTTGCCCGAGCCCGGTTCTGGTTCTGGCCTGTACTTGCCCTCAACATTGCGGTCATCCTGTCAACCCCGGTCGACGGCGGCCACCACCTCGCCGACATCATCGGCGGGGTTGTCGTGGCCTTCGTTGCCTGGTGGGCTGCCGACAAACTGCTGGACCTCGCCGGTGCGCGGCGTGTTGTTGCCGAGCCCCTCTCATGAGCGAGAAACCCCGCACTCTGGATGTGTTGCCCGAAGGCGGCGCCTTGGCTGCTCCTGCGATCCGCACCGGGACAGGCATCGACCGGCTGGCCGACTTCCTGAAGGCGAACTGGCGCGCTCAAGGGCTGTTTCTTCTGGTCGCGGCACTGGTTGTTGTAGCTCGCTTCGAACTGCTGCCGGATCCGGCGACGGTGATCGCCATGACTTGGTTCCAGAGCCTGGCCACGTTCGTCGCATCATGGGCCATAGCGCTGAGCTGCTATCTTGTTTTCGAAACCGTTCGGACCAGATCGCTCTCCGCGAGCTTCAGCTATCTCTGGTCCGAAATATTCACCTGGAAAAATGCTGCTGTCGCGGTTCCCGGCGTCGTTGCCATGAGCATGGTGATGAACTCATACAGCGATTTCAAATCGAACATCGCTGTGTTTCATCCATATCAACTGGATGTCGTTTTTCAGGAAGTCGATCGCCTGTTGCATTTCGGCGTGCAGCCGTGGGTCTTGATCGAGAGAGTTATCGGCTATGGCAGCGCCACGGCGATCCTCGACAAGATTTACTATCTGTGGTTTTTCGCTGTTTTCGTGCCGACAGCCGTTCTCATCGGCATGCCCGACCGCTTCGGCATTCGCCATCAGTTCCTGCTGAGCTACGTTTTTGTCTGGGGCATCCTCGGCATCGTCTGCGCGACTGCCCTGTCTTCTGTCGGGCCGATCTACTATGACAGGGTCTATGGCGGCCCGTCGCCCTTCACCGATCTGGTGCAAAATCTGGAGCAGGCCGACAGCGCCTGGGGCCTGACCACGATGCAGGTACGGGAGGGGCTCTGGGGCGCCTATGTCAACGATGCCGCGACGATCGTTTCCGGCATTTCGGCGATGCCATCCATCCACAATGCCATGTGCGTGCTGCTGTTTCTGGCAGCACGCCACGTCAACCGCTGGCTGGCCGCGGCGGCCGCGGTGTTTGGATTGACCATTTTTGTCGGATCGATCCATCTGGGCTGGCACTACGCCATCGACGCCTATGTCTCGGCGATCGGCGTTGTCTTGCTCTGGAACCTTGCAGGCTATCTGACCGGAAGCAAGGCCATGCGGCGCACCAAAGGGCCTGCGCCTGCGAGCACCTTGTCGTAGCGAGTCTCATCCAGTCAGCGCAGCCCTGACCTTCTCCGCATTCGCCGCCAGCACTTCCGGCTTCTCCATTACGCCGCTGTGCGGCTTGAGCGCCACGCCCTCGAAGCGCGGGACGATGTGGACGTGCAGGTGGAAGACGGTCTGCCCGGCTACCTCCTCGTTGAACTGGGTCACGATCACGCCGTCGGCGGCAAACGCCGACATGACTGCCCGCGCAACCTTCTGGACGGCGGCCATGAGCTTGCCGAGCGTCGCCGGGTCAGCGTCAAGCAGGTTGCGCGACGGCGATTTCGGCACCACCAGCGTATGGCCGGTGCCTTGCGGCATCACGTCCATGAAGGCGATGACGTCGTCGTCTTCGTAGACACGGTGCGAAGGGATTTCTCCGCGCAGGATCTTGGCAAAGATGTTGTTTGGATCGTATTCGACGCTCGACATGGCCTATCCCGTTTGATGCGGTTTCGTGGTGGATGTTTCGGCGCTGGTGTCGCGAACGTCAAGCCGCGAGCGGCCGAGAGGAGTTGAGTTGACCTACATCTATCTGATTGTTGCGGTGGCCTTCGAGGTCGTCGCCACCACCGCACTCAAGGAAACAAACGGATTTACCAGGCTGCTGCCATCGCTCGTCACGGTCGCAGGCTATGCCGCCGCGTTCTATTTCCTGTCCCTGGTGCTGCGCACGGTGCCTGTCGGTATCGTCTATGCGCTGTGGTGCGGCGCCGGCATCGTCTTCATCACCGCGATCGCCTGGGTCTGGTTTCGCCAGGCGCTCGACCTTCCCGCGCTGCTGGGCATCAGCCTGATCATGGCCGGGGTGGTCGTCATCAACCTGTTTTCGAAGTCAGTGGTGCATTGACCCGCGGCTAGCCGCGACGGAACGGGCCGTGCTCGTCGAGGTATTCGCCGATCTCGGCCACTTCCCGCCGTTCGCGGCCGAGATAGTCGGCAATCGCCCGCCGGAGACCGGGGTGGACGATGTAATGGGCCGACTGCGTCGTGACAGGACGATAGCCGCGGGCCAGCTTGTGCTCGCCCTGGGCGCCAGCCTCGACGACCGTCAGCTTGCGTTCGATGGCGAAGTCGATGGCCTGGTGGTAGCAAACCTCGAAATGCAGGAAGGGGTGGTCCTCGATGCAGCCCCAGTTGCGCCCATAGAGCGTATCCGAGCCGATGAAATTGATGGCGCCGGCGATGTAGCGGCCGCCGCGCCTGGCCATGACCAGCAGCACGTCGTCGGCCATGCGCTCGCCGACCAGAGAGAAGAACTTGCGGTTGAGATAGGGACGACCCCACTTGCGGCCGCCCGTGTCCATGTAGAAGGCGAAGAAATCGTCCCAATGCGCCTCGGTGATGTCCCTGCCGGTCAGGCGCTCGATGGTAATGTCCTCAGCCAGCGCCTCGCGCCGCTCCTTCTTCAGCGCCTTGCGCTTGCGCGAGGCCAGGGTGGCCAGGAAATCGTCGTAACCCGCGAAGCCTTCATTGATGAAGTGGAACTGCTGGTCGGTGCGACGGAGAAAGCCGGTGGCTTCGAGGATGTCGACCTCGTCCGCCTCGGCGAAGGTGACATGCGCCGATGACACGCCCACACCTTCGGCAACGCTTCTCAGCGCCGTGGCCAAGGCCGATTTGGCCTGGGCCGCATCGGCGCCGCCGACGGTCAGCAGGCGAGGGCCCGTCGCGGGGGTAAAAGGCACCGAGGCCTGGAGCTTGGGATAGTAGCGACCGCCGGCGCGTTCGAAGGCATCGGCCCAGCCGTGGTCGAAGACGTATTCGCCCTGGCTGTGCGACTTGGCGTAGCAGGGCAGTGCGCCAAGGAACTTGCCGTCTGCGGACTCCAGACGGAGGTGATGGCCCTGCCAGCCGGTTCTCGTGACGGCGCAGCCGGATTCTTCGACTATCGTCAGAAAATCGTATGAAACGAACGGATTGTAGCCGAGACCTGTGACCCTGGAAGCGCCGGCAAGGCTGTTCCACTCGTCGCGGCTGAACTCGCCGATGCTGGAAACGACGCGGACGGCGTAGCCGCCATCCGCTTTCTTCGCCCCGGCATCGTTCGCAGTGCTCATGCGCTTTTACTTACGTTCGAAAGCCGCCGATGCAAGGGCGTTCACGCAACCGAAGCTGCATCCGGCTCGAATCCCTCGAATGTCATCTGGTCGGCCCGCGAGAAGGTTGTCCTCACAGCTTCTTCGTCGCGCACCGTCCAGGTGATGACCGGCATTGCGAGCTTTTCGCGGACGAAGCTGACAAAGCGGTTGGGCAGGTGCGTCACGCTGTAGGAGACAAACGAGATGCCATGCGCCAGCATCGAGAAATGCGCCTCCAGTTCATGATCCACGTCCCCCCAGGCGGTCAGGCCGCCGGGGATGCCGGGCGCATGCCTTGAGAAGTCACGGATCAGCCAGTGGTCGAAGGACATGATCGCCACCTTGCCGTTGTAGTGGCGCAGGGCCTCGCCGACCTTGGCGACAAGGCCGTCGTCGTGGCCGGGGATCCCCTTGAGCTCGATCACCAGCGGCACGCGGCCGTCGACGAGGCGGAGCAATTCGCCAAGCGTCGGCACGTGGTCGGCCGTGCCGCCGACACGCAGTGCGGCGAGTTCGCCAGCGGTCCGCTGCCAGATATAGCCGTTGGTGCCGGTCAGGCGGTCCAGCGAGTTGTCGTGGAACACGACGACATCGCCGTCGGCGCTCAGATGCACGTCGCATTCGATGGCGTAGCCGCGGGCGGCTGCGCGTTCGAACGCCGAAAGCGTGTTCTCCCAGCAGGTCTTGTTGAGGTCGTGCAGGCCGCGATGGGCAATCGGGCGGGCGGTCAGCCAGGAAAGTTCGCTCATGGATCTGTTCACTCGGTCTCGATGATGGCTTCGATCTCGACTGCGGCATTGAGCGGCAGGGAGGCGACGCCGACCGCCGAACGCGCATGCTTGCCGCGCTCGCCAAGTGCCGCGACCAGGAAATCCGAGGCGCCGTTGGCGACGAGATGCTGGTCCGTGAAATCGGACGACGAGGCGACGAAGACGGTGATCTTGACCAGCCGGCGAATCTTTTCGAGGTCGCCGAGTGCCGCCTTGGCCTGGGCCAGGATGTTGACGGCGCATTGCTTGGCCGCTTGCTTGGCCGCCTCGGTGTCGACGTCGCGGCCGACGAGGCCGGAGGCCAGCAGCTTGCCATCCTTGAGCGGCAACTGGCCGGCGGTGAAGACGAAATTGCCTGATGTCATGAACGGTACGTAGTTGGCGGCCGGGGCGGCTGCCGCGGGCAAGGTGACCCCGAGATCGCCCAGCCGCTTTTCGATTGTTTCGCCCATCGTCTTTCCTTATCTCTGTGTCTCTGGTGGCAGGTGAGGCCGCGCCGAAAGTGCTATGTTTGCCTCGCTTCCGCCACGACTTTTTTTAAGGTGGACCATCATTCAAGGCGGCCTGACATGGCCGCGCCGATCGGAGCCAGTGTATGCGCGCAACGCGCCTTGTTTTTCTCGCCAGCCTGTCCACCTCGGCGCTTTCGTTGGCGCCGGCCTTTGCCGCGCCGGTGCTCGCACCCCATCGCGCGGTCTATGATCTGGTGCTCGACCAGGCCTCGGACCGGTCGGGAATCACCGGCCTTTCCGGCCGCATGGTCTACGAGTTCAACGGCTCCGCTTGCGAGGGCTATACGGTCAAGTTCCGTTTCGTCACCCAGATCGCGACCAACGACAACACCCGGCTGACAGACCAGCAGACGACTACCTTCGAGGATGGCGAGGGCAAGAATTTCTCCTTCGTGACCAAATCCTTCGTCGACCAGAACCTCGACAAGGAGGTCAAGGGTACGGCGACGCTCGAGGCGACCGGCCTCAAGGTCGCGCTGGAAAAGCCGGAGGCCGGTTCCGTCGATCTTGCCAAGACCCAGTTCCCGACCCAGCATCTGGTCGAACTGATCGAAAAGGCCGAGAAGGGCGAGACCTTCTACGAGACCAGCCTGTTCGACGGCTCCGAGGATGCCGACAAGGTGATGACGACAACCGTGATCGTCGGCAAGAAGATCGCGGCGCCGGAAGCCGATCCGGAGCGTCCCGCGCTCGCCAGCCTCGCCAAGGACAAATATTGGCCCGTCGACATTGCCTATTTCGATGAAAGCAAGGGCGGCGGTGAGGAAGTGCCCGAGTACCGCATCAGCTTCAAGCTGCATGAGAACGGCCTGACGCGCGATCTGGTGATGGATTACGGCGACTTCTCGATGACCGGCAAGCTGGTCAATCTCTCGCTGTTTCCTGTGCCGCAAGCCGAATGCAAGCCGTAAGCGGGTATTCGTGGCGGTCTATGTTGATGCAGCAATCTGGAAGTGGGTGGGCCATCGCTGGTGCCACCTGCTTGCCGACGACACCGACGAACTGCATCGCTTTGCCGCCCAGCTTGCGCTGAAACGCTCCTCCTATCAGGGGCCGCCCAAGACGTCGGCCCCGCACTACGACATCACCGGCTTTGAGCGTGATCGCGCCGTGCGCCTGGGGGCTGTCGAATGCAGCCGCGAGGAGATCGTGGCCGTGTTCCGCCGTGTTCGGGTGCGCAACTTCAAGCGGCGGCAACCGCAGCCGGTGAAACAAGAGGCGAGGCAGGACGAGCCGGGCGTCTCCCGCTGGGCAGCCGGCAGCTGAATGGGTTGACCAAGACGCCGCGAGAATCGGCCTCACTTTCAAGCGTGATGCTTGGCGTGCAGTTCCCAGGGGGCTGATGCAGGCTCCAGCAGCACGCCAAGCGTCGATTTGCGCAGCTTTCGAGCAGCTCTCGGGGTTGCGCTCGCCAGCCAATACGTCTATATGCCGCCGCATTCCACACACGGACTCTGGTTTCTGCCCGGGAGAAATCCGGCTGAGACCCCCCGGTGGCGTTTCGAGCAATCAAGCGAAAAGCGTCATGGTCCGTGGAGGCTAACCGGAAAAGGAAATGACGAATGGCACTGCCTGATTTCAGCATGCGCCAGCTTCTTGAAGCTGGTTCTCACTTCGGCCACCAGACCCACCGCTGGAACCCGAAGATGGCGCCCTACATCTATGGCGCCCGCAACAACATCCACATCATCGACCTCAGCCAGACCGTGCCGCTGCTGCACCAGGCGCTGAAGCAGATCTCGGACACCGTTTCGCGCGGCGGCCGCGTGCTGTTCGTCGGCACCAAGCGTCAGGCTTCGGACATCGTCGCTGACGCCGCACAGCGTTCGGCCCAGTACTACGTCAACTCGCGCTGGCTCGGCGGCATGCTGACCAACTGGAAGACGATCTCGAATTCGATCCAGCGCCTGCGCAAGCTCGACGAACTCCTGGCCGGCGAAGCCCAGGGCTTCACCAAGAAGGAGCGCCTGAACCTCGAGCGCGAGCGCGAGAAGCTGGACAAGGCCCTCGGCGGCATCAAGGACATGGGCTCGACGCCGGACCTGATGTTCGTCATCGACACCAACAAGGAAGCCATCGCCATCCAGGAAGCCAAGCGTCTTGGCATTCCGGTCGTCGCGATCATCGATTCCAACTGCGATCCGGACAAGATCGACTTCCCGATCCCGGGCAATGACGACGCTGCCCGCGCGATCCAGCTCTACTGCGACCTGGTCGCCAAGGCTGCGATCGACGGCATCGCCCGCCAGCAGGGCTCGCTCGGCGTCGACATCGGCGCATCGGCTGAAGTTCCGGTTGAGCCTGCGCTCGATGCGGCTCCGACGACCGAAACGCCCCAGGCGTAATCGCGAAGGCCGGGAAACCGGCCTTCCTTTTCAGGATTGGGCGCAGCTCGCGCCGGCGTTCGGCGCATCATCGAACCCTCGGTGGTGCGCTCGCGCATTTTGAAGCAAAGAGGCCACCACAATGAGCATTTCGGCAGCACAGGTTAAAGAACTCCGCGAACTGACGGGCGCGGGCATGATGGATTGCAAGGCGGCTCTCAACGAGACCGGCGGCGACATGGAAGCTGCGGTCGACTGGCTGCGCAAGAAGGGCATCTCGAAGGCCGACAAGAAGGCTGGCCGCACGGCCGCCGAAGGCCTGATCGGCGTCGACGCCGGCGTCCGCGAAGCCGTCGTCGTCGAAGTCAACTCCGAGACCGACTTCGTTGCCCGCAACGCAGCCTTCCAGGAAATCGTCGCCGACGTCGCCAAGGTTGCTCTTGCCTATGGCACCACCGAGGCGGTTGCTGCTGCGAAGTATCCGGGTTCCGACAAGTCGGTTGCCGATACCATCAAGGATGCGGTCGGCACCATCGGCGAGAACATGAGCTTCCGCCGCTCGGCCAAGCTTTCGGTTGCAGAAGGCGTCGTCGCGACCTACGTGCACAATGCTGTCGCCGACAATCTCGGCAAGCTCGGTGTTCTGGTTGCCATCGAGACGACCGGCAACCACGATGCGGCCCGTGCGTTCGCACGCCAGGTCGCCATGCACGTCGCCGCGACCAACCCGCTCGCCTTGACCCCCGACGAAGTCGACGCGACGCATGTCGAGCGCGAAAAGGCGATCTTCGCCGACCAGGCCCGCCAGTCGGGCAAGCCCGAGAACATCATCGAGAAGATGGTCGAAGGCCGCATGCGCAAGTTCTACGAGGAAGTCGTGCTGCTCAAGCAGGCCTTCGTGCTCAACCCTGACCTGACGGTCGAGGCTGCGCTCAAGGACGCCGAGAAGCAGATCGGCGCGCCGGCCAAGATCACGGGCTATGTCCGCTTCGCACTCGGTGAAGGCATCGAGAAGGAAGAGAGCGACTTCGCAGCCGAAGTTGCCGCGGCCGTTAAGGGCTAAAAAGTAGCGCTGCATCAAGCGCTTCCTGAGGATAGCCGAAGGGCGCCGCGTGACATCGCGGCGCCCTTCGTGTATCGGAACTCCCGATCTTTCAATCGCCGCGAGGAACTCATGACCGACAAGCCGCTCTACCGGCGCGTACTGCTTAAGGCGTCGGGCGAGGCCCTGATGGGCGAGCAGCATTTCGGCATCGACGTGTCGGTGGTCGACCGCATCGCTTCCGACATCGCCGAGGCGAGGGCGCTCGGCGTCGAGGTTGGCGTGGTCATCGGCGGCGGCAACATCTTCCGCGGCGTGGCAGTGGCCTCCAAGGGCGGCGACCGGGTCACAGGCGACCACATGGGCATGCTCGCCACCGTCATCAATTCGCTGGCGCTGCGTACGTCACTCCACAAGCTCGGGGTCGATGCCGTCGTGCTGTCGGCGATCGCCATGCCCGAGCTCTGCGAAAGCTTCTCTCAGCGACAGGCAACCGCCTACATGGATGCCGGCAAGGTCGTGATTTTCGCCGGCGGCACGGGCAATCCGTTCTTCACTACCGATTCGGCGGCAGCATTGCGCGCGGCCGAGATCGGCGCCGATGCGCTGTTCAAGGGCACCCAGGTCGATGGCGTCTACTCGGCCGATCCCAAGAAGGACCCGGCCGCGACGCGTTTCGAGCGCATCACGCATAAGGAAGTCATTGCCCAGGGGCTGTCGATCATGGATACGGCGGCAATTGCCCTTGCGCGTGAAAACAACATCCCGATAATCGTCTATTCGATCCATGAAAAAGGCGGTTTCGGCGAAATATTGAAGGGTGGCGGTCGCTGCACGGTTGTAGCGGACGCCTGACGATTGAACGATGGCCCCGGAACCGGGACCAAGGAGACTGCGATGAGCACCGACTACAACGATCTTCAGCGCCGCATGGAAGGCGCCATTAACGCGTTCAAGCATGATCTTGCTTCTCTGCGCACTGGCCGCGCCTCGAGCAACCTGCTCGATCCGATCCAGGTCCAGGCCTATGGATCGGCCATGCCGCTCAACCAGGTGGCGACGGTGTCGGTGCCCGAGCCGCGCATGATCTCGGTCTCGGTGTGGGACAAGTCCATGGTCGGTGCGGTCGATCGCGCCATCCGCGAATCGAACCTTGGCTTCAATCCGATCGTCGACGGCACCAATCTGCGCATTCCACTGCCGGAGCTCAACGAGCAGCGCCGCAAGGAACTGGTCAAGATCGCCCATACCTATGCCGAAAACGCCAAGGTAGCGACGCGCCATGTGCGCCGTGACGGCATGGAAGCTTTGAAAAAGGCCGAGAAGGACGGCGACATCAGCCAGGACGACCAGCGCGTCCAGTCCGAGAAGGTGCAGAAGCTGACCGACGACACGATCAACCAGGTCGATAGCCTGCTTGCGGGCAAAGAAGCCGAGATCATGCAAGTCTAAGCCAACCAGAGGCTGGCCGAAAGCGAACGGATGACTACGCCCGCGCATGTCGCGATCATCATGGATGGCAATGGCCGTTGGGCGAAGGCCCGGGGCCTGCCGCGCGTTGCCGGGCACAGGGCTGGCGTCGAGGCGCTGCGCCGTACCGTTCGTGCCGCTGCCGACCTCGGCATCTCCTGGCTGACGGTCTACGCGTTTTCTTCGGAGAACTGGTCGCGGCCCAAGTCCGAGGTCACCGATCTCATGGGCCTGCTCAAGATCTTCATTCGCCGCGACCTGGCCGAACTGCACAACAGCGGCGTGCGGGTGCGCATCATCGGCGACCGGGCGACGCTGCAGCCGGACATTCGCTGCCTGCTGGAGGAAGCCGAAACGCTGACCGCCGGAAACGATTCGCTGACGCTGGTGATTGCCTTCAATTATGGCGGGCGCGATGAGATCGCGCGCGCCGCGAGCCGGCTGGCGGAAGCGGTCAAACGTGGCGAGATCTCGAGCGAAGAAATCACGCCGGAGCTGTTTGCCGAAAACCTCGATACCGCGGGGATACCCGATCCCGACCTGGTGATCCGCACCAGCGGCGAGATCAGGCTTTCCAATTTCCTGCCCTGGCAGTCGGCCTATAGCGAACTGGTGTTCCAGCCCTGCTACTGGCCGGATTTCAATCGCGAGCATCTTGCCGACGCCTTGCGCGAATATACCGGTCGCGAGCGGCGCTTCGGCGGGCTTGCCACTCGCGACGTCGCTTTGTGACGGCGGAGCGCATGAGCAATCTCCAGCTTCGGACAATCTCGGCGATCGTGCTGGCGACGGCGGTGCTCGCCCTGACCTGGGGCGGCGGCCTGCCGTTTCGCTTGCTGTCGGCGGCGATCGTCCTGGCCATTTTCTACGAATGGTCGACCATGTCGCGCGCCAAGACCGGTGCTGTCTGGGCCGCTGGTGATCTTGGCATCTTGCCTGAAGTGGCGATCCTGCTGTTTGCCGGGGCGCTGGTCGCCGGCGTGCCCGCGCTTGCCCTGATCGGCTTGGTCGCCGCATTCACGTTGATTCTCTGGATCGTGGGGCGGTTGCGCGGGGTGGCGGCATGGGAAGCCGCCGGATTCGGCTACGCAGCGCTCTCCGGCCTGTCTTTGGCCCTCCTGCGCGGCAATGACGCATCCGGGCTGGTCGCCATCCTGTTTCTGTTCGCGGTCGTGTGGGCGACCGACATCTTCGCCTATTTCGTCGGCCGCAAGGTCGGCGGGCCAAAGCTCGCGCCTGCAATCTCACCCGGCAAGACCCGCAGCGGCGCACTTGGTGGAGCCGTTGGTGGCGTCGTGGCCGGGCTATTGCTCGCAAGTACCGCTGGTAGCGGCAATCTTGCGCTGCTGGCTGTTGTCGCGCTGCTGCTGTCGGTGATTTCCCAGGCCGGCGACCTGTTCGAATCCTGGGTCAAGCGCCGGCATGGCTACAAGGACTCGGGCTCGCTGATTCCCGGTCATGGCGGCGTGATGGACCGGGTGGACGGGCTTGTCGCGGCGGCATTTGCCCTATACGTCATCGGCTGGATGTCCGGTTCGGCCGATCATCCGGCGCAGGGGCTGTTTCCAGCCTGAGCCACTGCAGCGCGGCGCAAGCGTCGGGCAAGGCAAGTTGGCTCAGATGGGGCTCGATGGTACTGGTTGAGGACTTGATTTGAACGAGTATCTTCCCGCCTTCCTGAGCACGGACGGCCTTTTGATCGGCACCATCGTGCCGTTCCTGTTCGTGCTGACCATCGTCGTATTCGTACACGAGATGGGCCACTACCTCGTCGGCCGCTGGTGCGGCATCGGCGTGAAGGCCTTCTCGATCGGTTTTGGGCCGGAGCTGCTCGGCTTCAACGACCGTCGCGGCACGCGCTGGAAGCTCTGTGCGATACCGCTGGGCGGCTATGTCAAGTTTGTCGGCGACATGAGCGTCACCAGCAAGCCGGCAGGCGCCGAGGACGACAATCTCAGCCCGGCGGAGCATAAGATAGCCTTCCACACCCAGCCGGTCTGGAAGCGCGCTGCAACTGTCGTTGCAGGTCCTCTGTTCAATTTCCTTCTCACGATCGCGGTCTTTACCGTGCTGTTTTCAGCCTATGGCCGCTACGTCATGGAGCCGACCGTGGCGGAGGTGAGGGCGGCAAGCCCGGCCGCCAACGCCGGCATCCTGCCGGGCGACCGATTCGTCAGCGTCGATGGCAAACCGGTGGAAACCTTCTCCGACGTCCAGAGGCTGGTCTCAGGCCGGGGCGGCGATGCGATTGCCTTCGTCATGATGCGCGACGGCAAGGAGATCGCGCTTACGGCCACGCCGGAGATGATGGAGCAGAAGGATGCGCTCGGCAATTCGGTCAAGGTGGCTGTCATCGGGGTGGTCAACAACGAGGAACTGGGCCAGCCGCGGCTGATCAGTTACAGCCCGGGCGGAGCCTTCGTTCAGGCGGTTTCCGAGACGGGCCACATCATCCAGCGAACCGGCCAGTTCCTGAAGCGATTCGTGGTCGGCCGCGAAGACAAGTGTCAGCTTGGCGGACCGGTCAAGATTGCCGACATGGCAGGCAAGGCAGCCCAGTTGGGCTTCATGTGGCTGGTTCAACTGGTGGCGTTGTTGTCGGTCGGCATCGGCTTTCTTAACTTATTGCCGATTCCTCCGCTGGACGGCGGCCATCTCGCGTTCTATGCCGTCGAGGCAGTGATCCGCCGTCCCGTTTCGGAACGGGCAATGGAGGCGGTCTATCGTGTGGGGATGATTCTGGTTCTTGCCTTCATGGGTTTCGTTTTCTGGAACGACCTGTTTGGCTGCTGAAATCATTAAGAAATTCGGAACGGGCAGGGGGGCCGTTGAGGGAGCGTTTACCATCCGGGGCGATATGAGTGACGCGAAAGTCACGCTCGCAGGGTAAGTAAATACAAATTAACTAGAAGCCTTGCGTGTAGGGAAAATCCGGTTATTACGGTATGGGAAATTTACCGCGACGTCCGGTTTTCTCGCCGTGGGGACTTCGAGAAAAAGGTTATATAGCCCGATGAAGGCAGCATTGAAGTTTGCGAGCGCCGCGTCCGCGGTGGCTCTGTCCGCCGCACTGGCCATTCCTGGTGCAGTGGCGGTCCAGTTTGTTGCCGTGTCCGCCGCAGAGGCGGCGGTGGTCAACCGGGTCGAGGTGCGCGGCAACCAGCGCGTCGACGCGGACACCGTTCGCAACTACATCTCCATCAAGCCGGGCAAGTCGTTTTCGAATGCCGATATCGACGAGGCCGTGAAGGCGCTGTTCGGCAGCGGCCTGTTCTCCGATGTCCGTATCAACCAGGTCGGTTCGACCCTGGTGGTTCAGGTTTCCGAATACCAGGTCGTCAACAACGTGCTGTTCCAGGGCAACAAGAAGCTCAAGGACGCGGCACTCGGCGGTGCCGTTCAGCTCAAGCCGCGTGGCGCGTTCTCGCAGGCGGCGCTCGAAGCTGACGCCCAGGCGATCAAGGAAGCCTACAAGCGCGTCGGCCGTGACGATGTCACCGTTGGCACCAATGTCATGGACCTTGGCGAAAACCGCGTGAACGTGGTGTTCGAGATCAACGAAGGCGGCCGCACCAAGATCGCCGCGGTCAATTTCGTCGGCAACGATGCCTATGGCGACCGCCGCCTTGCGGATGTGATTTCGACCAAGCGTTCGTCGTTCCTGTCGTTCATGCTGCGTGACGATATCTATGACGAGGATCGTCTGCGCGCCGACGAAGAGGCGCTGCGCCGCTTCTACTTCAATCACGGCTACGCCGACTTCCAGGTCGTTTCCGCCTTTGGCGAGCTCGACGAAGCGACCAACCAGTACACCATCACGATCACCGTCGACGAAGGCCAGCGCTATACGTTCGGCGACGTCACGGTCGAAAGCACGATCCCCGAGATCGACGGCGCGACGCTGCAGTCGCTGGTCGAGACGCGCAAGGGCGACACCTACAACGCCAAGGACGTCGAGGATTCGATCATCGGAATCACCGAAAACGTTGCCGGCAAGGGCTATGCCTTCGCCAAGGTGACGCCGCGCGGTGACCGCAACTTCGAAAACCGCACGATCTCGGTCGTCTACACCGTCGATCAGGGCGCCAAGGCTTATGTCGAGCGCATCGAGATCCGCGGCAACGAGCGCACCCGCGACTTCGTGATCCGTCGCGAATTCGACGTCAGCGAAGGCGATGCCTTCAACCAGGTGCTCATCCAGCGTGCGAAGAAGCGCCTCGAGGCACTGAACTTCTTCGAGCGCGTCGAAGTCTCCACCGCTCCCGGTTCGCAGCCCGACCAGGTCGTGCTGGTTGTCGACCTGGTCGAGAAGTCGACCGGTGAGTTCTCGATCGGCGCCGGCTATTCGACCGGTGGCGACAATGCCGGCCCGTCGGTGGAAGGCTCGATCACCGAGCGCAACTTCCTCGGCCGTGGCCAGTTCATCAAGTTCTCCGCCGGTGGCGGCAAGAATTCGCGTGACTACAGCTTCTCGTTCACCGAACCGTACTTCCTCGGCCGCCGTATCGCTGCCGGTTTCGACGTGTTCCGCCAGACGCGCAAGTACGACGAGTATGAAAGTGACGTGACAGGCGGCACCATCCGCTTCGGCCTGCCGATCACGGACAATATCTCGACGCAGCTCGCCTACAATCTTTCGCAAGAAGAGTATGCTCTCGACGAGGATTGCTTGACCGCTGGTGGCTACGACCCTGCCAAATGCGATATTTCGCAGGCAATCCTGGACGGTGTTGAAGATAGTCCTTGGATCAAGTCGTCGGTCAGCGGCACGCTGGTGTACAACACCATCGACGACATGAAGAACCCGCATGGTGGCATCTACGCCAACTTCACGACCGAAGTGGCAGGCCTCGGTGGTGACGCCAAGTTCGTCAAGGTTACCGGTCGCGCCAGCTACTACCAGACGCTGTCGGAAGAGCTCGATATCGTTGGCCTCGTCTCGGCGGGCGGCGGTCACATCCAGGGCTTCGGCGACGATGGTCTGCGTGTGTTCGATCACTTCAAGAACAACGACCGCATGATCCGCGGCTTCAAGTACAACGGCATTGGTCCGTTTGACGACGCCACTGACGATCACCTCGGCGGTACGACGTATTTCAATGCGTCGGCAGAAGCCCAGTTCCCGATCCCGGTCGTGCCGGAGAGCTTTGGTCTGCGTGGCGCGGTGTTTGCCGATGCGGCAACGCTTTACGGCAGCAAGGTCGACAACGTGGCGAACCTGGTCTCGACCGACATGCAGTGGCGCGCTTCGGTGGGCATCGGCCTGCTCTGGGCGTCGCCCTTCGGTCCGCTTCGCATCGACTACGCGGTGCCGGTCCAGAAGGAAGACACGGACGACACGCAGGAATTCAACTTCGGCATCTCGACCCGCTTCTAATTTGGCGGAACGACGCTTCCGGGCCATCATGGCCCGGAAGGCCCGGCCTAGCTGGAACAGCATTTCATGACGGATCCGGTGTTTTTTGTGCCGTCACGCCGCTATTCGGTTGGCGAGGTGGCCGGGCTTACCGGGGCCGTGCTCGCCGATCCCGGCCATTCTCACATTGAGATTTCAACCATCGCGTCAGCTTCTGCTGGCGGCGAAGGTGCCCTGGTGTTCGTCGATGGCAAGCGCAATGGCGTGTCGTTGCCGACGCTTCATGCGGCAGCCGTGCTTTGCACGCCTGATGTTGTCGGGCTTGTGCCCGATGGTATTGCCGTCCTGGTGACGCCACGTCCGCAGCAGGCTTTCGCACGCATCGGCCGACTGCTTTATCCTGACGCCGAGCGCCCGGTCGGTGCGACCGGTGAAGCAGGCATTTCGCCCTTTGCGCATATCGATCCCACCGCCCATGTCGAGACGGGCGCGATCATCGAGGCCGGTGCGGTCATCGGACCCAAGGCAGGTGTCGGCGCCGGCACGGTCGTCGCGGCCAATGCCGTGATCGGCCGTTCCTCGCAGGTGGGGCGCGATTGCTACATCGGCCCGCATAGTTCAATCCAGTATGCGCTGATCGGCAACGGAGTCATCATCCATGCCGGCGCCCGTATCGGCCAGGATGGTTTTGGTTTCGCGGGTGGCGCGCGCGGACCGGAACGCATTCCGCAGATCGGCCGGGTCATCATCCAGGACAATGTCGAGATCGGCGCCAACTCGACGGTCGACCGCGGCGCCATGGCCGATACGATCATCGGCGAAAACACCAAGATCGACAATCTCGTCCAGATCGCCCACAACGTGCGCATTGGCCGCAATTGCGTCATCGCCGGTCTAACGGGTATTTCGGGCTCGGTCACCGTTGGCGACAATGTCATGATGGGCGGCGGCGTCGGGCTTGCAGACCATCTGACGGTCGGCGCAGGGGCCAGGCTGGCGGCGCGCAGCGGCTTCATGCATGACGTGCCTGCAGGCGAGATCTGGGCCGGTTTTCCGGCCAAGCCGATGAAGGATGCGATGCGCGAGTTCGCATGGCTCAAGAAGATGGCCAAGACAAAGAAGGACGGTGGGGGCAATGACTGACCAGACGACCAAGACGCTCGAATCCGTCGACATTCTCGGCCTGTTCAAGCTTTTGCCACATCGCTATCCGTTCCTGCTGATCGACCGTATCGTCGACATCGACGGCGACGATTCGGCTGTCGGCATCAAGAACGTCACTTTCAACGAGCCGCATTTCCAGGGCCATTTCCCCGGCCAGCCGGTGATGCCGGGCGTGCTGATCATCGAAGCCATGGCGCAGACCGCCGGCGCGATCTGCCTGCGCCTGGTGGTCGACGAAAGCCCGTCGCTGGTCTACCTGATGACTGTCGATGCGGCCAAGTTCCGCAAGCCGGTTGTGCCTGGCGACCAGCTCAGAATTCACGTCAAGAAGATCAAGAAGCGCGGCAATATCCTCAAATTCGCCTGCGATGCGCAGGTCGATGGCGTCACCGTGGCCGAGGCCGAGGTGGCGGCGATGATGGTGCCGAAGGAATAGCAAGACCTTTCATGCAGACCGAAACTTTCATCCATCCCGCCGCCGTCGTCGAAACTGGCGCAAAGCTGGGCGCGGGCGTCCGCATCGGGCCGTTCTGCCATGTCAGCGCCGATGCCGTTATCGGCGATCGCGTTGAACTGATCAGCCATGTCGCCATTATGGGCGCAACCACGCTAGGTGAAGGCTGCAAGGTATTTCCGCAGGCGACGCTCGGCGCAGCACCGCAGAACAACAAGCACAAGGGTGGCCGCACGACGCTGGTCGTCGGCAAGAACTGCACGATCCGCGAAGGCGTGACCATGCATCTTGGCACCGACACCAGCCGTGGCGCCACCACTGTCGGCGACAACGGGCTGTTTCTCGCCTATGCGCACATCGCTCATGACTGCATCGTCGGTGACAATGTCACCATGGCCAATGTCGCGACGCTTGGCGGCCATGTCGAGGTCGGCAACAACGTGACGCTTGGCGGGTTGTGCGCGGTCCACCAGATGACGCGTATCGGCCATCATGCCTTCGCTGGCGGTGCTGCCATCATCGACGGCGACATCATTCCCTATGGCATGGTGATGGGCAATCGCGCCCGACTGCGCGGGCTCAATGTCATCGGCATGAAGCGCTCAGGCCTGCCGCGCGCCGAAATCTTTGCGTTGCGCAAGGCCTACAAGATGATCTTCGACCCCGCACGCGCAGTGGCCGAGAACATTCCGGCTGTCGAACGCGAGTTCCAGGGGTCGGCCATCGTGCGCGACATGCTCGATTTCATCCAGGCACGGGGCAAGCGCCATTTCACGGTGCCGCCGCTCCGAACCGCCGTCTCCGACGACGCCGCCGATGACGAAAGCTGAGGGCGGAAAGAAGATAGTCCTTTCCGCGGCCGACCGGGTCGCTGTCGTTGCCGGCAGCGGCCGCCTTCCCGTCAATGTGGCCGAGAGCCTGGCCGAGACGGGACACGCGCCATTCATCGTACTGATCGAAGGCGAGACCGATCCCGGCACCAGCCTCTGGAGCTATGACGGCAAGGTGCTGGCGATCGAGCAGTTCGCAGCGCTTGTGCCGCTGCTCAAGCGCGAGCGCATCACCCATCTCGTGCTCGCCGGTGGCATCAGCCGCCGTCCGGCCTGGCGCGCCATCCGTCCAAGCGTTTCGCTTCTTCGCATCCTGCCGCGGGCGCTGGCCGGTTTTGCACGCGGCGACGACGGCCTGCTTCGCATATTGGTCGACCTGATCGAGGACAACGGCATCAAGGTCGTGGGTGCGCATCAGGTCGTGCCGAACTTGCTTGCCATAGAAGGCAGGATCGGCGGGCTTGCGCCCAAGGACGGTGACTGGGCCGACCTCCGGGCCGGGCTGGAGGCCGCAAGCGCCATCGGGGCGCTCGACATCGGCCAGGCCGCCGTCGCCATAGGCGGACGGGCCATCGCCCTTGAAGGCATCGAGGGAACCGATCTTCTGCTCGAACGTGTCCGTGACCTGCGCAACAACGGTCGTATCTCCGGCCGCAAGCGCGGCGTCCTGGTCAAATGTGCCAAGCCCGGCCAGGAAATGCGCGCCGACCTGCCGACTATCGGTCCCGCAACGGTGGATGCGGCACACGCTGCGGGCCTGGCCGGAATTGGTGTCGAAGCTGGACGCTCCTTCGTGCTCGATGTTGGCGAGGTCGTGGAACGTGCCGATCGGCTCGGCCTCTTCGTTGTTGGTCTGACGAGTGAGAGGGGCAAATGACTCAGCCGCCGCTCAAGATCGCCATCGTCGCCGGCGAAGAGTCGGGCGACCTCCTGGGCGCCGACCTGGTGCGGGCGCTGCAGCGACTGACCGGCCGCGAGGTCAGGCTGGTCGGCACCGGCGGCCGGCATTTGCAGCAACTGGGGCTTTCGCCGCTGTTCGATGCCAGCGAGATCGCGCTGATGGGACTGACGGCGATCGTCCGCGACCTGCCGCGCCTGATGCGGCGGATCGGCCAGACGGCGCGCCTCGTAGCTGCCGAAAAGCCGGATTGCCTCATCACTATCGACAGCCCGGATTTTTCGCTGCGCGTGGCCAGGAATGTTCGCGCGCTCGCGCCTGGGATTCCGATCGTCCACTACATCTGCCCGAGCGTGTGGGCGTGGCGGCCGAGCCGGGCCAAGGCGATGGAGCCGCATGTCGATGAAGTGCTTTGCATCCTGCCCTTCGAACCCGCCGAGCTTGCGCGGCTGGGCGGCCCGCACGGCACTTTCGTCGGCCACCGGCTGGTCAGTGATCCCGGTATCGCCGTCGCAGCCGCCATGCAGGAAGGCAAGGGCGCTCTTTCGCCCGACCGCGAAAAGACGCTTCTGCTGCTTCCGGGCTCGCGCCGCAGCGAAGTGCGCGGCCTGATCGGCCCGTTTGGCGAGACCGTTTCGATCCTGCGCGCACGCGGTCACCGCTTGCGCCTGCTGCTGCCGACGGTGCCGCATGTGGCCAGCCTGGTCGAAGACGCCGTCTCCGACTGGCCGGAAAAACCCGAGATCATCCTCGACCCACAGCGCAAATGGCAGGCCTTCGGCGAGGCCGATGCGGCGCTGATAGCGTCGGGAACGGTGTCGCTGGAGCTTGCGCTCGCCGGCGTACCGATGATGTCGAACTACAAGCTCGACACCTTCATGCGCGTGGTGCAGAGGCTGATCACTGTCTGGAGCGCGTCGCTGCCCAACCTGATCGCGGACAGGCCGGTGGTGTTCGAAGCCTACAACCAGTATGTGCGCCCGCAATGGATGGCGCGTCACATCGAGGGCCTGTTCGCCGACAGCGGCATCAGGCGCTGGCAGAAGGAAGGCTTTGCCGAGATACTCCGGCGCATGACGACCGATCGCCCCTCCGGTGAACTTGCCGCCGAAGCCGTCCTCAAACACATCCACAAATGAAAAAAAACGCCCGCCAGGCAAGAGCTTGGCGGGCGTTGTTCAATTCGTTTCGCTTGGCGCTTAGCGCTTGGCGATCGGCAGATAGTCGCGCTCGGCAGCACCGGTGTAGAGCTGGCGGGGACGGCCGATCTTCTGGCGCGGATCCTCGATCATTTCCTTCCACTGCGCGATCCAGCCGACGGTGCGGGCGAGCGCGAACAGCACGGTGAACATGGTCGTGGGGAAGCCCAGCGCCTTCAGCGTGATGCCCGAGTAGAAGTCGATGTTCGGGTAGAGCTTCTTTTCGATGAAGTATTCGTCGGTCAGCGCGATGCGCTCGAGCTCCATCGCGACGTCGAGCATCGGATCGTCCTTGATGCCAAGCTCGCCGAGCACTTCATGCGTGGTCTTCTGCATGATCTTGGCGCGCGGATCGTAGTTCTTGTAGACGCGGTGGCCGAAGCCCATCAGGCGGAACGGATCGTTCTTGTCCTTGGCGCGGGCGACGAATTCCGGAATGCGGTCGACATGGCCGATTTCGCTCAGCATGTTGAGCGCCGCTTCATTGGCGCCGCCATGGGCCGGACCCCAAAGGCAGGCAATGCCGGCGGCGATGCAGGCGAACGGGTTGGCGCCCGACGAACCGGCGAGGCGCACGGTAGAGGTCGAGGCATTCTGCTCGTGGTCGGCATGGAGGATGAAGATGCGCTCCATGGCGCGGGCGAGCACCGGATTGACCTTGTACTCCTCGCACGGCACGGCAAAGCACATGTGCAGGAAGTTGGCGGCAAAGTTCAGCTCGTTCTTGGGGTAAACGAAGGGCTGGCCGATATGGTACTTGTAGGCCATCGCCGCGATCGTCGGCATCTTGGCGATCAGGCGGATCGAAGCGACCATGCGCTGGTGCGGATCCGAGATATCGGTCGAGTCGTGATAGAAGGCCGACAGGGCGCCGACAACGCCGCACATGACAGCCATCGGGTGCGCGTCGCGGCGGAAGCCGGTGAAGAAGCGCGACATCTGCTCATGCACCATGGTGTGGCGCGTAACGCGATGGTCGAAGTCGTCCTTCTGGGACTTGGTCGGCAGTTCGCCATAGAGCAGGAGGTAGCAGACTTCGAGGAAGTCGCCGTGCTCGGCCAGCTGGTCGATCGGATAGCCGCGGTGCAGCAGGATGCCGGCATCGCCGTCGATGAAGGTGATCTCCGACTCGCAGCTCGCCGTCGAGGTGAAGCCGGGGTCGTAGGTGAAGGCGCCGGTGGTGGCGTAGAGCGATGCGATGTCGATCACATCTGGTCCGACCGTTCCGGCGCGCACCTTGAACTCGTGGGTCTGGCCGCGGAACTCCAGTTTGGCGGTCGAATCAGTCATCGCATACTCCTTAGTGCTGAGTTGCCGCCCTGGGCGGCGCAATCTTCATAACAAGGCAACCCGTTAGGCCCGGAATGTCCGAGCCCCCAGCTTCCCCGCTGCTTTCAAATTGACCTGTTGCCGCAATGTTGCACCGCAATAGCCTCATTTCAATGCAAAACTAGGAAAGCACTGCTGACCTAATCGATTTGATCGGAAATGCGGGCTAGACTTTCGTCGCGCCCCAGGACGGCCAACACATCGAACACGCCGGGAGACGTGCTTTTGCCCGTCAGGGCTGCACGCAGGGGCTGTGCGACGGCTCCCAACTTGACGTTCTCGCGCCCGGCAAATTCGCGGATCGCTGCCTCCGCCGAAGTGGCGTTCCAGTCTTCGTTGACGCCGGCCAGCGCCGCGTGCGCGCCCTTGAGCACATCCTTGGCCGGACCGGCCAGAAGCGCTGCCGCCTTCTCGTCGAGAGGCAAGGGACGCTTGGCAAACAGGAAGCCCGCGCCATCCGCAAGCTCGATCAGCGTCTTGGCGCGCTCCTTGAGGCCGGGCATGGCGGCCAGCAGCTGCGCCTTGCGCTTGTCGTCGAGCCTGGCAAGGATCGCATCGCCGCCGGGCAGGTAGGGCAAGGTCGCCACAAAGATGTCGAACAGCTTCCTGTCGTCCATCTGGCGCATGTGGACGCCGTTCAGCGCCTCGAGCTTGGCGAAGTCGAAGCGCGCCGCACCCTTGTTGACGTCTTCGATCTCGAACCAGCGGATCATGTCCTCGATGCTCATCACCTCGTCGTCGCCATGGCTCCAGCCGAGGCGGGCGAGATAGTTGAGCAATGCCTCGGGCAGGTAGCCCATGGCGCGATAGGCATCGACACCGAGCGCGCCATGGCGCTTGGACAGCTTTGCGCCATCGGCACCATGGATCAGCGGGATGTGGGCCATGACAGGCACATCCCAGCCCATGGCGACATAGATGATCGTCTGGCGCGCGGCGTTGGTCAGATGGTCGTCGCCGCGGATGATGTGGGTGACGCCCATGTCATGGTCGTCGACGACGACGGCATGCATGTAGGTCGGCACGCCATCCGAGCGCAGGATGATGAAATCGTCGAGATCCTTGTTGGGAAAGCGCACGTCGCCCTGCACGCGGTCACGCACCAGCGTCTCGCCCTCTGTCGGCGACTTGATGCGGATCACCGGCTTCACGCCTGCCGGGGCTTCCGCCGGATCGCGGTCGCGCCAGCGCCCATCGTAGCGCGGCGGACGGCCTTCGGCGCGGGCCTTCTCGCGCATTTCGGTCAGCTCGTCCTGCGAAGCGTAGCAGTAATAAGCCTTGCCCATGCGGACGAGCTCCTCGGCGACCTCGCGGTGGCGCGGCGCGCGCTCGAATTGCGAGGTCGGCTCGCCCTCCCAGGTCAGGCCGAGCCAGGTGAGGCCCTCGAGAATTGCCGCGGTGGCAGCATCGGTCGAACGCTCGCGGTCGGTGTCCTCGATGCGCAGCAGCATGGTGCCGCCGGTGTGGCGGGCATAGAGCCAGTTGAAGAGAGCCGTGCGCGCGCCACCGATGTGCAGGTAGCCGGTGGGCGAGGGGGCGAAGCGGGTGACGACGGACATGGCGATTTCCAAGGGAGGCATAGCGCGCTTGGCCGAAGACCGGCGGCGCATGGCGTTTCGGTGGCGTTGATGTAGCATAGAAGGTCTGGGGCGCAAGAGGCAGGCCCGATGGGCGACCGCGTGCGGGAGGGGGAAACCGGTAACATTCCGGTGGTCGAGACCAGCGAGCGCGCGTTGCTGGGCGGCCCTGTTGCGCCCGCCGTGGCATGGGCACGACCGAGTGCGCTTGAGGTTGATGCCCCGGGCGACGCCTCGCCGCGGGCGCCACGGCACTATTTTCCCCGGTCGTCGCCATGGTCGGACCAAGGTGCCGCTCTCCGCTCGTCCATGCGAGCCACTCGCGTGGCTATCGAAACCGAACTCGATCGTGGCGCCGCATTCCTGCTCGTGCCGGTCTTTCTGGCGATCGGGGCGCTTGCCTATTTCAGCTTTCGTGCCGAACCGCCCCTTGTGCCGCTGGCCGCAGCCTTCGCGCTATTGGCTGTGCTCGCCTTTCTCACGCGCGTGAACCGGCTGACTCATTACGCGCTCGCCGCCGCGGCCATCTGCCTGCTCGGCATGGCCGTTGCCAAGATTGAAACGGAACGGATGGCAACCAAGATGCTCGGCGCGGCGATATCGGCCGGCATCACCGGGCGGGTGGTCGAGATCGATACCCTCGACAACGGCCGTCTGCGCCTGACCCTCGATATCCTGGCGACCGAACGGCCGGTTCTGCGTTATGCGCCGGATCGCGTGCGGCTCATCGCCCGCAAGGTCCCCGAAGGCGTGAGGGCCGGTTCGCAAGTGACAGGCTATGCCAGGCTGATGCCGCCGTCAGGCCCGGTGCGCCCGGGGAGTTACGACTTCTCCTTCGAAAGCTATTTCGATGGCATCGGCGCCAGCGGCTTTTTCATGAAGGGTCCGGAGCTTGCCGCTGCTGCTAAGCCGCCATCGGCCGCGGGCCAGGCATCAGCCTGGGTGGAAAACGCGCGCGACCGCATCGCCCAGCGCATTCGCGATCGCATCGGTGGTGCTGAAGGGGAAATTGCTGCGGCCCTGGTCGTCGGCGTGCGTGGCGGCATCCCTGAAGACGTCAACGAGGCGCTGCGGCGCACCGGCCTCTACCACATCATTTCGATCTCGGGCCTGCACATGGCGATGGTCGCCGGCACGGTGATGTTGCTGATGCGGCTGAGCTTCGCAGCGTTTCCAGCTTTCACCTCGCGCCGTCCGGTGAAGAAATACGCGGCAAGCGCCGCCTTGGCCGCGACAGCGGGCTATCTGTTCGTTTCCGGGGCGGAGGTCGCAGCGCAACGCAGCTTCATCATGCTGGCTGTGATGCTGACGGCGGTGCTGTTCGACAGGGCCGCCTTGACCATGCGCAATCTGGCGATCTCGGCCATCGTGGTCATCGTCATCTCGCCGCACGAGGTGGTCGGCCCGAGCTTCCAGATGTCGTTTGCCGCGACTGCAGCACTTGTCGGCGCCTATGCCTGGTGGTCCGATCGGCGTGAGCAGCAAGCTCAACCGGCCATCCAGCGGTCGATGCCCTCAAAGCTGTGGCGCTGGTTGGCTACGATGGCGGTCGGGCTTGCCGCGACCTCGGTGATCGCAGGTCTTGCCACTGCTGTCTTCGGCGCCTGGCATTTCCAGCGCGTCTCGCCGCTCAGTCTTGTCGCCAATCTGGCAGTGATGCCGATCGTCTCGGTACTGGTCATGCCGTTTGCCGTGCTTGCCGGCCTCTTCATGCCGTTCCGCCTCGATGGCATCTTCGTCGATACGATGGGTGCCGGCCTGACGGCCATGATCGCGCTGGCCAAATGGTTTTCCGAGCACTCGCCTGTCGACGCGGTCGGACTGGTGTCGACGCATTCGGTCGTTCTAGTCACGGTGGCGCTGATCATCGCATCGATGGCCACGACCTGGTTGCGCGTTGCCGCTCTGCCGCTTGCGGCTCTCGCCCTGCTGGCATTGATGAATGCGGAAGCGCCGGACGTGCTGGTCTCGGAGGACGCGCGCCTGATGGGCGTACAGGTTGGTGCAGGCAGGCTTGCAGTCAATCGTGCTCGGCCAAACCAGTTCACAATCGACAATTGGAAACGTGCCTTGGTGACCGAGGACGTGGTCGGTCCCACGCGTACCGAACAATCGGACGCAACCAGGCCTGAGAATTCAAACAACCCAAAGGCCCTGGGTGCTGCCGGCAGTGGCCCTGCCTTTTCCTGCGCCGACGGCTTGTGTCTCGTCGAGCACCCCTCGGGCGTGCAGGTTGCTCATGCAGAAAGCGCAGTAGCCGCGAGGCAGGCCTGTGCCACCGCTGGCCTTCTTGTCGTCAACGACGCCACTGCAGTCAACGTGTGTACGAACTCAGCTGCGATCGTCCTCACCAGCCGTGAATTGGCACGCCTGGGAAGTGCGGCGATATTCCTGACGCCTGGCGGGGGAGGCGTTCCTCAACAGGTCGACATCCGCCACGCTGTGGCCACGCCATACCGCCCTTGGCATGCGCAACGAGAATTCTCCCGCGAGGCGAGGGGACTGCCGCCCTATCGGCGGGAAAGTAAACGTCAGGGCGCACCGGAGCCGGCAACGCCAGCTCAGTAGGTCGCGCGCAGTGCGCTCCCGACATGCATGCAAGGATCAGTAGCGGCGGATCAGCCCGACGAGCTTGCCCTGCACCTTGACCCGGTCAGGCCCGAAGATACGGGTTTCATAGGCCGGATTGGCGGCTTCCAAGGCGATCGAGGCGCCCTTGCGGCGGAAGCGCTTGAGGGTTGCTTCCTCGTCATCGACCAATGCGACGATGATCTCGCCGGGATTGGCGGTATTGGAACTGCGGATGACGACCGTGTCGCCGTCGAAGATGCCGGCCTCGATCATCGAGTCGCCCTTGACCTCGAGCGCATAATGCTCGCCGCCCATGATCATATCCGGCGGCACCGAAATCGAATGAGTCTTGTGCTGGATCGCGTCGATCGGCACACCGGCGGCGATGCGCCCCATGACCGGAATGGTGACCGCCGCGCCGACGTCGTCGTCATTGCCGTGCGAGAACGATCGCGATGGCTCCGGTTTACGGCCAAGGCTGCCCTCGATGACGCTCGGCGAGAACTTTCGTGCCGCGTTGAGGCCGGGCGCGATCGAATCGGGCAGGCGCAGCACTTCAAGCGCACGTGCCCGGTTGGGCAGGCGGCGGATGAAACCACGCTCCTCGAGCGCCGTGATCAACCGATGGATGCCGGATTTGGAGGCGAGGTCCAACGCCTCCTTCATTTCGTCGAAGGATGGCGGGATGCCTGCCTCCTTCAGCCGCTCGTGAATGAACAGCAGAAGCTCGTGTTGTTTGCGCGTCAGCATGGCCACCCCTGAGGAATCAAAAGAAAAACAAACCCGGAACAAACGCTATCTGTTCCAGTTGTGTTCTGCAACTGTTTATATTTCCTGAAGGGAGGGCAGTGCTTTGTTCAGCGCAGCATCAGCACGCGGCAGGGACTGCCAATTTCGGCGGCCGGTGCGAAGGGTTCGCGCATGACCGCGCAGTTGGCATCGGCCAGCGTGCGAAGCATCGACGAATCCTGGACGGTGTATGGCGTCACCACAAGGCCGTCGGCCGTTTCGCGCGCAACGGCGCGGACGTAATCCTGGCGCAACTCGTTGGCGGCCATCGCCGTGTCGAGGATGCCGTTGCGGATGTCAGGCGAGTAGGGCCGCCCGCCAAGGGTGGCCAGCAGGGGTTTCAGGAAGATGTGCGCGCAGATCAGGCTGGCGACAGGATTGCCGGGCAGGCCGATGCAGCGGGTCTTGCCGAGCCGACCGAACATCAGCGGCTTGCCCGGGCGCATGGCGATCTTCCAGAAATCGAGATCCATGCCGAGCGCGGTCAGCACGCCATGGACCAGATCGTGGTCGCCGACCGAGGCGCCGCCAAGCGTGACGATGACGTCCGCCTTGGCGTCCAGCGCCTTTTGGACACGTGTCGAGATCGCTTCCGTTCGGTCAGGCGCGATGCCGAGGTCGAGCACGCGCGCGCCGACTGATTCGGCGATAGCGGCGACGCCATAGGCGTTGGAGGCGATGATCTGGCCGGGACCGGGGTTGCTGCCGGGCGGCAAAAGTTCGTCGCCGGTAGCGATGATGGCAACCAGCGGCGCCTTGGCCACCGCCACCTCGGGATGATTGGCGGCGGCAACGAGCGACAGAGCAGCGGGATCAAGCACCCGGCCGGTGTCGAGGATCAGGTCGCCCTGCCGGAAGTCCAGGCCCTTGGCGCGGATGTTGCGGCCGGGCGTGGTCGGCTCCACCACCTCGATTTCGCCATTGCCGAGATCGCGCACATTTTCCTGGATGACGACCGTGTCGGCGCCTTTGGGTACGGGAGCGCCGGTGAAGATGCGCACAGCCTGGCCATGCGACAGCGTTCCGGTGAATTGTTTGCCTGCCGGAGCTTCGCCGATGACCGACAATCGCGCCGGCAACGATGTGATGTCATCGGCGCGAACGGCATAACCATCCATCGCCGAGGCAGCGAAGGGCGGCTGCGTGCGCAGTGCATGCAAGGGAGCGGCAAGGACACGTCCCGACGCCTCCCTGAGGCTCACCGTTTCCGAACCGCTGGGTTCAGCGCCGTCGAGAAGGCGTTCCAGCGCCTCGGAGACCGGCAGCAGCGCCATATCTATGCGCCTGCCTTGTAGTCGCCCGACTTGCCGCCGGTCTTCTCGACCAGGCGTATGCCGGAAATTACCATGCCGCGATCGGCAGCCTTAGCCATGTCGTAGATGGTCAGGCAAGCCACGGAAGCAGCCGTCAGCGCCTCCATCTCGACGCCGGTCTTGCCAGTGACGCGGGCAAGTGCCGTGATGCGAAGGCCGGGCAGGGCCTCGTCCGGCTCGATCTCGACCGAAACCTTGGTCAGGAGGAGCGGGTGGCAGAGTGGGATCAGTTCATGCGTGCGCTTGGCCGCCATGATGCCGGCGATGCGCGCAGTGCCCAGCACATCGCCTTTCTTGGCATTGCCGGAGAGGATCAGCGCGAGCGTTTCGGGACGCATCGCCACCGTGCCTTCGGCGATCGCGGTCCGTGTCGTCTCGGCCTTGTCGCCGACGTCGACCATGTTGGCTTCGCCGGTGGCGCCGATATGGGTGAGGGTTGCCGCCATGTCAGGCGCTCGCGGCCTGAGGCGCGCCTTCGAGCAGTGCGCGCGTGGCGGCCGCCACGTCGGCCTGCCGCATCAGGCTCTCGCCGACAAGGAAGCTGCCGATGCCGGATTTTTCCAGGCGCAGGCAGTCTTCATGCGTGAAGATGCCGCTTTCGCCGACGAGCAGCCGGTCCGCCGGTACCATCGGTGCCAGCCGTTCGGAGGTTTCGAGGTTGAGCTCGAAGGTGCGCAAATTGCGATTGTTGATGCCGAGCAGGCGCGACTGAAGCTTCAGGGCTCGCTCCGTCTCTGGTTCGTCGTGAACCTCGATCAGAGCGTCCATGCCGAGTTCGAAGGCCGTATCTTCGAGCCGGCGGGCGTCGTCGTCAGACAGGCTTGCCATGATGATGAGGATGGCGTCCGCACCCCAGGCGCGTGCTTCGTAGACCTGATAGGGCTCGAACATGAAGTCCTTGCGCAAGGCAGGCAGGACACAGGCCTCGCGTGCAGTCATCAGGAATTCGGGCGCGCCCTGGAAGGATGGCGTGTCGGTCAGCACAGACAGGCAGGCGGCGCCGCCTTCGGCATAGGCCTGGGCCAATGATGGCGGGTCGAAATCGGCGCGGATCAGCCCCTTGGACGGGCTGGCCTTCTTGATCTCGGCGATGAGAGCGAAGCGGTTGTCGAGGCGTTTTGCTTCGAGTGCCGCCATAAAGCCACGCGGCTTGGCAACGTCGCGCGCCCTGGCCTTGACCTCGGCGAGCGGCAGCAATGCCTTGGCGGCGGCGATCTCGTCGCGCTTGTAGGCTTCGATGCGGCGCAGGATGTCGGCCATGACTTTATCCGTTCGAGACGCCGACGAGGCGCTGCAGCACGGCCAGGGCGCGACCGCTGTCGATCGCATCCGCCGCGAGCTTCACGCCTTCGCCGATGGTCGCCACCTTGTCGGCGACAACCAGTCCGGCACCGGCATTCATCAGCACCGTGTCGCGATACGCGCCGGCAGTGCCTTCGAGCACGCCGCGCAAAGCCGCTGCATTGTAGGCGGAATCGCCGCCGCGCAGCTCTTCGCGCGTATGGCGCGCCAGGCCGACCTGTTCGGGGGTCAGTGTGAAAGTGCTGATGGCGCCATTGGCGAGTGCTGCGACACGGGTTTCGCCTGTCGTGGTGATCTCGTCATAGCCGTCGCCATGGACGACCCAGACGTGCTGGGCGCCGAGTTCCTTTAGCGTTTCGGCGACCGGCTCGACCCATTCGGGCGAGAACACGCCGACCAGCTGGCGGTTGACGCCGGCCGGATTGGAGAGGGGCCCGAGAAGATTGAAGATGGTGCGGGTGCCGAGTTCGACGCGTGTCGCGCCGACATGCTTCATCGCCGGATGGTGCGCCGGCGCGAACATGAAGCCGACGCCGGCCTCATGGATGCAGCGGCCGATCGCTTCGGGCGCCAGGTCGATATTGACGCCGAGTGCGGTCAGAACGTCAGCGGCACCTGTCAGCGAAGACAGGCCGCGGTTGCCGTGCTTGGCAACGGGAACGCCGGCGCCGGCGATGACGAAGGCCGAGGCGGTCGAGATGTTGACGCTGTGCGAGCCATCGCCGCCAGTGCCGACGATGTCGATGGCGTCAGCCGGCGCTTCGACGCGAAGCATCTTGTCGCGCATGGTGGCGACGGCGCCGGAGATTTCGCTGACCGTTTCGCCGCGCACGCGCAGCGCCATCAGGAAGCCGCCGATCTGCCCCGGCGTCGCTTCGCCCGACATGATGATGTCGAAGGCCTCGCGCGCTTCCTCGAAGGTGAGAGGGGTGCCAGCGGCGACCTTGGCGATGTGAGGCTTGAGTGCGCTCATTGTGGCGTCACAGCGATCGCGCGGGCGATCGCAGCCTGGTCGATGGTGGCCTTGTACTCGCCCTGGAGCTGCGCCACCAACTGGTCGAGCAGATCGTCGGACATGCCCGACGCGAAGGTTTTCTGGGCGTCTTCAGGCACGGCGCTTGCGTCGGCACCGGCGGGCTCGAACACCTCGACGACCTTGAACAGGATCTGCGCATCGCCGGCAGGCGCGGGGATGATGCCAGTGCCACCTTCGCCCATGGCAAACATGGAAGCAGCCCCCTCGCGGCCGAAATCGGCGTCGTCGGCTTCGCGCTTGAGACCACGCTTGGTCTGCTTCTCGAGTTTGAGTTCGCCCGCGATCACGTCCATTGCCGCGCCATCCTTGAGGCGCTTTTCAAGTTCCGTCGCCTTGTCCCTGAGGCGCTTGGTCGCTTCGGCGGCGGTCCAGTCCGCGACGACCTTTTCCCGGACTTCGTCGAGGGTGCGGTCGCGAGCCGGCGTGATGCCGTCCACTTCGTAGAAAATGAAACCATTGGTGCCGATGTTGAGCGGCGGGTTCTCGATGCCGGCCTCTGCCTCGAAGGTCGCCTGGATCAGGTTGCGCGAGTCCGGAAGCGTGTTGACGACTGTGCCGTCGGGCAACTGGCCGGCGCGGTCGATGGCATCGACCGTCACCACCTTCAGCTTCAGCTTGTCGGCAGTGGCGCGCATCGATTCGCCGCCGGCGCGGGCGTCCTCATAGGAATCGTGCACGTCGAGCAGGATGCGGTTGGCTTCGGCAAGGGCGAGATCCTTGCGAATCTGATCCTTGACCTCGTCGAACGTCTTCACCGCCTCAGGCGAGATCTCGCTGACGCGGACCAGCACCGGTCCGAACGAGCCCTGGACCACGTCGCTGACCTGGTTTGCCTGCAGCGCGAAGGCGGCCTCGGCAACGGACTTGTCGGCAACTGTGTCCTTGGTCAGCGTACCGAGAGCGACGTCGGCAGCCGTCTTGCCCTGGTCGGCGACGATCTTGTCGAATGCGGTGCCGGCCTTGATCGCGTCGGACGCAGCCTTGGCGGCGTCGGCGCTGGGGAACACCAGCTGGTCGATCTTGCGTGTTTCGGCGGTGGTGAAATGAGACTTGTTCTTGTCGTAGTCCTGGCGCACCTGCTCGTCAGTGATCGAGCCGAGATCCATGATATCCTCTGGCTCGAGCTTGACGTAGCTCAGCTTGCGGAATTCGGGTGCTGCGTAGTTCTTCTTGTTTTCCTCGAACCATGCCTTGAGGACGTCGTCGGCAGGCGCTGCGATCGGCTCGACGAGCGATTTCGGCAGCGGCAGGTAGTCGACTGTGCGATCTTCGCCGCGGTAGAGCGCGACGGCACGCAGGAAGGTGTCGGGCGCCTTCATGCCGTCGGAAATTGCCTCGACGATCTGCTGGCGGACAGCCACCTGGGCACGGTTCTTCAGATAGTCTTCGGGACGCATGCCGATCTGGCGCAGGATGTATTCGAAAGACTGGCGGTCGAACTGCCCGCTGGCATTCTGGAAGGCAGGATCCTCCCAGGTCAGCTGGGCAAGGCTATCCTTGGACAGGCCGAGGCCGAGCTTGCGCGCCTGTTCGTCGAGCACTGCGCCGGCCACGAGTTGGGAGGCGACCTGGTTGTCGATACCGAGGGCAGTGGCCTGCTCGCGGGTCAGGCGCTGACCGAACTGCTGCGACATGACGTTGACTTGGCGGTCATAGGCGAGGCGGTACTCGACCCCGGAGACGGAGGTTCCTCCAGCGGTGACGACCTTGTCGCCGCCGACGCCACCGAGCATCGAGCCGGAAATGCCCCACGCGGCGAAGCTCACGACGAGCAGCAGAAGCAGAAGCTTAGCTACCCAGGTTCCCGCAGCACTTCGCATCGTGTCGAGCATGTATCAGATCCTGTATACGCGCATTTTCACATGCGCCTGCATGAACGAAGCGCAATAGCGCCCTTCGCCGCCAGTGTCGATTGCTTTGTGGCTTGTTTTTGGTAGTGAGGTTGCCCGAGCGAACATCGATTTCGAGGAAAAGCACATGACGCCAGGAATTCGCCCACTCGTTGCAGGCAACTGGAAAATGAATGGCACCAGCGCCTCGCTCAACGAATTGCGCAGCATCGCCGGCGGCTTCATGAGTGGCCTCGATGCCGAGACCGAAGCGCTTTTGTGCGTGCCGGCCACGCTTTTGTCGCGGGCTGCTGAAATCCTTCACCGCACGCCGGTCAAAGCCGGCGGGCAGGATTGCCACGCCAAGGAAAGCGGCGCTCATACCGGCGACGTCTCAGCCGAGATGCTGAAGGACGCCGGCGCCAGTCACGTCATCGTCGGCCATTCGGAACGGCGCACCGACCACGGCGAAACCGATGCGGTTGTCCACGCCAAGGCGGATGCGGCATGGCGGGCAGGGCTCGTGGCCGTCATCTGCATCGGCGAGACACATGCCGAACGTGAAGCAGGCGCCACGCTTTCAGTATTGTCGCGCCAAATCGAGGGTTCGGTGCCGGGCACGGCCACGCCGGCCAATACCGTCATTGCCTATGAACCCGTCTGGGCTATCGGTACCGGCCTGACGCCGACCGTTGCCGATGTCGCCGAAGCCCATGCGCATATCCGCGCTCGGCTCGCCGACAAGCTCGGTGAATCGGCCGGCAAGATGCGCATTCTTTATGGCGGCTCGGTCAAGCCGTCCAATGCCGGCGAACTCCTCGCAGTCGCCAATGTCGACGGCGCGCTGGTGGGCGGCGCCAGCCTCAAGGCGGCAGACTTCCTCGGCATCGCCGAGGCGTACCGCAAGCTCTGATTAGCCTCGGGTGGCCGTTGCAAAGGCAACGTGTCACCCCATATTCGGCCGGCGGGCTTGGAAATGCCTAGAAAGCATTGTATTGAGCCGCCTCCGGAATGTCGGGCGCTTCGGCGCGCGGCCAATCCCCGTCAGAAGAATCCCAGGAAGCGCAATGGAAACCGTCGTTATCGTCATTCACCTGATGGTCGTGCTCGCCCTTGTCGGCGTTGTGCTCCTGCAGCGCTCGGAAGGTGGCGGCCTCGGCATCGGCGGCGGTTCGGGCTTCATGACGGCGCGTGGTGCTGCCAACGCCCTGACCCGGGCCACGGCCATCCTGGCGACGGTGTTTTTCGTCACGTCGCTGACGCTGTCGATCATCGCACGCTACGAGGAGAAGCCGATCGATATTCTCGACCGCGCTCCGGCCACCCAGAATGGCGCTCCGAGCGGCAGCGGCCAGGGCATTCTCGACCAGCTCGGCGGCTCCTCCGCCCCGGCACCGGCTGCACCGGCGTCGGGCACGACCGCTCCTGCGGCACCGGCCACCGAGCAACCGGCAGCGCCGGCTGCACCGGCAGCTTCGGGCACCACCGAGCAGCCCGCTGCGGGCGGTGCCGCGGCGCCGGCTACACCCCAGGTTCCGAACTAAATCTGGTCTGCTGGCCGCAACCTGTTGTTGTTTGAACACAGTTGCGGCAAATGCGGCAATGACCACCTGAATTCGTACATCTAGCCGGGGGCGCCTCACTTGAGGCGTCTCCGGCTAATCGATTATAGCTTGGGCTGCGGCATATCGGCGGGGGCGCCTTGGGGCACTGTGCGTTGCCGCGCGAAAATTTGCTGTGAACGTTCGGGATCCTTCACCATGCAGCTCCGCCGCATCCTACTTGCTGGAATTTGCGCCTCTCTCATGAGCTCGACCGCCTTTGCCGCCACTTCGGCCGGCACGGCTGCGCCGCCGCAGCCCGGGGCAACGAGCGGCGTGATCGCGGTTGCCGCCAAGAGCGATGCCGCCGAGCTTAAGCTGTTGAAGAAAAAGAAGAAGCCGACCGACGAAGACCTGGTCCGGATCAAGGACCTCGAAGCCAAGATCAAGGCCGACCGGGAAGTCGC
Source organism: Aminobacter niigataensis (assembly GCF_946995915.1). Lineage (GTDB taxonomy): Bacteria > Pseudomonadota > Alphaproteobacteria > Rhizobiales > Rhizobiaceae > Aminobacter > Aminobacter niigataensis. The sequence goes on from NZ_OX341517.1 coordinate 3,162,561, forward strand.
GCGCCTGAAGATGCTCGAAGCCAAGAAGATGGCGATGCGGGCAGCGGCCAAGGAAAAGGCCGAGAACGCGCGTGAAGTCGCTCGCCTCAAGAAGGCCGAGAAGGCGACGACCCAGGTTGCCACAGCAGCGCCCGCGCCGAAGCGCAATCTCCAGCCGCTCGAGGTCACCAAGCCGATCGAGCCGTTGGCGCCCGACGTGATGGAAATCGCCGCCACCGGCAACAACGGTGAGTTGCGCAGCGAAAGCAAGGATCGTCCGCGCCAGACCGGTCTTCTCGCCGGCATCTTCGGCGGCAGCGCCCCTCAGCAGTCGATGCTGCCGCAGACGCGTGCGCTCGACGCCGTACTGCAATCCAAGCAGGCCAAGAAGCAGTTCAAGGTGAAGTCCGATTTCGAGCCGCAGGAAGTGTCGTTCGCGGGTTATGAGCGTGGCCAGATCGTGGTCGATACCGGCGCTCGCTACCTCTACCTGATCGAATCATCCTCGACCGCGCGCCGCTACGCGATTGCGGTCGGCCGCGAGGGCCTGGAATTCAAGGGCAAGGCCACCATCGGCGACAAGCAGGAATGGCCGCGCTGGATTCCGACCAAGGATATGCAGGAGCGCGAGCCCAAGAAGTACGGCCAGTACAAGGACGGCATGAACGGCGGGCCGGAGAATCCGCTCGGCGCGCGCGCCATCTACCTTTACCAGGGCAAGAAGGATACCCATATCCGTATCCATGGTACCAACCAGCCGCAGACGATCGGCACGAATTCTTCGAACGGTTGCTTCCGCATGGTCAACGACCATGTCATGGACCTCTACAATCGCGTGAAGATGGGCTCTGAAGTCATCGTCATGTAAGGCGTCTTCAGACGCTGATACCCGGGCCGGCCTGACCGCCGGCCTTTTTGTTTGCGTGGCCTACCCGGCAGCAAGACTGAACAGCCAGATAGGGAAAAGTCCGACGCGGCGGATTTTTCTCTGGCGGAATCGATTTGGCCGCGTTAAGCGATGAATCCCATGGCGCGATATGTTTTTATTACCGGCGGCGTGGTCTCTTCCCTTGGAAAAGGCATAGCCGCAGCGGCCCTCGGGGCTCTTCTGCAGGCACGCGGATATCGCGTGCGCATCCGCAAACTCGATCCGTACCTCAACGTCGACCCGGGAACGATGTCGCCTTACCAGCATGGTGAGGTGTTCGTGACCGACGACGGTGCGGAAACCGACCTCGATCTTGGTCACTACGAGCGCTTCACCGGGCGTTCGGCGAACCAGAGCGACAATATCACCACCGGCCGCATCTACAAGAACATCATCGAACGCGAGCGGCGCGGCGACTATCTCGGCGCAACCGTGCAGGTCATTCCCCACGTTACCGACGAGATCAAGAACTTCATCCTCGACGGCAATGACGAGTACGACTTCGTGCTCTGCGAGATCGGCGGCACGGTCGGCGACATCGAAGCGATGCCGTTCCTCGAGGCGATCCGCCAACTCGGCAACGACCTGCCGCGCAACAATGCGGTCTACGTTCACCTGACGCTGATGCCGTACATTCCGACCGCCGGCGAGCTCAAGACCAAGCCGACACAGCATTCGGTCAAGGAATTGCGTTCGATCGGCATTGCGCCGGATATCCTGTTGGTCCGCGCGGACCGCGACATCCCTAAGGAAGAGCGCCGCAAGCTGTCGCTGTTCTGCAACGTGCGCGAATCGGCGGTCATCCAGGCGCTCGACGTCGGCCACATCTACGACGTGCCGCTGGCCTACCATAAGGAAGGCCTGGATTCGGAAGTTCTGGCGGCCTTCGGCATCGATCCGGCGCCTAAGCCGCGCCTCGACGCTTGGCAGAACGTCTCGCAGCTGATCCACAATCCGGAAGGCGAGGTCACTATCGCCGTGGTCGGCAAGTATACCGGCCTCAAGGATGCCTATAAGTCGCTGATCGAGGCGCTGTCGCATGGCGGCCTCGCCAACAACGTCAAGGTCAAGCTCGACTGGATCGAGAGCGAGGTCTTCGAGAAGGAAGACCCGGTACCGTTCCTGGAGAAGGTCCACGGCATCCTGGTGCCCGGCGGCTTCGGCGAACGTGGCTCGGAAGGCAAGATCCTCGCTGCCAAGTTCGCTCGCGAGCGCAAGGTGCCGTATTTTGGCATCTGCTTCGGCATGCAGATGGCTTGCATCGAGGCGGCCCGTTCGCTGGCCGGCATCGAGAATGCCTCGTCGACCGAGTTCGGCGCCACCAAGGAGCCGGTCGTCGGCCTGATGACCGAGTGGCTCAAGGGCAACATGCTTGAGAAGCGCAAGGCCGCAGGCGACCTTGGCGGCACGATGCGCCTCGGCGCGTTCGAGGCGCGACTGTCCGAGGGATCGAAAATCGCCGAGATCTACGGCGATACCGACATCTCCGAACGCCATCGCCACCGCTACGAGGTCAACATCGACTACAAGGACCGCCTCGAAGAGTGTGGCCTGGTCTTCGCCGGCATGTCACCGGACGGCGTGCTGCCCGAGACTGTCGAGTATCCCGACCATCCCTGGTTCATCGGCGTCCAGTACCATCCGGAGCTGAAGAGCCGTCCGCTGGAGCCGCATCCGCTATTTGCAAGCTTCATCGAAGCTGCGGTCGAACAGAGCCGGCTCGTCTGATAGCCATGCGCGCCGCCGTGAATTCGCCGGCGCGCATTTTCTCCTGCGCAGCGGGTGCGGCATGACCATCTACGTCGCGCTTCTCTACAGCATCGTCCTGGGCCCTGGCCGCCGCGTCGTCATGTCCGACCTGCGCGACATGGCAGTCGATCTCGGCCTTGCCAATCCACGCACGCTGGTCGCGACCGGAAATCTTGTCTTCGAAACCGAAGGCAAGTCGGTTGCCACGCTGGAGCGTGAACTCGAAGCAGCCTTCGCCCAAAAGTTCGGCAAGCATGTCGACATCATCGTCCGCGATGCTGCTGCCTGGCTTAAACTTGTCGCCGCCAATCCGTTTCCCGAGGAGTCCGAACGCGAACCCGATCAGGTCGGCGTGCGCGTGATGCGTGAGCCGGTGATGCCTGACATCGTCGAGCGGCTTCGCCCTTATGTTGCCGCCGATGAGAAGCTCGCTGCCGTCAACGGTGATATCTGGCTGCGTTTTTCCCGCAGCGCCGGCACGTCCCGGCTGCTCGGCGCGCTGACGCCCAAGCGGGCCGGCGGCATAGGGACCTCGCGCAACTGGAACACCGTGCGGCGCCTCGGCGACATGGTGGCATCGTAGGTGGCCTAGGCGCAGTCTTGCGCCTTTGGCGGAATTCAGGCACAGCGCAGCGATGACCAAAAGCCCTTCCGACAGCCCGCGTCCGCTCGACCATGTCGTGCTGCCGACCGCCGATCTCGCCATCGCGCGGCAGAGGCTGACGGCCCTCGGTTTCACGGTTTCGCCCGTCGGCATCCATCCCTTCGGCACGGTCAATTGTTGCGTCTATCTCGGTGACGGTACGTTCCTGGAGCCGCTGGCGATCGGCGATAGCGCCGCCGCCGGCGAGGCGGTCGCCGCAGGCAACGTCTTTGTGGGTCGCGACAGCGCGTTCCGCAACGCACATGGCGACGAAGGCTTTTCGGCAGTCGTATTCGGCACAAACGATGCCGATGCCGACCATTCCGAGTTCGTTGCCGCTGGCGTGTCGGCCGGCCCCAGGCTCGATTTTTCACGTCCCTTCGTCGATGCGTCAGGCAAGTCCGACGTGGCGTCGTTCCGGCTTGCCTTTGCCGCCGAACCAGGCTCGCAAGGGGATGCATTCTTCTTCACCTGCGAGCGCGTGAATGCGCCCGATGTCGACCGCTCGGCGCTGCAGGCGCATGCAAATGGCGCACGCCGGGTACTTGCCGTCGAGGCAAGCGTCGCGGAGCAGGCTGTGGCGGCTGAGTTGTTGGCGACAGTGGCGCGCAGCAGTGTCGACGCCGTCTCCGATATCCCGCTCGCCAATGCGCGACTTGCCGTCCGCGCGATGGCCGGTTCCAGCGGGCTTCGCCTCGACGCGATGGTGTTTGCCGTCGACGATCTCGCTGTGGCAAGAGCGCTTCTTGCGCGAAACGGCATCGCGCACGATCTAAGCGGGCAACGGCTGGTGATTCCGCCAGCGCCGGGGCAGGGTGCCGCCTTCATTTTCGAGGAAAAGTCATGACCAAGCCGAATGCAAATGTGACGGTCGGCAAGACCCTGTTCGCCAACGATGCGCCGCTGTCGCTGATTGCCGGCCCGTGCCAGTTCGAATCGCGCCAGCACGCCTTCGACATGGCCGGCAAGCTCAAGGAACTGACGCAGAAGCTCGGCATCGGCTTTGTCTACAAGTCGAGCTTCGACAAGGCCAACCGCAGCTCGCTGTCGAGTACCCGCGGTGCCGGGCTCGATGCGGCACTGCCGGTCTTCGCCGATCTGCGCAAGGAACTCGGCGTTTCCGTTCTCACGGATGTGCACACCGAAGAGCAGTGCGCCATCGTCGGCGAGGTGGTCGATGTGCTGCAAATCCCGGCCTTCCTCAGCCGCCAGACCGATCTTCTGATTGCTGCCGCCAGGACCGGCAAGGTGGTCAACGTCAAGAAGGGCCAGTTCCTGGCGCCCTGGGACATGAAGAACGTCGTCGCCAAGGTGACCGGTTCGGGCAACGCCAACGTGCTCGTCACCGAGCGCGGCGCCTCCTTCGGCTACAACACGCTCGTCTCCGACATGCGTGCGTTGCCGATCATGGCCGAGATCGGCGCCCCCGTGATCTTCGATGCCACCCATTCGGTGCAGCAGCCGGGCGGGCAGGGCGCAACCTCCGGCGGCGAGCGCCGTTTCGTCGAGACCCTGGCGCGTGCGGCCGTCGCCGTCGGTGTTGCCGGCGTGTTCATCGAAACGCATGAAGACCCCGACAATTCGACCTCGTCGGACGGCCCCAACATGGTACCGTTCAAGGACATGCCGGCTCTGCTCGAAAGGCTGATGGCTTTCGACCGGGTCGCCAAGGGCTGACACAACTCCTGCTTGAGCCGGGCTTCCGCCCGGCGTAGGCTTTCCTCCGTGACTGAGCGTATCGGCCGGAGGAATCCCATGTCTGTTGCCCGCGTTACGGAAATCACTTCATCGTCGACCAAGAGCTTTCAGGATGCGATCGAACAGGGCATCGCCCGGGCGTCGATGACACTGAAGAACGTCGAAGGTGCCTGGATCCAGGACCAGAAGATCGTTGTCGAGAACGGCAAGATTACCGCATACCGGGTCAACATGAAGGTGACTTTCATCCTCACCGACTGAATGGGATCAGCAGCAGCCGCGGAAAGTTTGGAACCTCCGCACCGGGGGACCGTTAGTCCTGCATCCACCAACCAACGAGGAGCAGGATCATGACGACTGTCACTGGTCACACCGAAGCCATTCCCGCGTCGCGGGTCATCGGCACCAATGTCTACAACACCGCCGGCGAGAGCATCGGCTCGATCGAGGATGTCATGCTCGACAAGACATCCAACGGCATCATGTTCGCCGTCATCGGCTTCGGCGGTTTCCTCGGCATCGGCGAGCGCTATCACGCCATTCCCTGGTCCACGCTGGACTACGACAAGAGCCGTGGCGGCTATGTCGTTCCGTTCTCCAAGGAGCAATTGAAGGGTGCTCCGTCCTACTCGGTCAACGAGCTGACCGAAGACGATGGACGTGCCGTGCGGGATGCCTCGTTCGAGCACTATCGCGTCGAGCCGTATTGGCACTGATCCGCAGCACAAAAAAGCCCCGCATGAGCGGGGCTTTTTCGTTGTGCCGTAATCTACCTTGCCGTCGGAATGATCCGCACCTGCGACGTGCCCTGAGGGGGCGGTTGACTGTCGCATGAGGTCAGGAATGCTGCGGCGATGAAGAACTCAGGATACCACTTAACTCGGACATGGCGAAACTCCCTCTGTTTCGCCCCGCGCGGGGATAGTTTACCCGAAAGTTTGGACGATGCCTGCCCGATGGGATGAATTATCATGACAGCGCTTTGCCGAAAGTGAATCAGGGGCCTGACGCAGCGTGATATTTGGCCGAGCGCGATTGCGTTTTCCGGAGCTTTGGCTAAGACGGGCCCGGAAATCCAACCGATCCTTCTTTGCGATCAGCTCCCGGGGATGCCTCACATGACAGCAATCATCGATATCGTCGGCCGCGAGATTCTCGACAGCCGCGGCAATCCCACCGTCGAGGTGGATGTGGTTCTCGAAGACGGCTCGATGGGCCGTGCGGCCGTTCCGTCCGGTGCGTCGACCGGCGCCCACGAGGCGATGGAACTGCGCGACGGCGGCCCGCGCTATCTCGGCAAGGGCGTCGAGCGCGCCGTCGAAGCCATCAATGGCGAGCTGTTCGAGGCGATCGGTGGCATGGAAGCCGAGAACCAGATCCATATCGACCAGACGATGATCGAGCTGGACGGTACCCCCAACAAGAGCCGCCTCGGCGCCAACGCCATCCTCGGCGTGTCGCTCGCCGTCGCCAAGGCCGCGGCCGAGGCGTCCGGCCTGCCGCTCTACCGCTACGTCGGCGGCCCGAACGCCCGCGTCCTGCCGGTGCCGATGATGAACATCATCAACGGCGGCGCGCATGCCGACAATCCGATCGACTTCCAGGAATTCATGATCATGCCGATCGGCGCGCCTTCGCTGCGAGACGCCGTGCGCTGGGGTTCGGAAATCTTCCACACCCTGAAGAAGGGCCTGAAGGACGCCGGCCACAACACCAATGTCGGCGACGAGGGCGGTTTCGCACCGAACCTCAAGAGCGCCCAGGCGGCCCTCGACTTCGTCATGGCCTCGATCGAAAAGGCCGGCTTCAAGCCGGGCGAAGACGTGGCGCTGGCGCTCGACTGCGCTGCCACCGAGTTCTTCAAGGGCGGCAACTACGTCTATGAAGGCGAGAAGAAGACCCGCGATCCCAAGGCCCAGGCCAAATACCTTGCCAAACTCGCCGCCGACTATCCGATCATCTCGATCGAGGACGGCATGTCGGAAGACGACTGGGAAGGCTGGAAGTACCTGACCGAACTGTGCGGCAACAAGGTGCAGCTGGTCGGCGACGATCTGTTCGTCACCAACTCGGCCCGCCTGCGCGACGGCATCAAGATGGGCGTCGCCAACTCGATCCTGGTCAAGGTCAACCAGATCGGCTCGCTGACCGAGACGCTCGACGCCGTCGAGACCGCGCACAAGGCAGCCTACACCGCCGTCATGTCGCACCGTTCGGGCGAGACCGAGGATTCGACCATTGCCGACCTCGCGGTCGCCACCAACTGCGGTCAGATCAAGACCGGCTCGCTGGCCCGTTCGGACCGTACCGCCAAGTACAACCAGCTGATCCGCATCGAGGAAGAGCTCGGCACACAGGCGCTCTTCGCCGGCAGGTCCATCCTGCGCGGCTGAGCGCTACACCATTGACGAACTGGAGAAGGCGGGATGTTTCCCGCCTTTTTTGTTTTGGCGAAGCTCCGACCGGCTGACTGTAACCGTCCATTAAGCACAATCGAGCGACAAGAACCTGAGAGAGGTTCGGACCATGTGGACACGCCAGCACAAGCAGACAAAATCCGGGCGCCTGATCGTTCCGGCGCTGGCGGTGATGTTCCTGTCCTATTTCGGCTTTCACGCCTATCACGGCGAGTTCGGCATCTATTCCAAGTACCGGCTCGAGGCCCAGGCCGTCGAGCTCCAGGCTCGGCTCGACACGGTTCGGGCGCAGCGGATGGATGTCGAGCGCCGCGTGCAGATGCTGCATGACGGCTCGCTGGAGAAGGACATGCTTGACGAGCAGGCGCGCAACGCGCTCAATATGTCCCATGCAGACGAGCTGACCATCATGCGCCCATCCGCGCAGACGATTAACTGAGTCTCGGTTAATCAAGAAGAAATTCAACGTTTTTCGACGCTTAACCGCATGCCTGCTATGCATTTTTCCGCATGGCGCAGCGTCACTCCCCATGCTAGCGTTTTAGTCATGGAGAGGAGAGACAATGCATGATCTCCTCAATGTCCGCAAAGAGACGCCACTAGGGAGTGATGCATGGCCACCGCCGCCAAAAAAGCGCCTGCCAAAGCCAAATCCGATTCAAAATTCCCATCAGCGCCGGTAACGCCCAAACCGGTTGAGTTTACCAAGGACCAGGATCTCAACGCCTATCGCGAGATGCTGCTCATCCGCCGTTTCGAGGAAAAGGCCGGCCAGCTCTACGGCATGGGCTTCATCGGCGGCTTCTGCCACCTCTATATCGGCCAGGAAGCGGTCGTCACCGGCCTGCAGATGTCGCTGATCGAAGGCGACCAGATGATCACCGCCTACCGCGATCACGGCCACATGCTGGCCATGGGCCTTTCGGCGCGCGGCGTCATGGCCGAATTGACCGGGCGCCGGGGCGGCTTGTCGAAAGGCAAGGGCGGCTCGATGCACATGTTCTCCAAGGAAAAGCATTTCTACGGCGGCCACGGCATCGTCGGCGCCCAGGTGTCGCTTGGCACTGGCCTCGCCTTCGCCAACCGCTACCGTGAGAACCCGAATGTCTCGGTGACCTATTTCGGTGACGGCGCTGCCAACCAGGGCCAGGTCTACGAGAGCTTCAACATGGCTTCGCTGTGGAAGCTGCCGGTGATCTACGTCATCGAAAACAACCGCTACGCCATGGGCACCGCGGTATCGCGCGCTTCGGCCGAAACCGATTTTTCGCAGCGCGGCCTGTCGTTCAAGATCCCCGGTATCCAGGTCGACGGCATGGACGTGCGCGCCGTCAAGGCAGCCGGCGACCTGGCCACCGAATGGTGCCGCTCGGGCAACGGCCCGATCATCCTCGAGATGCAGACCTACCGCTATCGCGGTCACTCGATGTCCGATCCGGCGAAGTACCGCTCCAAGGACGAAGTGCAGAAGATGCGCTCCGAGCATGACCCGATCGAACAGGTCAAGGCGCGCCTGATCGCCAAGAAGTGGGCGAGCGAGGACGACCTCAAGGCGGTCGACAAGGATGTTCGCGACATTGTGGCTGACGCCGCAGACTTTGCTCAGACCGATCCCGAGCCGGATGTTGCCGAGCTCTGGACCGACATCTTGATCTAAGGGAGGGCGCGAACATGCCGATCGAAATTCTCATGCCTGCGCTCTCGCCGACGATGGAAGAGGGCAATCTGTCCAAGTGGTTGAAGAACGAAGGCGACAAGGTTGTCGCCGGCGACGTCATCGCCGAAATCGAAACCGACAAGGCGACGATGGAAGTCGAAGCCGTCGACGAAGGCGTTCTGGGCAAGCAGCTGATCGCTGCCGGCACCGAAGGCGTCAAGGTCAACACGCCGATCGCCGTGCTGCTGCAGGACGGCGAAAGCGCTGCCGACATCGGCAAGGGCGCAGCTCCTGCCAAGGTTGAGGCACCTGTTGCCGCCGCAGCACCCGCCGCTGCTCCGGCTGCCGCCGCACCCGTCGCCGCCGCCCCGAAGACGGAAGTTGCTGCCGATCCGGACATTCCGGCCGGCACCGAGATGGTGTCGATGACGGTCCGCGAGGCGCTGCGCGATGCCATGGCCGAAGAGATGCGCCGCGACGGCGACGTCTTCGTCATGGGCGAGGAGGTTGCCGAGTACCAGGGCGCCTACAAGATCACGCAAGGCCTGCTGCAGGAATTCGGCCCGCGCCGCGTCGTCGACACCCCGATCACCGAGCATGGTTTTGCCGGCGTTGGCGTCGGTGCGGCGATGGCCGGCCTCAAGCCGATCGTCGAATTCATGACCTTCAACTTCGCCATGCAGGCGATCGACCAGATCGTCAACTCGGCCGCCAAGACGCTCTACATGTCCGGCGGCCAGATGGGCGCGCCGATCGTCTTCCGCGGACCCAGCGGTGCGGCCGCCCGCGTCGCTGCCCAGCACTCGCAGTGCTATGCGGCGTGGTACAGCCACATTCCGGGCCTCAAGGTGGTGATGCCGTACTCGGCAGCCGACGCCAAGGGCCTGCTCAAGGCTGCGATCCGCGACCCCAATCCGGTCATCTTCCTCGAGAACGAAATCCTCTACGGCCATCATTTCGACGTGCCGAAGCTCGACGATTTCGTCCTGCCGATCGGCAAGGCGCGCATCCACAAGCCGGGCAAGGACGTCACCATCGTCTCCTTCGGCATCGGCATGACCTATGCGATCAAGGCCGAGGCGGAACTCGCCGCCATGGGCATCGACGTCGAGATCATCGATCTCCGGACCATCCGTCCGCTCGACTTCGACACCATCATCGCGTCGGTCAAGAAGACCAATCGCCTGGTGGTTGTGGAAGAAGGCTTCCCGCAGTCCTCGGTCGGCGATCATATTGCCAACCAGGTGTCGCAGCGCGCCTTCGACCACCTCGATGCGCCCGTCATCACCATCGCCGGCAAGGATGTGCCGATGCCCTACGCCGCCAATCTCGAAAAGCTCGCTCTGCCGAATGTCGGCGAAGTGATCGAGGCGGTCAAAGCAGTCACGTATCGCTGACACGGGCGGGAGGTCATCATGCCGATCAATATCACCATGCCTGCCCTTTCGCCGACGATGGAAGAGGGCAATCTGGCCAAGTGGCTGGTCAAGGAAGGCGACAAGGTTGCGCCGGGCGACGTGATCGCCGAGATCGAGACCGACAAGGCGACGATGGAAGTCGAAGCCGTCGATGAAGGCACCGTTGCCAAGCTCGTCGTCCCTGCCGGCACCGAAGGCGTCAAGGTCAATTCGCTGATCGCCATTCTCGCTGCTGAAGGCGAGGATGTCGGTGCTGCGGCCAAGGGCGGCAATGGCGCGCCTGCCGTAGCCCCCAAGGCCGAGGCACCGAAAGCCGAGGCTGCTCCAGCCGCGGCGCCGGCTCCGGCCGCTCCTGCAGCGGCCCCGGTCGCCGCTGCACCGGCTGCAACCAACGGCGCCGCTGTCTCCAGCGACGGCCGCACCATCGCATCGCCGCTCGCCCGCCGCATTGCCAAGGATTCCGGCATCGACCTTTCGGCCGTTACCGGCACCGGCCCGCATGGCCGTGTCGTCAAGGCCGACGTCGAGGCGGCGATCGCCGGCGGCGGTGCCAAGGCCGCACCTGCAGCGAAGGCTCCTGCCGGCGCTCCGGCTGCGGCCCCCGCTGCCAAGGGCATGTCGGACGACCAGGTGCTCAAGCTGTTCGAAGAAGGCAGCTACGAGCTCATCCCGCACGACAACATGCGCAAGACCATCGCGCGCCGCCTTGTCGAGGCCAAGAGCACGATCCCGCATTTCTACCTGACGCTCGACTGCGAAATCGATGCGCTGCTGGCCCTGCGGGCCCAGCTCAACGCGGCGGCGCCGGTGCGCAAGACCGACAAGGGCGATGTGCCGGCCTACAAGCTGTCGGTCAATGACATGATCATCAAGGCGATGGCCTTGGCGCTGACGGCCGTGCCTGATGCCAATGTGTCGTGGACGGACCAGGCCATGGTCAAGCACAAGCACGCCGATGTCGGCGTCGCCGTGTCGATCCCGGGCGGTCTGATCACCCCGATCATCCGGAAGGCCGATATCAAGACGCTGTCGGTCATCTCCAACGAGATGAAGGACATGGCTGGCCGGGCGCGCAACCGCAAGCTCAAGCCCGAGGAATATCAGGGCGGCTCCAGTGCCGTGTCCAATCTCGGCATGTTCGGCATCAAGGACTTTGCCGCCGTCATCAACCCGCCGCACGCCACCATCCTGGCTGTCGGCGCGGGCGAGGAGCGGGCCGTGGTCAAGAACGGCGAGATCAAGATCGCCAACGTGATGTCGGTGACGCTGTCGACCGATCATCGTGCCGTCGATGGTGCGCTCGGTGCCGAGCTCCTCTCGGCCTTCAAGCGCTTCGTCGAAAATCCGATGGGCATGCTGGTGTAGTTCCCCAAGTTCCCCTCCCCAAAAGGGAGGGGATTCGAGGACTCCGATCATGAAGACTGTGCTTTGCTACGGCGACTCGCTGACTTGGGGCTACGACGCGGCCGGTCCCGGCCGCCATGCGTTCGAAGACCGCTGGCCGAGCGTGCTGCAGGCTGAACTGGGCGAAGGCGTGCACGTCATCGCCGAAGGGCTGAACGGCCGCACCACCGCATTCGACGATCATCTCGGCGGCACCGACCGTAACGGCGCGCGCACCTTGCCGACCATCCTCGGCACGCATGCGCCGCTCGATCTCGTCGTCATCATGCTCGGCGCCAATGACATGAAGCCGTGGATTCACGGCAATCCACTGGCTGCCAAGCAGGGCATGGCGCGGCTGGTGTCGATCGTCAGGGGCTACGACCACGGCATGGACTATCCTGTACCAAACATCCTGCTGATTTCGCCGCCGGCCGTCAGCCGCACCGACAATGCCGAGTTCAAGGACATGTTCGCCGGTGGCGACAAGGCGTCCCAACAGCTTGCACCGCTTTACGCGGCACTGGCCGACGAGGCTGGCTGCGGCTTTTTCGATGCCGGATCGGTGGCGGTCACCACGCCGCTCGACGGCGTCCATCTCGATGCCGAGAACACGCGGAAGATCGGCCATGCACTCGCGCCTGTCGTGCGCGTGATGCTGGAGCTCTGATTTGGCCGGCGCTGTCACCATCCGCAGGGCCGAACGGCGCGATGCCGCCGAGATGGCGATCCTTGTCGATTTGTCGTCGCATGGCTTGGCCTCGTGGCTCTGGTACGGCGCGGTGCTCGAGGGCGCAACGCAGACGGCGCTCGAACACGGGCGCAACCAGATGCGCCGCGATAGCGAGCGCGCCGGCTGGAAAGATGCGAGCCTGGCCGAAGTGGAAGGCGAGATTGCAGGCTTGGTGATCGGCCACTTGGTCGACCCGTCATTCGCCGACGAAGTGGCGCCGCATCCGGTTTTTGAGCCGATACTCGGCCTCCAGATGCAGGCCATCGGCAACTGGTTCATCGACAGCGTCGGTGTGTACCGGCACCATCGAGGGCGCGGCATCGGCCGCAGACTGGTCGACCACGAGCTCGCACGTGCTGCGGGGCATGCGGTCAGCCTGATCACCGAAGGCGACAACGACGTGGCGCTCGGCCTCTACAAATCCAGCGGATTTGAGGAAGTGACGCGGCTTCCGTCCATACCGCTCGACGACAACGGCAAGAAACACGACTGGGTGCTGCTCACGCGCAGCGCGACCTGAACAAGAGGCACACTCATGGCTGAGAATTACGACGTCATCATCATCGGCTCCGGTCCCGGCGGCTACATCGCGGCGATTCGTGCGGCCCAGCTCGGTCTCAAGACGGCTGTCGTCGAGCGCGAGCATCTGGCCGGCATCTGCTCCAATTGGGGCTGTATCCCGACCAAGGCGCTGCTGCGCTCGGCCGAGGTGCTGCACCTCGCCGAACATGCAAAGAACTACGGGCTCAAGCTGGAAGGCTCGATCTCGCCCGACCTCAAGGCCATTGTCGATCGTTCGCGCGGCATTGCCCAGCGCATGAATGGCGGCGTCGGCTTCCTGATGAAGAAGAACAAGGTCGACGTCATCTGGGGCGAGGCAAAGCTCACCAAGCCCGGCCAGATCGTCGTTTCCAAGTCGTCGAAGAAGCCGATGGAGCCGCAGGCACCGCTGCCCAAGGACACGCTTGGCGAGGGCACCTACAGCGCCAAGCACATTATCGTCGCCACCGGTGCCAGGCCGCGCGCGCTGCCCGGCATCGAGCCGGATGGCAAGCTGATCTGGACCTATTTCGAGGCGATGGTGCCGCCGGAAATGCCGAAGTCGCTGCTGGTCATGGGCTCGGGCGCTATCGGCATCGAGTTCGCCTCGTTCTACCGCACCATGGGCGTCGACGTCACCGTCGTCGAGGTCATGCCTGCCGTCATGCCGGTCGAGGATGCCGAAATCTCGGCCTTCGCCAAGAAGCAGTTCGACAAGCAGGGCATGAAGATCCATCTCGAGGCCAAGGTGACCAAGGTCGAGAAGGGCGCCAACTCGATCACCGCCCATGTCGAGATGAAGGACGGCAAGGTCGAAAAGATCACCGCAGATCGCATGATCTCGGCCGTCGGCGTCCAGGGCAACATCGAAAACATCGGCCTGGAAGCGCTTGGCGTGAAGACCGATCGTGGCTGCATCGTCATCGACGGCTACGGCAAGACCAACGTGCCGGGCATCTACGCCATCGGCGATGTCGCCGGTCCGCCCATGCTGGCGCACAAGGCCGAGCACGAGGCGGTCATCTGCGTCGAAAAGATAGCCGGCCTGCCCAACGTCCACCCGATGGACAAGCTGAAGATCCCGGGCTGCACCTACTGCAACCCGCAGGTCGCATCCGTCGGCCTGACCGAAGCCAAGGCCAAGGCCGAAGGCAAGGACATCCGCGTCGGCCGCTTCCCCTTCGTCGCCAACGGCAAGGCCATTGCGCTGGGCGAAGACCAGGGCATGGTCAAGACCATCTTCGACAAGAAGACCGGCCAGTTGCTTGGCGCGCATCTTGTCGGCGCCGAGGTCACCGAGCTGATCCAGGGTTTTGTCGTCGCCATGAACCTCGAAACCACCGAGGAAGAGCTGATGCACACCATCTTCCCGCATCCGACGATCTCGGAGACCATGAAGGAAAGTGTGCTTGATGCCTATGGGCGTGCGCTCAACGCATGACGTGTGTGCGTCGGCGCGCCTGTTGCGGCGCGCCAGATGCCATTATATCAGCTGAAAGCCAATGGTTGGCCGGAGAGGAGCGATGGAGCAGAGCTACGGAATTCTCGGCATGCCCGGTGTCGGCTTCTTCGGCATGCTGCTCGTCGGGTTCCTTGCCGGCTACGTCGCCGAGCGGACGATGAACCGCGACCACGGCTTCTTGACGAATATCCTCGTCGGCATCGCCGGTTCCTTTGTCGGCGGCACTCTGGCGGGGTTGCTCGGCATCAATTATTACGGGTTCCTGGGCAACCTCATCGTCGCCATCGCAGGCGCCCTGATCTTGCTCTGGATTTTCGGCCGCTCGCAGGCGCGGCAGCCTTGATAGGATGAACTGATGGTCACTGTTCTCGATCTCAACGACCGTCCGCGCGCACGGCACCCCGAAAAGGCCCATCGGCCCGACCAGGAGGTTCTGCGCAAGCCGGACTGGATCCGCGTCAAGGCGCCGGTTTCGCGTGGCTACCAGGAAACGCGCGACATCGTGAAGTCGCACAAGCTGGTCACCGTCTGCGAAGAGGCCGGCTGCCCCAATATTGGCGAGTGCTGGGAAAAGAAGCACGCCACCTTCATGATCCTGGGCGAGATCTGCACGCGCGCCTGCGCCTTCTGCAATGTCGCGACGGGCATTCCGACTGCCGTCGATCCGAACGAGCCGGAAAGCGTTGCCAAGGCTGTCGCCCAGATGGGCCTGACCCACGTCGTCGTCACCTCGGTCGACCGTGACGATCTTGCCGACGGCGGCGCCCAGCATTTTGCCGACGTCATCCATGCCATCCGCCGGCTGACGCCGTTGACGACCATCGAAATCCTGACACCCGACTTCCTGCGCAAGGAAGGCGCGCTCGAGATCGTCGTCGCTGCCCGTCCCGACGTCTTCAACCACAATCTCGAAACGGTGCCGTCGAACTACCTGACCGTGCGTCCCGGTGCGCGTTACTTCCACTCGATCCGGCTGCTGCAGCGGGTCAAGGAGCTTGATCCCAGCATCTTCACCAAGTCGGGCATCATGGTCGGCCTGGGCGAGGAGCGCCACGAGGTGCTTCAGTTGATGGACGACCTGCGCACGGCCAATGTCGACTTCATGACCATCGGCCAGTATCTGCAGCCGACGAAGAAGCATCACCCGGTCAAGAAGTTCGTGACGCCGGACGAGTTCGAGTCCTACGCCACCGTCGGCAAGTCGAAGGGCTTCCTGCTCGTCGCGTCAAGCCCGCTGACGCGCTCGTCGCACCACGCCGGCGACGATTTCGCCAAGCTGCGCGCGGCCCGCGAAGCGCGTCTCGCCAAGTCGGCCTGACGCGCGCCCCAGGCCAACATGCCGAAGTTCGAAACCACGCGCCGGGTCAGCCACTCGCCGGAAGAAATGTACGCGCTTGTGGCCGACGTGGAGAAATATCCGGAATTCCTGCCGCTGTGCGAAGCGCTGAACGTGCGCTCGCGGCGCGAGCGCGACGGTCGCGAAATCCTCGTGGCCGACATGACCGTGGGCTACAAGGCGATCCGCGAGACATTCACCACCCAGGTCCTGCTCACGCCCGCGGAGAACACCATCGACGTCAAATACCTCGACGGGCCGTTCCGCTACCTGACCAACGAGTGGAAATTCGTGGCAGCAGTTGGCGGCGGTTCGGATGTCGAGTTCTTCATCGACTATGAGTTCAAGAGCCGCATCCTGGGTGCGCTGATGGGCACGATGTTCGACCGCGCCTTTCGCATGTTCGCCGAAGCGTTCGAAAAGCGGGCGGACGCGATCTACGGGCCGGCGAACCCGGCCTGATCGACGGCGCGGAGCCCAAGTCGCAGCGCCGTCCTCACCGTCTCACGGCGGATGAAGTCGCGGCCCTTGTCCTCGAACAGGCGGAACTCCGCCTCTACGGGCATGCCTTTCCTGGCGACGCCGAACCAGACCAGCCCGACGGGTTTTTCAGCCGAGCCGCCGCCGGGGCCGGCAACGCCGGTCACGGCCAGCGCAAGGCCGGCACGCGAATGGGCAAGGGCGCCAGCGGCCATTTCAAGCGCCGTTTCGCGGGAGACCGCGCCATGCGCCTTGAGTGTCGCTTCGGAGACGCCGAGCATCTCCATCTTGGCTTCGTTGGAATAGGTGATGAAGCCGCGGTCGACGACCGGCGACGAGCCGGCGATGTCGGTCAGGGCCGCGATGATCATGCCGCCAGTGCAGCTTTCGGCGGTGGCCATCATCGTGCCGTGCGCCTCGCAGGCTTCGAGCAGGGCCGAGGCGAGGGCGCCGATGTCGCTCATTCAGGCAGTTCCCCGGGATAGACCACGCTTGCGGTTGCGATGGCGGCGATGCCTTCCTCGCGGCCGACGAAACCGAGCTTCTCGTTGGTCGTGGCCTTGATCGAGACACGCTCCGGCGAGATGCGCAGCATGTCGGCCAGTTCCGCCGTCATCGCCTCCCTGTGTGGGCCGACGCGCGGCGCCTCGCAGATCAGGGTGATGTCGGCATTGGCGATGCGCCCGCCGCGCGCGCGCACGATTTTTGCAGCATGCTCGACGAACTGGCGCGATGCGGCGCCCTTCCATTGCGGGTCCGATGGTGGGAAATGCGTGCCGATGTCGCCGGCGCCGCAAGTGGCCAACAGCGCGTCGGTCAGCGCGTGCAGGCCGACATCGGCGTCGGAATGGCCGTTCAGCTTCTTGCTATGCGGAATTTTGACGCCACACAGCCAGACATGGTCGCCGGTTTCGAAGGAATGCACGTCGTAGCCGTTGCCGGTGCGCACGTCGGGAAAGCTTGGTGAGTGGCCGGAAAGGCGCTGGTCGGCCATGGCGATATCCTTTGCCCAGGTCAGTTTGATGTTGTCGGGCGAGCCGAGCACAAGCCGGACCGGGATGCCGGCCCATTCTGCGATCGCCGAATCGTCGGTGAAGTCGCTGCGCCCGGCTTCGAAGGCGCGCTGGTGCGCGGCGAAGATCGGCCCGAACGGGAAACCCTGCGGCGTCTGCGCCGCATGCAGGCCCCCGCGCGGCACGGTCTCAGCCACCGTGCTGTCGGATGCCTCTCTCTTAAGTGTATCGGAGACCGGCAGCGACGGCAGCGAGCCGTGCTCGTCGTCGATGCCTCCAATCGTGCGATCTATGACATCGGCGCCGATGAAGGGTCGAACGCCGTCATGGATGAGCACTACGGCCGGCTTCGCATCCTGCAATGCGCGCAGGGCAAGCCGCGTCGAATCCTGCCGCGTGGCGCCGCCGATGACTGCCGTGACACGGTCGGCGAACTCGTCCGTTGCGGCTGCGAAAAGCTCGGCGTCGTCGGCATGGATCGCCACCGCCACCGGGCCGACGCTTGGGTGATCGAGGAACGCCTTCAACGTGTGCCAGATGACGGCCTTGCCGCCGATCCTGCGATATTGCTTGGGGCCTTCGGCCTGGCCGGCGCGTTCGCCGCGCCCGGCTGCCACGATGACGACCGCGACCTTCGAATTGGGATGGTTGGAGGGGGCTTCTGCACTCATGCGCAGAGGCTTAGCCGCGAGGTCTCAGGAAGGCCAGAAGAATCCAGAAAGCGCCGCATTCCCCTGTCATTTCGCAGTTGCACAATGAAGCGATCATGGCTACTCATTGTGCAGAGGCGAATGGTGCTTTGTTTTTGTGCATGAATAAGCTTTCAAAACTCGGCGAGCCGCTTTTGGTCGGCGGCGTCACGATCCGCAACCGGGTGTTTCTCGCGCCGATGTCTGGCGTCACCGACGAGGCATTCCGCACGCGCGCCTATGCCCACGGCGCTGGCCTGGTGGTTTCCGAGATGGTCGCCAGCGGTGAACTCGCCAAGGGGCGCGGCTCCAGCGGCTTTCGCATCCGCCATTCGGGCCTGCCGGTGCACATGGTGCAACTGGCCGGCCGCGAAGCTGCTCACATGGCCGAAGCCGCCCGCATCGCCGTCGGCGAAGGCGCCGATGTAATCGATATCAATATGGGTTGCCCGGCCAAGAAGGTGACCGGCGGCTACGCCGGTTCGGCGCTGATGCGCGACCTCGACTTCGCGCTGACCCTGATCGACGCGGTCGTCGAGGCGGTTGATGTGCCGGTGACGCTGAAGATGCGGCTGGGTTGGGACGACGATGTGCTCAACGCGCCGGAACTGGCGCGCCGCGCCGAGCAGGCCGGCGTCAGCATGGTCACCGTTCACGGCCGCACGCGCTGCCAGTTCTACAAGGGCAAGGCCGACTGGCAGGCGATTGCTCGTGTCAAGCAGGCGGTGAGCATTCCTGTGGTCGCCAATGGCGACGTGGCAACACGAGAAGACGCAGCCGAGATTTTGGAACAATCCGGTGCCGATGCCGTCATGGCCGGGCGCTCGCATTACGGCGCTCCCTGGACGGCGGGCATGATCGCAGCCGCGGCGAGCGGCGCAAGTGCTGCCGGCGTGCCGAGTTCGGCGTCGGCGTTGGCCGACTACGCGGTTGCCCATTACGAGGACATGCTGGCGCTTTACGGCACCGAGAGCGGCCTGCGCCAGGCGCGCAAGCATCTTGGCTGGTATCTCGACCGTCACGCCGCTGAGGTGCCTGACGAATTGCGCCGTGGCGTGCTCACCTCATTCGATCCTGCCCAGGTGATTTCGTCGCTGCGCGAAGCGCTCACGTCGTTTGGCGAACCCGAAAGGAATGCGGCATGAAGTTCAACCCGGCACCGGCAGCAGATCCGGCGGATGCCGCGCAGATCGTCCTCAACACGATCCGGCGCCCGGTCATCATGATCGGGCCCGACAACTTCATCACCTTCGCCAATGCCGACGCCGAGGATTTTTTCCGCTCCAGCGCCACCGTGCTGGCGCGCAGCGATCTTTCGCGCTTCGTTCCTTTCGGCAGCCCGATCCTGACCCTGGTCGAGCAGGTGCGCGAGCGTCTCACGCCGGTCAACGAATACCGCGTCGATGTGTCCTCACCGCGTCTTGGCGTCGAGAAGATGGTCGACCTCTACGTCGCCCCGGTGTCGGAGCTGCCGGGATCGGTGGTGGTGATGTTCCAGGAACGCTCTATGGCCGATAAGATCGACCGCCAGATGACGCATCGTGGCGCGGCGCGCTCGGTCACTGGGCTTGCCGCCATGCTCGCCCACGAGATCAAGAACCCGCTTTCCGGCATCAGGGGCGCAGCCCAGCTGCTGGAACTGTCTGCCTCCGACGAGGACCGCTCGCTGACGCGGCTGATCACCGACGAAACCGACCGGATCGTCAAGCTTGTCGACCGCATGGAGGTGTTCTCAGACGAGCGACCCATCGACCGCTATCCGGTCAATATCCATGTCGTACTCGATCATGTGAAGGCGATCGCCAAGAACGGTTTTGCCAATGGTATCAAGATACTGGAGGATTATGATCCATCATTGCCTCCGGTCTATGCCAACCGCGACCAACTGGTCCAGATCTTCCTCAACCTGGTCAAGAACGCCGCCGAGGCGATCGGCCATCACCCGCGCGGCGAAATCACGCTGTCGACCGCCTTCCGGCCCGGCATCCGCATGTCGATCCCCGGCACCCAGGACCGGGTCTCGCTGCCACTGGAATTCTGCGTCCACGACAACGGAATGGGCGTGTCCGAAGACATCCTGCCGATCCTGTTCGACCCGTTCATCACCACCAAGCCGAACGGTTCGGGGCTCGGCCTGGCATTGGTCGCCAAGATCGTCGGCGACCATGGCGGGGTGATCGAATGCGATTCGACGCCGCGTGGCACCACCTTCCGCATCCTGATGCCTGCCTGGAAGGAACTGCCGGGGCATTCGACCGACGTCAGTGAAGGAGACCATCGATGAGCGTGCGCGGAAACATTCTCGTCGCCGACGACGATGCGGCCATCCGCACCGTGCTCAACCAGGCGCTGTCGCGCATGGGGCATGAGGTGCGCGTCACCTCCAATGCCGCGACGCTGTGGCGCTGGGTGGCGGCCGGCGAGGGCGACCTGGTCATCACCGACGTCGTCATGCCCGACGAGAACGCCTTCGACATGCTGCCGCGCATCAAGAAGGCGCGGCCGGAGCTGCCGGTCATCGTCATGAGCGCCCAGAACACCTTCATGACGGCAATCCGCGCCTCCGAGACCGGCGCCTACGAATACCTGCCCAAGCCCTTCGACCTCACCGAACTGCTCAGCATCGTCAACCGGGCGCTGGCCGAGCCTCGGCGACCGAAGATCGAGCAGCGCCATGACGACCAGCCCGATTCGATGCCGCTGGTCGGCCGCTCGGCGGCGATGCAGGACATCTACCGCATGCTGGCGCGCATGATGCAGACGGACCTTACCGTCATGATCTCGGGCGAATCGGGTACCGGCAAGGAGCTGGTGGCGCGTGCGCTCCATGAATATGGGCGCCGTCGCAACGGACCGTTCGTCGCCATCAATATGGCCGCGATTCCCCGCGACCTGATCGAGTCCGAACTGTTCGGGCACGAAAAGGGTGCCTTCACCGGCGCGCAGAACCGCTCGACCGGCCGCTTCGAGCAGGCCGAGGGCGGCACACTGTTCCTCGATGAGATCGGCGACATGCCGATGGAGGCGCAGACAAGGCTGCTGCGCGTGCTCCAGCAGGGCGAATACACCACCGTCGGCGGGCGCACGCCGATCAAGACCGACGTGCGCATCGTCGCCGCCACCAACAAGGATCTCAGGTCACTGATCAACCAGGGCCTGTTCCGCGAAGACCTGTTCTACCGCCTCAATGTGGTGCCGCTTCGGCTGCCGGCGCTGCGCGAAAGATCCGAGGACGTTCCAGATCTTGTGCGGCATTTCTTCAAGCAGGGCGTGAGCGAGGGGCTGCAGGCCAAGCGCATCTCCGCCGGCGGCGTCGAGCTGATGAAGCGCTACCCCTGGCCGGGCAATGTGCGCGAACTCGAAAACCTGGTGCGCCGGCTGGCCGCGCTCTATCCACAAGACGAGATTTCGGCCGAGATCATCGAATCGGAACTGAAGACCGGCGAGCAGCCGGTGGTTCCCGGCGGCAATCTCATCCCCGACGACCTGTCGGTCGGGCAGGCGGTCGAGCATTTCCTGCAGCGCTATTTTGCCATGTTCGCCGACGACCTGCCGCCGCCCGGCCTCTACCAGCGCATTTTGGCGGAGGTCGAATATCCGCTGGTCCTGGCGTCGATGACGGCAACGCGCGGAAATCAGATCAAGGCCGCCGAATTGCTGGGTCTGAACCGCAATACGTTGCGCAAGAAGATCCGCGAGCTCGGCGTCAACGTCTACAAGTCGGCGCGTCCAGGCTGACCAGGCGAAGGCAAAACGCTTAGCTGTCGAAAGCCTGCCGAAACATTTTCGCTTGCGGACAAAATGTTGCATAATCGCCACAATGCGTTGCATAGATGCGACGCATTCAATGGCTCTACACGGCAGCATGGCGAACCGGGCAACACCAGCAAAAGAAGCAAGCCGACCCGTAAAGGGAACGCAGGACGGCAGACGCCTTCTCGCGCTCCCGGGCGTGGTGGCGATCGCTGCGGCGCTGGTCACGGCCGCGGTCTCCTTCGCCATTCTGGTCGGCGTCACGCCGATCACGCCGGATTCGACGACGACGCTGACCCTTATCGGCATCAACGCCGTTTTCATCCTGATCCTCGTCGGCCTGATCTTGATCGAGGTGCAGCGCATCATCATGGCGCGCCGACGCGGCAAGGCTGCGTCCCGCCTGCATGTGCGCATCGTCACCATGTTCGCACTGGTGGCGGCATTGCCGGCATTGCTGGTTGCGATCGTCGCGTCGATCACGCTGGATATCGGGCTCGACCGCTGGTTCGAGATCAGGACGAAGACCATCGTTAATTCGTCGCTGTCGATCGCCGAAGCCTATGTCCAGGAGAATGCGCGCAACCTGCAGGGCACCACCCTGTCGATGGCCAACGACCTCGACAATGCGCGCTCGCTCTATGGCCTCGACCGCAGCGGCTTCCTCGACTTCATGGGCCGGCAGGCGCAATTGCGTGCGCTCGCACATGCCGCGCTGATCAGACCCGACGGCTCTTTCGTGATGAGCGCAAAGACCGGCGCCGACTTTGCCATGCCCGAACCTCCGGCCACGGCAGTGCAGGCTGCGGCCGACGGCAAGCCGGTGCTGATCGAGCCGAAGACGCGCAACATCGTCGGCGCCATCATCAAGTTGCGCGAGATCGAAGGGCTCTATCTCTACACCATCCGCCTGGTCGATCCCGAGGTGATCAAGGCGCGCCAGATCGTCACCGCAAACACCGAAGAGTATCGCGATCTCGGCGCGAGCCGGCGCACGACGCAGATTGCCTTCGCGCTGCTCTATCTCGGCCTGACGCTTATTGTCGTGCTGTCGGCGATCTGGACCGGCATTGCCGTCGCCGATCGGCTGGTGCGGCCGATCCGGCAGCTCATCGGTGCCGCCGATGAGGTTGCGACCGGCAATCTCGATGTGTCGGTACCTGTGCGGCTGTCAGACGGCGATGTCGGCGCATTGAGCGGTACGTTCAACAACATGCTGCTCGAACTCAAGTCGCAGCGCAACGAAATCCTGACCGCCAAGGACGTCATCGACGAACGCCGCCGCTTTTCGGAGGCGGTGCTTGCCGGCGTCACTGCCGGCGTCATCGGCGTCGATCCCTATGGCAGCATCACCATCGTCAATCCGTCGGCGGAGTCGATGCTGGCGATCTCCGCTGCGGATTCGCTCGGCCAGAACCTGTCGATCCTGTTGCCGCATGTCGGCCGCGTCTTCGAGATCGGGCGCAAGTCGGGACGGGCGGTCTATCGCGAGCAGGTGACGTTCTACCGTGCCGGCGCCGAGCGCACCTTCAACGTTCAGGTGACGGTGGAGGAGGGCGACAAGGAAGCGATGGACGCCGATGACACGTCGTATGTGGTGACCATCGACGACATCACCGACCTCGTTACCGCCCAGCGCACGTCGGCCTGGGCCGATGTGGCTCGGCGCATCGCCCACGAGATCAAGAATCCGCTGACACCGATCCAGCTTTCGGCCGAACGCATCCGCCGCCGCTACGGCAAGGTCATCACCGAGGACCGCGAGGTCTTCGACCAGTGCACCGAAACGATCATCCGCCAGGTTGGCGATATCGGCCGCATGGTCGACGAGTTCTCGGCATTCGCACGCATGCCCAAGCCGGAAATGAAGGTGATCGACATTCGCGAACCGCTGCGCGAGGCGTCGTTCCTGGTCGAGGTCAGCCGTGCCGACATCGCCTTCGAGCGTGAAATCACCCCGGGCCCGCTCAAGGGCACCTTTGACAGCCGCCTGATGGCCCAGGCGTTTGGCAATGTCATCAAGAACGCCGCGGAGGCCATCGAGGCGGCGGAACGCCAGACCGGCGAGCCCGGTGTCATCAAGATCCGGGCACGGCGAGAAGGCAATTCGATCCGGATCGACGTCATCGACAATGGCAAGGGTCTGCCGCGCGAGCATCGCCAGCGGCTGCTCGAGCCCTATATGACGACGCGCGAGAAGGGCACGGGCCTTGGCCTCGCTATCGTCAAGAAGATTGTCGAGGACCACGGCGGAAGATTGGAACTCCACGACGCTCCAGCCGATTTCCATGGCGGGCGCGGCGCGATGATCAGCATGGTCCTGCCTGCGGCGGCCGAAGAGGCCGCGGCACCCAAGAGTGCCGACGAGGCAGCGCAGGCCCAAGAAATCGAGAAGGTCGGAAATGGCGTCTGATATTCTTATCGTTGACGATGAGGAAGACATCCGTGAACTGGTCGCGGGCATCCTGAGCGACGAAGGTCACGAAACCCGCACGGCGTTCGACGCCGACAGCGCGCTTGCCGCCATAGCGGATCGTGCGCCGCGCCTGGTTTTCCTCGACATCTGGCTCCAGGGTTCGCGGCTCGACGGGCTGGCCCTGCTCGACGCGATCAAGACCCTGCATCCCAACCTGCCCGTGGTGATGATCTCGGGCCACGGCAACATCGAAACTGCTGTTTCGGCGATCCGTCGTGGCGCCTATGATTTCATCGAAAAGCCATTCAAGGCCGACCGGCTGATCCTGATCGCCGAGCGCGCGCTCGAAACCTCGAAGCTCAAGCGCGAGGTCTCCGACCTCAAGATGCGCAGCGGCGAGACCCATGACCTGATTGGCATGTCCTCGGCGATGAGCCAGTTGCGCCAGACCATCGACCGGGTTGCGCCGACCAACAGCCGCGTCATGATCATCGGTCCGTCCGGCTCGGGCAAGGAGATGGCCGCGCGGGCCATCCACGCGCTCTCCGCGCGCAAGACCGGCCCGTTCGTCACGCTGAATGCCGCCACGATCACGCCCGAACGCATGGAGATCGAGCTGTTCGGCACCGAATCGAACGGCGGCGAACGCAAGGTCGGCGCCCTCGAGGAGGCCCATCAGGGTATCCTCTATCTTGACGAAATCGCCGACATGCCACGCGAGACCCAGAACAAGATCCTGCGCGTGCTGGTCGAGCAGCAGTTCGAGCGCGTCGGCGGCACCAAGCGCGTCAAGGTCGACGTGCGCATCATTTCGTCGACCGCCCAGAACCTGGAGGCGATGATCGCCGAAGGCCGGTTCCGCGAAGACCTTTACCACCGCCTGGCGGTCGTGCCGGTCATGGTGCCGGGGCTTGCCGAGCGTCGGGAGGACATTCCCTATCTCGTCGACAATTTCATGAAGCAGATGGCCAAGCAGGCCGGCATCAAGCCACGCCGCATCGGCGACGACGCGCTTGCCGTTCTCCAGGCCCACAACTGGCCCGGCAACGTGCGCCAGTTGCGCAACAATGTCGAACGCCTGCTGATCCTCGCGCGCAGCGACAATCCCGAAGCGCCGATCACGGCCGATCTTCTGCCATCGGAGATCGGCGACGTCATGCCGCGCGCGCCGAACCAGTCCGATCAGCACATCATGGCGCTGCCGCTGCGCGAAGCGCGCGAGATGTTCGAAAAGGAATATCTCATTGCCCAGATCAATCGCTTCGGCGGCAACATCTCCAAGACGGCCGAGTTCATAGGCATGGAGCGCTCCGCGCTGCACCGCAAACTCAAGTCGCTGGGCGTGTAAGCTGTGGCTGGCAGTCAGGATAGAGATCCCGCATGCGCGTAATCATCTGCGGGGCCGGGCAGGTCGGTTACGGCATTGCCGAACGGTTGGCGGCGGAAAAGAACGACGTCTCGATCATCGATACGGCGCCTGAGCTGATCCATTCGGTCCGCGACCAGCTCGACGTGCGTGGCTTCGTCGGCCACGGATCGCATCCGGAAGTGCTGGAGGCCGCCGGCGCGCAGAACGCCGACATGATCATCGCCGTGACGCTCTTCGACGAGGTCAACATCGTTGCCTGCGAAGTGGCGCACGCGCTGTTCAACGTGCCCATGAAGGTCGCGCGCATTCGGTCGCAAGCCTATCTCCAGCCGCACTATCAGGACCTGTTTTCGCGCGAGCATCTGCCGATCGACGTGATCATCTCGCCCGAGCTCGAAGTCGGCGAGATGGTGCTGCGGCGCATTACGCTGCCGGGCGCGACCGACGTCGTCCGCTTTGCCGACAACCACATCATCATGGTGGCGATCGAGTGCCTGGAGGACTGCCCGGTCATCAACACGCCGCTGGCCCAGCTCAGCGAACTGTTCCCCGATCTGCCCTCGACGGTGGTTGGCGTCAGCCGCAACGACCGCCTGTTCATCCCGCATTCGGCCGATCAGCTGGTGGCCGGCGATCTCGCCTATGTCGTGACGACCAAGGAACAGGTGCGCCGGACGCTCGGCCTGTTCGGACATGACGAGCAGGAGGCAACGCGCATCGTCATCGCCGGCGGCGGCAATATCGGCCTTTATGTCGCCCGCACCATCGAGAAGCGCCAGAGCCGCACCAAGATCAAGATCATCGAGGCGAACCGGGACAGGGCCGTCAAGGTCGCGGACGAATTGCGCCGGACCGTGGTGCTCAACGGCAGCGCGCTCGACCAGAAGCTGCTGATGGAAGCCGACATCCAGGATGCCGACCTGATGGTGGCGCTGACCAACAACGACCAGGTCAACATCCTGTCCTCGGTCATGGCCAAGCGGCTCGGCTGCAAGGGCAACCTCGCCCTCATCAACAATCCGGCCTATCACGATCTCACCAAGCCGCTCGGCATCGACGCGCATGTCAATCCGAGTGCGGTGACCATCTCGCGGGTTCTCCAGCACGTCCGGCGCGGGCGCATCCGCCAGGTCCACTCGATCCAGCGGGGAGCCGCCGAAATCATCGAAGCCGAGGCGCTGGAAACGTCGCCGCTGGTCGGCACGTTGCTGCGCGACCTCGAATTGCCCGATGGCATGCGCATCGGCGCGATCTATCGCGACGGCAAGATCGTCAAGCCGAGCGGTTCGGTGCAGATAAAGCCCAAGGACCGCGTCGTCATTTTCGCGCTCGACAAGGCGGTCAAGCAGGTCGAGCAGATGTTCCGGGTCAGTCTCGAATTCTTCTGACCTGGTCCAGCCAATTGACCGTTGCCGCCCGTCGCAGATCGACTAGAACTCCGTAAAATTCCGAGGGTCACGAAAACCATGCCGCGCATCGCTT
Organism: Aminobacter niigataensis; assembly: GCF_946995915.1. Taxonomy (GTDB): domain Bacteria; phylum Pseudomonadota; class Alphaproteobacteria; order Rhizobiales; family Rhizobiaceae; genus Aminobacter; species Aminobacter niigataensis. The sequence goes on from NZ_OX341517.1 coordinate 3,189,706, forward strand.
ACGTCAACGGCCGCTACGTCGCCCATTCAGATGCCTCCGTGCATATCGAGGACCGCGGCTACCAGTTCGCCGACGGCGTCTACGAGGTTTGCGAGGTGGCGCGCGGCTTCATCGTCGACAGCGTCGGCCACCTCGACCGGCTCGGCCGTTCGCTGTCGGAACTCAGGATCGACTGGCCGGTCAATCGCGCCGTGCTCGTGCATGTCATGCGTGAGGTCATCCGCCGCAACCGCGTCCATAATGGCATGGTCTACCTCCAGGTGACGCGCGGCGTGGCGCCGCGCGATCACGTCTTTCCGGCAAGCGGCACGCGTCCCGCACTGGTGGTAACCGCCAAGCGCACCGACCCCGTGGCCGCGGCCAAGAAGGCCGGGGCAGGGCTCAAGGTCATCACCGTGCCGGAAAACCGCTGGGAGCGCGTCGACATCAAGACTGTCGGTCTCCTGCCCAACGTCCTGGCGCGCCAGCAGGCCAAGGAAGCCGGCGCCCAGGAGGCGTGGTTCGTCGATCCGGACGGCACGGTCAAGGAAGGGGCAGCCACCAACGCCTGGATCGTCACCAGGGACGGTGTGCTGGTCACGCGCCCGGCCGATCACGGTATCCTGCGCGGCATCACCCGGGCCACGCTGTTCAAGGTCGCCGAGAAGCTCGGGCTGACGGTCGAGGAACGCGGTTTTACCGTCGAGGAAGCCAAGGCAGCGCGCGAAGCGTTCATCACGGCTGCGACGACCGTCATCATGCCGATTGTCGCCATCGACGGCCAGCCCGTCGCCAATGGACACCCCGGATCGGTGGCGCTTTCCCTGCGCGAAGCCTTTTTTGACGTTGCGGAAAAAATCCAAGCCTGATAACCGCTTGGGCGTAAATGGTTAAATTCATCTCGTTCAGCTTGCCGCGCGATGTGGCAAGGGGTGTTTGCTCGCTTGACATGAGCCCGGTAATTTGGCGCATTGGCAGCAGACAGGGATCGGCGAAAGAAAAAAACAATGGCGGAACGATCGCAGAATCTTCAGGACCTTTTCCTGAATTCAGTTCGCAAGAGCAAAAACCCACTCACCATTTTCCTTATTAACGGCGTGAAATTGACCGGAGTCGTTACTTCCTTCGACAATTTCTGTGTTTTGTTGCGCCGTGACGGGCATTCCCAGCTCGTCTACAAGCATGCCATCTCCACGATCATGCCGAGCCAGCCGGTTCAGATGTTCGATGGCGAGGAAAGCCAGGGCGGCTGATTGGCACGCGACAGGAACGCCGGCGCCAAGGCCGGTGCCAGCAATGGACCCGAATCGATAGGGGGCGACAAAGCCCCCACGCGCGCGGTCGTCATCGTGCCGGTGCTGACGCGCCAGCCCAAGGGTGACGACGACAGCGCACGTCCGCGGCTGCAGCGTTCGGCCGACGCTCGCCACGACGAAGCCGTGGGGCTCGCCCGCGCCATCGATCTCGAACCCGTTCATACCGCGATCGTCACGCTCAACGACCCGCGCCCGGCAACTCTGCTGGGCACCGGTAAGGTCGAGGAGTTCGCTGAGATCGTGAAGGAGCGCGGCGCGGAACTGGTCATCGTCGACCATCCGCTAACGCCGGTGCAGCAACGCAACCTCGAAAAAGAGATGAACGCCAAGGTGCTCGACCGCACCGGGCTGATCCTCGAAATCTTCGGTCGGCGGGCGCGCACCAAGGAAGGCACGCTGCAGGTCGAGCTTGCCCATCTCAACTACCAGAAGGGCCGGCTGGTTCGCAGCTGGACCCACCTCGAGCGCCAGCGCGGCGGTGCGGGCTTCCTCGGCGGTCCGGGTGAAACGCAGATCGAATCCGACAGGCGCGCGCTCCAGGAAAAGATCATCAAGCTCAAGCGCGAGCTGGAGACGGTGGTCCGCACACGCGACCTGCACCGTGCCAAGCGCCGCAAGGTGCCGTTCCCGGTCGTCGCCATCGTCGGCTACACCAACGCCGGCAAGTCGACGCTGTTCAACCGGCTGACCGGCGCCAGCGTGCTGGCCGAGGACATGCTGTTTGCCACGCTTGATCCGACGTTGCGCCGGGTGCGGCTGCCGCACGGCACGCCGATCATCCTGTCCGACACCGTCGGTTTCATCTCCGACCTGCCGACGCACCTGATCGCCGCCTTCCGGGCGACGCTGGAAGAAGTGGTCGAAGCCGACCTCGTCATTCATCTCAGGGATATTTCCGATCCGGATACCGCGGCCCAGGCCGAGGATGTCGAACGCATCCTTGCCGATCTTGGCGTCGATGCGGCGGATACCGACCGGGTGGTCGAAGTCTGGAACAAGATCGACCAGCTCGACGAGGGCAATCGCGAGCGCCTGCTTTCCGACGGCTCCGATGGCCGCAAGCTGCCGCCGATCGCGATCTCGGCAATCACCGGCGAGGGCATCCCTGCACTTGCCGGCTTGATCGAGCAGCGCGTCTCGGGCGAGCTCGAATCGATCGACGTCACGCTGGAACCCAGCCAGCTTGGCCAGATCGATTGGCTCTATCGCAATGGCGACGTGGTTTCGCGCACCGACAATGACGATGGCAGCGTGTCGATGACGCTCAAGGCAACCGCTTCGGCGCGCGACGAGATCGCGGCGAGAATACTACGCAAAAACAAAGGCTAGGGCGCGTTATTTCGCGCTCTTTGCCTGCTGCCACAAGGCTTCCATCTCGTCGAGCGTTGCCGCCTCCAGGCTGTGGCCAGCATCGTTGAGCGACTTTTCGACGTAGTGGAACCGCTTGCGGAACTTGTCGTTGGTTCCTGACAGCGCAGCCTCGGAATCGAGCTGCAGGTGGCGGCCGAGATTGACCAGCGCAAACAGCATGTCGCCGAACTCGTCCTTGACCGCGGCCTGATCGCCGTTGGCCATGGCCTCGCGCAACTCGCCGATCTCTTCTTCGATCTTGTCGAGGATGGGTGCTGCCTCGCCCCAGTCGAAGCCGACGCGCGCCGCCTTCTCCTGTAGTTTGAGCGCACGGGTAAGTGCTGGCAGCGCCACCGGCACCCCGTCCAGAAAACCGTGGCCGTGATCTTCAGGGTCGAGTCCGCGGGCGATGCGCGCCGCGCGCCGCTCGGCCTTCTCTTCGGCCTTGATCTTCTCCCACATGCCCTTGGCCGAACGCGCCTCGCGCGCCTTGGCGTCGCCGAAGACATGCGGATGCCTGCGGATCATCTTGGTGGTAATGGCTTCGACCACGTCGCCGAAGGCAAACTCGCCCGCTTCCTCGGCCATCTGGGCGTGATAGACGACCTGCAGCAGCAGATCGCCGAGTTCCTCGCGCAGATGGTCGATGTCATTGCGCGAGATCGCGTCGGCGACCTCGTAGGCTTCCTCGATCGTGTAGGGCGCAATGGTCGCGAAGTTCTGCTCGATGTCCCAGGGACAGCCGGTTTCGGGCTCGCGCAGGGCAGCCATGATCTCGATCAGGCGGGAGATATCTTTGGAAGGTTGCATGGCGCGATGCTATAGCCCGCCTTTCCTTATCCCAACAATGGCGTGCCGCACGCCGGCCTTGTCCACAGCCTAATCCTTTGCGCCGGCGGCCATCGTGCCTGTGGCGCTCGGTAGCTGTGCTAATGACCAGAAATCCGGACGCAGGCAGGACATGCCCATGCTTCATCTATTGCTCGTTGCAGTCGGCGGCGCCATCGGTGCATCGCTGCGCCATCTGGCCAATCTCGTAGCACTCAGGCTGGCGGGGTCGAACTTTCCCTGGGGCACGTTGGCGATCAACATTGTGGGTTCGTTTGCCATGGGCCTGTTCATCGGCTGGCTCGCCCGCCGCACCGGGACATCGAACGAACTGCGCTTGTTCGTTGCCACGGGTATTTTGGGCGGCTTCACCACCTTTTCGGCGTTCTCGCTGGATTTTGCCACCTTGTGGGAGCGCGGATCGACTTTGCCGGCCTTCGGCTATGCCTTTGCCAGCGTCATATGCGCCATCCTGGCCCTGTTCCTGGGAATGTGGCTCGCAAGAAGCATCGGCTGATGCTATTGGGCCGCTTCGAAAAGGACAATTGAACAATGGCAGGCGTTGAACAGATCACGGTGGAAGCCGGCGAAACGGGCATGAGGCTCGACCGCTGGTTCAAGTCCCACTATCCGGGGCTCGGCTTCGGCCACCTGCAGAAACTGCTGCGCTCGGGCCAGATCCGGGTCGACGGCGGCCGCGTCAAGGCCGACACGCGTGTCGAGCCGGGCCAGGTGATCCGCATCCCGCCGCTCGAAGTCGACAAGAAGAACGACGGCCCTCTGACTGCCCGCACCATGCGCGATCAGGACGATGGCGACGTGCTGGCCAAGATGCTGATCTACGAAGACTCCAAGGTCTTCGTCTTCAACAAGCCGGCCGGCCTCGCCGTTCAGGGCGGTTCGGGCATCGTGCGCCATCTCGACGACATGCTCGAGGCCTGGCGCAACAAGAAGGGCGAAAAGCCGCGCCTGGTCCACCGGCTCGACCGCGACACCTCGGGCGTGCTGGTCGTGGCGCGCACGCGCCTGGCGGCGATGAAGCTCGCCGAGGCTTTCCGTGCCCGCGAAACCAAGAAGACCTACTGGGCCCTGGTCAAGGGCGCACCGCCCAAGCGCGAAGACAAGATCTCGACCTGGCTGATCAAGGAACAAACGCCCGACGGCGACCGCATGCGGGTCGCCAAGCATGGCGAAAAGGGTGCCGATCATGCGGTTTCCTACTACCGCGTGCTGGAGCAGGCCGCCCAGACCATGACCTGGCTGGAGATGGAGCCCTATACCGGCCGCACGCACCAGCTGCGCGTGCACGCTGCCTTTATCGGCTGCCCCATCATCGGCGATCCGAAATATTTCGAACACGACACCAACTGGGAATTTCCCGGCGGCCTGCAGAACAAGCTGCATCTGCATGCGCGCCGCATCGTCATTCCGCACCCAGACCATGGCGTGATCGACGTCACCGCGCCGATGCCGCCGCATATGCGCCAGAGCTGGAACCTCATCGGCTTCGATGATGAAAGCGGGGAGCCGGCGTGACGGCAGCCTCGTCGCGCGACAGCGCTGCGGGCGCGTTGAAGCTGGTGCTGTTCGATTGCGACGGCACGCTGGTCGACAGCGCCGACCTCATCCATGCCACGATGGTCGCGACGTTTCGCGAGGCCGGCCTTGCGGAGCCGGCGCTGGAAGCCACCAAGGGCATCATCGGCCTGACGCTCGATCTTGCCATTGCGAGGTTGCTAGACCGTCCGCTCGATGCCGAGTGCGGCCGTCTGGCCGAGCGCTACAAGGCGCATTTCACCGCCTCGCGCGCGCCCTCGACTTTCCATGAGCCGCTCTATGACGGCATCGCCGAACTGATCGACGTGCTCGCCAGGCGCGACGACGTGCTGATCGGCATGGTCACCGGCAAGTCGCGCCGCGGCGTGCAGCGTGTGCTGGAAACCTATGGTTTAGGGCGCCATTTCGTGATCATCCGCACCGCCGACGACTGCCCCTCCAAGCCGCATCCCGCCATGGTGCTGGAATGTTGCGCCGAAACCGGCATCGATCCGGCCTCGACTTTCGTGGTTGGCGACGCCATTTATGACATGCAGATGGCCAGAAGTGCCGGTGCACGCGCGATAGGTGTGTCCTGGGGCTACCATGACCGCGAAGGCTTGCTGGCTACCGGTGCCGAGACTGTGCTGGCCAAGCCCGGCGATTTGCTCGCCCTCATCGACTGATTGCCCTTTGCGACTGATAGGAAGAACTCATGCGTGACATCCTGAGCGACCTTGAAACCGGCGACTTGCTGTCCGATCCCGATCCGATCCGCCGCGCGCAAAGCACGATGCGCCGGCAACTGCCCAAGCGGTTCTACGAAACGACTTCGGTTGCCGCTGTCGAGGGTGGTTATGCCGTACAGCTCGACGGCAAGCCGGTGCGTACGCCGGGCAGGGCGCTGCTTGCCCTGCCGACTGAGGCAGCCGCGCAACTGGTCGCCGACGAGTTTGCCGCACAGGTCGAAAACATCGATCCGTTCACTATGCCGGTGCTGCGCCTGGTCAATACGGCGATCGACGGCGTTGCCACCGACCCGCAGGCCGTGCTCGAGGACATCCTGCGCTTTTCGTCGTCGGATCTGCTTTGCTACCGCGCCGACAGCCCGGAAAAACTCGTCGAGCGCCAGTCCGAGGCGTGGGACCCGGTGCTGGATTGGGCGCGTACGTCGCTCAGTGCACATTTCGTTCTGGCCGAGGGCGTCATGCATGTCGAGCAGCCGCGCGCGGCCATTGCCGCCCTTGGCGTCCACCTGTCGCAGCGCGCCGAGCCGATGCGGCTGGCGGCACTCCATCTGATGACCACGCTGACCGGTTCGGCGCTCCTGGCGCTGGCTGTCGAAACCGGCGAGTTGGATGTCGAGGCGGCCTGGGCTGCCGCCCATGTCGACGAAGACTGGCAGGTCGAGCATTGGGGCCAGGATTCCGAGGTCGTTGCCCGCCGTTCCAATCGCAAGCGCGACATGGTCTCGGCGGTGGCTTTGCTCGAGGCGCTGAAGGCCGGCTGACCCCGTCTTGCCCAGCTGGGCGGGCTGCGCCCGAGTCTTGGGCAGAATGTCAGCGTTGCTGCCCTAGTTTGCCTGTTTTTTGAGCATCGGCTTTTTCCTCGACCTCCGGCGGCAGCGCGGATCCTGCTTTTTTCGAGTTGGCACGAGGCTTGCTTCTTCTCTTGCGACACGCTGGCCGCCAATGGCTGGCAGGCACGACACCGAGAGGATAGCATGACGAAGTACAAGCTCGAGTACATCTGGCTGGATGGTTACACGCCGGCGGCCAATCTCCGCGGCAAGACCCAGGTCAAGGAATTCGCGGAGTTCCCGAAGCTCGAGCAGCTTCCGCTCTGGGGGTTCGACGGCAGCTCGACCAAGCAGGCCGAAGGCAAGAGCTCCGACTGCGTGCTCAAGCCGGTCGCCGTTTATCCCGATCCGGCCCGCAAGAACGGCGCGCTCGTCATGTGCGAGGTCATGATGCCGGATGGCGTCACGCCGCATCCGTCGAACACCCGCGCGACCGTCCTCGAAGACGATGGTGCTTGGTTCGGCTTCGAGCAGGAATATTTCTTCTATAAGAACGGCCGTCCGCTCGGTTTCCCCGAAACCGGCTTCCCGGCACCGCAGGGCCCGTACTACACCGGCGTCGGCTACCAGGCCGTCGGCGATATCGCCCGCCAGATCGTCGAAGAGCATCTCGACCTTTGCCTCGACGCCGGCATCAACCACGAGGGCATCAACGCCGAAGTGGCCAAGGGCCAGTGGGAATTCCAGATCTTCGGCAAGGGCTCGAAGAAGGCGGCCGACGAGATGTGGCTCGCTCGCTACCTGCTGCAGCGCCTGACCGAAAAATACGGCATCGACATCGAGTATCACTGCAAGCCGTTGGGCGATACCGACTGGAACGGCTCGGGCATGCACGCAAACTTCTCGACCGCCCACCTGCGCGAAGTCGGCGGCAAGGCCTATTTCGAGGCGCTGATGGATGCGTTCGGCGAAGCCCGCGAAGATCACATCGCTGTCTATGGCCCGGACAACCACCTGCGCCTGACCGGCAAGCACGAGACGGCGTCGATCGACGTGTTCACCTGGGGTGTTGCCGACCGCGGCGCTTCGGTGCGCGTGCCGCACAGCTTTGTCCGTGACGGCTATCGCGGCTATCTCGAAGACCGCCGTCCGAACTCGCAGGGCGACCCCTACCAGATCGCCTCGCAGATCCTCAAGACCATCAGCTCGGTGCCGACCAGCGTCGAGACCAAAGCTGCTGCTTAAACATTAGGCAGCGTCGAACAAGAAAAACCCCGGGTTTCAGCCCGGGGTTTTCTTTTCGTGATCAGGTCAGCCAAGCGGCTGAGTGTCGGTCTATGCAGCGTAGCGCTTCAGGGCCTCGATCTCGTCGGCGCCGGGCTTGTGGCCGCGCAGATAGAGCGCGCATGTGGTCCGCAGCATGGATGCGAAGTTCGGGATCGCTCCGTTGATCTCGATCGCCTCGTCATAGAGCTTCGAGATGAATTTCGGCGTCGTCAGCCCCTGAGAAGACGCGATTTCGTCGAGAAGGTCCCAGAAGGTGGCCTCAAGCTGGATGCTGGTCGAATGGCCGGCGATCCGGATCGACCGGTTGATCTGGTGATAGCCCTTCGGATCCTGTCCGGCAAATACCCTGCACATATCAATCCTCCCGATGGCTTGCTCCGGCGTGCGGCACCGGCGCTGGCTGTCGGACGCCATCATCGGCCCAACAGCACGTCATCGCAACCATGCTTTCGTCCCTGCGTAGCAAACTATGCTCCAGCACGCGTGGTAACGGGCTGCCACCACTTGGGGCTGCGCGGATTTCATAATCCTCCTGCTTCTAACTGCCAGGAGGACGAATGGCGAAGGCAATACATTCCATGGTGCGCGTGCTCGATGAGACGCGTTCGGTATCGTTCTATCGCACGGCCTTCGGCCTCGAAATTGCCGACCGGCTCGATTTCGAGACGTTCACCCTGATCTATCTCAGCAACCCGGAAACCGAATTCGAGGTCGAGCTGACCGTCAACAGGGGCCGGACCGAGCCCTACGTCTTGGGCGACGGTTACGGTCACTTGGCCGTGTCGGTGGACGACGTGGAAGCCACGCACCGGCGGTTCGTTGCGGCCGGTCTGACCCCCAAGGACATCGTCGACTTCGCGCCGGGCGGCAAGCCGCTCGCCCGCTTCTTCTTCATCGAAGACCCCGACGGCTACAAGATCGAGGTTTTGCAGCGGGGAGGCCGGTTCAAGTGAAGCATACGCGGCGAGGGAGAGCGCCGCGCCAGCCAAGCGCCGACGGCGCATAGCAAGCAAGGGAGGAAAATCATGGTGACGATCTATCAAGGCAAGTCCGGCCTGTCGCGGCGCGAACTGCTCAAGCGCGGTAGCGCTGCCGGCGCGCTGCTTATCATCAGCGGCTCAGCCGTGTTCAGCGCGGGCGAAGCATGGGGGCTCGAGAGCACGGCATTGAAGCCGGAAACGCTGGCAACGCTGATCCAGATGGCGCGCGACGTCTATCCCCACGATCAGGTGCCGGACAAGTTCTACGCCATCGCCATCAAGAGCCACGACGAGCAGGCCGGCAAGGATGCGGCGCACAAGGACCTCATCGAGAAGGGTATTGCCGACCTCGACCAGAAATCGGGCGCGGGCGGATATACTGGCCTTGGCTGGGAGGACGATCGAGTGGCCATCCTCCGGCAGATCGAGGACACGCCATTTTTCCAGGCGATCCGCGGCGGGCTTGTCGTCGGCCTCTACAACCAGAAGGAGGTGTGGCCGATCTTCGGTTACGAGGGCGAGTCCTACTCCAAGGGCGGATACATCGCGCGCGGCTTCGACGACATCGAGTGGCTCTGATCGGACCCCTGTCGCGAATCCAGCCTTTTCAGCATTCCCCGGGAGGAAAACATGCCTGCACCTTACGGTCTCAACGACGATAGCGTCGTCGTCATCATCGGCTCCGGAGCCGGTGGCGGCACGCTCGGCAACGAACTCGCCCAGAAGGGCATCGACGTCGTCATTCTCGAAGCCGGCCCGCGCATCGAATATGAGGACTTCATCAACGACGAGTGGGACTCCTTCGGCCAGCTTGCCTGGCTCGACAACCGCACGACCGGCGGCGGCTGGCGGGTCCACAAGGACTTTCCCAATCTGCCTGCCTGGATCGTCAAGGCGGTCGGCGGAACGACCACGCACTGGGCCGGCGCATCTCTGCGCATCCAGGAGCATGAGTTCAAGACGTTGACCAACTACGGCAAGGTCGAAGGGGCGAACCTGCTCGACTGGCCGATCACGCTCGCAGACCTCGAGCCGTATTACGCCAAGGCCGAGGACAAGATGGGTGTGACCCGCACCAACGACATTGAGGGCCTGCCCGGCAACAACAATTTCAAGGTGTTCAAGGCCGGTGCCGACAAGCTCGGCTACAAGGAATGCCACACCGGCAACATGGCGATCAATTCGGCGGATCGCGATGGCCGCATGGGCTGCCAGCAGACCGGCTTCTGCTTCCAGGGCTGCAAATGGGGTGCCAAATGGTCGACCCTCTACACTGAAATCCCCAAGGGCGAGGCGACCGGCAAGCTGGAGGTCAGGCCCAGCAGCCACGTGCTCAAGATCGAGCATGACGACAGCGGCAAGGTGACCAGCGTCGTCTACGCCGACAAGGACGGCAAGATGCAGAGCCAGAAGGCGCGGATCGTCTGCGTTGCTGGCAATTCTATCGAAAGCCCGCGGTTGCTGTTGAACTCCGCCTCGTCGAAGTTCCCGGATGGGCTGGCCAATTCGTCGGGGCAGGTGGGCAAGAACTACATGCGCCATACCACCGGGTCGGTCTACGCGATCTTCGACAAGCCGGTGCACTTCTGGCGCGGCACGACCATGGCCGGTATCGTCCGGGACGAAGCCAAGCACGATCCGTCACGCGGTTTCGTCGGCGGCTACGAGCTGGAGACGCTGGCGCTCGGGCTGCCGTTCATGGCTGCATTCCTCGATCCCGGCGGCTGGGGCCGTTCGTTCACCACCGCGCTGGACCACTACGACAAGATGGCAGGCATGTGGATCGTCGGCGAGGACATGCCTCAGGAGCAGAACGCGGTGAAGCTGCACGGCGAGCTGAAGGACAAGTACGGCATGCCGATACCTGATGTCTGGTTCACCGACCATCCCAACGACGTCGCCATGCGCAACCACGCCTACAAGCAGGGCATGGCGGTGTACGATGCCGTCGGGGCGACCCGCTCGTTCCCGACGCCGCCCTATCCGTCGACGCACAATCTCGGCACCAATCGCATGAGCGAAAAGGCATCCGACGGCGTGGTCAACAAGTGGGGCCAGACGCACGACATCAAGAACCTGTTCGTGTCCGACGGCAGCCAGTTTACCACCGGTGCGGCGGAGAACCCGACGCTCACCATCGTGTCGCTGGCCATCCGCCAGGCCGACTACATCGCCGAGCAGATGGGTGCCAAGAGCATCTGACGCATCGTTTGGCCGTGCATCATTCACAGCGGTCGGGCATTCGCCAGATTGCTGCACCGCCAAACAAAAAAGCCCCGGATCGCTCCGGGGCTTTTTTCTTTGTTTTTCGGGTCTTAGACCGAGTAGTACATGTCGTACTCGACCGGGTGCGGGGTCATTTCGAAGCGCATGACCTCGGCCATCTTCAGCTCGATGAAGCTGTCGATCTGGTCGTCGTCGAAGACGCCGCCGGCCTTGAGGAAGCCGCGGTCCTTGTCGAGGCTCTGGAGCGCTTCGCGCAGGCTGCCGCAGACGGTCGGGATCTTCTTGAGTTCCTTCGCCGGCAGGTCGTAGAGATCCTTGTCCATCGGCTGGCCGGGGTGGATCTTGTTCTTGATGCCGTCGAGGCCGGCCATCAGCAGCGCCGCGAAGCAGAGGTAGGGGTTCGCGCCCGGATCGGGGAAGCGGACCTCGACGCGCTTGGACTTCGGCGAGTTGCCGAACGGGATGCGGCAGGAAGCCGAGCGGTTGCGCGCGGAGTAGGCGAGCAGGACCGGGGCTTCATAGCCCGGGACCAGGCGCTTGTAGGAGTTGGTCAGCGGGTTGGTGAAGGCGTTGATCGCCTTGGCGTGCTTGATGACGCCGCCGATGAAATAGAGGCAGTTTTCCGACAGGCCGGCATATTCGTTGCCGGCGAAGGTCGGCTTGCCGCCCTTCCAGATCGACAGGTGGACGTGCATGCCCGAGCCGTTGTCGCCGAAGATCGGCTTCGGCATGAAGGTGGCCGTCTTGCCGTAGGCGTTGGCGACCTGGTGCACGACATACTTGTAGATCAGCATCTTGTCGGCGTTGCGGACCAGCGTGTCGAACTTGATGCCGAGTTCGTGCTGGGCGGCAGCCACCTCGTGGTGGTGCTTCTCGACGCGCACACCCATCTCGGACAGCACCGTCAGCATCTCGGAGCGCATGTCCTGGCAGCTGTCGATCGGCGGGACCGGGAAATAGCCGCCCTTGACGCGCGGACGGTGGCCGAGGTTGCCGGTCTCATAGTCGGTGTCATCGTTGGACGGCAGTTCGGTCGAATCGAGCTTGAATCCGGTGTTGTAGGGATCGGCCTTGTACTTGACGTCGTCGAAGACGAAGAATTCGGCTTCCGGGCCGACATAGACGGTGTCGCCGATGCCTTCGGCCTTTAGGTAAGCCTCGGCCTTCTTGGCAATGCCGCGCGGGTCGCGGTTGTAGGCCTCGCCCGAAACCGGGTCGAGAATGTCGCAGAGGATGACCATGGTCGACTGGGCGAAGAACGGGTCCATGTGGACCGTGTCCATGTCGGGCATCAGCACCATGTCGGATTCGTTGATGGCCTTCCAGCCGGCGATGGAGGAGCCGTCGAACATGACGCCGTCGGCGAACATGTCTTCCTCGACCTCGGCGATGTCCATGGTGACGTGGTGGAGCTTGCCCTTGGGGTCGGTGAAGCGCAGGTCAACGAACTTTACGTCGTTGTCCTTGATCTGCTTCATGATGTCTTTGGCTGTCGTCATGTGATGGTTCCCTGTCTGATGACGTTAGGACGAGAAGAAATTTCGAAGGGTCAGATGGCGTCGACGCCGGTCTCGCCGGTGCGGATGCGGACGACTTCCTCGATGTTGGAGACAAAGATCTTGCCGTCGCCGATGCGTCCGGTCTGGGCCGCCTTGCGGATCGCCTCGATGGCGGCCTCGACGGATTCGTCGCCGAGCACGACCTCGATCTTCACCTTGGGCAGGAAGTCGACGACATATTCGGCGCCGCGGTAGAGCTCGGTGTGACCCTTCTGGCGGCCGAAACCCTTGGCCTCGGTGACCGTGATGCCTTGCAGGCCGGCCTCCTGGAGAGCCTCCTTCACTTCGTCGAGCTTGAACGGCTTGATGATCGCTTCGATCTTTTTCATGCGAATACTGGCCTCCACTGCCGTAAGTCAGGGTGATGCACCCACTCGCGCCTATCTCAAGCACGAAGCGTGCCAAGTCTAGTGGCTGCGACAAGTTTGACCACTTTGCCTTGATGGCAACCGCAGAACGCTGGTTCCGGTACCGGTTTGGACCTGCCGCACGAAGATCGCCCAAAATTTCAGCGTCCTCCACCGCAAATCTATGCACAAAAAATCGGCAAGGTGCTCATAATTTGCACCTGATGTGGCCAGGTGCATCTTTGTTTCGGTCAAGGGTGGCGGCGTGCTAACTCTCAAGGACGGTGCTGGAACTTTGCGGATACCGCCATGGCGTTTGAACTGCTGACACCCGACGAAATGACCGAGGCCGACAGGCTGACAATCGGCGCGGGGCCGGTCGACGGCATCGGGCTGATGCGGCGGGCAGGCGGTGCTGTCGCCGATCTGGTCCTGTCGCGGTTTGCGTCGGCACATCCCGTCCATGTGCTGTGCGGACCGGGCAACAATGGCGGCGACGGTTATGTCGTGGCGCGCCTGCTGGTGGAAAGCGGCGTCGCTGTCAGGCTTTTTGCAACAGGCGTCCCGCGTGCCGGCAGCGATGCCGCGCTCGCGGCGGCGGAGTGCCCGGTCGCGGTGGAGCCGTTGTCGGCATTCGCGCCCGAACCGGGCTCCCTGGTGGTCGACGCGCTTTATGGCGCCGGGCTTTCCAAGCCTCTTGCCGGCGAAGTCCTGGCAGCGGTCGCGCGGACTGTCGAGGCCGGTGTGCCAGTCGTCGCAGTCGACCTGCCGTCGGGCGTGTCCGGCGCAACGGGCGAGGTGTTGGGCGGCGCCTTCAAGGCGGCGGTGACAGTGACTTTCGCCCGCAAGAAGCCAGGGCACCTGCTGTTTCCCGGCCGGGCGCATTGCGGCGAAGTCATCGTCGCCGACATCGGCATTTCCGATGCGACTGTCGTTGCCACAGGGATGCGATGCCTCGAAAACGATCCGGCATGGTGGCGCCCGCTCTTCCCCTCGCCGGCCAACGACGCCCACAAATACAGCCGCGGCCATGTCGGCGTCTTTTCGGGCGGTGTGGCGGCCACCGGGGCGGCGCGGCTGTCGGCGATGGCGGCGGCACGGGCAGGGGCGGGCGCGGTGACGGTGCTGTCGCCAGGACCGGCGCTGGCGGCCAATGCGGCGCACCTGACCTCGATCATCCTCAGGCGTTGCGATGGGCTCGAAGATGCGCTGGCCTTCCTCGATGCGCGCACGCCCGCCGCGCTGGTCTATGGCCCGGGGCTCGGTCCTGAAGCAGAGGTCGGACGTTTTGCGCTGGGGCTGATGTCCCATGCTTCCGGCCGCTTTGGCGCGCTGGTGCTCGATGCCGACGGCATCACTTCGCTTTCCCACCAGCGGGTCTCCTTCTTCGAGGCCGCGAGGCGGCCGAAGGCTCCGGTGCTGGTTCTCACGCCGCATCATGGCGAGTTCGGCCGGCTGTTTCCCGACATCGCCGGCGACCCGTCGTTGTCCAAGGTCGAGCGGGCGCGGGCCGCGGCCGCCAAGGCGAATGCCGTCATCGTCTACAAGGGGCCCGACACGGTGATCGCCGCGCCCGACGGACGGGCGGCGATCAACAGCAACGGCACGCCGCTTCTGGCGACGGCCGGTTCGGGTGACGTGCTGTCCGGCATCGTCGCAGCACTGGTGGCGCAAGCCATGCCGGCGTTCGAGGCGGCCTGCGCTGCCGTCTGGATGCATGCCGAGGCGGCGCGGCGGTTCGGGCCGGGGCTGATTGCCGAGGACCTGCCGCTGGCGCTGCGCGAGGTGGTGGCTGGGTTGAGTGTGTGAGCGGCGCCTTGCCTTCTCCCTTGCGGGAAAAGTGCCCCGCCCCTCGATAGGCTCGGGAGGGCGGATGAGGGGTGCAGGACGGATCGGGACGTTTCAGATTGCTTAGCAACCAGAGCCTTCTTCTGTAACCTCTCGTTTCTTCCAACACCACTCATCCGTCGCCTTCGGCACCTTCTCCTGCAAGGGGAGAAGGCAGGTCGCGCGCGTCGTCCCGGCTCTCGCTGCGCTCGGCCGGTATGACGACGTCGGCGCACGGGTGCCAAGCTTGTTCACCGCCACGCTCGCTTTCGCGCCTGGCCATTGTAAAAGAGCGCTCCCGTTGCCGGGAGGTAGTTCAGGAAGCGGGGCGCGAGGCCGTGCCTTCCGATAATTAGTATGTGGCGCGACGTTCGCGCCCCGCCCGGTGTTCTTGCCCCGCTCAGTCGCCTCGGCTTTCACCGCCAGCCGCCGCAAGGCCCGGACTTGGGGGCTCATCACCCAGCAAGAGATCCGACCTCCTGCCAGCCCGGCACCGGCGCTTCCCCCCGTTGCCCGGTGCGCACCGGAGTCCCGTGGAAGATCGCGAGGATGAGGATACGGGAGGTTTGGGAGGGCGTGGAAAAACAGGCGCGGCTATCCACGCGGGATGGTGACAGAGTTCCTGACAAGTGAGCTCGGTTGTGGCCCTACGAAGCAAATCTACCGCGTAGCGATCCTTCGCGCCCCCCTCTGGCCTGCCGGCCATCTCCCCCGCCTGGGGGGAGATCACGCCGTCATCAGCGCCGTAGCTGAATCGCCAACATCGCGAGGCTTATCCTTGCGATGTTGCAGGACGAGCGCCGCCGGCGACGCGACTAATCTCCCTCCTTGTGGGGGAGATGGCCGGCAGGCCAGAGGGGTGGAAGGATCGCGACTGAGGAGACCTTTGCGTGGCGATTGCCGTTCAGAAGAACGCGAAGCGTGCAAAACCTTTTCACGCCCTGAGGGCGCAAAGGATCCGTTCGCCCGCCATCAGCCGCCATTCAGCCGCTTCATCAGCGCCATGGCACCGAAGGGGGCGCGGACCTTGCCTTCGGTGATGAAGTAGACGAACACGTCGCGTGTCTTGGCTGGTGCGTCGGTGGAGGGGTCGGCACGCGGCAGATCGGCCGGCATGCCACCATCGGCCCAGACCTGGGCACGCGCGGCCCATTCATCCAGGGCCTTGGGCGTGTAGCAGTCATGGTTGTCGTCACTGCCGGTCTGCAGCCTCGCATAGACGAAATCGCCAGTGACGTCGGCAATCGCCGGATATTTGGCATGGTCGGCATAGACGATGGCGACATCATGCTTCCTGGCCAGGGCGGCGAACTCGGGGACGACGAAGGAATCGTGCCGCACCTCGACCGCGTGGCGCAGTTTCACGCCATCCTGCTTTTCCGGCAAAAGCTTGAGGAAGGCCTCGAAGTCGTCGGCATCGAACTTCTTGGTCGGCGCGAACTGCCACAGGATCGGCCCGAGCTTGTCGCCAAGCGCCGCCACACCCGAGCCGAGGAAGCGCATCATCGACTCGCCGGCCTCGCCAAGCACGCGGCGGTTGGTGACAAAACGGTTGCCCTTGAGCGCATAGACGAAACCGTCGGGGGCCTCGCTCGCCCATTTGAGGAATGTCGGCTCCTTGAAGCTGGAATAGTAGGTGCCGTTGACCTCGATGGTCGGCACCTGGGCGGTGGCGAACTGAAGCTGTTTCGCCTTGGACAGCTTGTCAGGGTAGAAGGTGCCTTCCCAGGGCTCGAACGTCCAGCCGCCCATGCCGGCACGGATTTTTCCACTCATCGACAGACCCCTTCAAATGCGATGCGTCAGTGCGGGTCATTTCTAGCCGAACGGGCAGGAGCGGCAAAGACGCGAACGAAACCCGCGGGAAGCATGCTGACATTGGGCGTTGCCGACCGTGAAGCCGGCTGCGCATGTGACCAGGCGTCGTATCCGCAGGCATGCGGAGAAATGAGGCAGCCTATTCGGCTGCCTCGCGCTTGCCGCCCGGCCGGCGCTCGAGCAGCTCCTTGAGGAACTGGCCGGTGTAGCTGCGCGGCACCGCGACGATGTCCTCGGGGCGGCCGGAAGCGACCAGTTCGCCGCCGCCGTCGCCGCCTTCGGGGCCGAGGTCGAGCACCCAGTCGGCGGTCTTGATGACCTCGAGATTGTGCTCGATGACGACGACGGTGTTGCCCTGGTCGACCAGTTCGTGCAGCACCTCGAGCAGCTTGGCGACGTCGTGGAAATGCAGGCCGGTGGTCGGCTCGTCGAGGATGTAGAGCGTCTTGCCGGTGGCCTTGCGCGACAGTTCCTTGGCGAGCTTGATGCGCTGGGCCTCGCCGCCGGACAGCGTGTTGGCCTGCTGGCCGATATGTATGTAGCCGAGGCCGACCTGGTTGAGCGTCATCAGCTTGTCGCGCACCACGGGCACGGCGGCGAAGAACTCGACGCCTTCCTCGACCGTCATGTCGAGCACGTCGGCGATCGACTTGCCCTTGAACAGCACGTCGAGGGTTTCGCGGTTGTAGCGCTTGCCGTGGCAGACGTCGCAGGTGACGTAGACGTCGGGCAAGAAGTGCATCTCGATCTTGATGACGCCGTCGCCCTGGCAAGCCTCGCAGCGGCCGCCCTTGACGTTGAAGGAGAAGCGCCCGGGCTGGTAGCCGCGTGCCTTGGCCTCGGGCAGGCCGGCGAACCAGTCGCGGATCGGGGTGAACGCACCGGTATAGGTGGCCGGGTTGGACCGCGGCGTGCGGCCGATCGGCGACTGGTCGATGTCGATGACCTTGTCGAGGAATTCGAGGCCCTCGATGCGGTCGTGCTCGGCCGGATGCTCGCGCGACCCCATGATGCGGCGCGAGGCCGCCTTGAACAAAGTCTCGATCAGGAAGGTCGACTTGCCGCCGCCCGACACGCCGGTGACCGCGGTGAAGGTGCCCAATGGGATTTCGGCGGTGACGTCCTTCAGATTGTTGCCGCGCGCGCCCACGACCTTGATGCGGCGGTTCTTTTTCAGCTCGCGACGCTGGGCCGGCGTGGCGATCTCGAGCTCGCCCGACAGGTATTTGCCGGTGATCGAGTTGGGGTTGGCCATGACCTGCTGCGGCGTACCCTCGGCGATGATGTTGCCGCCATGGATGCCGGCGGCCGGGCCGATGTCGACGACATAGTCGGCGGTCAGGATGGCGTCCTCGTCATGCTCGACGACGATGACGGTGTTGCCGATGTCCCTGAGGTGGCGCAGCGTGTCGAGCAGGCGGGCATTGTCGCGCTGGTGCAGACCGATCGACGGCTCGTCGAGCACGTAGAGTACGCCGGTCAGCCCTGAGCCGATCTGGGACGCCAGCCGGATACGCTGGCTTTCGCCGCCCGACAGCGTGCCGGAATTGCGCGACAGGGTCAGATATTCGAGGCCAACGTCGTTGAGGAAGCGCAGGCGCTCGCGGATCTCCTTGAGGATGCGGACGGCGATCTCGTTCTGCTTGTCATTGAGCGCGCCGGGCAGGGCCTCGAACCAGGCATTGGCCTTGCGGATCGACTGCTCGGTGACTTCGCCGATGTGCTTGCCGGCGATCTTGACGGCGAGCGATTCCGGCTTGAGGCGATAGCCGGCGCAGGTCGGGCAGGGCGTCGCCGACATGAAGCGCTCGATCTCCTCGCGCATCCAGGCGGATTCCGTCTCTTTCCAGCGGCGCTGGAGATTGGGGATGACGCCTTCGAAGGTCTTGGTCGTCTTGTAGGAGCGCAGGCCGTCGTCATAGTTGAAGGTGATTTCCTTCGTGCCGGTACCGTGCAGGATGGCTTCCTGCGCCTCGGGCGAAAGGTCGCGCCAGCGGTCGCCGATCTTGAAGCCGTAGACCTTGCCGAGGGCTTCCAGCGTCTGGGTGTAATAGGGCGAGGTCGACTTGGCCCAGGGCGCAACCGCACCCTCGCGCAGCGAGACATGGTCTTCCGGCACGATCAGCAGGGGATCGATGGCGCGCTGGTTGCCGAGGCCGTCGCAGGCCGGGCAGGCACCGAACGGGTTGTTGAAGGAGAACAGCCGGGGCTCGATCTCGGGAATGGTGAAACCCGACACCGGACAGGCGAATTTCTCGGAGAAAAGAATGCGCTCGTGGGTTTCGTTAGCAGACTTGTTGACCGAGTCCGCGCCTGTCTGGCTGGCGTCGAGCGGCTTGTCGGCGAATTCGGCGACGGCCAGGCCTTCGGCCAGCTTGAGCGCGGTTTCCATCGAGTCGGCCAGCCGCGTCGCAAGGTCCGGGCGAACGACGATGCGGTCGACGACGACGTCGATGTCGTGCTTGTACTTCTTGTCTAGCACCGGTGCTTCGCCGATCTCGTAGAAGGCGCCATCGATCTTGACGCGCTGGAAGCCCTTCTTCTGGAGCTCGGCGAGCTCCTTCTTGTACTCGCCCTTTCGGCCCCGGACGATGGGCGCAAGGATGAACAGGCGCGTGCCTTCGTCGACCGCAAGCACGCGGTCGACCATCTGCGAAACCGTCTGGCTCTCGATCGGCAGGCCGGTCGCCGGCGAATAGGGCACGCCGACACGCGCGAACAGCAGGCGCATGTAGTCGTAGATCTCCGTGACGGTGCCGACCGTCGATCGGGGATTGCGCGAGGTCGTCTTCTGTTCGATCGAGATCGCCGGCGACAGGCCGTCGATCTGGTCGACGTCGGGCTTCTGCATCATCTCGAGGAACTGGCGGGCATAGGCCGACAGGCTCTCGACATAACGGCGCTGGCCTTCGGCATAGATGGTGTCGAAGGCGAGCGACGACTTGCCCGAGCCGGACAGGCCGGTCATCACGATCAGCCGGTCGCGCGGCAGGTCGAGATCGACGTTCTTGAGATTGTGTTCGCGCGCACCGCGAATGGAAATGTACTTGTGATCGGCCATTGCCGCGCCGCCGCCTCAAATCTGGAATTGCTCGGAGTGGCGGGTTTGCCCGACCATTCCCTCATGTAGGTATTTTCGCCGCCCGGTCGAGAGGCAGCGCAATACACCCCGCACTGCGTTTAAGCGCCTTTGGCGGGCAGGGGCAAGAGAAAAGAACAAAGGCCGAACGGGCTCCTGACAACGTTATGGCAGGAGCCCGGCAGGGCGAGAGCCGGGCTTCGATCACATTTTTCGCCTCTAACAACGTTGTGGTTGACGTAGCGGAATCAGGGATGCAAACTCCTGACGTCGCC
Source organism: Aminobacter niigataensis (assembly GCF_946995915.1). GTDB lineage: Bacteria > Pseudomonadota > Alphaproteobacteria > Rhizobiales > Rhizobiaceae > Aminobacter > Aminobacter niigataensis. The sequence continues at coordinate 3,209,632 of NZ_OX341517.1, forward strand.
TGAAGCTGAGCCTCTCTTGAGGGCTCCTCACCATGCTACGGTCGGTCTGCGAGACGCCGCAGACACGCGAGTTGAGCAGCAGGCGTACAATTGGCGCAACTGACGTAGGAGCTAGGCATGACTCCACCGGACAGTCCCTTAAGGTTCCGCTAGCGAGACGGAACCGCAGCAGGCAGAGGTGCCGGCATTTCTGTTAGGAAAAGCCCTGCAAACCGTGACCTACTGATCCCCTACAATTTGAGACCATGGTCGGATCTGTGGCCGAGAGCCACTATGAATCCGAGAGAGCAAAGCCGGTAAACCACTCCCGGCAGTCAAGGGTATAACCCGACAAAAGGCCCCGTGCGCTCTTGGGAGCGGCGGGGCCATATTTTTTGGGCGTCCAGACGTCAGCTTCTGGTCGTTGGCACATTCAACTTGATGATGTCTGTCAGATTGGGCGGTTCGATAGCCTCGGGCCCATGACCTGGTGTTCGCCTGAACAGAGCCTCCAGGATGAGAGGCCTATCTGCCTTCACGGCGGCGTCTTGCTCGACCAGATGAAGATAGGTTTCGAGCATGGTGTTGCGTTGCATGGCATCGTCCATCAACAGCAGCGAGCGCATGTTGAAGCGAACCACGATACGGATGAGCCAGATGTAGAGCGCCACCGGAAGCGTCACGAGAACAAGGCGACTGACAGCCGAAATCAAGATGGCTGTTTCGGATACGTTTGGTGATAAATCGGCGAAGACGGCGTCGCCGACCGAACGGAAGAAGGTGAACACCACATCCGCCTTCCAGACGACAACGGCAGGGAAAATGACCAGCAGCAAAGCAAGCGCAATCCAAGATATTGCGTATGCTTTACGTGCCCTCCGAGCGCTATCGCCCCACAGTTGGCGGGCATTTTGGAGTTTCTGGTTTTCGTTGAAGGACGCCTTCAAGCCCTCGATCGCGGCGACCGGATCTTCGATCGTGGTTACCAGATCTGCCGCCTTGCCGTGCCAGTACTCCAGGTTGGTCTGGATAGAACCAAAATCCGAGAGGATCTTGCTTTTCAATTTTTCCGCAGCGTCCACGTCTATTCGAAACTTGGAATAGGTGTCGGTCAATTTGGCGCGTGTATAGGCATCGAGAACTATCTCGAAGTATCTAAAGGTGTGGTTTGGCTTCCTATTATCTGGCGTTGCTTCACTGAAATATGTGAATGCGCTTTCGCCAAGATCGGTTGGCTGCGGTGGTATGCCCGCGGACATAAACCCGCCCGTGCGCTCCGCCAGAGGGTCCATACCCAGGTCGGGCCGTTCAAGCAGTGTCTTGTTATCGACCATCGCTACCTCCCCGCTCCGAATTGCTGACGAAGCTAACGGATAGTCTAGGCGTCAGATAAGAGCGCATGAACGTGTGATGTGGCTCTTCCACTAGAAAATTCGGGACGTACTCGAAGCAATGCAGGAGCTGGTTGATGCAATCCTCACGTCAATTGACCCTTTGATACGTTGCTAGCCTCCTACCTGCTGAACTAGATTACGTCGTTCGCGCCATCGGGGAGGGCTATGACCGTTCGCCAGACGCAACTCATCGGCTTGCTCGGGGGCATGAGCTGGGAATCCAGCGCGCTCTATTATCGGCTCATCAACGAGGCGACGCATCGCCGGCTGGGCGGGCACCACAATGCGCGCTCGCTGATGTTCACGCTCGATTTCGACGAGCTGAACGATCTAGCCGCCAGGGGCGAGTGGGAGCGTGTCGCCGAAGTGATCACCAAGGCTGCGCGGCATCTCGAGGCCGGCGGCGCGGCTTTCGCCATGATGACCGCGGTGACGGCGCACTACGTCGCCGACAAGGTTGCCGAGGCGATCAAGATCCCACTGCTGCACATCGCCGATCCGACCGGCAAGTCGCTGCAGGCTGCCGGACACCAGCGGGTTGGGCTTTTGGGCACGCGCTACACGATGGAGCTGGGCTTCCTGGCCGAGCGGCTGCAACGGCAATTCGGCATCGAAGTGCTGGTTCCGCCGGAAGAGGAGCGAACAGCCTTGCATCGCATCATCATCGATGAGCTGACGCTCGGCATCGTGAAGCCGGAGTCCAGGGCGGTGCTGTTGCAACTGGCCAATGGGCTGGAGGCGCGCGGAGCCGACGCAATCGTGGTCGCCTGCACGGAGCTGCCGTTGCTGGTGGCCATGGAGGATTATCCGATGCCCGGTTATGACGTGGTCAGGCTCCACGCCGAGGCGGCGGTCGAGCTGGCGCTTGCCGGCGAGCCATCGCAAGACGAACGGAGCTGAAGCAGCAACATGGCGCCACCGCCCGTGCCGAGGACAATCATGGAGGCGCTGTCGCGCCATCCGGAGGCGGTGCGGGCGCGGCTGCTCGATATCCGCAGCCTGATCTTCGAGGTTGCGGCGGAAAGCGAAGGCGTCGGCCCGCTGACCGAAACGCTCAAATGGGGCGAGCCGGCCTATCTGACCGAGGCCAGCGGCAGCGGCTCGACCGTGAGGCTGGGCGCGCCAAGGTCTTTTCCCGACAAATGCGCGGTGTTCTTCAACTGCAATACGACGCTTCTGGAGACCTTCCGTTCGCATCTCGGCGGCGAGCTGGAATTCGAAGGCAACAGGGCCGTCATCGTGCCGGCCGAGGCGGCCGTTCCGGAAGCGGCTCTCGCATTCTGCCTGCGCGCGGCGCTGACATATCACCAGCGGAAAGCCGGCCAGCGACCATGACGTGGGCAGGCGGTTGAGCGAGGCGGCGCTGCCGTGGAAAGTACCCGTCCGTACCGAAGCCGCTCGCAATCGTCAGATGCCGAGCCTTTGGCGCAATTCCTGCTGATAGGCGCGGGAAACCGACCATGGCTTGGACAGTGTCCGCAATCGAACATCCCATCTGACGCCGCTGGGTGGCCGGTCGAGTTCGACGACGTGTTGCAGATTGACGATGGCGGTGCGGTGGATGCGCATGAATCCTGCCTTCGGCACCAGGCCAGCCCAGATCTTGAGCGGACGCTGGTCGAGCACCACCGATCCATCGCCAAGCCAGACCTCGGTGTAGTTCTGGGCGGAGCGCAGCCCCAGAATTTCGTCCAGGCCAACGCCGCGCGCACCGCTTTGGCGCAACAGAAAGATCAGAGGCGCGGGCGTGGCGGCAGCGTCGGCGAGGGGCTGTCCGACGGGAGCGGGGCAGCCATAGCGGGCCGTGGCGATGAGCGCGGCACACCTGGAGAGTTCGTTGGCCTCCTCGAGGCGCCAGCGACGCTTGTGCCTGGTCATGTCGAAACCGAGGCAGGCGCGCAGGCTGCCGTCATGCATGACCGGAACGCACAAGACGCTCTTGTCGTTTTGCCGGAGCATTTCGATCTGAAGCGAGCGGGCGACGCGCGGCAGGTTGTCCACATCATGGATCATCAGGGCCTCACCCTTGACCAGGGATTGATGCAACCAGGCGATCAGGGTGACCGGCGTATCCTGCAATTCCTTGAGGAAGGATTGGACGCCGCAGCGGCACCATTCATACTCATTGCGAAAACGCAGGTGGTGCAGGTCGTATTCCAGCATGAACACGCGGTCGACATCGGCTGCCTTGCCGATTTCCGCAAACAGCATCGAAATGGCCTCGTCGACCGGGTTGGCCAGAAGCCGTTTCGACGCCTGATAGGCCCAATCCAATGCAGGTTCCGATGAGCAGCAATCGATTGCTTCGAACGGTCTCCGTCCCGGCATGTCCAACCGCGTCCTAGGGCAAGACGCGCAGCAAGAGCCTCGGTCGGTCTAGCGTTGCTTTGGGCAACAGGGCGCAACGTCCGCATTCAAGCATCGGTAATGTGTCCATGGAAAATTCAAATATATAAAATAGCTTTCAATAGCACTTCGCCAAAGTTGTTGAAACATAAAACTCGACCGTTCATCCGACCGGCGTGGTGATTGGTCATCTCGTTGTTGTCGCCCTCCCAATTCGCTGTCACCGACGATTTTGTCGGGGTCGATTCCGACTTGGGGGGAATTTCGATGAATAGAATTCGCTTTTCGCCAGCTGCGAAATGACTGCTTTTCAGTCAACACCTGCATTTAGCAGTCGGAGGTTGGGTCGTTTTGGAGTCTGGAGCGACCCGGCATTCGCCGTCGGCCTGGTGGTCCTGTGGGTCGCCCTGGCATTTTTCTTCAACCGTTTGCCACAAATCGACAAGGCCGTGTCATCGCTGTTCTTTGCCGCGACCAATTGCGCGACGGGGGATGCCACCCGTATCTGCGGAGAATTTCCCGCGGCGTACATGAATGGCTACAAGTTGCTGCGGAGCGCTTTCATGGCTTTGCCAATCGTCGCTGCCCTGGTGGTTGCGGCCATTCTCTCGCGTGATCTTGTAGCCGGCCGGAGATGGCATCACGAGCGGGTTCGCGCATCTGCGGTGGCGCTTGCTGCGCTCGCGGTGGGGCCGGGCCTGCTGGTGAATGCCTTCCTGAAGGAATACATCGGGCGGGCACGGCCGCAGAGCACATCGTTGTTTGGCGGCGAGCAGCCTTTTGTGGCGGCAGCGGAATGGTCGGATGCCTGCCAGCACAACTGTTCTTTCGTTTCGGGGGAGGCGGCGGCCATTGCCTGGCTCGCCTGTCTCTTGCCCCTGTGCTCAAGGCAGGTGAGGCGCGTGCTGATCCTGCCAATGGGGCTCATCATCGTCACGGCCGGCATGCTGCGCGTCGCATTTGGGCGCCATTTCCTGTCCGACGTTGTTCTTGGCTCCCTTTCCACACTGGTTGTCTTCTGCCTTCTGGCCTGGGCCTGCGAATATCTGGTACGCGGCGGCCGGGTGTTGGCTCCGAGATAGCTCTAGCAACTCGCAAGCTTGCCGGCTGGCCAGGCGTGTGCGTCGGGCCGGCGATCGCGACATCGAAGGCGGCGAGTCCGCTTTCCCAAAGGCCTTGCCAACACCCGCCAAAAGCCTTAGAACAAAATAAGAACAAAAATGACTTGTGGACTGCACAAGGATTTCAGCCTGCAGGGGGCGCGGGCGGACGGTGCAATGGGCTAGGGTGCGCCCTCATATTTTCTTGGAATTCGGTTTCGGACGAGCGCGGAGCGGTGTCATGGCAGGTAGCGTCAACAAGGTCATTCTGGTCGGCAATCTGGGGGCGGACCCTGAAATCCGCCGGCTCAATTCGGGCGAGCCGGTCGTCAACCTGCGCATCGCGACCTCGGAAAGCTGGCGCGACAAGAACTCGGGCGAGCGCAAGGAAAAGACCGAGTGGCACCAGGTCGTCATCTTTAACGACAACCTCGCCAAGGTCGCCGAGCAGTACCTGAAGAAGGGCATGAAGGTTTACATCGAAGGCCAGCTCCAGACCCGCAAGTGGGAGAAGGACGGCATCGAGCGCTACACCACCGAAATCGTGCTGCAGAAATTCCGCGGCGAGCTGCAGATGCTCGACGCGCGCGGCCAGGGCGGTGACGCAGGTTATGGCGGCGGCCAGGTCGGCTATGGCGGCGGGCAGGGTGGCGGCTATGGCGGCGGCGGCGGTGGACGCGGATCCGATTTCGGCCAGTCGAGCCCGACCGACAGCTATGGCGGCGGACGTGGCGGTTCAGGCGGCGGCGGCGGTGGCCGTAGCGGCGGCCAGGGTGGCGGCGGAATGGGTGGCGGCGGCTCGCGCGACCTCGACGACGAAATCCCGTTCTGATCCAGCTAGGCGCGGGTGGGTGATGGATTTCAAAGGCCTAAGCCCGCACGCTGCCTCGGACCATGGCAATCCCGCAGAACAAGGCTGAACTGCTCGAGGCCATCAATGCCAGCTATGACAGGCTGGCGCGCGATTTGGCGACCATACCGGAACATCTGGCCGATGAAGCCAGCCTCGATGGGCATGCCAAGGGAACTCTGATGAGTGTCCGCGACCTGGTCTCCTACCTCGTCGGCTGGAACGAACTGGTGCTGAAATGGCATGCGGGCCGTACTGCCGGGGCGGCGGTCGACTTTCCGGAAACCGGTTTCAATTGGAGCGAACTCGGCCGCCTGGCGCAGAAGTTCTATGGCGACTATCGATCGCTTGCCTTTCCCGAACTGTTGCAGCGTCTTGGCGTAGCCAAGGCACGGATTGTCGCGCTGGTGGAAAGCCTGGGCGATGGCGAGCTCTATGGTGCGCCATGGTACGAGAAATACGCGCTGGGCCGGATGATCCAGTTCAACACGTCTTCGCCCTACGCCAATGCGCGAGGCCGCCTGCGCAGGTGGAAGAAGGCGAAGGGGCTGGATTGATTGACCTGACGTGAACGGACGACTCTGCGGCAATCCGACTTTCGTTACCAGCAGTTGTAGCATCAATCGCGCGCGCAAAGAACTTTCGCGATGGGGCGGGATCTTGCAGCCTCGCGAATCTTTCAGGTTCGCGTTAGTAAACGCAAATGGGATTCGGGGTCTTTATTCACAGGTCGGATTCGATCTACGACGACAGTCCAGCTGAGCGGTATCAGTTTCCGCCGCAATACCTGCGCAGGGTCCAAGCGTGCATCGGCGATTGGATCATCTACTATGAACCTCGCAAGGTTCCGGGTACGCGAGGATACTTCGCGGTCGCCAAGGTGCAGCAGGTTATTCCAGACCCCGGTGCGCAGGGCATGTTTCTCGCTCTGATCGAGCCGGGCACTTACCTCGATTTCGCGATACCCGTTCCGTTCAGCGGCACCACGGGATTGGTCGAAAGGGGTGTTCTCAACAATGACGGGCGCATCTCCGGCCGCGCCCAGGCGGCAGTGCGACCGCTTTCACCCAGCGATTTCAGCCGGATCGTCGCGCTCGGGTTGGATCAAGCGGAGCCTCTACTTCCGAGGGTCGATCCGGCATTTCCTGGTACAGGCTTGTCCGAAGAGCAAACGCCGTTCGTTTTCGAGGAGAGCCGAGAGCGGGTCCAGCACCTGACGTCAAGGATCGTGCGCGACCGCGTCTTCCGAAAGATCGTCCTGCGCGCCTATGACGAGCGCTGCGCGGTGACTGGACTGAAGCTCATCAACGGCGGCGGACGTGCGGAGGTGGAAGCCGCTCACATCCGGCCAGTGGAGGCAAGCGGACCTGACGTTGTGAGCAATGGCATCGCCCTTTCAGGTACGGCTCACTGGATGTTCGACAGGGGCCTAATCGGCTTGTCGGATGATCTCGATATCCTGATTTCTCGGCATGCAAATGATCCCGATGGCATAAGGGGAATTGTCAATCGCACCGGGCGTGCGATCGTTCCACTGCGCTGCTCCGAGCAGCCGCACCGACATTTCCTGCATTGGCATCGCAATCACTGCTTCAAGCAGTAGGCTGGTCTCGTCACCGCGCGGGAGCGCAATTCACATCGCGATCAATGCCTTGATGCCGTCGGCGACGAACTGGACGGCGAGTGCGGCGAGGATTACGCCGAGCAGGCGGGTGAGGATCGAGCGGCCGGTCTGGCCGAGAAACTGGTCAATGCGTTCGGCGAGAATGAACACCAGATAGGTCAGCGCCAGGCAGGCCAGGATGATCAGCACCAGGGCCAACTGGCCGGTCCAGCTCTGGAACGAGCCCGACAACAGCACCGTGGCCGAGATGGCGCCGGGGCCGGCGATCAGTGGGATGGCGAGCGGGAAGGCGGCGATGTTGTGGATGTGGTCGCGGGTGATGGCGACATCCGAGATCTTCTCCTTGCGGTCCTGCCGTTTCTCGAAAACCATCTCGAAGGCGATGAAGAACAGCAGGAAGCCGCCGGCGACGCGGAAGGCCGGCAGCGTGATGCCGAAGACCGTCAGGATGGCAGCGCCCGCAATGGCAAAGACGGCCAGCACGATGAAGGCGATGATGCTGGCACGCATCGAAACCTGGAGGCGCTGCTCGCGGTTCATGCCGCGGGTGACTGCCAGGAACAGGGGTGCCAGGCCGGGCGGGTCGATGGTCACGAGAATGGTGACGAAGGCATTGAAAACATTGTCGAAAAACGGCATCCGATGTCTCCCCCGGCGGACTCAGGCTAACCCGAGGCGGCCGGCAATGCCAGAGCCCTTGCGCATGATTGCAGCGCTGTGCGCCGGCAAAGCCCAACAGAGCTGCCGGACAGACTGTCGCGGATCAGGTCGCAGTGCCTATCCTTTTGATTTCTAGTGTAAAATCAGCGTTGGAAAAGCGCGGCCAAAATTGGTCAATTGCAGGCCGTTCCTATATAAGGAGCAAATGATTCCCAACATGCGTGATCAGAGTTGACCGACCAGAAATCACCGCGCGGACCTGACGGTCCCTCCGGCATCGAGCCGATTTCCATCATCGAGGAGATGCAGCGCTCCTATCTCGACTACGCGATGAGCGTGATCGTGAGCCGCGCGCTGCCCGACGTGCGCGACGGCATGAAGCCGGTGCATCGCCGCATTCTCTACGCCTCGCATGAGAGCGGCTATCACTGGAACCGCAAATATGTGAAGTCGGCGCGCCCCGTCGCCGACGTGATGGGTAAATATCACCCGCACGGCGACGCCTCGATCTATGACGCCCTGGTGCGCATGGCGCAGGACTGGTCGATGAGCGTTCCGCTTATCGACGGTCAGGGCAATTTCGGCTCGATCGACGGCGATCCGCCCGCAGCGATGCGCTACACCGAAGCGCGCCTGACCAAGGTCGCGCACGAACTGCTCGAGGACATCGACAAGGATACCGTCGATTTCCAGGACACCTACGACGCGTCGGGCCGAGAGCCGCGCGTGCTGCCGGCACGCTTTCCGGCACTTCTGGTCAATGGCGCCGGCGGCATCGCCGTCGGCATGGCGACGAATATCCCGCCGCACAATCTGGTCGAAATCTGCAACGGCACCATTGCCGTCATGGAAAACCCTGGCATCGACCTGCCTGACCTGATGGAGGTCATCCCGGGTCCCGATTTCCCGACCGGCGGCCTGATCCTCGGCCGCTCGGGCATCTACAATGCCTATTCGACCGGGCGCGGCTCGGTCATCATGCGCGGCAAGGTCAATATCGAGCAGCGGGCGGGCGATCGCGAGTCGATCATCATCACCGAAGTTCCCTTCCAGGTGAACAAGGCGACGATGATCGAGAAGATGGCCGAACTGGTGCGCGACAAGCGCATCGAGGGCATCTCCGATATCCGCGACGAGTCCGACCGCCAGGGCTACCGCGTCGTCATCGAGCTCAAGCGCGATGCCAATGCCGAGGTGATCCTCAACCAGCTCTATCGCTTCACCCCGTTGCAGACGTCGTTCGGCGCCAACATGGTGGCGCTCAACGGCGGCAAGCCGGAAGTGCTGACGCTGCTCGATATGCTGAAGGCGTTCGTCGCCTTCCGCGAAGATGTGATCAGCCGGCGCACCAAGTTCCTGCTCAGGAAGGTGCGCGACCGTGCGCACGTCTTGGTCGGCCTGGCGATCGCCGTTGCCAATATCGACGAAGTCATCAAGCTCATCCGTACCGCGCCCGATCCGCAGACCGCGCGCGAGCAGTTGATGACGCGCCGCTGGCCGGCAGCCGACGTCGAGTCGCTGATCCAGCTGATCGACGATCCGCGCCACCGCATCAACGACGACGGCACCTACAACCTGTCGGAAGAACAGGCGCGCGCCATCCTCGAACTGCGCCTGCAGCGCCTGACGGCACTTGGCCGCGACGAAATCGCCGACGAACTCAACAAGATCGGCGCCGAGATCACCGATTACCTCGACATCTTGTCTTCGCGGGCGCGTATCCAGCAGATCGTCAAGGACGAGCTGCTGGCGGTGCGCGACGAATTCGGGGTGCCGCGCCGGACCGAGATCACCGACGCCGGCGCCGACATGGAAGACGAGGACCTGATCCCGCGCGAGGACATGGTCGTTACCGTCAGCCATTCCGGCTACATCAAGCGCGTGCCGCTTTCGCTCTACCGGGCGCAGCGCCGTGGCGGCAAGGGCCGCTCGGGCATGTCGACCAAGAACGAGGATTTCGTCACCCGCCTGTTCGTGGCCAACACGCATACGCCGGTGCTGTTCTTCTCGTCGCGTGGCATCGTCTACAAGGAAAAGGTCTGGCGCCTGCCTATCGGCAATCCGCAGTCGCGCGGCAAGGCACTGATCAACATGCTGCCGCTCGAACAGGGCGAACGCATCACCACCATCATGCCGCTGCCCGAGGACGAGACGAGCTGGGGCGAACTCGACGTGATGTTCGCGACGACACGCGGCACCGTGCGCCGCAACAAGCTCAGCGATTTCGTCCAGGTCAACCGCAACGGCAAGATCGCCATGAAGCTGGAGGAAGAAGGCGACGAGATCCTCGGCGTCGAGACCTGCACCGACAATGACGACGTGCTTCTGACCGCCGATTCCGGCCAGTGCATCCGCTTCCGCGTCGACGACGTGCGCGTGTTCCAGAGCCGCAATTCGGTCGGCGTGCGCGGCATCAGCATGGCCGATGGCGACCGCGTCATCTCGATGGCGATCATCGAGCATGTCGAGGCGAGCCCGGCCGAGCGCGCCGCGTATCTCAAGCGTTCTGTCGCCGAGCGGAGGCTGGCAGCTGGTATTGCAGCGGGCGAAGACGAGGACATCGCGCTGACCAACGAGGAGATCGGTGAGGAAGCCGACATCTCCGAAGACCGCTACCAGTTCCTGGGCCAGCACGAGCAGTTCGTGCTGACAGTGACCGACTACGGCTACGGCAAGCGCTCGTCGTCCTACGACTTCCGCCTGACCAATCGCGGCGGCAAGGGCATACGCGCCACCGACGTGTCGAAGACGGCCGAGATCGGCAAGCTGGTGGCGACGTTCCCGGTCGGCAACGACGACCAGATCATGCTGGTCTCCGATGGCGGGCAGGTGATCCGCGTGCCGGTCGATGGCATCCGCTTCGCCAGCCGCGCCACCAAGGGCGTGACCATCTTCAATACAGCCGAAGGCGAGAAGGTGGTTTCGGTGGAGCGCATTTCCGAGCCGTCGGGCGACGAAGATGGCGACGAGGCGCCAAACGGCGATGCCGCTGTGAGCGAGGAAGGCTGACCTACCCTCAGATGCGCTGAAGGGCGCGTCAAATCAAAGGGGTAGAGGGAAAAATTAAAGAGAAGAAAGCGGCGCCGAAGCGCCGCTTTTGCCTGGAGGGGCAGAAACTGTTCAGCGCGGGACGCGCGGATTACGCCAGCCGGGAAGCTGGACGCGGGCCGTCTGCACCTTGGTGCGGACGCGATGCGCCTCGTGATGGAGGCTGAAGGCAGTGGCAACAAGCATGGCCAGAGTCATGGCCGCGGCGAGCATGTAGATCATCATGGCGCTGTTCTCCTGCTTGAAACAACGGACGAACCGGCATTTGGTTTCATCTGATATACACAGGGTTTATTCACATCCGCTTGAACCGATCCTGAGATTGCCGTTCATCGTGCATTCATCTCGTAAACCATTGGCCGAAGGTACCGGGTGCCGCCAAAGTGCGCTTCCACCTTTGGCGCCGATGTTCTAGAAGCAGCGCATGACTGATCGCATCGCCATCTATGCCGGGTCGTTCGACCCGCTCACCAACGGCCACCTCGACGTGCTCAAGGCGTCGCTGGCCGTCGCCGACGTCGTCTACGCCGCCATCGGCATCCATCCCGGCAAGAAGCCGCTGTTCGCGTTCGAGGAGCGGGTGGCGCTGATCGAGGAAGCGACGAAGGTCGAGTTCGGCAAGGACGGCGCCCGCATCAAGGTGGTGGCCTTCGACGGGCTGGTGATCGACGCGGCGCGCAAGCAAGGCGCCTCGATCATGATCCGTGGCCTGCGCGACGGCACCGATCTCGACTACGAGATGCAGATGGCGGGCATGAACGAGACCATGGCGCCGGAACTGCAGACGGTTTTCCTGCCGGCAAGCCCTTCGGTCCGCACGATTACCGCCACACTTGTCCGCCAGATAGCCTCGATGGGCGGCGACATCCGCCCGTTCGTACCGGCGGCGGTCGCCGGCGCGCTCACGGCAAAATTCGCGAAATAATTTCGGAGTATCGAACCATGCAGCTCAGAAAGCTTGCCTCGTCCTTCGTCGTCCTTGCCGGCCTGCTCGCAGGATCGGCTGCTGCACTGGCCGCCGAGCCGGAGAACACGATGATCATCACGTTGAAGGGCGGCGACGTGACGGTGGCGCTGCGCCCCGACCTCGCACCCAAGCATGTCGAGCAGATCAAGGCGCTGGTGCGCGAAGGTGCCTACGACAATGTCGCGTTCCACCGTGTCATCGAGGGCTTCATGGCGCAGACCGGCGACGTCGAGTTCGGCGACACGAAGGATGGCTACAGCGGCGACCGCGCCGGCACCGGCGGCTCGAAGCTGCCCGACCTGCCGGCCGAATTCTCCAAGGAGAACTTCAAGCGCGGCGTCGTCGGCATGGCACGTGCCCAAGATCCGAATTCCGCGAATTCGCAGTTCTTCATCATGTTCGATACCGCATCCTCGCTTGACGGCCAGTACACCATCGTCGGCGATGTCGAGAGCGGCATGGAACTGGTCGACGGCATCAAGAAGGGCGATGCGGCCGCAAACGGCGTCGTCAGCGACCCTGACAGCATGATCAAGGTCCGCATCGCCGCGGACGCCAAGTAATCCAAAACGCAAAGAAGGAATTTCACCATGGCCGAGATCAAGGATCGCGAAAACGCGCTGATCATGGAAACCACCAAGGGCAACGTGATCATTGAACTGCTCCCTGACCTGGCCCCCGGCCATGTCGGGCGGATCAAGGAACTGGCACGCGAAGGCGCCTATGACGGCGTGGTGTTCCACCGCGTCATCGACGGCTTCATGGCCCAGACCGGTGACGTCAAGTTCGGCAAGTCGGGCGGCAAGGACTTCAACCCCGGCCGCGCCGGCATGGGCGGTTCGGACAAGCCGGACCTGAAGGCCGAGTTCTCCAACATGAACCACGGCCGTGGCACCTGCTCGATGGCGCGTTCGCAGAACCCGAATTCGGCCAATTCGCAGTTCTTCATCTGCTTCGACGACGCCGGCTTCCTCAACCGCCAGTACACGGTGTGGGGCCAGGTCATCGAAGGCATGGAAAATGTCGACAAGATCAAGCGCGGCGAGCCGGTGCAGGATCCCGACAAGATCGTGTCGCTGAAGGTCGCCGCCGATATCGCGGAATAACAGGCAATGGCTGGCGTTCTCTGGTCGCTTCTCGGGGTTCTGGCGGGCGCCTTCGTTGCCATTCAGGCACCTGTGAATGCGCAGCTGGCGCGCGGGCTGGGAATGCCCGTCGCGGCGGCTGCGGTCTCATTCCTGGCTGGTGCCATCGTGCTCGGCATCATCGCCTACTTCACCGCACGCGCCCAAGGCGTCAGCGTCGACTGGCGCGCCCCGGCGCCGTGGTTGTTCGTGGCCGGCGGTTGCCTTGGCGCTGTCTATGTAACGAGTTCAGTGCTGCTCACGCCGCGCATTGGCGCGGCTGCCCTGGTCGCGTTCCTGGTCACCGGCCAATTGCTGGCCAGCGTGATTGTCGACCGTGCCGGCTATTTTGGCGTTGCCGTGCGCGAGCTCTCGATGGGCCGCATCGTCGGTGCCATGCTGTTGCTCGCCGGGGCAATGATGATCCGTATCTACTGATGCGCGTCGATCTTTTCGATTTCGAGCTGCCCGAAGAGCGGATTGCGCTTCGCCCCGCTGAACCGCGCGATTCCGCTCGCATGCTCCTCGTCAGGCCAGGCGAGGAATTCGCCGACCTCAAGGTGGGCGACCTGCCGTCGTTGCTCGAACCCGGCGATGTGCTGGTGCTCAACGACACGCGCGTCATCCCGGCGCAACTCAAGGGCCGCCGCGTGCGCGGCGAGGCTGTCGCGCATGTCGATGCGACGCTGCACATGCGTGTCGGCCCCGACCGCTGGCTCGCCTTCATGCGGCCGGGCAAGCGCGTTGCCGTCGGCGACCGCATCCAGTTCGACCACAGCGCCGAGGCCTGCATGCTGGGCCAACTCGACGCGACTGTGATCGAAAAGGGTGAGGCGGGCGAAGCGTTGCTGGCGTTCGACGTATCTGGCCCGGTGCTGGACGAGGCGCTGCATGCCGTCGGCCATATTCCGTTGCCGCCTTATATCGCCTCCAAGCGTGCCGATGACGAACGCGACCGGCGCGACTACCAGACCGTCTATGCCCGTGAGGAGGGCGCGGTTGCGGCCCCTACCGCCGGACTGCATTTCACGCCGGAGCTGTTTGCCGCACTCGAGGCCAAGGGTATCGAACGGCAATTCGTGACGCTGCATGTCGGCGCCGGCACCTTTTTGCCGGTGAAGGCCGACGATACCGCAGAACACAAGATGCATTCGGAGATCGGACATGTGTCGGCCGAGACCGCGGCGGCGCTGAATGCCGCCAAGGCGCGCGGCAGCCGCATCGTTGCCGTCGGCACCACCTCGCTTCGGCTGATGGAAAGTGCGGCGCGCGCCGACGGCACGATCGCTGCCTGGTCCGGGCCGACCGACATCTTCATCACGCCAGGCTACCGCTTCAAGTTCGTCGACGCGTTGATGACCAATTTCCATCTGCCGCGTTCGACCTTGTTCATGCTGGTTTCGGCCTTTTGCGGACTTGAAAGGATGCAGGGCGTCTACGCCCATGCGATCGCGGACGGCTACCGCTTCTATTCCTATGGCGATGCCAGCCTGCTGTTCAGGAACGACCGATGAGTGAAGAATTCAAGTTCAACGTGCTTGCCACCGACGGCAAGGCGCGCCGCGGCGAGATCACCATGCCGCGCGGCACGATCCGCACGCCGGCCTTCATGCCGGTGGGCACCGGCGGCACGGTCAAGGCGATGTACATGGACCAGGTGCGCGGCGTCGGCGCCGACATCATCCTGGGCAACACCTATCATCTGATGCTGAGGCCCGGTGCCGAGCGCGTGGCGCGGCTCGGCGGCCTGCACGAATTCGCCCGCTGGCCACATCCGATCCTGACCGATTCTGGTGGTTTCCAGGTGATGTCGCTGTCCAAGCTGCGCAAGCTTAGCGAAAAGGGTGTGACCTTCCGCTCGCATATCGACGGTGCTGCCTACGAAATGTCGCCGGAACGCTCGATCGAGATCCAAGGCCTGCTCGATTCCGACATCCAGATGCAACTCGACGAATGCACCGCACTTCCGGCGACGCCGAAGGAAATCCAGCGCGCCATGGAGCTGTCGCTGCGCTGGGCCGAACGCTGCAAGGCGGCTTTTGGCGACCAGCCGGGCAAGGCGATGTTCGGCATCGTGCAGGGCGGCGACATTCCCGATATGCGCGTGCGCTCGGCGCAGGCGCTGAAGGGGCTCGATCTCAAGGGTTACGCAGTGGGCGGACTGGCCGTCGGCGAGCCGCAGGAGGTGATGCTCGACATGCTCGACATCACCTGTCCCGAGCTGCCGGAGGAGAAGCCGCGCTACCTGATGGGCGTCGGCACGCCCGACGACATCATCAAGTCGGTGGCGCGCGGCATCGACATGTTCGACTGCGTGATGCCGACCCGCGCCGGCCGCCACGGCCTTGCTTACACCCGCCGCGGCAAGGTCAACCTGCGCAATGCCCGCCACGCCGACGACCCGCGGCCGCTGGACGAGGAAAGCGATTGCCCGGCCTCACGTGACTACAGCCGCGCCTATCTGCACCACCTGATCAAGTCGGGGGAGTCGCTGGGCGCGATGCTTTTGACCTGGAACAACCTGTCCTACTACCAGCACCTGATGAGCGATATCCGCGCCTCGATCGAGGCCGGCCGCTTTGCCGACCGCACCGCCGAGATCGGCGAAGGCTGGGCGCGGGGCGATCTGCCGGTACACCCGGGGCAGTGACGCCGGCCGTCTGGCTGATTCAGGCGGCGAACGGATTCATCAGGATGAAGGTCGGATCCTGCCGCTGATGCCGGTTGATCAAGGGCACCAGCCGGACAAAGTGCTCCGACCGGCAATGTGCGTCGAGGGCGGCACGATCGGGCCATTCCTCGACGAAGATGAAATGCCCGGGGTCCTTCTGGTCGATGAAAAGATCGTAGGCGATGCACAGCTCCTCCTGCCGGGTCTTCTCGACAAGCTCGGCATAGAGCGGCATGACGGTTTCGATGAATTCCGCCTTGATGAAGTCCTGGGCGATGACCTTGAGCATGGATGAAGCCTG
This sequence comes from Aminobacter niigataensis, assembly GCF_946995915.1. Taxonomy (GTDB): domain Bacteria; phylum Pseudomonadota; class Alphaproteobacteria; order Rhizobiales; family Rhizobiaceae; genus Aminobacter; species Aminobacter niigataensis. Next base: position 3,225,696 of record NZ_OX341517.1, read on the forward strand.
ATCCGATTCTGTTGGTGCCGAGGCCCGGTTTTCACCCTTCGGCCATTGGCTGCAAGACACGTCTGCCCGGCAGCCGACAATCATTCCGCCTTTGATGCGCCGGACTTATGCGTGCGCCCGTGACAGGCTATGTTTTGAATGCCTGCCACGGAGATGCATATGGCCAGTCCTTCGCTGCGAATCCCCACATTCGACGATGTCAAACTAGCCCAGGCGCGTCTTGCGGGGGCTGCGCACAAGACGCCAATCCTGACGTCGCGGACGGCAGATGCGCAAACTGGCGCAACGCTCTATTTCAAGGCGGAAAACCTGCAGAGGGCTGGCGCGTTCAAGTTTCGCGGGGCCTACAACGCGATCGCCGTGCTGGACCAAGCAATGCGGGCCAACGGCGTTGTCGCCTATTCCTCGGGCAACCACGCCCAGGCCCTCGCTTATGCCGCCAGCCTCCTGGGTGTTTCGGCAACGATCATCATGCCCAAGGATGCGCCTGTCATAAAAGTGGCCGCGACCCGGGGGTACGGCGCCGAGATCGTCTTTTATGACCGCTACACCGAAGACCGCGAGAAGATCGCCCGGGGCATCGCGGCCGAGCGCGGCGCGGCGCTCATCCCGCCCTATGACCATGCTGACGTCATCGCCGGGCAGGGCACTGCGGCGTTGGAACTTATCGAGGACACTGGAGACCTCGATCTGCTTGTGGTGCCGCTGGGCGGTGGGGGGCTGCTTGCCGGTTGTGCGTTGAGCGCGCGAGCGCTGTCGCCCGCATGCAGGATTGTCGGTGTCGAGCCTGAGGCCGGCAATGACGGCCAACAGTCGCTGCGCAAGGGGGAGGTGGTTCACATCGCACCGCCGAAATCCATCGCCGACGGGGCGATCGTCACCCATGTCGGTTACCACAACTTTCCGATCCTGAAAGACAAGGTCGATGACATCGTGACCGTCACGGACGCGCAACTGGTCGATACTGTCAGGTTCTTTGCCGAACGCATGAAGATCATCGTCGAACCGACCGGCTGCCTGGCTGCGGCTGCCGTCCTGCATGGCGCACTTGGTTGTGCGGGCAAGCGGGTCGGCATCGTTCTGAGTGGCGGCAATGTGGATTTGAAGGTGCTGAGCACGCTTCTGGCCTAAGGTGTTCTGGGGTTCAGGCGATGCCGCCTGACCGCAAGCCCTGGAGTATCGGGTATTGGCGCACAAGCTGACTTGTCTTATTGCGAAGGCATGGAAGTAAGCGCATCGGGAATTGCATGAACAATCGCTACGGAACCCTGGCATCCTGGGTTTACAACCTGGACAAGCCTGTCGGCAGGTCGTTTGGGGACGTCGAATATTATCGTCAGCGCCTGGACACCTGCACCGGCCCGGTGCTCGAGCCGGCTGTCGGCAACGGCCGATTTTACGTGCCGTTGCTGCAATCAGGCATTTCGGTGGAAGGTTTCGACCCGTCCGAGGAGATGCTGAGCTATTGCCTGAGCGCATGCCGGGAGCGGTCGCTTGATCCGAAGCTGACGCAGCAGAGCTTTGAAAGCTTTGCCTACGATCGGCAATTTGAGGCGATCGTCGTGCCGCTCGGCTCGTTCCAGCTGATCACCGAATTGGCGTCGGCCAAGGCTCTGCTGAGCCGGTTTTTCGACCATCTGGCGCCGAATGGCAGGCTTATGGTCGACCTGGATCCGATCGGCAGCTTCCTGGGGACGAGCGGTTCCGTTCGCAGCTGGAACACCGAAGACGGCGACCTGCTGACGTTGACCGACACCAGGGTCGAGACCGACTTTGTCACCCAGAAAACCGTCTCGCAGCTTCGCTATGAGCATTGGCGCCATACAAAGCTGGTCGATACCGAACTCGAACTGTTCAGCCTGCGCTGGTGGGGCGTCAACGAGTTTGCCCTTTCACTGGCAGAAGCCGGCTTTGTCGACATCGTCGCCTCCGGGAACTACCAACATGGCCGCGTACCGCAGAAGGAAGATGAGACCATCAGCTTCGAGGCACGCCGGCCGGCGTGACGAGCCTGAGCACATGGCGCGACGGCAAACGCCTTGTCGGCGCGCCATCATGTGCTCAGCGAGTTCGAGGCCCTGAGGCTGACGCCGGTGATACGCCAGATGCCGTCGGGCTGCAGTTCGAGCGTGTAGACGGCCTCGTAGTCCTTGCCGTCGGGCCCGACGATGAGCACTTGCTGGGCGATTGCGGTCGGGCCCATCTCCCGGGATTTGCCGAAATCGAAGCTCTGCGGGTGATGCACCGGCTTGTAGCCACCCGTCACCATGCCCATGAAGGTTTCAAGCGTGGGGAAGATGCGCTTCACATTCGGCGCGGCATAACCGTAGGCAGTGGCGTTGTCGCCGGCGCGGAAGGCCTGGAGCTGGCCCGATATGCTGCCCTGCGCCGCCTTGATCTCGGCATCGCCGGCAAGGGCCGGAAAGGCGCAAAGCAAGGTGGCGAAGACGATGGCGGCACGGCGCATGTTGGCGTCTCCCGTTCGATGGCGGGCATTGGCCGGCGCCACGATGACATTGTAACATACGCAGGCGAGCCGTTTGCGGTTTCATGCTACCGGCTCATTGGCCAGCGGCAGAGTGCCCAAGCATTGGCTTGAAAGCGCAGGCTGGTTCTGCGACAAGACCGGCAGCGATGGCAGGGCCGGAACGGACGGTGCGATGAAGACCTTTTTCGTGCAGATCAAATGCGAACTCGGCAAGGCCTATGAGGTGGCGAGCGCACTGGCTGATGCGGAGATCGCCTCGGAGATCTATTCGACCGCCGGCAACTACGACCTGCTCGCCAAGTTTTATGTCGATGACGAGGAAGACATCGGGCACTTCGTCAACGAGCGAGTCCACTCGATCGGCAACATCAAGGACACCTTCACGACGGTGACCTTCCGCGCCTTCTGAGCGCGGCGAGGGCAGGGATACGCTCAAGTCCCCGGCTTTCTGCCAAAATGATGGGCAAATTCCCTGTAATGAAGCCGGCTACGCCTGAAACAGGCGATTGCGCTTGATTTTCTCCCCCGAGGTCATTTCACTGATCTCAGAGGGGAGTTTGCCATTGGTCGCCTTCGACGAAATGCTCCCGGCAGAAGCCGGATTGAGACGGCCCTACGAAGCCTATGATGGCTGGCTCAAGAACCAGGATGCTGCCCGCCTTACCGAAAAGATGCGCGATGCCGAGCGGGTTTTCCGCAAGACCGGCATCACCTTCGCCGTCTATGGCGAGCAGGAGGCCTCCGAACGGCTGATCCCGTTCGACATCGTGCCGAGGATCATCTCCGGCAACGAATGGCGCAGGCTGACGCAAGGCATCGAGCAGCGCGTCCAGGCGCTGAACGCCTTTCTCGACGACATCTACCATCGCCAGGAGATCCTGCGCGCAGGCCGCGTGCCACGCGATCTGATCGCCACCAACGAGGCGTTCCTGCCGGAGATGATCGGGGTCAGACCGCCGGCGGGGGTCTACACCCACATCATCGGCGTCGACGTCGTGCGCATCTCCGAGAACGAGTTCTACGTGCTCGAGGACAATGCGCGCACGCCGTCCGGAGTCTCCTACATGCTGGAGAACCGCGAGACGATGCTGCAGCTCTTTCCCGAGCTGTTCCAGCGCATCAAGGTGCACCCGGTCGAGAACTATCCCCAGTTGCTCAGGCAGTCGCTGGCGGCGGTGCGGCCGAACGGGGTCAGCGGCGCGCCGACGATTGCGGTGCTGACGCCGGGCAGCTTCAACTCGGCCTATTTCGAACATGCGTTCCTGGCCGACCAGATGGGCGTGCAGCTTGTCGAGGGACAGGATCTTCGCGTCGTCGACGGGCGCGTGGCGATGCGCACCACCGAGGGCTACAAGCAGATCGACGTGCTTTATCGCCGCGTCGACGACGCCTATCTCGATCCGCTGACCTTCAAGCCGGACTCGGCGCTCGGCGTGCCCGGCATCATGGACGTCTACCGCGCCGGCAACATCACCATCGCCAACGCGCCAGGCACCGGCATCGCCGACGACAAGGCGATCTATTCCTACATGCCCGAGATCATCGAGTTCTATACCGGCCGCAAGCCGATCCTCGGCAACATCCCGACATGGCGCTGCTCGGAGCCTGACAGCCTGAAATACGTCCAGGAGCATCTCGCCGAGCTGGTGGTCAAGGAAGTGCACGGTTCTGGCGGCTACGGCATGCTGGTCGGGCCGGCGGCGAGCAAGAAGGAGCGCGAGGAGTTTTCCAAGAAGCTCGCAGCCAGGCCGTCGAACTACATCGCCCAGCCGACACTGTCGCTGTCGACCTGCCCGATCCTGACCGAGAAGGGCCTGGCGCCACGCCATGTCGACCTCAGGCCGTTCGTGCTGGTTTCGGACCGTATACGCATCGTGCCGGGTGGCTTGACGCGCGTGGCCCTGAAGGAGGGCTCCCTTGTCGTCAACTCATCGCAGGGGGGCGGAACCAAAGACACTTGGGTTTTGGACGACTAAGGGGACGCTGACAGTTCATGCTTCTGGGACGCACCGCCAACGGCCTCTACTGGATGAACCGCTACATTGAGCGGACCGAAAACATGGCGAGGCTGATCGATGCCGGCCTGCGCATCGCGCTGACCCGCAGCCAGGACGCCTCGGAGGAATGGAAATCGGTGCTGCTTTCGGCGGGAGCCGCAACCTCCTTTGCCGACAAGCACAGCGACTATACATCCGAAAACGTTGCCGACTTCCTGTTGCGCGACATGTCGAACCCGTCGAGCGCGGTGGCGGCGATCGAGACCGCGCGCAACAATGCCCGCATGGTGCGCACCGCGCTGACCCGGGAAACCTGGGAGAGCATCAACGAAGCCTGGATGTCGCTGAAGCGCGTGCTGGCCAGCCCGATCGACCAGCGCGAATTGCCCGGCGTGCTCGACGCCATCAAGCGCGAAACGGCGCTGATCCGCGGCTCGTTCTACGGCACCATGCTGCGTAACGAGATCTTCGACTTCGCCCAGCTCGGCACCTATGTCGAACGCGCCGACAACACGGCGCGCATCCTCGACGTCAAATATTACGTGCTGCTGCCGTCGGTATCGTGGGTGGGCTCGTCGCTCGACAACTATCAGTGGGAGTCGATCCTGCGGTCGGTGGCGGCACACCGGTCCTACCGCTGGGTCTACGAGGCCGAATACAAGCCGACCAACATCGCCGAGTACCTGATCCTCAACGTGCGCATGCCGCGTTCGCTGACCTTCAGCTATCGTTTCCTGGCCGAACATCTCAAATTTCTCGGCGAGGATTATGGCGCGCGGCACCCGGCGCAGGAGATCGCAGAGCGGACCTATGCCAAGCTGCGCGGCACCGAGATCAAGGACATCTTCGAAGCCGGCCTGCACGAATTCCTGGCCGATTTCATCACCGACAATAACCGGTTGGGCGATCAGGTCGCCCAGGATTTCGGCTTCTACTGAGGCGACAATCATATGCGGCTCAAGGTTACACACCGCACGGAATACAACTATGACGAGCCGATCCGCTATGGCTTGCAGCGGTTGCGGCTGTGGCCGGTCAGCGGGCCGGCGCAGACCGTGCTGACCTGGTCGCTGCGCGTCGAGGGTGCGCGCGAGGAGGTGCGCTTCCTCGACCAGTTCGGCAACGACACGCGGCTTCTCAGCATCGACAGCGACCCGCATACGATCAGCGTGGTGGCCGAAGGCGAGGTCGAGACCAACGATGTGGCGGGCGTGTCCGGGCCGCACCGCGGTTTTGCGCCACTGTGGCTTTTCCAGCATGAGACGCCGCTGACGGCGCCGGGCGCGTCTATCCGCCAACTCGTCGCCGGCATGGGCGAGGGCGGCGGACTGGAGCGGCTGCACGCGCTGATGGCGACGATCCGGGACCGCATCGCCTACGTGACCGGTACCACCGATACCCGAACGACCGCCGAACAGGCGCTGGAAAAAGGCACCGGCGTCTGCCAGGACCATGCCCATGTGTTTGCCGCCTGCGCCCGGCTGACGGGTTTCCCGGCACGCTATGTCAGCGGCTACCTGATGATGGACGACACGGTGGAGCAGGTGGCGAGCCACGCCTGGGCGGAAGCCTATGTCGACGGGCTCGGCTGGGTCGGCTTCGACGCCGCCAACGGCATTTCGCCCGACGAGCGCTATGTGCGCGTCGCGGTGGGCCGGGATTATCGCGAGGCGATGCCGATTTCGGGCATCCTGATCGGTCGGGCGCAGGAACGGCTTGCAGTCCACATCACTGTAGAGCAGTAATCCGGCGAGCAAGCGGACCGGAATCGATGACTTACTGCGTTGGCCTGAAGATTGATCGCGGACTGGTGTTCATGTCGGACACGCGCACCAATGCCGGGGTCGACAGTATTTCGACCTTTCGCAAGATGCGTATCTGGGAGCAGCCGGGCGAGCGCGTGGTCGTGCTGATGTCGGCCGGCAACCTCGCCACGACGCAAGCCGTGGTCAGCCTCCTCGACGAGCGGACCAAGGCTGTGGCCGATCGGGCGCCTACGCTGCTCGAAGCACCTTCGATGTTCCAGATCGCGCGGCTGGTCGGCGACACGGTCAAGGAAGTGATCTCGCAGTCGGCTCCCGCCGGACAGACGGCGGATTCGGCGTTCAACGCCTCGTTCATCCTCGGTGGCCAGATCAAGGGCAGCGAACCCAGGCTGTTCATGATCTATCCGGAAGGCAATTTCATCGAATGCAGCGACGACACGCCGTTCTTCCAGATCGGCGAGACCAAGTATGGCAAGCCGATCATCGTGCGCGCCTATGACCGCAAGATGAGCTTTGCCGAAACGGTGAAGCTTTTGATGGTTTCGTTCGATTCGACGCTGAAATCGAACCTTTCGGTCGGCCTGCCGCTCGATCTCGCCTTTTATGAAAAGGACAGCCTGAAGATCGGCCTGAAAAGGCGGATCGGCGCTGACGATCCCTATTACAGGAGTGTTTCCGAAGGCTGGTCGGATGCGCTGAAAGCAGCGTTCCAGAGCCTGCCTGATTTCATCGAGTAGTCGGCCAGCGCCCTATTTCACGTCGGAGGACGACCATGGACAACAACGAGTTTCGCCATTGGTCGGTGAAGGCGGCCGAATGGGGCGTGGACTACCGCACCGGGCTACGTGACCGACCGGTGCGGCCGGATGTCAAACCGGGAAGCATTTTCGGCGCGGTCGCGGCCAGTGCGCCCGAACAAGCCGAGCCGATGGAAGATATCTTCGCCGATTTCGAGGCGACCATCGTGCCCGGCATGACGCACTGGCAGCATCCGCGCTTCTTCGCCTATTTCCCGGCCAACGCTGCGCCCGTGTCGGTGGTGGCGGAATATCTGGTCAGCGCCATGGCAGCCCAGTGCATGCTCTGGCAAACCTCGCCGGCGGCGACCGAGCTCGAGACCCGCGTGGTGGACTGGATGCGCCAGGCGCTTGGCCTGCCTGACGGCTTCACCGGCGTGATCCAGGATTCCGCGTCGCAGGCCACGCTCGCCGCCGTGCTGACAATGCGCGAACGCGCGCTGGCCTGGCAGGGCAACAAGGCAGGGCTTTCCGGGCAGCCAAGGCTGCGCATCTACAGCTCCGATCAGGTGCACACGTCGATCGATCGCGCCATCTGGGTCTCGGGCGTCGGCGAGGACAATCTGGTGCGCATTGCGACGGCAGGGCCCAACCGCGCCATGGCGACGGAGGCACTCGAACGGGCGATTGTCGAAGACCGTGCCGCTGGCTTCCTGCCGGCTGGCATCATCGCCTGCGTCGGCGGCACCAGTGTCGGCGGCACCGACGACATTGCCGCCGTCGCCAGGATTGCCGAGCGTGAAGGCCTCTACCTGCATGTCGACGCCGCCTGGGCCGGCTCGGCAATGATCTGTCCCGAGTTCCGCCACTATTGGACCGGGGTGGAGGGCGCCGATTCGATCGTCTTCAATCCGCACAAATGGCTGGGGGCACAGTTCGACTGCTCGATCCAGTTCATCCGCGACCCTGAAAGCCTGGTCAGGACGCTTGCCATCCGCCCGGATTATCTCAAGACGCACGGCCACGACGGCATCATCAACTACTCCGAATGGTCGGTGCCGCTCGGCCGGCGGTTCCGGGCGCTGAAGCTGTGGTTCCTGCTGCGTGCGCATGGGCTTGAAGGCCTGCGGACGATGATCCGCAACCATGTCGCGTGGAGCGAGAAGCTGGCCGAACGGCTGCGGCGCGAGCCCGGTTTCGAGATCAGCAGCGAGCCGATGCTGTCGCTGTTCTCGTTCCGCCATGTACCCGGTGCCGCCGCCGATCTCGACCAGCACAATCTCGACCTTGTCGAGCGCATCAATCGCGATGGCCGGATCTACCTGACCCAGACACGCCTCGACGGACGCGCGGTGATCCGCTTCCAGGCAGGGCAATTCGAGGCGACGGAGGCCGACGTCGACCACGCATTCGAAGTGATCACCGAGATCGCCCGCGCCGGCTGAGGGCGGCCGGCGATCGGGGAAGGTGCTTCGCCTTTGCTTTCGAAGCGCCTTTTCAGTGCTTTCGTTTTCCCCTATCGTCCGTCAAAACGAAATGAGGGGAATGCCGAAATGTATCTTTCGCCGCGCCAGTCGGAAATCATCCAGCTTGCCAAGGACAATGGGCGCGTGCTGGTCGACGACCTGGCGGCACATTTCCAGGTCACGCCGCAGACCATCCGCAAGGATCTCAACGACCTCTGCGACCAGCGCCTGCTGAGCCGAATCCATGGCGGGGCGCTGTTCCCCTCGGGCATCGAGAACCTGGAATACGAGGCGCGGCGCAAGATCGCGGCCGACGAGAAGGATGCCATCGGCCAGGCGGCGGCGCGTATCATTCCCGACAACGCCTCGCTGTTCGTCAATATCGGCACCACCACCGAAGCCGTCGGAAAGGCGCTGCTCGACCATAAGGGACTGATGGTCATCACCAATAACATCAATGTTGCCAACAGGATGCGGGTATATCCTGACATGGAGGTGGTGATCGCTGGCGGGGTGGTGCGCGGCTCGGACGGCGGCATCGTCGGCGAGGCGGCGGTCGATTTCATTCGCCAGTTCAAAGTCGACTATGCGGTCATCGGCGCCTCGGCGATCGACCATGACGGCGCGCTTTTGGACTTCGATTTTCGCGAGGTGAAGGTGGCGCAGGCGATCATCGCCAATGCCCGTCATGTCATACTGGTGTCGGACCGGACCAAGTTCGAGCGCACGGCGCCGGTGCGTATTGCGCACCTGTCGCAAATGGACACTTTCATCACCGACCACTGCGACATTCCGAGCATTCGCAAGATTTGCGCGGAATCCGATGTCCAGCTTGTCGAAACGAAAAAACCCGCGCCCTTGTGAGCGCGGGTTCCGTTCGACTGCTACGCCTCAGTCAGTAAGGCGAATAGCACTGCTGGCGCGGCCCGTTGTAGGGCTGGAACGTGTTGTCCGAGGCCCGGTAGGACCGGTAACGGTCGTAGCACCACTGCACATGCGAATTGCCGTAGCGGCTCGGCTGGACGTAGCGCGGCTGCGGCTGGTTGGCGATGGCGCCGCCGATGATCGCACCGGCGATGAATGCGCCGGCCGGGAACCAGAAGTCGTTGTGACGGCGATAGCCGGGGCGGTAGTCACGGTAGCCGCGATGACCGTTGAAATAGACCACGTCGCCACGGTCCCTGTAGAAGCCGCGACGCGGCGTGCGGAAATGGCTGGCACTGTCGCTGCGTTCGACGCGCATGGCGCGACGCTTCTTCCAGTAGTTGTCATACTGGACCTGCTGGATGGCAGTGTCGGCCTGCGGCGCCTTGGGATAGTAGGCGGGTGCGGCGGCAACCGGCACGATTGACGCAATCGCAAACGATGCGGCAATGGCCGTTGCCATCAAGCCTGACATAACTTTCTTCATGATGGTCTCCTCGTAGTGTGGCGTCCGCTTGTAGAGGTAAACGGCGCCAACGGGCAAATGTTCCTCGGCCGACACCTGGCAGCCAATAGTGCGAGCTGTCAGCCTTTCACGTGGAAATAATGGCCGGCGGTTCGTTTTGTGCCGCGACTGGCGAATATTGGCGCGGAATCATGCTTGCCGGCCTGCAATCGCTCTGTAGCCATCCGGGTGTGTGTGGTACCTTGGCTGTGCGGCTTTGAGGAGGCGCGGAGAGCGAGAGGGGGTCCGGCATGATGCTGGACAACCGCATTGAGCGCGACATAGACGCTTGTTACGAAGCGGTGTTTGACCCTGCGAGGTGGACGGACACGCTGCACGGACTTGCGCGCTCATTGAACGCCGCCTGCATGATGTTCTACCCCAGCAATCCGGACGCACGCGCCAACGACCCTCGCAACCCGGCCCGCGATTTCACGGAAATGCCGAGTTCCCGAGACTATGGCGACTTGCTGTCCGAATACATCAAGAACCGCTGGTATCTCGGGCATTACCGGGCCGAGCGCGGCATGCCGCTGCTGCGTGCAGGACGCACTGTCGTTACGGAACACGACCTTGCCACGGACGAGGAACGTCGACGACTGCGCCACTACAACGAACTCTACATGGCGTTCGGCCTGCCGGGCTTCGCAATGGTGGGGCTCAAGGTGCACGGCGAGCTTTGGGCAGTGCCGATGCTGCGTGCCAAGGGGCAGGGGCATTTTACGACGGAGGATTCAAGGATCCTTGCCAGGATCGCTCCGCATTTTCGCCGGATGATATCGCTGTCGGAAACCCTGGCCCTGGCGCAGGGGCGAACCGCGCTGGCGACCCTGGAAGCGCTGTCATGCGCAGCCTTCCTGCTGGATTGCGTCGGCAATGTGCTCAGCCACAACAGCATCGCCGAGCGGGTTCTCGGTGACGGCTTGTATCTTTCCGGGCGCCGGCTCAGGGCGGCCAATCATGCAAGCGAGCTGGAATTGCGCAAGCTGGTTCACCAGGCGATCACCCATCGCCGTCCTTCGAGCCTTGATGCAAGCCACGCCGTGGCAATCCGGCGGGATCCGAAACGGCCGTTGCTCGTGGAGGCGTTGCCGACGGCGGGGATCATCGGGGATGTGTTCCAGTCGACCAGCGCCATCGTCATCGTCAAGAATTTCGAGGATCGCCCGCGGACGACGTCGGATCAGCTACGGGGCGCATTCAGCCTGACGCCGGCAGAGACGAAGATCGCGGTGCTGCTGGCTACTGGTGCCGGGCCAGGAACGATCGCTGAAAGCCTCCATCTCTCCAAGGAGACGGTGCGCGCGCACATGAAGATGATCTTCGCCAAGACCGGAACGCACCGGCAGGGGGAACTGGTGGCGCTGACGGCCAACATGGCAGGTACCTTGCCGATGACGTAACCCATTTGGGTGTTTCGGGTCCCGTCAAGGTGACGGATTCTCATGAGCCTTCACAGGAGGATCCCATGAGCAAGAGCATCATCGGACTGTCTGCCTTGGTGGTTGCGCTGATCCCTCTCGTTGGCTGGGCGGAGGAGCTCCCCAAGGATGCCGTGCCGCTGACCGCTTCGGAGGTCCGCGAACTCTATTCGGGCAAGTCGGCCAATTGGAGCAGGAGCCGTGCCTACTTCGCGCCGGACAGCACCTTTCTCATGCATGGCAAGGACAAGAGCTGGTTTGGAGAGGGCAAATGGACCGTCAACGGCAACGAGGTATGCGGCAAACTCAAGCGGACATCGGTCAAGGACGGAAAGTCCAATACTGGTGGGGACTGCTGGGCCTGGTATCGGGTCGGCAAGAAATACATGACATTCTGGAGCGGCGAAAAAGACAAGAAATACGGCTATTATGACTCCGAGCTCAAGAAGATGAGCGCCGGCGACAAGGTCTCCAAGACCGTTGCCGAACTGAAGAAAAAATCCGGAAGCTGACGCGCAACCGACATCACCGCGGATCGCCTCTTGGGCCAGGCCGGCCCGAGAGGCCGTTCCATGTGCTACGTAGGAGTGGAGCCTGTGGGCGCGTTTCTTGCCAGATTGTCTGCGGTTCTCGCCGTCTCGACGAGCCCCGCACATGCCACCAATGTGGACACAGCCATCGTTTTCGCCGTCGACGTGTCCGCGTCCATCGACGCAGCGACGGCGGACATGCAGCGCCAGGGCCATGCAGACGCCCTGATGGCGCCCGAGGTCATTGCGGCGATCGCAAGAGGCACCTTCGGGTGCATCGCCATCACCTATTTCGAATGGGCCGGGCCGGGACACGTCCGCACCGTGCTTCCGTGGACGTCGATCTGCAACCCCGGTGACGCACAGGCTGCCGCGACAATCATCAGTCGCGATGGCGATAGCGGCCGGGGCTGCCTCAGGAATTGCAGCACCTCGATTTCGTTTGCCATCGACCTAAGCCGCATGCTTTTCGAGCAGTATTCCGGGCATGCCGGGAGAAGGGTCATAGACATCTCCGCCAACGGCACCAACAATGACGGCCTTCCTGTTGCACTCAGCAGGTTGCGGGCGATCAGGAATGGCTACACGATCAATGCCATCGCCATGCCCGCCTTCACGCGTGGCGTGGCAAGGGACCTCACCGACTATTTTGCGGAAAATGTCATCGGCGGGCCCGGCGCCTTCGTGGTCAGCCCCGACTCCGTCGGTGACTACGCCGACGCCCTTCGGCGCAAACTCGTGGTCGAGATCAGTTGGTCGATGCCCGACAGATCAACACGCTGAGGTGCGAGGCAGAGCCCAACAACGAGGCGGTTGCGCAAGCATTGCAGTCGATGCAGCCGCAAGGGACGCTATGGGATCGAACTTCGGATCTGAGGGCAAGGGTTGCAGCGTTTCCGCCTACCGAGCTTTCCGCCGACAAGGAGTTGTTCGATCAGCTCAACGATGAATGACAAAAAGCCCCGCTGGCCGGAGCCAGCGGGGCAATATGCAGATAGTGCATATTGGTCAGGGCAGTTTGAAGCCTCCGCCCATCATGAAGGCGACGATGGCCAGGATGATGCCGCTGATGACCAGCTTGGCAATCCAGTTGAGGGTGCCGCTCACACCGTCGATCTTGGCGTCCAGCGTCGAGAACCGCATATCCATGTGCTTGAACTGCTCGTCCTTGCGCGCGTCGGCGATGTCGCTTTGACGCTGCCAAGCTTCGAGGTTCGACAGCCGCCTGTCGCTGGCCGCCGTCTGATGCTCCAATGACACCACACGAGAAAGCAGATCGCCGTCCATCTCCGTTGTCCGTTCGCTCATTTCACCGCCCTTGCAGTCAGCCAGCCCATGAACAGGCCGAAGCCGATCAGCAGGGCATCGTTGATGGGTATGATGAGAACCGTGGCCGTCATAGCTTCCACCCACACAGCCTTTCGCCGGTCTTGAGATAGGCCAGGTGCCGCGCGGCCTCGCCGTCGTTCATGGCGTCGTAGACCTGTTGGCGGTAGCTGAGATCCGGCGCGATCTCGCAGAAGCTCCCCTTTGCCGTCGTGCAGGCCGACAAGCCGGTCAGGACGACAATCAGCAGCAGGATGCGGGTGATGATGTCGGCGAGCCGGCGCTTCATTTGCTGGCCCTCCTGGCGAGTTCGGCGCGCACCTGATCGGCCGGCATGGCACCGACGTCGTTCTGCACCTCGTCGCGGATGTCGCGGGCCTTGGCTTCCTCGGCGGCGTGCTTCTCGCGTTCGAGCCGTGCACCGGTGAGCCGCTGCTTGAAGCCCCAGCCGAGTGCGCCAAGGATGCCGGCCATGATAGCCAGCAGCGTCGGGTTGGAGAGGAACGAAAGGAGCAGCGCCGTCATGTCACTGGCCCGCCGACTGGTTGGGGATCTGATAGACGCCGCCGGCAACCAGAGCACCGACGATCAGGTCACGCACGACCGCATCGAGACCGGGGATGTCGACCGCGAAGTGCCGCAGACCGATCAACGCCCCGATGCCGAACGCCGCGACGAAGAATTTCGAATACTTGCGCATGTCAGTGTCCTATCCTGGAAAAGAGCGCGGCAATCGACTTGCCGATGAGTTGCAGCCAGAAGGCCAAGCCCTTGGCAGGTTCGCGGGATGCAGGCTTGGTCGGCTGCTTTGCCTGCTGTTCTTGCGCCCTGCGAGCATCCTCGGCAGTGCTGGCGGGTTTCGGGGCGGTGCCCTCGGCGCCCAAGAGCGTCAGCTTCACGCGATCAAGCAGCGCCTCGACCGTCTCAGGCTTGACCAGGGATTTGTTGAGGCCGTCGCCGGCATAGAAGGACTGGCCGCGCGAAACCTTGCGGCTTCCGCCCTGTGTCGCCGTCAGAACCGGCAGCGAGGCCCATTCCTGCGCCAGCCGCTTGCCGAACTCGGTGCGACCGATCTTCCCGGCCATGAATGCCTCATAGCCGCGGCGCTTGAGCAGGTGATAGCCAAGCCGGTCCTGGAAATCGGCGCTGAAGACCTGAGCACCGGACAGGTTAAGCTCCTTCGACAGGTCGATCAGCGTGGCCCGCATGAACTGGTAGCGGCCGGAGGCTGACGACCTGAAGCGCCTGGTCCAGTTCTTCTGCTCGTCGATGATGTCGCCGAGCCTCATCGTGGTCAGCGGCTTCAGGAGTTTGCCCTGGTTGTTGCCATAGATCGTGTCGTAGCCGCGAGGCGCTTCAATGCCGCCGATAAAGTCGAGCAGAAGCGCCGCTCCGGTGGGAGCGGTTCTGTCCATGGTGGTTCCTTTTCAGATTGCAGGGAGTGTGTTACCCGACCCAAGGAACTTACTTGGGGGGACTCATGAAAAATCTACTGCTTGCAGCGGGTGTGCTTGCACTCAACGTCGGAGCGGCCGCCGGACAGGATCAGGTCTATGACTGGTCGGGCGCTTATATCGGCGTGCAGGCGGGCCACAGTTGGGGGGATGCGGACCACGTCACACACTCCGCGACACTGTTCCCGTTCACCCACAATGATATCAATGGTTTTGTGGGTGGTGCCTATGTCGGCTTTAACCATCAGTTCCCCAATAAGATCATCGTAAGCGTGGAAGGGGATATCGCTTGGACTAACTTGCAGGGTGGACCAGATCTTTCAGTCAACGCTGCTGGCATCCCTGACGGAGCTGCAACCGCAGAAACCGATGTGGAATGGACCGGTGCTGTTCGTGCCCGGCTGGGGTACTCTGTCGGCCGCGTCCTACCTTACATCGCGGGTGGGTTAGCTATCGCGAAGGCAGATACGAATAGCTCCCGCGGCATGTATCATGGCCAGGTACGTGATGTGTTGGCCGGCTGGACGTTGGGTGGCGGCGCTGAGTACGCGGCGACTGATCAGCTAGTGATGCGCCTCGAGTATCGTTACAGCGATTTCGGACGCGCAAGCGCGACCACATATCCTCCCGTAAATACACTCCAATCAGTCGACCTCAAAACCCACGATGTACGCTTTGGCGTCGCCTACAAGTTCTGACCTCCAAACGATCAGCCATGTGTGGCTCCATTGTGGGTGGTCGGCCGCGGGTGACCTCTAATTCGATATGAGCAAGGTCAATTACGCAGCGGCCGGTTCTGACGCCGTTTCGATTGTGGCGCGCCTTGCGCGAGGCCGCCAACGACTGATGCGCCGTTCAAACCCATAGTACGTAGCAGATGCCAAAATGATCGCGGTCGTCAGAACGCCAGCCACGACAGAGAGAAGGATCAACCACTGGGGTTGTCCTTCCATGCTGGTCTGAATTGGCCGCCCTACTAAAACAATAGCCACAGGATGGATAAGATAGATTCCATAACTGATCTCACCGAAAAACACAGTGACCCGATTCACAACGAGCCGAAATGGATGCAACGCAAAAGCGAGGACGAGGGGCAGCAAGGCCGCACCAGTCAGATGTGGCCAAGGGTGCCACCCATCGAAAACAATCGAATGGCCGCCTAGCTCAGAAAGCAGCACAAGCAGCGCCGGCGACGAGATGAGCAGGCCCAGTGCGGTGCACTTACGAGCCTGTTGCGACCAGCCTTCCATTTGCCGGAACATGTGAAACAACACGATGCCTGCGACGAAGAACGGGGCCTGGCATACAGCGGAGAACCACGCAAATGTGTTGGGCAACGGTGTGAATATGATGCCGGCAAAAACCGCCACTGCCGAAAAGAAGATTAAGGCAACCACCCCTGTCCAGACATTTCGTATCACGAAAAGCAGGACCGGGAAGAAGGCGTAGAAGACCATTTCCGTGCCCAGAGACCATCCGGCAGGAACGATGCTGCCGACTTTCTCGGGCAGGAAATTGAACACGAAAGTCAGATTAAGGACGATGTCCTCGATTGGCGGTGTTTTCCATTGCTGCCACAAATAGGAGTAGGTCAAGATCCAGGCGGCAACCATTAGGTAGAATAGCGGTGCGATCCGGAAAAAACGCCTCAGATAAAAATGCCAACAATCAGAAGCCCGATTTAGACTCCCATTGTATCGAGTGCTGAGAGAGAACGCTGATATTGCGAAGAAGAGCGGGACAGCAATATAGAGCGCCTTGAACCAATCGGGGATACTGTCAAATGGAATTAGTTCCCGCAGTACGACGGTGTGGAAAACAGCTACCGATAGCGCTGCCATCCCTCGCAGAGTATCAAGGCCCTCCAGCCTTCGACTATTCAATTTCCCCGCCCGCCTCCGTAGTGATGCGCAAGGATATAATCAGCGCCGTGGCATTGGTAAAGTCAGCTTGTCCACCATGGAGCGGGACCACGCTGCGGCGTCTGTCGCCTGATAGAAGTCGCATGGGTCAGGTTGACTGTCGGAGAGTCATTCCGGTCATTGAGCGACATTCGCCTAACTGATAGATTTACCCCCGAAGAGCGTGGGCGACACTTACTATGCATGATGCCATCTAATGGGGCTGCTGTCGCACATATCCGCTTTTTTCAAGCCGACCCATGACGCCTCTCAGCCGCAGCAGATTGAAAGCTCGGCGGACATTGTTCCCCACAGGTCGGCCCGCATCGTCGCCAATATCGGCTCAGAACGAGAGCGTCGCCTTCGGTCGCTTTTCGAGCAAGACGGCTATCAATCGCGAGACATCTCTTTCAGGCATCTAGCGAATTGCGTCCTGGACACCAGCTCAGGTCTGGTCGTTCTGAACGATGGTCGCATAGACGAAACGGCTCGACATATTGCCAGCTACTTTGTTGACACGACATTGGAAGATCTGCCGCGGCGGGTTCAGAATGCGGCCACGTCCACCGTGCCTGATCGTGTCATCCATGTATTTCACCGTTCTTGCGGCGCCTATGGGCACTTCGTGCTGGACGGACTCTGTGCGATCGCACTTCTAAGCGATCAGATTAGGCGCGAAGGTCTGAAGGTACTGGTCCCCGACTTCCTGCCGGCGTGGGCGAGCAATGCGCTGGCCGATGTCGGGTTCGACGAAAGCAAGATATTGCGGGCTCAAGGAACTGTGCGGTTCCGCCATATGGTGATGCCCAGCACTGTGACCGCAACCAATTGCTTCTTGCCCAGCCCCACATCTATGGACGCGTTAAGGAAACTAGCCAAACCATCAGACGAAGTCGATCACTCGCGCCGCATCTACCTGTCGCGCGAAGGTGCATACTCGCCCCGGACAGCCAAGAATGAGGCAGACGTTATTGCGTTGTTCGTTGATGCCGGGTTCGAGATTATCGGCCCGGCAAGCCTAAGCTTCCGCGAGCAGATCAACCTATTTGCAAGCACCAGGATCATTGCCGGCAACCACGGCTCGGCTTTTGCCAATATGGTCTTTACGCCACCAGGCGCGCAGATCATCGACTTGATGCCTGAGCACTGGGTCGGTTATTGGGGCGACAGCGGGACGCCCGAGAGGTGGCTATTCAACCTTACAGCCGCGTGCAGTCACGATTATTCGGTGATCCTCAGCCCCTCCACCATGGAGGGGGACCCATACATCCCGAATGTCTCGACGAAACTGGCAAAAGTGGAAGCTGAGACGGATTTGGATGCTATCCGCACCGTGCTCGCGGGTTTATCCTAGAAGCCGAAGATCCTCTGGATAAGCCCTTTTGGCTTGTAGGATTTCCTGAGGTCCAACCCGTATTGATAAAGTTCCCTGTCGAGGGCCGTGAACTCTAACAGCAGGTCCATCGTTGCTTGCGGCAGCCCTTCGGTACTAGGTCTGTTTGCGCTGGAGTTAGCGCGAACCAACTCAACCTTTCCACATCCCAAGGCCTTGAAGATGGCCGCAGCGTCATCGTCAAATCGTTCCACGAAAGCGATATAGTCAAAGGTACTGAGGTGGAGTTTGGCCATTGCCAACATCTCGGTACCATCGAACTCATCGACCACCCTGGACGGCTTGTCGGCAAATTCGGCACCACGGCCATACGCGAGCTGCCACGTCTGGTGGTTCCAGAACATCTCTCGGTAGACCGGCTCAGGGCAGTGTGCGAGCCTGAGAAACGCTTCCAGCCCTTCTTCGCGGGCTACATCGTAAAATGGCGATTCCCCGGCGGGACGTCCTGCGCTGAAGGAGTAGAGGGACAATACCCGCTCAATGGGATCGCGCAGAAACGTGAAGCAATACCGATCAGGCATCAAGGGTCTGGCGAATTCGTACCCGAAATGCCCGGAAACGAAGTCAAGGGTGCCGCACGCCGCGACGCCCAACTCCTCATAATCTGCGTGGCTGGTTACATTGTCGGGCCCGTAAAATTGCCGAGCAATATGCTGGATTGAGGTCCCAGCCGTCTTCTGGGTATGCAGGAATAGTGCCCGCCGCAAAAATCTAGCTCCCTCAATTGTGGCAACTACCCAGCTATCAGAGGAGATTGGTGCGTGCCACCTATCTTCGCACGAACAGGTGACCAATCTTCAATCGATGCTTGCACTACGCCGCCGCATTGTCGGTTGGAAAGAACCTGAGATCTCCAACAAGGAAGCATTCGTGAAATCCGCATTCGTCAGTGCTGTGCGAACGCCGGCGGGCCGATGGTTGAACCAGTGGAGAGCGCGACAAGGTGCGTGTCGCCGACCTCAGATGTCATATTGTTTGCATCGACTGACAACGCGTATCCGGCGATCGATGAGTACGGGAGGCCGCTGATGACCGCAGCGCCGACCGACGAGCCCTTGTTCGTCAGTGTCACTTGGGCTTTAGAGCAAACGATGTTGCTGACCCGTGTAGCTCTGTAGAAGGTCGAAGACGCGGCAAGCCCAACTGCTGCTCCACCGAATGCCAGAGAGACGTTGCTCAATCTCTCTTTGTAGTAATCAAGCGTAGCGTCGTCGGCAGATGCATAGTTGCCGACTTTCATCGGAGGTGTTTTGCGCGGCGACCACAACCGCTTCATCGTCTACGGCCGCCTGATCCGCGCACAGGCCAGAGAGGGCGCCGATGGCGCCAAGGTGGCGGGCGAGGCGTTGAAATCGCGTTAGCGATTGTGGTGAGCGCGCAGGGATTCGAACCCTGGACCTACTGATTAAAAGTCAGTTGCTCTACCGGCTGAGCTACGCGCTCCCGAAGGCCGCGAGGCGACCCGGAAATTGCGGCGGAACATAGGGAGAGTGCCGGGTCGGGTCAACCGGAAAAACACCGCTGCAAACAGCCTGTTAAATGTTCCGTCCAGGACAGGCCCTGACGGTCGCCCTAGTGGTGGAATATTGCCCGGCGACGATATTGCTGGGCGCATATGCCGCTGCTAGAGCATGGCGCCCAATACCGGGCTGCCCATCGATATGGACATACATTTATGCATAGCCTTTTGAAACTTGCCGTTGCCTCCGTTCTCGCTGTTTCGGCACTGCCCGCCATAGCCCAGGCCGAAGATCTGGTGTTTTCGCTCAAGAACGGCACGTCGTCGGTGCTGACGAATTTCTATGCCTCGCCGGTGGGCGTCGACCAGTGGGAAGACGACATTTTCGGCCGTGACACGCTAGCCCCGGGCGAGAGCATGAGCATCACCATCGCCGATGGTCGCCGCACCTGCGAGTACGACATGCGCTTCGAGTTCGAGGAAAGTTCCGATCTCGACACCACCGAAGACACCCAGAATCTCTGCGAGCTGGGCGAATACACCATCCACGAATGATCGATTGACCGATGCGATGCGTCGCCGGAGGGTTTTTGCCGCTCGGCGACGACTTGCCACGGAATGGTGATTGGTGCGGAGCACGACGGCCCGCTATATGCGGCGCCGGAAGATCCGCGGAGCAGCATGGCATGGTACTGGACATCGGTTATCTCAGCGCATTGGGGGCAGGCGCCCTGTCGTTCCTGTCGCCCTGCGTCTTGCCGCTGGTGCCGCCCTATCTCTGCTACATGGCCGGCGTTTCGGTCGACGATTTCAAGGCAGACGGCGGCGTGGCAACGGTTTCGCGGGCGCGCGGCGCACTGCTTGCGGCGTCAGGTTCCTTCGTCCTCGGCTTCACTACGGTGTTCGTGGCGCTTGGCGCCGGCGCCTCGACCATCGGGCAGTTGCTGCGCACCTGGCAGGAGCCGCTGGCCATGGCGGCGGGCGTACTGATCATCCTGATGGGTCTCAACTTCCTCGGCCTGTTGCGCATTCCCATGCTATCGCGCGAGGCGCGCTTCCAGTCGCAGGGCAAGCCGGCGAGCAATTTGGCCGCCTATCTCATGGGCCTCGCCTTCGCCTTCGGCTGGACTCCTTGCATCGGGCCGGTGCTGGGGCCGATCCTGACGCTGGCCGGCGGCCGCGAGACGGTGGGCGAGGGCGCGGCTCTGCTCGCCGTCTACTCGCTCGGGCTCGGCATTCCGTTCCTGATCGCGGCGATGTTCTCGGGTGCCTTCATGCGCTTCCTCATCAAATTCCGCGTGCATCTCGGCAAGGTCGAAAAGGTGATCGGCGGGCTTCTGGTCGTGGCCGGCGTGCTGTTCCTGACCGGCGGCATCCAGACGGCATCCTACTGGCTGCTGGAGCGCTTTCCGGTGCTCGGCCAGCTCGGCTGATCCTTCAAACCGTCGAAATCGGTGTGCATTGGAGGCGATTGCCAGCAATGCTAGAAAGGTGGCCGATTCCAGCCGCCTTCTTCCAATCCGGACGCCGCCATGACCTCGAGAACCTGCCTGTCGATCATCCTTGCCGCCGGCGAGGGCACCCGGATGAAGAGCACCAGCCCCAAGGTGCTGCACCAGATCGCCGGGCTGCCGATGGTGGCGCATGTCGCGCGGACGGCCGAGGCCGCAGGTGCCGACGGGTTGGCGCTGGTCGTTGGCCATGGCGGCGACGAGGTGAAGGCGGCGGCAGAGAGATTTGCGCCAGGGGCCGAGGTTTTCGTCCAGACCGAACGCCTGGGCACCGCGCATGCGGTGCTGGCTGCACGACAGGCGATCGCACGCGGCCATGACGATGTGCTGGTGATGTTCGGCGATACGCCGCTGGTCGAGGCCGAATCGCTGGCGACGGCGCGGCAAAAGCTCGCCGATGGTGCCGCGGTCGTGGTCATCGGCTTCCGTCCGCCGAACCCGACAGGTTATGGCCGCCTGCTCGAAAAGGACGGCAGGCTGGTGGCGATCCGCGAGGACAAGGACTGCAGCGAGGAAGAACGCAAGATCGGGTTCTGCAATGCCGGACTGATGGCAGTTGCCGGCGCGCATGCGCTGAAGCTGCTCGACCAGGTCGGCAACGCCAACGCCAAGGGCGAATTCTACCTCACCGACATCGTCGAGATCGCCGACAAGGCAGGGCTCAAGGTCGTGGCCACCGAGGCGAGCTTCGACAGCGTGCTCGGTATCAACAACCGCGCCGAACTGGCCGAGGCCGAAGCTATCTGGCAGAAGCGGCGCCGCCGGCAGGCAATGCTGGAAGGTGCGACACTGATCGCGCCCGAAACCGTCTATTTTTCGCACGACACGGAGATCGGCTCCGATGTGCTGGTCGAGCCGAACGTCTGGTTCGGCCCCGGCGTGAAGATCGCTGGCGGGGCCACCATCCACGCCTTCAGCCATCTTGAAGGCAGCAACGTCGGCCCGCGCGCCGAGGTCGGGCCTTTCGCGCGGCTCAGGCCGGGCGCAGACCTGCATGAAAAGGCCAAGGTCGGCAATTTCTGCGAGGTCAAGAAGGCGACGGTGGAAAAGGGCGCCAAGGTCAACCACCTGACCTATATCGGCGATGCGCGCGTCGGCGCGGGCGCCAACATCGGTGCGGGCACGATCACCTGCAACTATGACGGCTACTCCAAGTTCTTCACCGACATCGGCGCGGGCGCCTTCATCGGCTCGAATTCTTCGCTGGTCGCCCCAATCGTAATCGGCGCCGGCGCCTATGTCGCGTCGGGCAGTGTCATTACGGAAGAAGTCCCCGGAGATGCACTGGCCTTCGGTCGCGCGCGCCAGAAGACGCTGCCGGGCAAGGGCAAGGAATTGCGCGAGCGCTTTGCTTCGGCGGCCGCGGCTAAGAAGGCGGGCGTGAAGTAACCGCATTTCAATCCTACCGTGCGACGATTGCCCATCCTGACGGGCTGGATGGCTGATACGTTGCGAAACGGAATGTGACTTCCGCTTGGCAGTTGCGCTGCCTAAAAGGCCGACAGGGTTTTGAGGGATTGGACGGGGCAAAATCATGTGCGGAATCGTTGGAATCGTCGGCCAGACGCCGGTTGCGCCGCTGATCGTCGATGCGCTGAAGCGGCTCGAGTATCGCGGCTATGACTCGGCCGGCGTCGCCACGATCGAGAATGGCGAACTCGCGCGCCGTCGCGCCGAGGGCAAGCTCATCAATCTCGAGCGCCGGCTGAAGGCCGAGCCGCTGGGCGGCAACATTGGCATCGGCCACACGCGCTGGGCCACCCACGGCGTGCCCAACGAGACCAATGCTCACCCGCATTTCTCCAACGGCGTGGCGATCGTCCACAATGGCATCATCGAGAATTTTGCTGAGCTGCGCCAGGAGCTTACGGCCGACGGCTACGAATTCACCTCGCAGACCGACACCGAGGTGGTGGCACACCTGATCGCGCGCGAATTGGCGCGCGGCACCCAGCCGATCGAAGCCGCCCACGCCTCGCTCAAGCGTCTTCACGGCGCCTTCGCACTGGCCATCATGTTCCAGGGTGACGAGGACCTGATCGTCGGCGCCCGTAATGGCCCGCCGCTGGCAATCGGCCATGGCGAGGGCGAGATGTTCCTGGGGTCGGACGCGATTGCGCTGGCGCCCTTCACCAACTCGGTGACCTATCTCGAGGACGGCGACTGGGCGGTGGTGCGCCGCAGCCAGTTCCAGATCTACGACATGGACGGGACCCCGGTTGAGCGCCAGCGGCGCCAGTCGGTCGGCTCGAGCTATCTCGTCGACAAGGGCAACCACCGCCACTTCATGGAAAAGGAAATCCATGAGCAGCCCGAGGTGATCTCGCACACGCTGGCGCATTATCTCGACTTCACGCAAGGGACGTCGAAGCCGCTCGACCTGCCGTTCAGTTTCGCCGACATCGACCGCCTGGCTGTATCGGCTTGCGGTACGGCCTATCTCGCCGGCTTGGTCGGTAAATACTGGTTCGAGCGCCATGCGCGGCTGCCGGTCGACATCGATGTCGCCTCGGAATTCCGCTATCGCGAGATGCCGATCTCGAAGAAAAGTGCGGCGTTCTTCGTGTCGCAGTCGGGCGAAACCGCCGACACGCTGGCTTCGCTGCGCTACTGCCGCAAGGCGGGCGTGCCGATAGGCGCCATCGTCAATGTGCGCGAATCGACGATCGCGCGCGAATCCGACGTGACGATGCCGACGCTGGCCGGGCCGGAGATCGGTGTCGCCTCGACCAAGGCCTTCACCTGCCAGCTTTCGGTGCTGGCGGCGCTGACCATCCGGGCGGCCTCGCAGCGCGGCACGATCACCGCGGATGAAGAAAAGGCGCTGGTGCGCAGCCTTTCGGAGACGCCGCGCTATGCCGCCCAGGTGCTCAAGCTCGACAAGCAGATCGAGAAGGTGGCGCGCGAGCTGTCGTCCTACAAACACGTGCTTTACCTCGGCCGCGACACCAATTTCCCGCTCGCCATGGAAGGCGCGCTGAAGCTCAAGGAAATCTCCTACATTCACGCCGAGGGTTATGCCGCCGGCGAGCTCAAGCACGGCCCGATCGCGCTGATCGACGAGAACATGCCGGTCATCGTCATTGCGCCGCATGACCGCATCTTCGAGAAGACCGTTTCGAACATGCAGGAAGTGGCGGCGCGCGGCGGCAAGATCATCCTGATCACCGACAAGAAGGGTGCGGCGCAGGCGACAGTGAAGACGCTTGAAACCATCGTGCTGCCCGACGTGCCGGAGTTCATCGCACCGATCATCTACGCGCTGCCGATCCAGATGCTGGCCTATTTCACCGCCGTGTTCATGGGTACCGACGTCGACCAGCCGCGCAACCTGGCGAAATCGGTGACTGTGGAGTAGGCGGGGCCGGCAAGGTATCTGTATCAATCAATGATACGCGTCGCTTGCTCTTGGTTCCGTATCAGTATATGATACGGAACGTAGGGTGGGCATATGATCGTTTCGTTCAAAGGCAAGGCCGTCGAAGCGGTTGCCGCCGGCGAGGCGCCGAAAGGTTTTCCGGCGGATCTTGTCGCCAGAGGTGAGCGACGTTTGCGCGCCGTGGCCAATGCCGTCGAGTTGAGCGATCTTCGGTCGCCTCCCGGAAATCACCTGGAGGCGTTGAAGGGCAACCGAGCCGGCCAGCACTCAATTCGGATCAACGATCAGTGGCGCATTTGCTTCCGATGGACGAAAGCTGGCGCTGAAGATGTTGAGATTGTCGATTACCATTGAATACGGAGGCAGACATGGCGTTGAAATTTGCACGTCCCGTCCATCCCGGTGAGTTTCTGCGCGAGGAATATCTGCTACCTTTGGGCATGAGTGCCGGCACGCTGGCGACGAAGCTCAATCTGCCACGCACGCGCATCGAACGCATCGCCAAAGAGGAGATCGGGATCACGCCCGATACGGCGCTTCGCCTTGCCCGGTATTTCAACACGACACCCGAATTCTGGATGAACTTCCAGCAATCCTATGAGCTCGAGACGGAAGCGCTCAAACTGGCCCCCGAGCTTGAAAAGATCGAGCCGATGGAAGCTGCGGCCTAGGCTTACGCCCCCTACGAAGATCGCTGTTCCAATGCACCGCGTGGTTGACTAATGTTGCGCTGCAAAGAGGGCGGCGCTGCGGAATGTCGGATACCCACAAGACCTCGGGCATGACCCGGCTAAGGAACTATTTCCTCACCGGCTTCGTCGTTTGCGCGCCGCTGGTGCTGACCATCTATATCGTCTGGTCGTTCATCGGCTGGGTCGATTCCTGGGTCAAGCCGTACATTCCGGCGAAGTACAATCCGGACAACTACCTGACAATCCAGGTGCCGGGCTTTGGCCTGATCGTCGCCCTCGTGCTGATCACGCTGATCGGCTTCCTGACCGCCAATTTCATCGGCCGTGCGATCGTTGCCTTCGGCGAGCGGCTGCTGAACAGGATGCCGCTGGTACGCGGGCTCTACAAGGCGCTGAAGCAGCTGTTCGAAACGGCTCTTTCCGACAAGAACGAGATGTTCCGTACGGTCGGCATGGTCGAATATCCGCGCAAGGGCGTGTGGTCCATCGTCTTCATCGCCGCCGACAAACGCAGCGAGATCAACGAAAAGCTGGACCAGGAGGGCGATCCGCTGATGGCGGTGTTCATGCCGTGCACGCCGAACCCGACAACCGGGTTCCTGATGTATGTGCCGCGATCTGAGGTCGTGCTGCTCGACATGAGCATCGAGGACGGCGCCAAGCTGATCGTTTCGGCGGGGCTGGTGGCGCCGGAGACGAAGAGCAGAATCACTGCGAATGGCGTGCCGATCGAAGGACCGATGGGCAACCCGCCTGTCGGCGTACTGCCTCAGCCTGCCCTCAGCAACCTGACAGCCTCGTCGCGGCCGAACAAGTAAAGCAGCAGCCTGAGCGCTTCGCCGCGCGGCGATACAAGTTCGGGGTCACGCGCAAGGATCAACCGGGCGTCGTCGCGGGCAATTTCCAGAAGGTCGGCGTGGGCTTCGATACGGGCGACCTGGAAGCCCGGCGTGCCGGACTGGCGCGTGCCGAGCAATTCGCCTTCGCCGCGCAGCTTGAGGTCTTCCTCGGCGATGAGGAAACCGTCTTCTGTCTCGCGCATGACCGACAGGCGGCGCTTGGCGGTCTCGCCGAGCGGATCCTTGTAGAGCAGCACGCAGGACGAAGGCTTCGAGCCGCGACCGACGCGACCGCGCAACTGGTGCAACTGGGCGAGGCCGAAGCGCTCGGCATGCTCGATGACGATGATGGTGGCGTCGGGCACGTCCACCCCGACCTCGATGACGGTGGTGGCGATCAGCACGCGTGTTTCGCCTTCCTTGAAAGCGCGCATCGCGTCGTCCTTCTCGGCACCCTTCATGCGGCCGTGAACGAGGCCGATGCGGTCGCCGAAGACCGGCTGCAGCGAGGCGAAACGATCTTCCGCCGACATCAGCTTGATTTCTTCGGATTCCTCGACCAACGGGCATATCCAGTAAATCTTCTGGCCCTCGGCGACCGCGTCGCGGATGCGGCCGACGAGTTCGTCGATACGCTCGAGCGGCAGGGTGACTGTCTTGATCGGCTGGCGGCCGGCCGGTTTTTCGGTCAGGCGCGAAACATCCATGTCGCCGAAGGCGGTGAGCACCAGGGTGCGCGGGATGGGGGTGGCGGTCATCACCAGCATGTCGGGCGCCTGGCCCTTGGCGTTCATGGCCAAGCGCTGGTGGACACCGAAGCGATGCTGCTCGTCGATGACGGCGAGCGCCATGTCGCGGAACACCACGGTCTCCTGGAACAGCGCGTGCGTGCCGATGACGATGTCGATCTCGCCGCTTTCGAGGCCGGCGAGGATCTGGCTGCGTTCGCGGCCCTTTTCGCGGCCGGTGAGCACGGCCACGGTCTTGCCGACGCGCTCTGCAAGCGGCGCGATGGTGGCGAGATGCTGGCGCGCGAGGATTTCGGTCGGCGCCATCAGTGCTGCCTGGCCGCCGGCCTCGACGGCGCGGGCCATGGCGAGCAGGGCGACTACCGTCTTGCCGGAACCGACATCGCCCTGGAGCAGGCGCAGCATGCGTTCGGGCTTTGCCAGGTCTTCGTTGATCTCCGCAAGGGCCTGCTCCTGCGAGCCGGTCAGCGCATAGGGCAGGGCCTTGCGCAGCGCTTCGACGAGGCGGCCGTCGCCGGTGAGCGGCCGACCGTGCAGCTTACGCACCCGGGCGCGAACGAGGGCCAGTGACACCTGGCCGGCGAGGAATTCGTCATAGGCGAGCCGGCGCCAGGCTGCATTTTCGGGTGAGGCGTCGATCGGATCGGCGGGGTTGTGGACGCGATGGAGCGCTGCCGCGAAGGGCGGGAAGCTCTGCTTGCGCATGACATCTGCGTCGAGCCATTCCGGGAAGACAGGCACCCGCTCCAGCGACTGGCCGATGGCGCGGCGCAGCACCTTCGACGACAGCCCCGCAGTGAGCGGATAAACGGGTTCGACCAGCGGCAGCTTGTCGGCCTCGCTGGCAAGGGCGATATGGTCGGGGTGGACCATCGACGGGCGGCCGTTGAACCACTCCATGCGGCCCGAGACGATGACCTTCTCGCCTTCGGGCATCGCCTTCTCTAGGTAAGCGGCGTGGGCATGGAAGAAAGTCAGAGCGATCTCGCCAGTGTCGTCATGGGCAAAGACCCGGTAAGGCGCAGCGCGGTTGCCGCGCGGCGCCGGCTGGTGACGATCGATGCGCACGTCGAGCGTGACGATGGCGCCTTCGGCGGCAAGTGCTATGCCGGGCCGGTTGCGGCGGTCGATGACACTGTTGGGCAGGACGAACAGCAGGTCGCCGGTACGGGCGGCGCGATCACCCAGATCGGCCGGCACGACCTTCTCGATCAGCACGGCGACCTTGGGCCCGATGCCGGCAAGCGAGGTGATGGGTGAGAACAGGGGATCGAGCAGTGATGGGCGCATGATGTCAGCTTATGCGCTGGAGTTGCCGGGGCAAAGGCTGACAGGGGCAGCTATCCACGCTATATGCGCCCGGCATAAGAGGATTTTGGACATGACCGGAACGACACGCTCGAGCGAAGGGCTGGATACGCGCAGGCGCAAGCTGCTGTTTCGTTCGTGGCATCGCGGCATGCGCGAGATGGACCTGATCCTCGGCAATTTCGCCGATGCCCATATCGACAGGCTGAGCGACGAACAGCTCGACCTTTACGAGGCGCTGCTCGACATCACCGACAGGGACCTGCTGTCGTGGATCGTCGGCGAGGCGCAGGTGCCCGAGGCCGTCGACCATGACGTCTACCGCCAGATCGTGGCATCGCGCAGCGCCTTCACAATCTGAGTCAAATCATGAGCTTGCTGAAACCAATCGGCCTGCCCAAGGGCCGCGCCGGACAGTTCATCGTCGATGGCGTGGCCGACGGCTACGAGGCTTTCGCGATTGCGGTGGCGGCTGCCGAGATGGCGCCCGACCGGCCGATGCTGTTTGTCGCGCGCGACGGCCAGCGGCTGCCACAGATCGTCGAGGCACTGGCATTCGTGGCGCCCGATATGCCGGTGCTCGAGCTGCCGGCCTGGGACTGCCTGCCATACGACCGCGTATCGCCCGGCTCGGATGCGGCGGCGCGACGGCTCGATGCGCTGGCGGCGATGATCGCGCTTCGGAAGGAGCCGCATCGCGCCATAGTGCTGACCACGGCCAACGCGCTGTTGCAACGGGTGCCGCCTTCGGCTGCCATCGAAGCGCAAGAATTCCGCGCCAAGCCGGGCAACCAGGTCGAGATGAACGGGCTGGTGGCGCGGCTGGAGCGCGCCGGCTTCGAGCGCGTGCCGACGGTGCGCGGCGTCGGCGAATTCGCCGTGCGCGGCGGCATCCTCGACCTTTATGCCCCAGGTGCGACAGACGCGCTGCGGCTCGACTTCTTTGGCGACACGCTGGAAACGATCCGCGCCTTCGACGTGGCGAGCCAGCGCACGACAGGCAGCCGCAACTCGGTGACGCTTCAGGCGATGAGCGAGGTGGCGCTGACGCCGGAGACGATCAGCAAGTTCCGCCGCAGCTATATCGAGGCGTTCGGTGCGCCGTCGCGCGACGATGCGCTCTACGCAGCGGTCAGCGAGGGCCGGCGATTTGCCGGCATGGAGCACTGGCTGCCGTTCTTCTATTCGCATCTCGAAACGATGTTCGACTATCTGCCCGATGCGCCCGTGGTGTTCGACCATCTGGCACGCGAGGCGCTGGGCGAGCGCCACGCCCTGATCCTCGACCACTACGATTCCCGCCGCAAGCAAGGCGAGGGTAAAGGCCTGAAGGACGCGGTGCCCTACAAACCGGTGGCGCCGGAGCAGATGTACCTGTCGCCGGATGAGGTGGCTTCGGCGCTCGCCGACCAGGCCAATGCCGAACTGACCCCCTTCGACACGCCCTTTTCGAGCGGACGCAAGGTGCTGCATGCCGGCTCGCATGCGGGGCGCAGCTTTGCCGAGGAACGCGCCGACCCGAACGCCAATGTCTTCGACGTGGTGGCCAGGCACATCGCCGACCAGCGGGCGGCAAAGCGGCGCGTCGTCGTTGCCGGCTGGACCGAAGGCTCGCTCGACCGGCTGACACAGATACTCGACGAGCACGATCTCGGCAACCTCAAGCGCGTGGCAAACCTTGCCGAGATCGAGGCGCTGAAGGCCGGCGAAGCGGGCCTTGCCGTGCTTCCGATCGAAGCGGGCTTCGAGGCGGGCGACCTGGTGTTCGTCGCCGAGCAGGACATCCTGGGCGACCGGCTGATCCGGCGCTCGAAGAAACGCAAGCGCGCCGCCGATTTCATCGCCGAAGCCTCGGCGCTGTCGTCCGGTGACATCGTCGTACACGCCGACCACGGCATCGGCCGCTTCGTCGGGCTGAAGACCATCGAGGCATTGGGCGCGCCGCACGACTGCCTGGAAATCCACTATGCCTCGGACGGCCGGCTGTTCCTGCCGGTCGAAAACATCGAGCTTCTGTCGCGCTACGGATCGGATTCGGCCGAAGCCCAGCTCGACAAGCTCGGTGGCGGTGCCTGGCAGTCGCGGAAGGCCAAGCTCAAGCGGCGCCTGCTCGAAATGGCCGGGCAGCTGATCAAGCTCGCCGCCGAACGGCACATGCGCGAAGCGCCGGCGATGAACCCGCCCGACGGTATCTATGGCGAGTTCGCGGCGCGGTTCCCCTACGAGGAGACCGACGACCAGCAGAGCGCCATCGACGCGGTGATGGAAGACCTTGGCGCCGGCAAGCCGATGGACCGCCTGATCTGCGGCGACGTCGGCTTCGGCAAGACGGAAGTGGCGCTGCGCGCGGCCTTCATCGCTGCCATGGAAGGTTTCCAGGTGGCGGTGGTGGTGCCGACGACGCTTCTGTCGCGCCAGCACTTCAAGACGTTTTCGCAGCGCTTCGCCGGCCTGCCGGTGAAGGTGCGCCAGGCGTCCCGGCTGGTCGGTACCAAGGAACTGGCCGAGACCAAGCAAGGCATCACCGAAGGCACGGTGGATATCGTCGTCGGCACGCACGCGCTGCTCGGCTCGTCGATCTCGTTCAAGAATCTCGGCCTTCTGATCATCGACGAAGAGCAGCATTTCGGCGTCAAGCACAAGGAGCGGCTGAAGGAACTGAAGAGCGACGTGCACGTGCTGACGCTTTCGGCGACGCCGATCCCGCGCACGCTGCAGCTGGCGCTGACCGGCGTGCGCGAGCTGTCGCTGATCGCCACGCCGCCAGTCGACCGCATGGCGGTGCGCAGCTTCATCTCGCCCTATGATCCGCTTGTGATCCGCGAAACGCTGCTGCGCGAGCGCTATCGCGGCGGCCACAGCTTCTATGTCGTGCCGCGCATTGCAGACCTCGCGGAAGTGCATCAATTCCTTCAGGAATCGGTGCCGGAGCTGAAGGTCGCAGTGGCGCACGGCCAGATGGCGGCAGGTCAGCTCGACGATATCATGAACGCCTTCTACGACGGCCAGTACGACGTCTTGCTGTCGACGACGATCGTCGAATCCGGCCTCGACATCCCGACGGCCAACACGCTGATCGTGCACCGCGCCGACATGTTCGGCCTGGCACAGCTCTATCAGCTGCGCGGTCGTGTCGGCCGCTCGAAGGTGCGCGCCTATGCGCTGTTCACGCTGCCGGCCAACCGGACGCTGACCACCACTGCCGACCGACGGCTCAAGGTGCTGCAGTCGCTCGACACGCTGGGGGCGGGCTTCCAGCTGGCCAGCCACGATCTCGACATCCGCGGCGCCGGCAATCTGCTGGGCGAGGAACAGTCGGGCCACATCAAGGAAGTCGGCTTCGAGCTCTACCAGCAGATGCTCGAGGAGGCGGTGGCCGAGCTGCGCGGCAGCGGCGAAGCGATCGATACCGGCTGGTCGCCGCTGATCGCGGTCGGCACGGCGGTGATGATCCCGGAAGCCTATGTGCCCGACCTGCAACTGAGGCTTGCGCTCTACCGCCGTCTTGGCGACCTGGAGAACACCGAGGAGATCGACGGCTTCGGCGCCGAACTCATCGACCGCTTCGGGCCGTTGCCGGAAGAGGTCAAGCACCTGCTCAAGATCGTCTTCATCAAGGCGCTGTGCCGCAAGGCCAATGTCGAGAAGCTGGATGCCGGGCCGAAG
The DNA here is from genome assembly GCF_946995915.1 of Aminobacter niigataensis. Classification (GTDB taxonomy): domain Bacteria; phylum Pseudomonadota; class Alphaproteobacteria; order Rhizobiales; family Rhizobiaceae; genus Aminobacter; species Aminobacter niigataensis. Next base: position 3,257,207 of record NZ_OX341517.1, read on the forward strand.
GGCGTGGTGGTGCAGTTCCGCAAGCGCGAATTCGCCAACCCGGCCGGGCTGGTGCGCTACATCGCCGAGCAGGGTTCGCTGGCCAAGATCAGGCCCGACCACAGCGTGGTGTTTGCACGCGACTGGCCAAACCCGGAGAAGCGACTGGCCGGTTCGGCGGTGATCATGACGCAGCTGGCAAAACTCGCCGAACAGGCGGCCTGAGGCGACTTGTGGGTGGATGGGAACCGGCATCGCCACGGTGCGATGCCGGAGCAGCCTCTGGATTGGCCGATCAGGTCTCGGTGAGGCTCAACGTCATGTCCCAGCGGTCCAATCCTGGCGCGAAGCCATCTGGCGTGACTTTCGTGACGGTGAAGCCGAACTTCTCATAAAAGCCGTGGGTGTGCTGGCTTGTATCCATGATCAGCTCGGCGATATCAGGGATAGCGCGCGCCAGCTCCAATCTGGCCAACGTCAGACTGGTTCCAAGTCCCTGTCCATGAGAGGCCCTGTCGACCATTCCCCACGCCAAACTGGCGCGCTTCCGTTCTGGTTCGACACCCAGCCCTCCACAGGCGATCACCGAGCCATTGCGAACAAGCACCAGATAAGGCCGGTCCTCGGTATTGATGCTTTTCAGAAACTGGCAAAAGTCTGCGCGCTCTTCTGGTGCAAAGAAGGTCGGCACGTTGCTGTCGAAGATCGCCAGGCAGGCGTGAAGATCGTCGGCTGCGTAGGGCCGGGATGCTATGTCTTTCATTGCCGAAATTGTCTCGAAGGATCGAGGTTACTTGCGTAGCCTAATTGCTGTTTCGGGCCAAGAGTGGCCAGAGCAGGCGAGGGATGTTGCGCACTCGGGCGTCGTCGCGAGTTCGCTGCAAGGCTCTGCCGTTCTAGTGTATGGCGCACCTCGTTGAGGTGGACGGCATGGATCCCCGGGTCTCCGCAGTTCGCTTCGCTCCTGCTCCGCCCGAGGATGACGAAGGCACGGAGGCTCGTGGCTAATCGTCAACGCCGGTGACTGGCAGCGGGCATCCGTTTCTTGAGCAGTAAATGGCAGAAAAGCTCCCGTTGCCGGGCCGATGACTGGCAGAAAGCGGCAGTTGCTTGTTCCTGCATTGCTCTGCGGTCTGCCGAGAGCCCCTATAGGCAGTTTGCCGAGAGAACCTTGCCGGGTGCCAGTTTCGAATCCCGACAGGCATCCTGAAGCTGCCAAGTGCCAACTTTGGCGATTAGCCGCGGGCCTCATGCCTTCGTCATCCTCGGGCGGAGCAGGAGCGTAGCGACGTCACGGAGACCCGGGGATCCATGCCGTGACGTGGATGAAGCCAATTAAGGCCCAATGCTGGCGCCCAACCGGCACTGGCGCCGACACCGCTCATCGTCGACATGAAAAAAGCCCCGATCGCCGAAGCGAAAGGGGCTTTGGATGCCTCGCATAACCGTCGGGCGCAGTCGCCCGGCGAGTTCAGTTGAGGACGGGCTCGCCCGCTGCCTTTTCGGCTGCGACCTGGCGGATGGCGTCGGCGAGCGTTGCCGAATCCTGCGCGCCCATGACGGCATATTTGCCGTCGAGCAGGAAGCAGGGCACGCCCGTGATGCCCATGCGCGAAGCGGTGACGATCTCGTTGGTCACCTCGTCATGGTCGGAATCGGTCGCCAGCAGCGCTTCGACCACGGCAGCGTCCATGCCTGCCTGGCGGGCGGCTTCGACGAGCACGGCGTGGTCGCCGACATTCTTGCCCTGCTCGAAATAGAGGCTGAACAGCGCGCGTGCGAGCTTGTCCTGGACGCCTGCGCCTGAAGCTGCTGCCCAGCGGATGACGCGATGGGCGTCGAGCGTGTTGGGCGCAACGGTGATCGCATCGAAATCGAATGAGATGCCCTCGACCGCGCCAAGCGACACGAGGTTGGCATGGGCCTGCTTGAGCTTCGTCTCGTCATTGAACTTCGACAGCATGTAGGCCTTGCGTTCCTTGCCCTCGGGCGGAATCGTCGGGTCGAGCTGGAACGGACGCCAACGGACCTCGGCCTCGATGTCGGGCAGGCTGGCAAGCGCGTTTTCGAGGCGCTTCATGCCGAGGAAGCACCACGGGCAGACCACGTCCGAGACGACGTCGATGGTGAGCTTGTTCTGTTCTGTCATGAAAAAGTCCTTGATTGACGCTGATTAGCCGCCCTGACTCCACCAGACCGGCAACTGATAGCCAAATATGGGTGTCTTTTCCGGATGTTTGAGTCTTTTGGCAAAAGCGATCCATTGTTCGGAGTTGTGCTGCATGGGCACCATGTAGCTGCCGGAGATCAGCAGGCGGTCGAGTGCACGCACGGCAGCGACAAAATCCTCTTTCTCGCGGGCCTTCAGCATGGCGTCGATCATGGCGTCGACCGCCGGGCTGGAGACGCCGGCAAGGTTGAACGATCCCTGCTTTTGCGCCGCGGACGAACCCCAGCGGCCGATCTGCTCGATACCCGGGGACAAAGTACCGGAGAAGCCGGTGACGCCGATCAGGGCGTCGAATTCGAATGCCTGCTTGCGCGACTGGATTTGGTCGGCCTCGAGCGCGCGGATGGTGACCGCGATGCCGAGCTTTTCCAGCGTGCGCTGGTAGATGGCTGCCAGCCGCTGCTCGGCTTCCGACGAGGTCAGGATCTCGAATGCGAAGGGCTTGCCTTCGCTGTCCTGCATCTTGCCGCCTTGCAGCGTGTAGCCGGCGCTCTTGAACAGGTCGAACGCGGCCTTCAGGATCTTGCGGTCCTGGCCAGAGCCGTCGGTGACCGGCGGACGCCAGGTGCCGTCCATGATTTCGGGGCGGACAGCATCGGGGAAGGGCGCCAGCAGGGCCTTTTCCTTGTCACTGGCCGGCACGCCATAGGCCGAAAGCTCCGTGCCCTGCCAATAGCTGACCGTGCGCTCATACTTGCCGCTGAACAGGTTCCGGTTGGCCCATTCGAAGTCGTAGAGCATGCCGAGCGCCTGGCGCACGACCGGATTGGCGAACTTCGGCAGCCGGGTGTTGAACATGAAGCCGGTGACGACAGGCGGAAGCCCGCTCTTGAAGGTTTCGGCTACGATGTCGCCGTTCTTGTAGGCGGGGAAGTCGAAGCCGCGCTCGCGCTTGACGGGGTCAGCCTCGGTGAAGGTGTCGCAAAGACCCTTCTTGAAGGCTTCGAACTGGGCCGCGGCGTTGAGGAAATACTCGATGGTGATCTGGTCGTAATTGTCGAAGCCGCGCTTCGAGGGGATGCCACGGGCCCAATATTCGGGGTTGCGTTTGAACACGATGCGCTCGCCGGGCTTCACCTCGGCTACCGTATAGGGGCCGCTGCCGATGATCGGCTTGAGGGTGGTCTGGTCGAACGTTTCCTTTGAGAAGGCGTGCTTTGGCACGATTGGCGTCAATGCGACGATCAGCGGAAACTCGCGGTCTGCCTTGTCGTTGAAGGTGAAGCGGACGCTGTGGTCGCCGGTCTTTTCGATCTTCTCGATCTTGGACATGCGGTCGGAGTAGGGCGGGCGGCCCTTTTCGGTGAAGACTTCATAGGTAAAGATGACGTCGTCGGGCGTGATCTCCTTGCCATCCGACCATTTGGCGTCCGGGTCGAGGTTGAACTCGATCCACTTGCGCTCCGGGTCGATGTCGACCGACTTCGCGGTGAGGCCGTAGATGCTGAAGGCCTCGTCGGCACTGCGCTGCATCAGCGATTCGAAGACGAGGTTGCCGTAAATGACGTCGACCATGCCGCGCGCGGTGGTGCGCAGGCTCTTGATGATGAACGGGTTGAGGTTGTCGAAGCTGCCGATGACGCAATAGGTGATCTTGCCGCCCTTGGGTGCGTCGGGATTGGCATAGGGAAAGCTCTTGAAGTCAGCCGGCAAAGCGGGCGTGCCGTGCATCGAGAGGCCGTGAACCGGCTCGGCAAGGGCCGCCTGCGGGCCGACAAAAGCGATGGCGGCGGTGGCGGCCAGCAGCGAAAGAGTGCGTCTCACGACGATTCTCCACGAATTCGGGGAAGCTTTGATGATTCGAAGGGTAGCGCAGGCGAATGCGGCCCGTCTATTGCCGCCTCTAGGCACAAGAAATGCGCGGAAACAGGCTGGATTCGCGGCTCGCGGCAGTGTAACACGCGCGGCGAAGTCATGCTGTTGCCTCATTTGCCCAACAGGTAGCGTCGACACACGGCTTGGGCCGGTTCCGGGATTGTTTGAGAGGAATTCATGAAGATGACGAGCCAGAAATTCGACGGTCTCCGTCTGTCGGCCTTGGCGGCTGGCGTTGCCGGTGTGCTGGCTTCGGGCTTGTCGCCTGCTGCCGCACAGCAGCAGCAGATCCCGCAGGGCTGGTTCAAGGCCTGTTCCAAGCAGGCTGACGTGGACATCTGCAACGTGCAGAACATCCTGACCGCCAGCAACGGCCAGCTGGTTACCGGCATCTCGATGATCGAGCTCAAGGGCAAGGTCAACCGCAAGGTCTTCCAGGTCACCGTTCCGAGCGGCCGCCTCGTGCCTCCCGGCATCGGCCTGCAGGTCGACGGCGGCAAGGCGCAGAAGCTCGAATACGTGATCTGCTTCCCCGACCGTTGCGTTGCCGAGACCGCACTTTCCGATCAGCTCGTGGCGTCCTTCAAGAAGGGCACCGAACTGACGCTGACTTCGGTCAACTTCCAGAACCAGCCGAACCCGATCAAGGTTTCGCTGTCGGGCTTCACCGGCGCCTTTGACGGCGAGCCGATGAAGCAGTCGGACCTCGAGGACCGCCAGAAGAAGCTCCAGGAATTCGTGTCGAAGAACAACCAGGACTTCGCCAAGAAGCTCAAGGAAGAGCAGGACAAGGCCAAGACGGCCAACTGATCGATCTTCCGATCCGGATATGAAAAAAAGCGGGGCCGATTGCTCCGCTTTTTTGCTTTAGATCAACGATTTGAATTCAGTGGCTGATGCGGGCCTTGGGGGCGTAGCGTCCGTCCGACGTCTTGTCGAAATATTCGCCGACCTGGGGGTGGCGGACGGGTTCGCCGGAACTGTCTTCGAGCAGGTTCTGCTCGGAGACATAGGCGACGTATTCGGTCTCGGCGTTTTCGGCCAGCAGATGATAGAAGGGCTGGTCGCGCCTGGGGCGCACGGCGGCTGGGATCGCGTCGTACCATTCCTCGGTATTGGCGAATTCGGGGTCGACATCGAAGATGACACCTCGGAACGGGAACACCCGGTGGCGCACCACCTGTCCGATCGAGAACTTTGCCGTCTTCATGCCGATCACCGTACGCTACGCAATGCCAGTCGAATCACTTTTGTTTTCAAACGCTTAGAGCCAAGTTCCCGCTGAGGGCACCGTGCTGTCGCGGAGAGTGTACCATCATTCATCCTTATTTGGCGCGGCAAGGCAGCCATTTCAATGGCATAGCGGCTTGACGGACGGCAAAGCCGCACGATACCCGGCACGCTGACAATGCTCCGTTGCGTACCCTGACCGACAGGCAAGGGCGCGTGTTTTCCAGCCCTGCGAAGCGGGAACGTGCCCATGTCTGACGTGATCGGTCTGGTCCTGCCGTTCTTCGGCCTGATCTTCATGGGTTTCCTGGTGGCGCGGATCACGAGGCAGCCGCTGGAAGCGCTCGGCTGGATGACGACCTTCATCGTCTATGTCGCGCTGCCGGCGCTGTTTTTCCAGCTGCTTGCCAAGACGCCGTTCGAGCAGCTGACGGAATGGGGCTACATATCAGGCGCGGTGTTTTCGACCTTCATCATCTTCGCGCTGATGTTTGCGGCATCCTACCTCAAGGGGCGGGGCGAGATCGCCGAATCGACGATCAAGGGCCTAGCCTCGGCCTACGGTAATATCGGCTATATGGGGCCAGGGCTTGCGTTGCTGGCCTTCGGCGAGGAGGCGGCGGTGCCGGTGGCGCTGATCTTCTGCTTCGAGAACATCATGCATTTCACCATCGCGCCGATGATGATGGCGCTGGCAGGCGACGAGCCGCGCGCGCCGATGAGCGTCGCGCTGGACGTGGTCAAGAAGATCGCCTTCCACCCGTTCATCATCGCCACGGCGGTCGGGGTGCTTGCGGCCTATGTCGAGTTCCGGCCGCCGCTTCCGGTCGAGAGATTCCTCGAATATCTGTCGCGGGCGGCAGCCCCTTGCGCGCTGTTTGCGATGGGCGTGACGCTGGCGCTTCGGCCGCTCAAGCGGGTACCGCACGAGATGGTACCGATCGCTCTGCTCAAGCTGATCGTTCACCCGCTGCTGTGCTACGTCGTGCTGAGCTGGATCGGCAATTTCTCGCCGGTATGGCTGTTTTCGGCGGTGCTGCTGGCAGCCCTGCCGACTGCGACCAACGTCTTCGTCATCGCCCAGCAATATGGCGTGTGGGTCGAGCGGGCGTCGGCCAGCGTGCTGGTGACGACATGCGCTTCGGTGCTGACGGTCACCGGCCTGCTCTACATGATCCAGCACGGCATACTTCCGCCGGATCTTTTTCCTTAAAGACGCTATTCCGTCGAGATGTCGCGCGGGCGGCGCGGCGAACGCAGGCTGTATGCGATCGACGAAAAGCCGCTGCCCGGGCGAAGGCCCTCACGCATGAAGAAGGCGCGCAGCGGCGAGAAACCGCCGAGAAAATTGAGCCCGGCACTGCGGGCGAGCTGCGCCGGCAACATGTCCGACAGCAACGACCTGTTGAGCAGGTTGACCGCGCTGGTGCGGGCAAGAATGTCGGGCCGGCGTGCCGAGTCGTAGGCGGCAAGCGCTGCCTGCGCGCCCGGGTCAGCGGCATGTTTCAACGCCATTTCAACAAGTTGGTCGACATCCCTGATGCCGAGATTGAGGCCCTGGGCGCCGATCGGCGGAAACACGTGCGCGGCCTCGCCGACGAGGGCGATGCGGTTCTGGGCAAAGCGCTGGGGCAACGAGGTCGAGAGCGGGTAGATCTGGCGGCCACCCTCGACGGTGACGCGGCCGAGCATCGATTGCATCTGGTGTTCGACACGCAGCGACAGTGCCGCGTCGTCGAGATCGGCGAACTGCTTTGCCGTCTCGGGCCGCAGCACCCAGACGAGGCTGGAGCGACGGCCGGGCAGTGGCACCTGGGTGAACGGGCCGGTTTCGGTGTGGAATTCGGTCGAGGTGAAGGCATGGTCGCGGCTGTGGGCGAAGTTCAGCACCAGGGCTGCCTGCGGCAGCGTGCGGGCGGTTGCCGAAATGCCTGCTGCCTGGCGCGCCGGTGAGTTTCGTCCGTCTGCGGCGACCGCCAGCGGTGCAACCACCGTCGTGCCATCCGAAAGCGCTGCCGTGACCTGGTGCGGTTCGGTCGTCCAGTTGTCCACCAGGGCCCGGCGCCATTCGATTCCTGGATGGGCCTCGACCGACTGCTGCAGAACGGCATTGAGGACGCGGTTCTGGAAGTTGAAGCCGAAATGCTCCTCATCTATCTCGCCCGCGCGGAACGTGACGATCGGGCTGCGGACCAGCCGCGAGGTGCCATCGATGATGCGCATGACCTTGAGCGGTGCGGCGTCCGCTTCCAGGGCATCAAGAACGCCGAGGCGGGTGAGGAACTTGAGCGCGGGGACCATCAGGGCCGTGGTACGTCCGTCGTCGGCGCGCGCCGGCGGTCCGGCAAGCACGACGCAGAAACCGGCTTCGGCAAAAGCGAGCGCCGATATCAGGCCAACCGGGCCGGTGCCAGCCACCAGAATGCGGGTTTTCGTGTCGACGCTCATCTGCCGCCGTCCATGCTTGCGAGGTGCCGAATGCGCACCTTCATCATCCCGGTATAAGGCAGGCACAAGCCATTGATCAACGCGGCGTTTCATCCCATTCGACCGGGCGCGCGGCTTTCCGTTGCGTCACTATGGCTCGATTATTGTTCATCTTTTCATGAAGTTGTGCCGAACTTCACCGTGCACGCCATCAACTCTGCTTTCGGCTTGTCTGGGAAGCGGCGCTGCTATTAAGTGCCGGATGAAAGGGAGTTTGCCGATGCCAAACAGGATTGCGCCATGAAGGAAGAATTCATGTCCTCCTGCCGCAGCAGTTCTCCCGCACATGCTTGTCTTGCGGCGTCGTTCATCCGGCCCATTTCTGCAAACTCGATTGGCGGCAACCGTGAAGCCTAAGAAAGTCACCTGGCCGCAAGCGCGCGCCTTTTCGGTACATCTGCTCACCGCCTCGGGCTCTTTCCTGGCCTTCCTGTCGCTGGTTGCGGCAAGCGAGGAGCGCTGGACGGCGATGTTCTGGTGGCTGGGGCTGGCACTGTTCGTCGACGGCATCGACGGGCCGATCGCGCGCAAGCTCGAGGTCAAGGAAATACTGCCGACATGGTCGGGCGAATTGCTCGACAACATCATCGACTACGTGACCTACGTGCTCATTCCGGCCTTCGCGCTCTACCAGAGCGGCTTCATGGGCGAAGGGCTGTCGTTCCTGTCGGGCGCGATCATCGTCGTGTCGAGCGCGATCTACTATGCCGACACCGGCATGAAGACGAAGGAGAACTTCTTCAAGGGCTTCCCCGTCGTCTGGAACATGGTGGTGTTCACCTTGTTCGTCATCGAACCGGGGCAGTGGGTCTCGTTCGCGGTCGTCGTCATCGCCGGCATCCTGACCTTCGTGCCGATGAACTTCCTGCATCCGGTGCGCGTCGTGCGGCTGAGAAACATCAACCTGCCGATCACGCTGATCTGGTGCGCCTTCGGGGCCATCGCCCTGGCGCAGGCGATGCATGCCAGCGACTGGGTCAAGATCGGCATCGCCGTCAGCGGCATCTACCTGTTCTTCATCGGCGGCGTGATGCAGTTCTTCCCCAGGCTCGGCGCCAAGCCGGGTTTCGACGCAGAGAAAGACTGACGCCATGCCGAAAGCCCTGCGAGTCCATGCCCATGGCGGCCCCGAGGCGCTGGTCTACGAAGAGGCCGAGGCCGGCCGCCCCGGTGCGGGCCAGGTCCTGATCCGGCACACCGCGATCGGCCTCAATTTCATCGACGTCTATTTCCGCACCGGGCTCTATCCGGCGCCGAACGGCATGCCGGTGATCCCAGGTGGCGAGGCGGCCGGCGTCGTGCTGGAACTCGGCGAGGGCGTCGAAGGCCTCGAGGTCGGCGATCGTGTCGCCTATGCCGTGCCGACCGGAGCCTATTGCGAAGAACGGGTGATTGCCGCCGACAGGCTGGTCAAGGTGCCCGACGGCATCAGCGACGAGCAGGCCGCGGCGATGATGCTGAAAGGCATGACGGCGGAATACCTGTTGCTGCGCACCTTCAGGGTGAAGGCAGGCGACACGGTGCTCTATCACGCCGCCGCCGGCGGTGTCGGGCTGATCCTCGGGCAATGGGCCAGGCATCTCGGCGCAACGGTGATCGGCACGGTAGGCTCGGACGAAAAAGGCGAGCTCGCCAGGGCGCATGGCTTCGACCACGTGATCAACTATCGCGACCAGGATTTTGTCGCCGAAGTGGCCAGGATCACCGACGGCCAGAAATGCGATGTGGTTTATGACTCCGTCGGCAACGACACATTTCCCGGTTCGCTCGACTGCCTGCGGCCGTTGGGAACCTTCGTCAGCTTCGGCCAGTCGTCGGGACCGATCCCGCCATTCAGCATTTCGCTGCTGGCGCAGAAGGGCTCGCTCTATGCAACGCGCCCGACCCTTTTCGCCTATAATGCGAAGCGCGAAGATCTGGTCCGCTCGGCCGAGGCGCTGTTCGATGTGGTGCTCAACGGAGCGGTCGAAATCAGGATCAACCAGCGTTATGCGCTACGCGACGCCGCCCGGGCACATGCCGATCTCGAAGGCCGGAAGACCACCGGAACAACGGTACTTATTCCTTGAATTGTTGCTGGAATCCTTGAAGCTCTTTCAACTTGTGACATGCTTTGCGCCGGGAGCAGGACGCGCCTACCATGCTCCCGGGAACATAAAAAAGAACTGACAATGGGAGGCGTTGTGGACACAACCCCTTTAGCCAATGGTCGGAACCTACTTGAGGTTCGCGGCCTGACGAAGATATTCGGCACGCTGAAGGCGTGCGACCAGGTTGACCTGACCATCGCCAAGGGCGAAATCCATGCCCTGCTCGGTGAAAACGGCGCCGGCAAGTCGACCCTGGTGAAGATGCTGTTCGGCTCGCTGGAGCCTAATGCCGGCGAAATCCACTGGAACGGCCAGCCCGCCAGGATCACCAGCCCGGGCGTTGCCAAGAAGCTCGGCATCGGCATGGTCTTCCAGCATTTTTCGCTGTTCGAAGCGCTGACGGCTGCCGAAAACATCGCCCTTTCGCTGGCCGACGACACGCCGATCAGCACGATTGCCGCCAAGGCGCGCGCACTGTCTTACAGCTACGGTCTGCCGCTCGATCCGGAATCGCTGGTCGGCGACCTGTCGGTCGGCGAACGCCAGCGCATCGAGATCATTCGCTGCCTGCTGCAGACGCCGGATCTGATCATCCTCGACGAGCCAACCTCGGTGCTGACGCCACAGGAAGCCGACAAGCTGTTCGAGACCCTTGAGAGACTGCGCGCAGAAGGCAAATCCATCCTCTACATCTCGCACCGGCTGGACGAGGTGAGGCGGCTTTGCGACAGCGCGACGATCATGCGCCACGGCAAGGTGGTGGGACATTGCAACCCACGGCTGGAGACGCCGTCCTCGCTGGCGCGGATGATGGTCGGCACAGAGGTGAAGAACGCCGAGCGCACTACGGCTGCGGTTCGCGGCGAAGAGCTGCTCAGCATCTGCGGCATGAGCCGCAAGCCGGCCGGGCCGTTCTCGATGCCGCTCAAGAACATCTGGCTGAGCGTCGCGGGCGGCGAGGTCATCGGCATTGCCGGCGTTGCCGGCAACGGCCAGGGCGAATTGTTCGAAGCGATTTCGGGCGAGGCACTGCAGGAAAGCGCCGACGCGATCCGCATCCGTGGCAAGTCGGCCGGGCGCATGGGTATATCGGCGCGGCGCCTGCTGGGTGCTGCCTTCGTGCCTGAGGAGCGCCTGGGCCACGGTGCGGCACCGCGCATGCGGCTGTCGGAAAACCTCCTGCTGTCGCGCCACACCACCGACGGCAAGGTTTTCGTCGGCACCGGCGGCATGGTCAAGTCGGGCGCGATCCAGAAGGCGTCACAGCGCATCATCGCGGCGATGGACGTGCGCAAGAGCGCGCCCGATCCAGAGGCTGCGGCACTGTCCGGTGGCAATCTGCAGAAATTCATCATCGGCCGCGAGCTCGACCGCAACCCCGCCGTGATGGTGGTGAACCAGCCGACCTGGGGCGTCGATGCCGGTGCCGCGGCGCGCATCCGCCAGGCGCTGATCGAGCTTGCGCGCGCCGGATCGGCGGTGCTGGTCATCAGCCAGGATCTCGACGAGCTGTTCGAGATCTCCGACTCCATCGCGGTCATGCACAATGGCGAGTTGTCGAAGCCGATACCGATCGCCGAAGCCACCCTCGAACGCATCGGCCTGCTGATGGGGGGCGCCGAACCCGGCCATCTCGATCCTGCGAAAGAGGTGGCGTGATGCGCATCGAACTCGTCAAACGCCCCGAACGCTCGCAGCTGTTTGCCGCTTTTTCGCCCTTCATCGCGCTTGGGCTGACGCTGATTGCCGGCGCGATCATGTTCACGGTGCTCGGCAAGGACCCCGTCGAGGCGCTGTACTATTACTTCATCGACCCGCTGCGCGAGGTCTGGTCGCTGCACGAGCTGGCGGTCAAGGCGGCACCGCTGATCCTGATCGCTGTCGGGCTGTCGATCTGTTTCCTGTCCAACAACTGGAACATCGGCGCCGAGGGCCAGTTCATCATGGGCGCCATAGCCGGCTCGATCCTGCCGGTCATGTTTCCGGAGTTCCAGTCGTGGATCGTCCTGCCGCTGATGCTGCTCATGGGCATCGCAGGTGGCGCGGCCTATGGCGCCATTCCGGCCTATCTCAAGGTCCGCTTCAACACCAACGAGATCCTGACCAGCCTGATGCTGGTCTACGTCGCGCAATTGTTCCTCGACTGGATGGTGCGCGGTCCCTGGCGCAACCCTGAGGGCATGAATTTTCCCGAGACGCGAACTTTCAGCCCGAGTGCGGTCCTGCCCGAGATCTGGTCGGCGTCCGGCCGCGCGAACTGGGGTTTCGTCTTCGCCATCGTTGCAGCTGTCGCGCTTTGGTTCATGCTGTCGCGCACACTGAGGGGCTTCGAAGTGCAAGTGCTCGGGCAGAGCCCGCGCGCCGGCAAGTTCGCAGGATTCTCCCAGTCGCGCATGGTGTTCTTCGCTTTCCTGGTTGCCGGTGGCCTTGCCGGCCTGGCCGGCATTTCGGAAGTATCCGGCGCGATCGGCCAGCTCAGGCCGACGATCTCGCCCGGTTACGGCTTTGCCGCGATCATCGTCGCCTTCCTCGGACGCCTGAACCCGCTCGGCATCATCGCTGCGGGGCTGGTGCTGGCGCTGTCCTATCTCGGCGGCGAGGCGGCGCAGATCTCGATCGGCGTATCGGACAAGGTGGTGCGCGCTTTCCAGGGCATGCTGCTGTTCTTCGTGCTCGCCTGCGACACACTCATCCTTTATCGCGTCCGCTTTGTCGGCTCCTCCGCTGCAAAGACCGTGGAGGCCACCCAAAATGTTTGAAGGTATCCTGATTACGATTGCGACAGCGGCGACCCCGCTGCTGATCGCCTCCGTCGGCGAACTGGTGGTCGAACGCTCCGGCGTGCTCAACCTCGGCGTCGAAGGCATGATGGTGATGGGCGCCGTGACCGGTTTCGGCGTGGCGCTGGCCACGGGATCGCCGTGGCTCGGCGTGCTCGCCGCGATCATCGTCGGCGCGCTGTTTTCGCTGCTGTTCGGCTTCCTGACGCTGACGCTGGTGACCAACCAGGTGGCGACCGGCCTTGCGCTGACGCTGCTCGGCCTCGGCCTTTCCGGCATGCTGGGCGAAAGCTTCGTCGGCCAACCGGGCGTGAAAATGGACTACATCTACATTCCCGTGCTGACCGACCTGCCGCTGGTCGGCAAGCTGTTCTTCGGCCAGGACCCGCTGTTCTACGTTTCGCTGCTGCTCACCGCAGGCGTCGCCTACTTCCTGTTTCGTACGCGGGCAGGGCTTACGCTGCGCTCGATCGGCGACAACCATACCTCGGCGCATGCGCTCGGCATCAACGTCATCGGCATCCGCTACCTCGCGGTGATGTTCGGCGGCGCGTGCGCGGGTTTGGCCGGTGCCTATCTGTCGCTCGTCTACACGCCGCAATGGATCGAGAACATGACGGCAGGCCGCGGCTGGATCGCGCTGGCGCTGGTCGTGTTCGCCTCATGGCGGCCGTGGCGGGTGCTGGCTGGTGCCTATCTGTTCGGAGCAGTATCGATCGGCCAGTTGCATGCCCAGGCCCTGGGCATCGGCGTGCCGTCTCAACTGCTTTCTTCGCTACCCTATCTGGCTACTGTCGTTGTACTTGTTCTAATCTCGCGCAACAGGCGACTGACGATGGTAAACACTCCGGCTTCATTGGGGCGGCCGTTTGTGCCAGATCGCTAAGGACATGATGTCGACTCGCGACCGCCCAGCGGTGCTCGAGGGAAGATCATGTCTCTGGGACTATAAAAAGGATGGGATAGTGCCCCGGGCAACCAGTAAGAGGAACAACAGTATGAAGAAGACAATTCTGTCATTGGCCGCGGCCGCTGCCGTGATGTCGTTCGGCACAATGGCGGCTGAAGCCAAGGTCAAGGCCTGCTGGGTCTATGTCGGCCCGATCGGCGACTTCGGCTATTCCTACCAGCACCACCAGGGCCTGCTGCAGGCCAAGGAGAAGTTCGGCGACGAGCTCGAGACAGCATATCTCGAAAGCGTGCCGGAAGGTGCGGACGCCGAACGCGCCATCGAACGCTTCGCGCGTTCGGGCTGCAACATCATCTTTGCAACCTCCTTCGGCTTCATGGACCCGACCAACAAGGTCGCCGGCAAGTTCCCGGACGTGAAGTTCGAGCATGCCACCGGCTACAAGCGCGAGCATCCGAACGTTGCGACCTACAACTCGAAGTTCCATGAAGGCCGCTACGTGCAGGGCGTGATCGCCGCCAAGGAATCGAAGGCCGGTGTCGCCGGCTACATCGCTTCCTTCCCGATCCCGGAAGTGGTGATGGGCATCAATGCCTTCATGCTCGGCGCGCAGTCGGTCAATCCGGACTTCAAGGTCAAGGTCGTGTGGGCCAACACCTGGTTCGACGCCGGCAAGGAAGCAGACGCCGCCAAGGCGCTGATCGACCAGGGCGTCGACATCATCACCCAGCACACCGACTCGACCGCCCCGATGCAGGTTGCGACCGAGCGCGGCATCAAGGCGTTCGGCCAGGCATCGGACATGATCAAGTTCGGCCCGACCACCCAGCTGACCTCGATCGTCGACGATTGGGGCCCGTACTACATCGAGCGCATCCAGGAGGTCGTCGACGGCACCTGGAAGCAGAGCGACATCTGGGGCGGCATGAAGGAAGGGCACGTCGTGATGGCGGCCTACGCCAACATGTCCGATGAAGCGAAGAAGCTGGCCGAGGAAACCGAAGCCAAGATCAAGTCGGGCGCTTTCAACCCGTTCACCGGTCCTGTGACCAAGCAGGACGGAACCGAGTGGCTGAAGGCCGGCGAAGTGGCTGAGGATGGCGTGCTGCTCGGCATGAACTTCTACGTCAAGGGCGTCGACGACAAGCTGCCGCAGTAAGCAGATCGATCGTTGCGGGGGCGCCTGTGGCGTCTCCAAAAAAGAACCCCCGGTCTTGCCGGGGGTTTTTTGTTGGGTTGGCGATGGGGCATTGCCGCCTTGCCGGATGTTCGCGGATCAGACGGCCGAGCCGTAGAGGTCATAGGCGTCGGCACGGTCGATCTTGACGGTGACGATGTCGCCAACGCGCAGCGGGCGGCGCGACTGGATATGCACCGAGCCGTCGATCTCGGGCGCGTCGTATTTGGTGCGGCCCTTGGCCGAAGTACCGTTCGCCTCGTCGATGATGACGGGCAGGCGCTTGCCGACTTTCCTTGCCTGCTGGGCGGCTGAAATCTTCTGCTGGCGCTGCATGAAGCGATGCCAGCGGGCTTCCTTGACCTCTTCCGGCACCTGTTCGAGGCCGAGGTCGTTGGAACGCGCGCCGCTGACCGGCTCGTATTTGAAGCAGCCGGCGCGATCGATCTTGGCCTCGTCGATCCAGTCGAGCAGCATTTCGAAGTCTTCCTCGGTCTCGCCGGGGAAACCGACGATGAAGGTCGAGCGGATGGCAAGATCGGGGCAGACATCGCGCCAGCCGCGGATGCGCTCCAGCGCCTTCTCGCCATGGGCGGGGCGGCGCATGTTCTTCAGTACCTGCGGCGAGGCGTGCTGGAAGGGAATGTCGAGGTAGGGCAGGATCTTGCCCTCGGCCATCAGCGGAATGACGTCGGCGACATGCGGGTAGGGATAGACGTAATGCATGCGCACCCAGATGCCGAGCTCGCCGAGTTCCTCCGACAGGTCGAGGAATTTCGCGCGAACCTCACGGTCCTTCCAAGGGCTGGTCGCATATTTGATGTCGATGCCGTAGGCGCTGGTGTCCTGGGAGATGACCAGCAGTTCCTTGACGCCCGCGTTGGCGAGCTTTTCCGCCTCGCGGAGCACGTCGCCGGCCGGGCGCGAGACCAGGTCGCCGCGCAGGTCTGGAATGATGCAGAAGGTGCAGCGGTTGTTGCAACCCTCTGAAATCTTCAGATAGGCGTAGTGGCGTGGGGTGAGCTTGACGCCCTGCGGCGGCAGCAGGTCGGTGAACGGGTCGTGCGCGGGCGGCGCTGCCTCGTGGACGGCCGTCATGACGCTCTCATAGGCCTGCGGGCCGGTGATGGCGAACACGTTGGGGTGCTTTTCGCGGATCAGTTCCGGCGTCGCGCCCATACAGCCGGTGACGATGACCTTGCCGTTCTCCTTCATCGCCGTGCCGATGGCGTCCAGAGACTCGGTGCGCGCGGAATCGAGGAAGCCGCAGGTGTTGACCACCACGAGGTCGGCGCCGTCATGCTTGCGGGCGATTTCGTAGCCTTCGGCGCGGAGCTGCGTGAGGATGCGTTCGGAATCGACAAGCGCCTTCGGGCAACCGAGGCTGACAAAGCTGACACGGGGTGCTGCGGTCATAAACGGGTTCCAATGGATACGGGCCGCAACCCTTGAGGGCCGGCCCGGAAGTCTTGAATTTTCTCGATCTGTCGGCTCTGAAAAGAGCTCAATTCGGGCGGCGCAATAGCACAAATCGGCGCCCAAGCAAACTGGCTGATGGCCACATGCAAGAAAGGGCCGGATTGTTCCGGCCCTTTTTCGTCAATCGTGTCAGCCTCAGTGGGCAGGGGCGCTATGTCCGCCGAACCATTGGCTCAGGAAGCCAAACTGCTCCGGGAACTGGTCGACAGCACCGTCGAGCAGCATCTTCAATGCGACGTAGAGGATGATGACCAGGCCGATATAGGCGATCCAGCGAAATTTGTGCAGCAGGCGGGCGACGAAGGAGGCGGCGAAGCCCATCAGCGCGATCGACAGGGCGAGGCCGATGATCAGGACGGTCGGATGGTCCATGGCCGCGCCGGCAACGGCGAGCACGTTGTCGAGCGACATCGACACGTCGGCGATGACGATCTGCCAGGCGGCCTGTGCGAAGGTCTTGCGCGGACCCTTGCCGGCGATCTTGCCGTCCCTATCGTAGTCGGCATCCGACAGCGCTTCGGTGGCTTCATGTTCCTGTTCGTGGCTGACACTCAGTTCGCGCCACATCTTCCAGCAGACCCATAGCAGCAGCAGGCCGCCGGCGATGAGCAACATCGGGCCGATGGCCAGGAGCCATTGGGTGATGAGCGCGAAACCGATGCGGAGCACGGTCGCAGCGGCGATGCCGACGAGGATGGCCTTCTTGCGCTGATCGGCGGGCAGTCCCGCGGCGGCAAGGCCGATGACGATGGCGTTGTCGCCAGCGAGCACGAGGTCGATAGCAATGACCTGCAGAAGGGCCGTGAAGCCTGCAGCAGTGAATATCTCCATCGGGCGGGACCTTCTCCATTCAGTTCCAGCGACTGGAGGTGGGCTATAACGGTCGATGCTTGCTCGTCAACCGGCTATGGCGGTGTTTGCGCGAAATACGCAAAAACCGGGGCTTTGCTGACGCCAGCCTGACGAAAAGGGGGTGTAAATCATCGGTTCAGCGGACAGAGCGCGGACATGGCCGGCCCGTGAAAGCGGTTATTCGCAGGCGTATCTGACACGCCCGGTCGGACCGGTGATGGCACGGCAAGACATCGGCTTGGCGCTGCCCGCGGCACTCTCGGAAGCGCGGCGCGGCGCACGTGTCACCGGGCGCGGGCCAGGCTGCTGGGTAACGAAGCGGATTTCCGGACCCGCCGGGAAGGACGCGGCTTGAGAGCTTTCGCTGGCAGCGCGCCTGGCGTCGTCGTCCTGCCAGAAGCGCCTGGAGTCCATCGGCTTGGGAATGATGACGGTTCCGTCGGACGAGCGGCTACAGCCGCCGACCGTCGTGGCCGAAAGACATAGGGCAAGCGCGGGCGCCAATTTCCAACTTAAACTCATGCGAGTTCTATATCGCGGTCGGCGGCGGCGATAAAGTACTTGCAATCAAGCCGTTGTGCTAATTCGCAAAATTCTTCTGCGACAGCAAAGTGGGCATGTGAAAGCAGGCGAGGGGCTGTTCTTCATTGGTAACCACCAGCAACTCGCCCGAAGCGTCGATATCGAGCCCTTTCGGGCCGCCTTCTTCTGGATTGTGGCGCCCTTTTTGAAAGGTTTGGTCGTCAATGACCCTGAAAGAAAGCACAGGCGCATATTCGCCCGACCAGCCGTTACCGGCACGGCGGTAGACATGTACATAAGGCGAGCCGGCGTCGGCGACATAGATCATGGTGCCGTCCGGCGAAAATCTGAGGCCATGGGGGTAGCCGACGCCGGAAAGCGTAGCGACATGAGCCGACCGGCGATCGAGCCGCGTCCGGTTGTCGAACAGAAGCACCGAATGCGTCATGTGGTTGCTGATGGCGATCCATGCCTTGTCAGGGCTGATTGCGATGCCATCGGGGACATCAAGCCCTTGCTCCAAAAGAATGGAGTTTCGCGGTAGCGACCAGCCACTACCGAGCCTGACGACGTGTCTCGTGACCCGGTGCTTGTAGTTGTTGCATACGAGAAGTTCGCATCGTCCATTGTTCATGGCCGACACGCATACGGAGCCGGGCGTGGAAATACGTCGGCTGAGGCCAGCGCGACGGACGACAAGCGACGGCGATAAATCGTGGACGCGCTGCGACCCTGAACCGGCAGGCAGATCGAAAACGGTGACTGCACCACCGCGGTTGGCCACCACCAGTGTCCGATTGTCGATAAAATCGAAACCATGCGGATCCTTGAGGTCGGGCGAATGCAGCTCGAAATAGTCCCTGACATGCAGGATCGGCTTGCCGGCAGAGCGGACGAACTCGATGTTGAACAGCAGGCACATGCTCCTGCCGAAGCCGGCGAGCGCGAGGTGCCGGAAATCAGGTGAAAAACGCAGGTCTTCCGTTCGGCCGAGGCGCGCGATGACCTGCCTGACATGCTCCGCCACCACGAATTCAAGGTCGGCAGGCCTGTCGTCAACGACGATCGTGCGGTTGGGGACGGCGATGTTCATGTGCGGCGGTCCAAAGCCGGTCCTTGCCACGATGACGGCGGACGGCGCGATTGCTCAGCGGTACAAATCATGACTGCGGGAGTCGTGACAAGGTGTGTCGCATCAGCAATTGCTGAAATGCGAGCCGCAGCGATCACAGCGTGGTTTCCACCGACGTCAGGGTCTTGGCGATCGCCTGCTTGTACCTCTCGAATTCGGGGGACGTCTGCTTCACTTCTCGTGTGGTCGTAGGCGCAGACGGCTGCGTCGCGATCGCCGGTGCACGTCCGGTCATTTTCTTTTCGGCCCAGGCAACGACATAGCTGGCGTTCTTGCCGGTCAGGAACGGATTGGCCTTGATGACGACCGCTCCAAGGACGTCGGCAATCATTGCGTCGCCAGACGCCGACAGGATCTGATGCGCGCCTTCCATACCGAGGAAGTGGCACAGGTAGAGCCGCCCGGCAGTGATCTGGTGGCCCCGCTGCTTGAGATAGGATTCACCCTCGCGGGCGAGGTTGCGCACCATTTCGCGCGAGATCGTCGGGTCGAAGCGCAATTCGAGCAGTTCGGCAGTCGACAAGGTACTGGCCAGATCGGGCCGGTAAGTGTTCATCATCCTGATCCAGGTCTTGGAGATGAATTGCCCCAGGCCTGTCGCCGACGATAGCGGGTTCTTGGCGCGGGCGCTGCCGCCGCTTTCGACGTGGATGATGCGGTTGGTCAAAACCTCGATGGCTGAATCGTCCGAGGAAGCCGTGACGACGGTGGTCGCGGCTACGGTGACGGTGACCGTGCCGAGCGGATCGATGGCCTGGCCGTCCTGGTAGAGCTCGAAATGCAGATGCGGGCCGGTCGACAGACCCGTGGTGCCGATATAGCCGATGACATCACCGGCCTTGACGGTGGTTCCGACGCTGATGCCGTCAGCGAAACGCTGCATGTGGGCATATCGGGTTTCGCGATTGTTCGCGTGAGTGATGCGGATGAGATTGCCGTAACCCTTGCCATCGCCCTCGAACGCCACCTGGCCGTCGAAAGCTGCGGCGATCGGCGTGCCGATGGGCGCTGCCCAGTCGACGCCCTTGTGAATGCGGACTGTCTTCAGGATCGGATGCTTGCGTGGCCCGAAGGTCGACGTCATGACGCCATTGACCGGCGTGACCATGCCATTCGTTGTCGCCAGAGAGCGAACCTGGTCGTCACCGCTGACGCACGAGAACTGACCGTCGCTCTGCAGGAAGACGAAGCACTCGAGCTTCTTGTCGGTGCCGTGAACGCCGACATACAGCACGCGGCCGGCGAGACCGTCCTTGCCGCGCGCCGTTTGCGAATAGAGCAGGACCAGCCGCTGATCTTCGGTCGCAAAGGCGTTCAGGTCCTGGCCGCGCGACAGGTACATGATCGCTTCGCCGAGCACCCCGGTGGGGACATTGTTACGGGCGGCTGTCGAATAGATGGCGTCGAGCAGGCGGTACTGGCGCTTCTGCGCTCCTGCCTGCGGCGCACCGGAATAGTTGAACAGGTCGTCGCGCACCCACGGGTCGACGCCGGAGGCGAACTGGCCGGCCGCATTGCGGGCGAGCGTGCCTATGAACCTGTTCATGGCGTAGACCGAAACCTGCATCAGCGCCATTGCGGGCGCGCCACGTCGTGGCCTGAAGCCGCGCAGGGCGACGACATAGCCGGGTTCGAGGTTGTCCAGCTTGAAGAGCGCCTTCAGGGCGTCGCTTGCCAGCCTGGCTTCGGCTGCGGGGAAGCGTGCTTCAAGGGCCACGCTTTCGAGAGTGCGGTTGGTGAGTATCTTGACGAAGATGTCTTCGGTCGCCTCGAACCGCTCGGGCTCCGGTGTCACGGTTGCCACGCTGGTGTTGTTTTCGACGGCGGTCTTCTCGAATGCGGGCAGGGCAGCTTCGCCCTGGTCGATGGTTTCGCCCCAGCCCGCGCCGAGATCGGCTGCGTCATCGCCCTCGGGCTCGATCTCATCGAGATCGATCGCCGAGGGTGGTGCAGGCTGGATATCCACTTGCTGCCCTGCAGCAGGCTCGGTCACCGCGCGCTGCGCCTGGAAGAAGGCAAAGTCTTCCTGCGTCGACGGGATGGCAGTCATGAAGCGTTCGCTGGAACTCAGCATGGTGTCGGAAAGATATTCGATACTGGGCGAGATACCGTCCTCGACGAGGTCGAGGGGACGGGTCATGGAACGGCGCTTGGTCTCGCCTCCGGCCTCGTGCGCCAGGTTGATCCACATCGGATCGCCGGCGAGGTCGACAATGGCAGGCACGTAGATGGCGGCGTCCGGCGGGACTGTGTCCACGTCCTCGGTCGGCGCGAGATCGCCCTCATATTCGCCTGGCAGCCAGTAGCTGGAGGTGAAGTAGGCGGCCGAAGCAATGGCGAGCAACAAGACGATGCCCGCCGCGACCGTTACCTTGAACTGGCGTTCACGCTTGCGCCGCGCCAAACGCTCCTGCTTCTGCAACTTGAAGCTGGCATCGATACCGTGCGTCATGGCGAGCGCCCGGTGAGAAAGAACGTCCAGCGCGCCTGGTCGAGCGTGTCGACCTCAAAGAACCGTGCGGCGATGTGGCCGCGCTGCCAACACTCCTCGATGCCTCGCACGGTGAAGCGCTTGCGCTCGACACACATGTCGGTCGAGCCGCTCAGGATCGCGTTGCCGAAGACATCCGTGGCGTAGATGTAGACGTAGCGGTTGGAGAGTTCGTCGCGGATGACATTGACACACTGGTTGGCACCGATGGTCCACCAGCCGTCGGTCTGGAAGGCGCTCTCTACCTCCTGGCCGACGGCAAGATTGACGACGTCGAGGGTCTGATTGCAGACGGTGAACTCAGCGCGGGCCTCGGCGGGCGCGAACAGCAGCGACAACGCCGCCACGCATACGGCGGCAAGCATCACGCGAGCCGCTGCGGCGGCGCGCTCGAACATGGTCGCGTCGTGTCGCCGGCCTCTATCGGCCTCCCGCCAAAATTTCAGATGATGCACTGTCGGTCGCGCCCCGAATCCGCACTAGCACAATGGTGACGTTGTCCGTTCCGCCGCGCGACAGCACCTTCGCGAGCAGGTCCTCGCAGGCGGCCTGCGGCGTCGCCGACGCCACCGAAGCCTCGATCTCGGCATCGGTGACGTGCGCGGTGAGACCGTCGGTGCCCAGCACGAAGACATCGCCGGGGCGGATTTCGCCCTGGCGGAAATCGACTGCGATATCGTCGCTGACGCCGATGGCCCGGGTGATGACATTGCGCCGCGGCCAAGTGCGCGCCTCTGCTTCGGTTATCGCGCCGCGGTCGAGCAGTTCCTGAACCTCGGTATGATCGCGGGAGACCTGGGAGAGCTTGCCGTCACGCACCAGATAGACGCGGCTGTCGCCCAGCCACAGGCAGGCAAATTTTCCGTCCATGACCAGCAGGGCGGCTACGGTGGAGCCGATGGTCGCACCGCGCTGGTCGGAAATGTCGCGGATGTCGGAATGCGCCTTGCGCAGACGGTCCTCGAAACGCGCGCGCAGGTCAGGCGCGGAACTGGCGATGCCGATCGTCGCGAGATGCTCGATGATGCAGGCCGAGGCGACTTCGCCGGCATCGTGGCCGCCCATGCCGTCGGCGACGACCCACAGGCCGCTGCGCGGCTCCATCAGGTAGCTGTCTTCATTGATCTGGCGGACGCAGCCCTTGTGGCTTACGCCATAGCTTTCGAAGGGGAGGGCAACATTGCTCAATGGCCTCAAGCGCTTCTCGAGCGCCCCTCTGCGTTGCGTGGAAACGCTCGCGCCCGCCAGTCTGCCACAGGGCCGGGCATTAGAGTATCGAAATCAACATGGCGGCGTGCCGTTGCGCCGGGTCAAAGGCCTTTCGGACAGGTGAAGTCGGAGAAAGCAGGGAGCGCAAATGGATTGCCCGGCGGATTGACCTGGACCGTGTAGGCGACGTCGCGGCCGCCGATGACGAAACGCAGCTCAAGCTTGTCGCCGTTGAGGGTGGAGGTGCCGGCATCGAGCAGACGCTTGAGGGCCCATGGCCCCTCGAACCTGAGGGCGGAGTCGCGCCCGGGCAGTTCCGGCGTCAGGCTGAGATTGGCGGAGCCGGCGGTCTGGCTGCCGGGCCAGGTGACGGTGCCGGGGCTGCTGCCGTTCTGATAGCTCTGCACGACCTGGCCATTGACGTCGAGCAACGCCATGTCGGCGTCGCCATGCAGTGAAAATGGGGTGAAGGTGATATTCACCGCCGGCGTCGATCCGCCAAGCGGGAAGAACGCGTCGCGGATCTCTGCGGCCAGCTGGAACTGCTTCAATGTCGATTTCGACAGGCCACGGCCGAGGCGGGACTCCTGCTTCCATTGCCATTCCTGCCCCGACATGTCGGCGAACGAGGCCAGATTCTGGGCGAAGAAGCGGTCGAGGACGCCGCTGGGCGCGAAAAGGCGGGAAAAATCGGCGATGGGCACATCCTGCGCACCGCCACCGCCGAACGGATAGCGGTTCGCGATCGCTTCCTCGCACGGACCGCTGACGGTCTGCTCGAGCATCTGGCCGAGTTGTGCCAGCGAGGTTTCGGCAACGTCGCCTTCGAAATCGTCGGCTGCGGCATGCACCATGCGCGCCAGCGTCTTCGGCAGGCGGGAGGCGTTTGCGCGGAGGTTGGAAATCTGCAGCTGGAGGTTGGCATTGACGCGGTCGCCACGGGCAGGGGCGGCGGCCGATACCGTGAGGTTCTGATAGATGGCGTGGAAATTCTGGATCAGCGCATCGATGGGCCGTTGACCGGGACGACCGTCGACCAGAAGCTGGAACGGACGGAACTGGGCCTCGATATTGGCGCCCGGCACCAGCGTCGGCGTGTTGGCAAAGGCGGCTCCGGCCCGGCTGCTCGATTTGCGGCCAGCGAGTTCGATGCCGATGCGCGCGAGCCCGTCAGCGCGTTCGTCGACGTCCGCCGCGACGGCGCCGGTGGCGCGGGTCAGTGCGGTTTCCCTGGCGATCGCCTCGAACAGCTGTGAAAGCGGCGAACTGGGCGACCCGGCAGCGGAAAGGGCCAGATATTCTGTCTTGTCCCCCGACATGGGCTTGAACTTCAGTCTGTCGAGCGCCTCGTTCCATGTTCGCGCGAAGTCGTTGCTGTAGCGTTCGAGCAATTCGGGACCGAGCCTGAGCAGTTCCTGCTCGACATCGCCTTGTTCCGCGCCTGCACCAAGCACCCACTGGTCATCGGCCAGTTTTTGCGCGATGCCGGCCAGTTGGTTGAGGTAGAAATCGTTGAAACCGGCGTAGCTGTAGAGGCCCGGGATACGAAGGCTGGACAGATCGCTGCCGTCGATTGCCTCGAAAATGAGCTTCGCTTCCGGTCCGCCTCTCGCGGCTACGGAAAAATCGGTGAGCGCGGCAGCCGAAATGGCCGACGAAATCAGGGCTGAAGCGCGGTCGGCAACCGTCATGCGGCCTAGCGCGCGTTGGGCTGCCTCGACAACGGAGCGGTTGAGCTCGATCGATGGGTTGAACTCGTCGTCGAGCGCCAGCATGGCGCGCAAGTGCTTTTCGAGGATGAGGCGGCCCTCGCGATTTTGCGGCCCCGGATAGCGGTTGCGCTCCCAGTCGGCTTTCATCCACGCAACGATCTGGTCGTCGTCGGTCCCGGGTGCCTTGCCGCCGAGCATGAGGTAGATCTTGAGCGCTTCGTAGAGCGCCGTCGGATCGCTCATCCGCGCTTCCAGCACTTGTTCCAGGCGCAGCAGAAGCCGTGGCCGAAGCATCCTTTCCAACGCCAACCGATAGGCAGCGGCAGTTGCCGAATGGAGACGCGGGCGCTGGCTCATGCCCAACATTTCCGGTGCCGGCATCGGCTCGTCGCGGCTTTCGTAGCCGGCAGGCAGGTTGCGGACTTCCTCCAGGGCATCGATGACGTTTTCGAGGTCTGTGTCGGCCACCGCGTCGGCCGTCAGCAGCGCGCTGGCCGATGAACGATAGTTTTCGGCAGCCTGGTCGGTGGCTGCGATCAGGGTCTTGTTGGCGGTGTAGCTGACCGCCATGGCCGCGAGCCCAGCGGTTGCCAGCAAGGCAATGGCGCCGAGTCCGGCATAACGCGAGAGCCTGGCGCGCCGGTCGGCGGCATCGTCGTGGGAGACCCATCCGGCTTCGGCGAAAATGACCTTGGCAAGCAGATCGTGCAGGAAGAAGCTTTTGCCCGTGCCCGACATTTGGCTGGTCGAGGCGGTGCCGAAGCTGCGGCCAATGGCGCCGAGCACACGATCGATAGGCGTGCCCTCCTGGGTGCCGGAGGAAAAATAGAAGCCGCGCAGGACGGCATTCGACTGCCGCGCCGCCGGATCGAATACACGTTCGAGAAAATCCGTGATGCGTTGCCGCAGCGAGCCGAACTGCGCGACAAAGCCGGCCGTTGAAATGCGAGCGAGCGGATCCGACTGCTCCTGGAGCCGGTCCGGGAGCTCTTCCGACAGGCGCTGCACGAGCGTGTCGAATTCGGCCGGCGCTTCGCCGACCATCGGTTTGCGATAATCCTGAGCCTGGAACGTGGCGCCCCAGACGATGCGCCGCCGGTCTTCGTCGAAAGCGCCGAAATATTCCATGAAGCCAGCGACAAGATCGGCCTTGGTGAACAGGACGTAGATCGGATACCTGACCTTCAAGACCTCGCTGATTTCCTGCAGGCGGTTGCCGATCTCGATGGCGTGCGCGCCGGCCTCCTGATCGCCAGGCGCCAGCAGATCGGCGAGGCTGATGGCCACGATCACGCCGTTGACCGGCTGCCGGCCACGGTGCTTCTTGAGCAGGGACAGAAATGCCAGCCAGTCCTTCCGGTCGCCTTCGGCATCCGAGTCCTGCGTCGTGTAACGCCCGGCGGTGTCGATCAGGACCGCATCGTCGGTGAACCACCAGTCGCAGTTTCGGGTGCCGCCGACGCCGGGGACCGGCTGCGCCGTTCCCGAGACGGCCAGCGGGAACTTGAGGCCGGAGTTGACCAGTGCGGTGGTCTTGCCCACACCCGGCGGGCCGATGATGACATACCATGGCACTTCGTAGAGGAAATTGCGCCTGCCGCTGGCACGCTTGAGCGTGGCGATGGCCTTGAGCATCCCGGTCTCCAGCAGCCCGGCATCGCCGCCGAAAGCGACACCGCCCACAGCCGCCGCTTCGAGCGCCCGTTGGGCCCTGCGCGCATGCAGCGCGCGCAGCAGGTAGACGCCGGCAATCGCGATCACGACGACGCCGATGACGACCAGGCGCAGCCAGTCGGCAGAAAACGGTCGGCTGCCGTCGAGGACAATCAGCGGTCCGCCAAACCACACGGCCGCGCAGAGGCCCGCCAGCGCCAGCAGGCCGATGATCCGCCACAGCCAGGCCGTCATGGGCTCCACCGGAAATAGCCGCCGCCGTTCATGGCGTCTCCTCGCGCCGGAGCATGATGTCGACGCGGCGGTTCATTGCCCGTCCGTCCGGGGTGGCGTTGTCGGCGATTGGCTGATCCTCGCCTTTGCCCTCGGGGGTGAGCCGCGATGCGTCGCCAAGTCCTGGCGCCAGCGCCTTGGCCACCGCCTCGGCACGAGCAACCGAAAGGTCGTAGTTGGACTTGAACGTGCCCGACTGGCGCGGCTTGACGTTGTCGGTGTGGCCGACGACCCTGATGGCGCCTGGTTCGGCCGCCAGCACAGCCGCAATGCGGCCCGCCAGCGGAGTGAATTCCGGCTTCGTTTCGGCCTTGCCGGTGTCGAAGAGCAGCGCACTGTTGATCTCGACGGCAATGTACACGCCCTTGACCTCGACGCTCAGGACGCCGCTCTGCATGTCTTGTGCAAGCGCCGAACGGATGCGTTCGATTTGCGCACCCGTCGCCACCGGCGCTACGGGGGCCACCGGCGCGGCTGGCGCGACTGGTTGCGGCTCTTCGGCCATCGGCACGAAATCCGTGCGCTGGATGGCGACCTGCGTCGTAGGCGTAAGAGCCAGGAGCTTGGCGGCGAGCGCCTCGCCCTGGCTGGTGATGTCGCCGCGCATCCAGAAGAACGCGCCGGTGACCAACGCGATGCCGGCAGCAGCAACCACCCAAAGCGGGAGCCGGGTCGGACGTTTTCCCGCCATGGCAGCCATGCCTTGCCAGTGCGGAGAAACATCGTCGTCGGAGCGCGGCCTGAAGTAGCGCAATGCGGCGTAGACGTCCTGGCGGACGGTCTCCAGGCCGTCGGCTTCGCCTGCGGCGCTGCGGAAAGGTCCCTGGAAGCCGAGCGACAGGCAGGCGTGCATGAGCTCGAGCAGGTCGCAGCGCTCCGCCGGGTCGGCCAGGACCGAATTGAGAGCCTCGAAGAAACCGTTTCCCGGAGCCTCAATGCCATAATATTGCTTCAACAGGCTGTGTGGTGCCCAGCCTTCCTGGCCGATCCCGGGCAGGTTGGCGATGACATCGTCGGCGGTTTCGCAAAGCGCGTATCTGGCGATGTGGACGTCCTCTTCGGCGACGCCTGCATCAGTTGCTTTCCATTCGAACTCGTCGATGCATGTTGCGACATGCTGGGCCAACGCAACCGCATCGACCTCGATGCTCGTCGATCGGAGATGGCCGAGCAACATCAGCAGCGGTGCCGCAGCCGCCATGATGGGGTTCGAGGCGACAAACCGGAGACTGTCCACGGCATCGATCAGCGCGTCCTGGGAGATGCCCGATCGCGCCGGCGGTTTCTCCTGCTTTGCGTCATGTCGCGCCGTGTCCGGTTTCTGATCGCCGAACGGCACGCCCTGATAGATCACCGTACCGGCAGGGGGGTCGGCGTCCGCAGTGTAGATGATCGTCGGGTTGGGAGCGGAGCCGGGCTGATCCGGCCTTGGCGCGCGGCGCGGCGATCCGCGAATAACGGTTCTGCCGTCGGAGCCGGAAGGATCGTCCTTCGAACTCATCGCCGATCACCCGTGGTTCGCGCGGCGCCCGCCCGCATGCCGGCAGGCGCCTCCTGTCAAGCAGCATCGCTTGACTGGCCAACTCTCGGAGGCATGGTAGTGCAAGGGCCCGCCGATGGGAACCGGGCGCCAGGAGCAAGGTCAACGGCGGCTGAATGCCGGACGCCTACTTCTTGCCGGCGGACTTGGCATAGGCCTCGCTGAAATAGGCGAGGAACACGTCGAGCATGCCGTTCTCGTGCGCCTGCTCCCTGGCTTCCCATGTGGCGACGAACAAATCCCAGGCGCGGCTCTTCTTGGACACGAATGACGAGCCGGGAACCTTCCGCTCGATCGCGTCGGGAGACAGCTCGGAAAGCAGGCGGGCGAGGGCTGCCTGCATCGCCGCATAGGTGGCGAGTTCATGGGTCTTGAGGTCGCGAAATGCCTCCTCGACGCTATGCTTGGCGTCGAGGTAGCCGGAGCGGCGCTGGGCGAACATGATCTCGAGGATTTCTTCCGAGCGCGGGACGAACTTCAGCGGATTGTTGTCGACGCCGCCGATCATGGT
Organism: Aminobacter niigataensis; assembly: GCF_946995915.1. Classification (GTDB taxonomy): domain Bacteria; phylum Pseudomonadota; class Alphaproteobacteria; order Rhizobiales; family Rhizobiaceae; genus Aminobacter; species Aminobacter niigataensis. The sequence continues at coordinate 3,285,300 of NZ_OX341517.1, forward strand.
GCGCTGGCTGCTCTTGGCCAGGGCCTTCGCGGCGGCGCGTGCCTTGAGCAGCAGGGCAAGTTCGTCGACCACGGCACGCAGCACCGCGCCGACCTCGGCGGCGACATCCTTCGCGTCGCGCTGCAGGAAGACCTCGGGCGAGACGCCGGCGCCGGCGGCAATCAGCCGAAGCAGTTCACTGGCGTCGATCTGGGGAGCATGGACAGGCGGCTGGACGACCTGCTGGACAGGTGCTCGGGACTGGGACCGCGGCTGCCGGGCGGGCTGGACGGCGATGCCAGCCGCTCCCTGACCATTGGCCGTGTCGGCGAAAAACGGGTCGCCGGACTGTGAAGGCTGCCGGGCGGGATAGCCGGGATCTTCCCGCTGGGGCGGCGGAGCGCCCCAGTCGCCCCATTCGTTGCCGCTAGCGCGTGCGACGCCTTCCTCGATGGATACGGCGACGATGTAACGGCCGATCCAGATGCGGTCGCCGTGGCTGAGCGGATGAGGATCGGAAAGGCGCTGGTCCGATCCGTTGACGAAGGTTCCGTTGCGCGACACGTCGTAGAGCCAGAACGTGCCCCTGTCGTAGCGGACCTCGCAATGCAGGCCGGAAATGAAAAGATTGGGATCGGGCAGGTTCCAGTCGCGATTTTCACGGCCGATCGCGAAGCTGCGACCATCGGAGCTATAGCTCAGCGGTCCGCCGTTGGGCAGCCTGTCGACATTCTCGATGGTCAGACTGATGAACATCCGAAATTGCCCGCCAACTCGACTGTTTCCTGCAGCCTCGTTCCAATTCACCCTTTTATTCTAGCAGTTTGCGGCGACAACGGCACAGGGGCATTTCGAAGCCGTCGGTCGCGCCCGTTCCAAGTGCCCGCTTTGGCCGGCCGAAAAACTTGTGCTAAGCTTCGAAGTTGAAGTCCGGCCGTCCCCGGAGAGGCACGACGCCATGGCTAACGATCGCGCGACAGTGGTCCGGACTCCCCTTGGCGGCGATACGCTGACTTTCACCCATCTCGTCGGTCGCGACGAGGTCAGCCGCTGTTTTTCCTATTCCGTGGGCTTCGTAAGCAGCGACGCGGAGATCGATCCGCTGAAGATGCTCGGTGGCGCCGTGTCGATCGAAGGCGAGTCCGATCCGAAACGCTGGTTCAGCGGGCTGGTTTCGGATTTCCGCCTGACACGGATCGAGGACCGGCTCGCCTATTACGAGGCAACCATCCGTCCGTGGCTGTGGTTTCTCGGCAATACAACCGACTGCCGCATCTTCCAGAACATGAGCATCATCGAGATCGTCGAGAAGATCTTCTCGAAGTATGGCGCGGCCAAATTCGACAAGCGGCTGCAAGGATCGTATCCGCCGCGCGACTATTGCGTGCAATATGACGAAACTGATCTCGATTTCGTGCAGCGACTGCTCGAGCACGAAGGTGTCATGTATTTCTTCGAGCACGACGACGGCGAGCACAAGCTGATCCTTGCCGACGCCATGAACAAGCTCAAGCCGCCGAAGGGCTATGAGAAGGTGCCGTATCATTTCGAAGGGCAGGGCACCCGGCGCGACGTCGAATACATCACCGAATGGATTCCCGGGAGTTCGGTACGTCCCGGCGCCTACGCCCACACCGACTACGATTTCAAGAAACCCGGCGCCGACCTGATGGCCAAGTCCGAACAGGCCTTCGGGCACAAACTCGCGGACGGCGAGAACTACCGCCAGCCGGGCACGCATCTGGATGTCGGGCGCGGCGACAGCATTGCTGCGGTGCGCCGCGAGGAATTGCAGGCGGTGCACCAGCGCATCGCAGCTGCGGGCACGGTGCGAGGTCTCTTTTCGGGCTGCACCTTCAAGCTCGACGGCTTTCCGCGCGAGGACCAGAACCAGGAATATCTGGTGCTGAGCGTCGAGTACCGGATCTTCGACCCGAGCTATCACACCGGGATCAAGACGGAAGGCGACAACTTCACCGTGGTTCTGGGCGTGGCGCCGACAAGCCTGCCCTACCGTCCGCCGCGCATCACGCCTCGGCCGATCATGCGCGGGCCGCAGACGGCGACGGTTGTCGGGCCGTCGGGCGAGGAAATCTTCACCGACGAATATGCCCGGGTGAAGGTGCAGTTCCACTGGGACCGCCTGGGCAAGAAGGACCAGAACAGCTCCTGCTTCGTGCGGGTGTCGCAGACCTGGGCCGGCAGCGGATGGGGGTTCATCCAAATCCCGCGCATCGGCCAGGAGGTGATCATCGATTTCATCGAAGGCGATCCCGACCTGCCGATCATCACCGGACGGGTCTACAACGCCTCCCAGATGCCGCCCTACGGATTGCCGGGCAATGCGACGCAATCGGGCTGGAAATCGGACTCTTCAAAGGGCGGCGGCGGCTACAACGAGCTGATGTTCGAGGACAAGGCCGGTTCCGAGCTGGTCAATTTCCAGGCGCAGAAGGACCACAACCTTCTGATCAAGAACGATCGAACGAAGCTCGTGCAGCACGACCAGTCCGACCGCATCGATCACGACGCCAAGCATTCCGTCGGCCACAATCTGGATGAGGACGTCGGCAACAACAAGACGGTCAAGGTCGGCGTCGACCAGAAGACCGATATCGGATCGAACGACACCGAGACGGTGGGTTCCAATCGATCGCTGACGGTGGGATCCAACGAGACCATCGGCATCGGCTTGAATTCGACCGAGACAATCGGCGCCAATCATGCGCAGACGGTGGCCATCGCGCAGGCGATCACGGTCGGGGCTGCGCGCGTCGACACAGTCGGGGCCAGCGAGACGCGCACGGTCGGAGCAGCCCAATCGAACACGATAGGCGCCAGCCGCTCGGTGAGCGTGGGCGCAGCGCAGAGTCATTCCATCGGTGCCGACGACAGCTGGCAGGTCGCCGCAAATCAGACCGTGCAGATCAGTGCCGACCAGACATTCGAGGTCGGCGGCGCGAAGTCGACGACCATCGGCAAGGCGCGCAGCACCAAGATTGCCGATGGCGACACCACCGAGGTCGGCGGCGATCGTGCGCTGAAAATTGCCAAGGGCAGCCTGGTTCAGGTCGCCGAAGGAGCTGCCATCAAGGTCGGCAAGGACCTTCTGATCGAGGCCGGCGACTCCATTCTCATCAAATGCGGCTCGGCTGCCATCTCGATGAAAAAGGACGGCACCATCAACATCGAAGGCAAGGACATCACCGTCCTGGGCTCGGGCAAGATCAACGTCAAGGCATCGAGCGACATCACCATGAAGGGTTCGCAGATCAAGCAGAATTGAGGGCGGGTTGGATGACAAGGATCGCGAAGCGCATCGACGGGGTTGTGATCGGCATGTTCCTCGGCTTCGACGGGGAGGCGCCGCTCGTCGTGTTCCCGGGCAATGCCAAGGAAACGGCGGTGCGGGCGCGCAGCCTGACCGCTATGAGTTCGGACATGATCGGTGCCGAAGTGGCGCTTTTGTTCGAGGACGGGAATGTCGGCCGGCCGCTCATCGTCGGGCGCATCGTCGACCCAGCCCGCAAGGCACAGGCGCCGCAGGTCATCCGCGACGGCGAACTGGTCAGGATCGTCGCCGAGGAACGCCTGGAACTGCGCTGCGGCAAGGCCACGATCATCATGGAGAAGGATGGCCACATCACCATTCGTGGCACCTATGTCACCAGCCACGCCAGCGCCGCCAACCGCATCCGCGGCGGCTCGGTCAATCTGAACTGATGCCAGCGCCGGTGCTGCGAGAGATCGTAAGACAGCACGCCGAAATGGCGGCGTTCCTGTGGACCGTCTACGATCATCACCTGCTGCATCCGGACGAAAATCCCGACATGGACGAGGTTCGCCTGGCGCGGCTTGTCGAACGCCTGGAAGCGCATCTCGACGGGTTGCGCGTGGCTGGGGAGGTCGGGCGCGAAATAGCGCAGGAACGTTACGCGGAATATCCCGAGGCGGGGGAACTGTTCGTCGTCAGGATGCTCGACACGAAACGACCGATCCGCGTGGGAGAACTGGAACTGGAAAAGGTCAGGGAATACCTCGCGGCGAACAGGGCAGTACGTCAGAGATAGCGTTTGGTCATGTCGATCGCCTGGATATAGAGATGGCCATCGTAGCCGAACTCGAACCCCGACCAGGTGCTGCCGTCAAAAGCAAAGACCTCCTTCCATCCGGTGACGACGAGCAGTTCGTCCGACGGTTGCATCGCATAGGCAAACCCTAGAGCCCGGAACTTCTTCAGCTTTCGGTCGTCCTGAACGAAAAGCCCGAAATCGTTGTCGCCCCAGTAGCGTGCGCCCTGGAAGTCGCAGATCGACATGAAGTCGCTGTTGGGCGTCTTCATCTGCTTCAATTCGCTGTCGCGGTACTCGAAGCAAAAGCCGTCTTCGCAGCCGATGCTGACCGTGCCGTCGCCGGACACATGGATGGCCTGAATGGAACGATTGAAATCGAGCGGGATCTGGCGCCAGCTGTCGCCCACCAAGCGTAATAGCGTGCCGTGGTCACCCGCGACGTGAAGCTGCGAGGCGGATGGCCCGTGCATCGTCCTCAGGAACGCTGACACCAGAGGCTTGATCGGATGCCACTCGCCTGCCTCGAACCGACAGACGCAACCGTCCTCGCCATAAGTGAACAAAGGTCCGCCCGGCGGCAGGAACAATTTGTGGAAGAACGGTTCCGGCGCCCGCGCGGTGGTGTGCGCCGTGCCTCGCAGGAAGTGGGTGAGGCCGCCCACCTCCAGCAGAACATGATCCCGTGGCGAGGTGCTGATATGCGACAGCATCTGGTTTTCCAGTTGCAGCACGATGTCGAACCGCGCCTGGCTGCCATTGAAATCGACCAGCAGCAGGTAAGAGCGTCCACGCTCCCTGTACTCGTCGCTCAACTCGACTGACACTCCAAACTGTGTGCCGCCGACGTGGAACGCCCGCATCGCCTCAAGGTAGATTTGATCAGGCGGGATCTGTTCGATGTCCTTTTGCCCCGTCATTTGACCGTCCTATGCCGCATGGTCCGCATTTCATTCAGTTCCTCCATGGTCTTCTCAGGAGGCGGTGGGCCGACGACACTCTGCATATAGGCCATGAAGACCATCGACAGGCACTTGGCGACCTTATCTTGCGTGGCGGGACTTGCGTCCTTGCACTCCTTGTGTTGCTCGGCGATCGACTTGGTGCCCTTGGCGACGGCGCCGCGCAGCTTGGGTGATCTGCCCGTCTGAGCCATGCGCTTTTCGTTGTAGTCGTTGACAGCCTTGGTCTTGGTGTCGTGCGGGGTGTCTTTTCGGCTGCCCTTGCCGGTTTCCTGGAACCCGCCACCCTTCTTGTGCTTCATCGAGCGGATGCAGACGCAGGGCGCCCTGTGTACGCTGTATTCCTTCCACTGATCATAGGATGTATTGCTCGCGCGGTCGGCCTGGAAATATTCATTTCCGACATAGTGCTCCGACTGATACCCCTTCGGACATTTCTTCTTGTTGTGAGGATGCAGTCGCAGGTTCATCTTCTTGAGAAGCTTGCCGCAGGTTATCCCGCCGACATTCATCTTGAGCACGTGAACCCAAGGCGGTGTTCCCGCCTGTGGCGAGGCGTGATCGTTGGTCGCCATGTCGGTGAAGCGGATGACCGGCTCGCCGTCGAACTTCACGTCGCTCGACCAGGAATGGAAATACTCCTTTCCGGTGTTTTTCGACGTGATGATGTTCTTTTTCGGGGCACAGCCGGCCTCAGTACCGGTCGTCTTCGACAGGTACGACTTGTTTTTGATGTTGACGGTCTTGCCGGCGATCTTGACCGTGCCAGTGCCCTCGTCGGTATCGCCCGACATGCCGAAGCTGGGGTAGGGGATGGGTACGCCCGGCGGCGTCGCCGGCGTCTGGGGAGGGGTGAAGCAGGTGTCGGGGAACGCAGCTATGGTCTTTCCGTCGCTGCCCTTGCCGGAAATCTCCAACCCGTTGGCGTAAACGTTCGCCATCACTGCACACGCGCCGAGAAGACCGCTGCGCCACAGGCGCCGCTGTCGCTGGAGGCCTCGACCAGCACCGGGGTGCCGCCCGAATATCCCTTGGCGGCGGCCGTCATCGCCATGGCGATCATGACCGGCACGACGGCCGCTCCGACATTGCCGAGCGACTCGGCCGGGGACCAGACGTCTTGGAAGCCATGTGCGCCGCGAACCAGCCGGATCGAGGCGAGTGCCGATTGCTTGAACCAGTACTGCTCTCCGATCAGGTCGGCGATCCTGTAGCCGAGCCCAGCCATCTCGATTCCGCATTCCGACAGTGCGTCCCGATATGCGGCCGTCATGCCGTCGCCGCGCAAGGGGAGGTGCGCGCCTTCTTCGTCGAGGCCATTGTAGATGAAGGCCGGTTCGCGGCTGAGCCCGAGCCCGGCGAGCTGAAAGGCGCCACGCTTCGCCGCGCCACAGAGGATGGCTGCCGCTGCCTCTCCGGGGATGAAGCCATTGGCGTTGTCCGGCGTCAGCAGACGGTTCTCTCCCAGGAAATGCGTGATCGTCCCAGAGGTGAGGTAGCTGTCCACGCCTGCAATGACGACATACTCGGCCTCTCCATTCGCCAGCAACCGGGCCGCGGTTCGCAATGCTGCGTGCCCCGAGGGCCTTCCCTCACTGATGACGCGCGTGGGGCCGTTGGCTGGCCTAGCCAGCAGGGCGCCAATTCGCTGCGCGAGCCGCGCATTGTCTCCTACGGGGCTGCCTGGGCGGTCCGCTTCGGCGACGCAAAGGATCAGATGTGTTGCCGCAGCGCGTGCCTCAGGCAGGGCATCCAGGCATTCGCGTATCGCTGCCGCCGCCATATAGGCCATGCGCCTTTCGCCCAGCATTTCGTGGGTGATGGGAACCGGAGCGCCGACCACAGGCTCGTCGGGTCCGGATTGGAAGCGCGTCTCCTGGAATCCGTCAAGACGTGCCCGCATCGCAGCGCAGGCGGAAGGGGCATCGAGACCGACGGCCGTGACCATTCCGCAGGCGAGAATGGCGAGCTCGGCTGTCATGCGGCATCCTGTTCGTCGTCCATGAATTCCTTCTGCGTCGCCACGTCTCGAACATACTCCTTGCCCTGCTTCCGGGCCCTGAGCATCGTTTCGGTTGGCGGGCCTATCCAGGCCTCCTCGAACTCCGTGATGATCTTCAGTATCCGCACATCTGCCCGCCACACCATCGACAGGCGCCGGTTCTCGGGATCGAACAGCAATGTGTCGGGCAAGATCGCGCGTTCAAGCACCTTGTCGCCGTCGCGGAAGATCGTCATCGGCAGGGCAGTCTGTGGAAGAGTGAACCAGGTCTTGCCCTCGGGCGTCAGGTTGACGAGCACCACCTCCTCGCCGCCTTTCGGCGCATCGACCTGCTGGTCGGGGGGAGCCATCTGGAAGTAGCGTTCGTCGAAATCCGGTGGCAGGAACGGGAAGATGTTCTTTGCCCAGTTGTCGTCGTAAGTGCCGCCATATTCGATGCGGCCCGGCCAGCCGCGCCCCATCGGGCCGAAGCTCATCGGCTTGTATTCGCCGAACGGCGAAGCGATGTCTTCGCCGATGGCTTGCGTGTTCGGCAGCCTGAGGCCGGGGATCAAATTTTGGTTACGGGTGCGCGCCCAGCCGGTGCCTACGGGATTGTGCGTGTAGCTCGCAGGCAGCTTGTCCTCGGGGTCGAGGCGGTCGGTACCGCCCCAGGCGGTGTCATAGGAAAAGTGCTGGCGGAGAAACGGCTGCGGTGCGGTTGCCATGAACAGCGGCCCGCGCGCGCGCCATTCGCGGGTGCCGACCACCTCGAAGAGCTTTTGCCAGGCGCCGAGCTTGATGCCTACCGGTACACGTTCGGCCGGGCGGCCGCCGGGCGCGTAGGCGCAGCCATTGGCGATCACGTCGCAGCGCGGCTTGCGGAAGGCGAAGTCGGTTTCCCACAGCGTGGCCGAATAGCCGGGTGCGCCGGTGAGGATGTCGGCCATGACAAGCGGCACCTGCTCGGCCGACTTGCGCACCGGCCCGCCTGGGGTGTCCGGAAAATCGAACGTGCCCTTGACCACCACGACGATGTATTCGCGGGCGTCCTTGTCCATGCCCATGGTGAATTCGTGCACGAAGCCGGTCTGGTTCCAGATCTGCATCAGTTGGTCTCCCAACTGGCGGCGAGCAGCCGGTCCAATACCGCGCGCGGCTCTGCCGGGTCGACCTCCATCGGCACGCAAATTCTCGTCCAGAGCAGCATGCCGAGAACGACTTCGCCGTCGGGTTCGGCCGGCGGGAAGGGCAGCCCGGCGAGTTCGCGGGCAAACTCGTCGGCACCGACTGCGCCATGGCGCGCTGCCTCGGCCACAGCTTCGACATCGTCGAACCAGTCCGACGCAGAGATGGCCAAGCCGGTCAGGGTGGCAGATGGCGGGGCGGCGACAGTCAACGGAAAGCTGCGGCCGGCGCGGTCGCCACTTGGCACGACGATGCCGGCCATCGGACCGTTGGCATTGCTGCCGAGCAGGAAGCGGAGGGCAACTTCGTCGGGCCAGAGACCTGACGATTGCAGTGGCGCCAGATGGCTTGCGACCCAGCGGTCCCATGCGCGCACGAAGTCGACCGGAAGGCCCCGGCCGACAAAGTCGCCGGTCGCCGGGATCTTGCCGTAGAAGCCGGTGCCTAGATGTTCGACGGGCACGTGAACCTCTTGAACATCTGGAGGTTGTAGGGATTCTCCACGCTTGCCGCCTTGAGCTCGAAGTCGGCATAGAAGTTCTTGGCGCCCAGGCGCAGATTGTAGACGTCGGAAAGGGCCGTGCCGGTGAAGCGGCCCTTGGTGAGCAGCCTGAGCCAGGCCCAGCTGCCGGTTTCGTTGACGATGACCTCGGGCGAGCCGTCGATCGGCTGGAAGGCAAGCGAAATCGTTCCGGTGCCATCCTTGCCCGGCCAGGTCATCGGCTGTGGGCGGGTGGCGTTGTTGAAGTAGACAAGGCTCTGGCCATCGAGGTTGAGCGTCACCCGGGTGACGGTGGGTGACAAATCCTTGGGCTCGAGCGTGAAGCTCATCAGCGGTCCCGTGCCACCGGGGAACAGGTCGTCGCGGATGCGCCGCGCCTGCTCGAAGGCGGCGAGCGCGGAAGCGTCGAGGCCGAAATCGGCCCGCCAGGTCCAGGGCTGCTTGGCGGTGTCGACATAGCTGATCAGATGATCATTGGTGAAGGCGTCGATCAGCCCGCCGGGACCGAACAGGCGGGCGAAGTCGCGGACGTTGACGTCGACGGCGCTTTGCGGGCTGAAGGGGTAGCGGTCGGTCAGCGCCGCCTGGCAGAACGGCAGGATGTCGGCACGCCAGATGGCGTTGAGCTCGGAGGTGACCGCCTTTTCGGTCAGGCCGCTGGTGTCGCCGGCGATGCCGCCGAGCCAGTCGTCGATGGGATCGGGCAGGATCTGCGCCTGGCGCGCGACGGCACCCGTCAGTTCGGCAAGGCCACCCTGTTTCTTGATGGCATCCTGCGGGTCGGGATTGGCGGTGACTGTCTGCAGCACGTTGGAAAGCGCGGTAAGCGCGACGACGGCCGCATCGAGCATAGGCGGCTGGCCGTCCACCTCGGCGACGGCGCCCTTGAGCGGCTTGAAATGCTCGGCGACGAGCGTGCCGGTCATGTCGACTTCGGCAGCCGAGCCGGCACGCGGCAATAGCTTGGCACCTGCCTTGGCGAGCTTGCCGACCTTGCCGAGCTTGCTGAGCAGCTTGTTGGCGCCCTTGGCCGCGGCCTTGTTGTCGCCCGCAGGCTCCTCGTCCGATCGCACGAGGTCGGTTTCGTGGACCACCGCCGTGACGAGGCGCTTCAGCGCTGAATCGGCGCTGGAGAGATCCTTGAGGTTTTCGCTGGCAACGTTGAGGTCGGTCAGGGGCGCCAGACGGATATCGCGCAGCAGGCTGTCCCACTGGGCGATGAAATCCTCGTAGTAGAGCTTGAGGATGTCCTCCGACAGCGCGGACACCGAGGTTTCGGAATTTTCCTCGCAGCCGCCGGCAAAGACAGCACGATCGAGCGCCGCCTGGGCGGCGACCTCTTCCAGCCGGTCGAGGATGACGTCGTGGAAGCCGGCATAGGTGAATGCGCCCGAAATGCCGACCCGCATCGTCTTGTCCGAACGCCGGGCAAATACCTTGGAGCCGTTCGGGCCGGCGAAATTTGCCGGAATCCACTCTTTCAGTTCGGAGACTGCGGGGTCGGCCAGCAGTTGCTTGTAGGCGCGCGCCGGCAGGGAGATTGTGCAGACGCTCTTAAGCGCTTCCGCGACCAGCGCCGGATCGGGCGCGACGTAGCTCGCATCGACCGTCATGCGACGGATGGCGGCGAGCTGGTGCTCTTCGGCATCCGGTGTCGGGAAGGGCGCCACAGGCGCGAATTCGGGGAGGTCGTTCACCCACCAGGCTTGCACAAAGTCGGGGTCCATCTGCGACAGCCCGGTCATCATGCGGTAGGTCTTGAGCGCACCCAGCATGAATTCGGGATCGCGGACCTGGCGCCACATCGTCGTTTCGAGCAATGCCACCATGCGCGGTTCGAGGATGTTGCGCAGCGCGTGGTTGTATGTGTCGGCCTGCGCCCGCAGCAGCTCAGGCGATGCCGTCGGGCCGAGCAGGTCGCGCACACCGCTTGGCGGTGCTGTGCGGGCATTCGCCACCTCCGTGACCGCAGCGAGCGCGACGTCGATGTCTGGCGCGTCTACGGGCGCCGGCCTGGCAGCCAAGGGGGCGAGCGGCGCCTGCAAAGCCTCGAGCTGCCCCGCCTGTGCGGCGATGGCGTTGCGGTTGTCGTAGTAGGACAGGCCGAAGAGCGCGCCTGCCAAGAGCACGGCTGCTCCTGACGCAGCGGCCGCCGCGCGCCAGATCCAGGTGCGGCGACGTTGCGCCACCGGATCGAACATGCCGAGGCCGGCTTCCTTGAACACGACTTCGGTGAGCAGGTTCTTGAGGAAGAAGCTGCGCTTTTCAACCCGCGGCGAGGCCATCGCCCGCCGTGGCGGCAAGCCGAACGACGAGGACAGTGCAGCGGTCAGCCGGTCGATCGGCGCGCCTTCCTGAGTTGCCGATGTCAGGTAGACGCCGCGCAGCCAGGCGCTGTCTTCGTAGCGGCTCTCGCCGAAGATATGTTCGACCAGCAGCCGGACGGGCTCGGACAGGCTTTCGACCTGCGCCGGGAAGCGGAAGATCTCGGCCCGGGCGGCGAGGGCGTCTTCATCTTCGAGGCGCGGAACAAGCCGTTTCTCGAGTTCGGTCGCCAAAAGCGAGATCTCGCTGGCCACCATCTTGCCGTCGACGCGCGCGTCGGGTGCGAATGTCGTGCCCCAGACCTGTTCGCGGGCGGAGGTGGAGAGACCGCCGAAGAATGGCTCGAAGCCCTTGATCAGGTCCGCCTTGGTCAACATCAGATAGACCGGCAAGCGGATTTCCAGGCGTTCGTTGAGTTCGGCGAGGCGGCGGCGGATCTTGCGGCCATGCGCCTTGATGGCTTCGTCGCCCTCGGAAAGTGCATCGATCGAAAGCGCGACGATGACGCCGTTGAGCGCCCGCCTCCCACGATGTCGTTTCAAAAGGTCGAGGAAGCCCAGCCATTCGGCGGCATCAACGTCGGGCTGGCTTTCCTGCTGGACGTAGCGGCCGGCGGTATCGATGAGCACAGCGTGTTCGGAGAAGAACCAGTCGCAGTTGCGGGTGCCGCCGACGCCCTGGATGTCGTCAGTCAGGTCGATCGGGAAGTTGAGGCCAGACTGGCGCAGCGCCGTCGTCTTGCCGGTGGCAGGCGGCCCGACGATGACGTACCACGGCATCTCGCGCAGGAACTTGCGCCCGCCGAGCTTGCGGCGCTTCAACTCGTCCATCAGCCCCTGGAACTTGGCGCCGACCGCCGCAACGCTTTGCTCGCCCGGGGTGAGCGGCTTTTCGATCGCCGGGGCGGCGATCTCGGCGACAAACACCCGGTTGGCGCGGATGGCCCTGCGCTGGGCCAAGATCAGCCAGATGAGCCAGAGGATGACCAGGCCGGCGATCATCGCCATGCGCACGGTCTCGGACGCAAAGGGCGTGCTCTGGCCGACCGCCACGATCGGGCCGAAAACCCAGATGATCAGCGACAGCAGCGTCAGGCCGATCAAGGTCCAGAGCCACCGCGATGTCAGTACTGCCCAGAGGAAGCGCAGGATGAACATCTGTCACAGCCACTTTTCGACCAGCACTTCGACACGGCGATTGAGCGCGCGCCCTTCGCGGGTGCCGTCGTCGGCGACCGGGTCGGTGGCGGCGCGGCCTTCCGAGCGCACGCGCTCGCGCGGCACGCCGTTCTGGACGAGGATATCGGCGATCGTCGCAGCGCGGGCCTCCGACAGGCGCTGGTTGGTCGACAACGGGTTGGTACGCTGCAGCGGGATGCCGTCGGTGTGGCCGACCACGGTGATGTTGCCGATCAGCTCCTGGTTTTCGAGGATGACTCTGGCGATCGATACGATGAGGGGCTGGAAACCGTCAGTCAGTTCCGCACGCGACGACTGGAACAGTTCCGGATTGCTGGCCTGGATGACGAGGCGGGCCAGCGACACGCTTTCGGCCCCCTTCAGTGCCGGGCGCAGCCCTTCCGGTGCGGCGGCGGCAAATTCCGGCAACAGCGCGAAGTCGACGGTCTCGACCGGTGGGGCCTCGGCTTGCGGCGCGGTGCGCAACAGCTCGGCGCGATCGGCCGGCGGAAGGGCGCGAACCAGCGTGGTCAGTTGCGTCGCCTGGTTGCTCAATGACATCGATAGACCGACATAGATGGCCGTAGCCAGCACGGCGGCGATGACCGCCATCACCCACAGTGGAACAGTGAAGCGCGGCGGCTCGTCGGACGCGACGACGCCGCGCCAGTTGGGCGACAGCGAGGCATCCTCGGCATCGGCATTGCGAAGGAAGCGGGCAGCGGCGACGCGCACGGCACTCAGCGAGCGGTCGCCGGCGCGTCCGGGCACGCGATATTTGCCCCGGAAGCCGAGTGCCATGCAGTAGTACTGCAGCTCCAGCATTTCCTGGTCGCGGTTGGGATGGCGCTCGAGTTCCTCCAGGCGCGAGAAGAATTGCGCGCCGGCATCGACATCGCCGCGCAGCATGACGACGAGCGGCTGGCGCGGCCAGATGCTGGCGCCGCCCCAGGGCGTGTTCAGGGCCAGGTCGTCGAGTAAGGCAGCGACAGACCAGGCAGCCTGGTCGGCCCGTTCGAGCGACGATCCGCTGGCAACGGCTGTGTCGCGTGCACGGACCAGCTCTTCCAGAAGCCGCGTGCGCAGCACTTCGGGGTTTTCCGGCGGCAGGGCGTTTTCGAGTTCGGGCGCGAATTCCAGCAGGGCCGAAAACGCATTGACCAGCTTATTGGGGTGGGCGCGGGCCCGCTGCAGCGGCGCTGCGGTAAAAGGCATCGGCGCGCGCGGCATCGGCGTACCGACCATGCGTATCCGGGTACGCTCACGATCCTCCGACAAGCCGAAAGGATCGTCCTGGCTCATCTCATCACCTGTTCACCGAATAGCAGTCGACCTGCGGCTCGCTCGGCAGCACGCCCGAAACGCCGATGACGAATCCGGGTGCGTCGAGGAGGGAGGCCCAATGCTCGCTTCTCTGATCAAGCTCAAGGCAAAGACGGTCGCCGTCATAGGGGATCTCGCGCGGCTGCGAGTGCAGCGGCTTGAGCGGAATGCCGGGCAGGCGCGACTTCCACAGGCCTTCGAATTCGCCGGCGGCACCGACGGTCGCCTGGTTGACGAAGATCTTGCGCAAGGCGTCTTCGGAGAGTTCGGAGCCGACGCGGATGACGATGCGGCTCGCCACCAGAAGCTTCGGATTGTCGATGCGCACCTTCCAGACATTGGTCGAGTGCCGCATGACGGGCAGCGCCCGCGACTTGGGTTCGACATAGCGGAGGCTGAGGATCAGCGAACGCAACGTGTCGGCGAGCGCCGAATAGGCCGGCCCCGGGGCCATGTGATCGTAGATCGGCAGTTCGGCCAAGCGGCGCGAGTTCGATCCGTAGGTCGCCATCGACCCGGCGAGGCCGGCAAGCTCGAGATAAAGATCGGCCGGATGGAAGATGTCCTGCGCCAGCATGTGCGCCAGGCGCGGGCGTGCCGCATTGGCGAGATTGAGCATCAGCAGATCTTCGACGCTGCGTCCGGGGCCGCCGAGCACCATCTTGGCGTGTGCCTCGGCAATCTGGTCGAGGCCGGTGATCACCTCCTGCAGCAGTTGGGCGTACCAGGGCACGGCACCGGTCGCCAATGTCGGCGGCAGGAAGCTGGGGTCGACGGCAACGCCGCCATCGGCGCGAACGCCGGTTATCTCGGTGATCGGCAGCGCAGTGTAGCCGCCAATCGACTTGCCGGGGGCGAGAAGCAGCGCTTGCGGCCGTGCGATCTCGATCTCCTCGGGGTCCGATCCACCATGTACGGCGTCACGAACGGTGACGATGCGGCCGCGATAACGCGCACCGCTGGTCTCGGCATGGGCAGGGTCGAAGCCGATGCCGCCCGGCGGCTCCAGGGGTACGGCAATCAGCACCGGGCCGCCGCCCATGTCGGCAGTGATGGCCAGCGGCTTCGGCGCGTCCATGGTTTCGGGGATGGCAAAGGGCGTTCCATCGGGAAAGATGCCGCGGGCCGACAGGACTGCCACCTGTCCGGCCTCCAGCAAGGCGGGGTCGAGCGTCAATGCGCGAAAGCCGAACGTGTGCAATTGCCCGGCCTGCAGGGAACCGCGCACCGTCGCTTCGAAGAACCGGTCCTGTTGCTGGAAGTGCTGGGTCCGAAGGAACAGCCCCTCGGACCAGAGCACCCTGTTTGTATCTGTCATGCGGCAACTCTCTGCATCGCGAACTCCGTTCTGGGCCGGGTCAGGCCGAAATGCCTCCGCTGCCGAGGGTCACGGCGATCGTCAGCGTCGAACCCGGCGAGACCGACTTCGTCGTTCGCCAGGTGCGGCCCGTCGGTTCGCGGACCAGGGCGACGAAGCCGAGCGCGGTTGCTTCCGGCTCGACGGTGATCGTCTTCGATGCGCCTTGGCCGGGGCCGACCGAGAGTGTGTCCGAGCCGAGCAAATCGCCGGCAAGAGCGGAACCTGCGTCGCCCTGCAAGGCGAAGTAGTCGGCCGAGTTGAATTTGCCCGTGCTCTTCAATCGCATGACGAGAACGGTCACAGGCCTGTCGCCGCCGTCAGGCCCGGGGTTCATGCCGGCTTGACCGCTCACATTGACGGTGACTGTGGACGGTTTCGGCGGCCCGCTCTGGCAGGCGGTAACCAGTCCTGTAGCGCCGAGAGCAAGTATGAAGTCGCGCCGGTCTATCATGCGTCACTCCTCTTCATAGGCGTTGCGGAAATCGGCCCCGATCTCACCCATGAAGCGCGTCTCGGCGCTCACGGCGATTTCGCGATGGCGTTTCTTGTAGAGATCCCAGAGCTTCGCACTGCGGCCGCCGGCCAGCAGCGTCTCGATCGACGAACTCGATTTCAGCTCCTCTTCGAGTGCGACGGGATCGAAGCGATCGATCATACGGCGCAGCGCACCCTGCAGGCCGCGCCAGGCACGAACATGATGGTGGGCGAGGTCGCGGATGGCGTCGGCAATCGCCGGCTCGCCGGCGAGGAAGCCGGGGCTGCGCTCGGCGAGGATGGTTGCCAGAACATCGTCCACGGTGGGCAGGAACTTGAGCGGGTTCACTTCCGAAGAGCCGACCACGGTCTGCTCGATGCGGGCATTGCCTTTTTCCTCGGCCCGCTTGCGCAGCAGCTGCATCAGGCCTTCGAGCATCAAGCGGTATTCACGACCGAACTTCTCCATCTCGGCAATCGGGTCCCGGCCTGAAGCCTCGCCCTGATCGAGACCGATGCCGCGAAGGAACGCGGCGCGAAGGGCGCTGTCGGATGGCAGGGCAGCCTGTGGCGGGGCTGCGTGCAATCTCTCGCGGGCACGAAGCGACGGAGGCGGAGGCGGTGGCGCGTCGACCCGACGTGGCGGCACATCCCGGGAGGGGGGAGCGGAAGCCATGTGTTCTTGCGCATTCTCTTTCGCCCTGTCCGGCTTCTCGCTGACCGGCAACTCATGCGCAGCCTCTATCGGCGGAGAGGGAAGATCGAATCCGGCATCGAACGTTTGCTCTGCTTGGCGCGCCGGCTCCTTTGCTGCAGGTGGAGCTTCGACGGATGCAAAGCCGAACGGGTCGGCGAAGGCGGAGGTGCCGTTCCTGGCTTCGTCCGGATGCCCGTTCGCCACCGGGGTGGACACCGGATCGAGGCTGAAGGGGTCGTCGAATGCCGGCGAACTGCGTTCGGATTTGTCGCCACGTTCGTAGGCGCGGAAGGCTCCAGCTTGGGGCTGCTCGAACGGATTGGGCAGTTCGGCGGGGCGCGGCCGTTGCGGCTCCTCGTCGGTCTTGAGCGAAAAGAAATCGTCGCTGCCCATGCTGGCCGGCACACGCGACGCCGCTGGTTGCGGCGGTTGAGGTGTGGACGTCCTTGAGGGCGATGATTTTTGCGCCGACGGCTGGGCTGAAGGCTGCAGTTCGACAGCGACGACATAGTCCCCTAGCCGGAGCCGCATGCCGTGCCGCAGGCGCGCCGTATTGCCTGATCCGAGCGGGGCGCCGGCATCGTCGATGAACAGGCCGCTGCTCGACGTGTCGATGACGAAATAGCCGTCTTCTTCGGCTGTTATGCGGCAGTGGGCACGTGAGACGAACATGTCGGGGTCGTCGATCTGCCAGCCCGCCTCAGGACTGCGACCGATCACCAGTTCACCCTTGTCCAGCCGGGACTGGCGCACCGCTTGTGCGCGCGGTCCCTGCTCAAGCGTGAGGAGCAAGCTCATGCCCCGACTCCCGCCATTTCTGGCCGCCAGCCGACGATTGTCCGCAGGCGCATGTCTTCAGCATCGTCTCTTTCCGCAGGGGGCGCAAGCCACGCCGTTCGGCCGAGCTGCGCGGAGCCCAGGCGCGCCGGCGGAACCTCCTTGCGCGCCAAAACGATGCGGAGATCGACGTCCAGCAACTCGCCCAGGAGGTCGCGGATGGCGCGCTTCAGCACCACCAGCCTTTTGCTGCCGGGCAGAAATGCCCGGTAGGTTTCGAAGTCGAGCGGTCCGATGCGCAATTCGACCCGGTTCTGGCGGCTGAAGCTGCGCGGCCCGATGGTCGCGCTCCTGCCAAGTGCTGCGCTGGCTTGGCCAATCCTGGTCTGCAACGCGGCCGGGATCTCCAACCATGACGCAACGAACTCCTTCAGCCGGACAGGTACATTGAAGGCTTCGGCGACGAACAGGGTGAGCCGCTCCGGCCCGTCGACCTGGCTGGCAAGGGCCGCGGCCTGCCGCAGCTTGACCGCATCCAGATCCGGATCGGCAGCATTGTGGGTGTCGGGAAGGCCGATGCCGGCCATGGCTTCCATCATCGAGCGAACACGGCCGCCGACGGCACGCTCGACCTGCACGCCGGGATGGGCGTCCGCCCAGGCGCGATAGAAAAGGGCAATCATCCGATGCTGCAGGATGTTGACGAAATCGACGAATGTCGTGTCGCTGGTCTGATGCGCGTCGGCGCCGACAAACCAGCGTTGCGACAGCCGGTCGAGCACCCAGCGGGTCACGTGCAGCGGCAGCGGTCCTTCAGGTCCGAGCAGACCGAGATTGGCGACGGTGACGCGCGCCGGGGACTTGTCAGTGGCCGGCTGGAACTTGACCACGTCCTGGGTGGAAAAGCCGAGGCGCACGTGCTGGCCGAGCCGTGCCGGCTCCCGATCGAGACGCCCGGAGTGGCCGAAAAGCCGGTTGTCGCGTTCGAGTTGCCGCAGCAGCTCGAAGAAATCGTAGCTGTCGGCCGGCACGCTGGAGGCCTCTAGATCAGGAAGCGGTTGCCGGGCGTCATCGGCCATGGCACGTCCTCCTGTCTCTGGAGCAGTCGGGTGCGGGTGCGCACGAACCCGTTGATGCCGGCATGGCGGGCAAACAGCCGGGCCAGCAAGGCGGACAGCAGAAGCGAGCTCTGCCCTGACAAGACGGACTGGTCGACGTGGAGCATGACCTCGGTGCCGCGGCCGAAACACATCGGCCCCGGAATCGCCAGCCGCTCGACCACCGGCTGCGAGTCTATGCGGACGATGGAGCGCACATGGCGGCCAAGGACCGGATCGCCACGGTCGGCATAAAGGTCGAGCAGCGCATGCAATGGATCGACGCCACGCCCGTCCTTGGCAAGGCTCAGGAAGTTGAGCGACAGCTGGGCGACGAGCCGCCAGGCCAGTTCGTCGGCACGGGATTCCGCGTCTGCGCCGGCGGGCAGGGCGGCAGGAATGGAATTCTGCGGGGGACGCAGAGCACCGAGCAACCTGATCGTCTCGACCGGGTCACCGCTTTCCAGCGACAGTGACGGATTGTCGTCGAGGATCGGCAGATCCCTGTTGGTGCAAAGCGCGGTGACTTCGATACGCTTGAGCGTCCGGCCCGTAGGCATGCCCACCGGCCGCGAAATGGCGAGGAAAACATCGTCGCCAGTGTAGGTCGTGCGCGTCATCCCCTCGCGCCGCTCATCCTCCGTCGCGCGGCGAGGCCGGCGCTCGGTCGAATAGACCCAGCCATTGCCCCTGTTCTGGCCGAGGCTGAACAGGGCCGGGATTTCAGCATCGGCACCTTCGGCTTCGGCATCCTCGACATGCGTGATGCGATAGATTTCGAAATCGCGCGGCCGCGTCCGATCGGCGTAGAGCACCTGCCGGGTCCGCCGCGCGTCGAGTTCGATGACGTTGCACTCGCGTTCGAACAGGTTGATCAGCGGGGTGGCGAAGAGCTCGAAATCGGCAGGCGCGAGATCGGCGAGTTCCGGCGCCGCCCGCCGCAGCAGGAAAATGATGTCGAGGCCGGCGTCACAGCTGCGAATGACTGGCTGGAGTCCAGCGACACGGACATAGTGGAAACGCTCCGGCATCATGAAATATTCGCGCAGGAGACGATAACCCTCGAATGTCGGACGCGTCCGGGGCATCAGCGCCTCGGCGTCGCCTATGCCGACCATTTGCGGCTCGGGCAGAGGTGCGAGCCTGCCCTGCTTGCCTGCCTGGCGCGCACCGACAGCAGTGCAGACGCCGAAGATCGTGTCGAACAAGAGGGCTGCCTTGGTGCGGCCGGCAAAATGCAGGTCGAGCCGATCGAGCGCCAGTTCGCTGAGCTTGCCCTTGCCGGTGCGGGCAATGGTGATGCGGAGCGCGGCTTCGCTGGCGACACCGGCGGGCGCCGTTATGCCGGCGGCTGCAAGGGCACTGCGGTCCTGGTAGTAGCCGACCGAAGCGATTTCCAGCGGCCACAACGTGACGTCCTGCGCCGTGGTGAAGGTCATGCGCGTGGAAAGGCCCGGCTGCAGGCTCGATACGAGGCGGGTGCCGCGCTTGACGAGGTGACCGGCATTCATCGTCTGGACCTGCTGCCCCGGCTTCAGCACCGCCATGGCCGTTGCCGGCGTTGGCGACAGCAGGTCGGGATAGAGGACCTCGAGCACGCTGCGCGCGAACCTGGAGCGCTCGGCATCGACCTTCAGCCTGGTGCGCGCCGCCAGAAACGCGACGCCGTCCAGCAGGCGCTCGACATAGGGGTCCGGGCAAGGTGCGGTGTCGAGCGAGAGATTGCGCGCGACCGCCGGATGCATGTCGGCAAATTCCGCTGCAAGCGTGCGGATGTGGGTCAGCTCCTCCTCGTAATACTCCAGGAAGATCCGATCCATTCTATGCCTCGCCGTATTCGGTCCGCGCCAAGCCGTTGTCGAGGTTGATCGTGGTCCTAAGCCGCAGCCGTTCCGGCGTAGGCGTCATGATCAGGACCCCGTCGATTTCGATCTTGATACCCATGCTTTTGTCGTTGAGGGTGACGGTGACCTTGGTCGCGCTTTCCTTCAGGCGCGGCTCGAAATTGCCGAGAACCGTCTTGATTTCGCGGGCCAGTGCATCGCGATCGAAATCGCGCGACGAGCGGCCGGAGAAAGACGGCACGCCATAGTTGACCACGCTGCGCCGCACTTCCGGAAAGTCTTCGAGGTTCAAGCGGATATCGGAGACCTGCTCCTCCTCGAGGTCGGACAGCAGCGGAAGGGCTTCGAAGCGCTCAGTGTTGAAGAGCGCTTCGATGTCGCGACGCACCGCCTCGCGCAGCACGCGTGCGGAGACGACGATCCCCCGGCTTTCAAGTTCGACCCTGTTGCGGTTCTGGAAGACCAGCCTATGCAGGCGCTGCTTGTGATCCGGGGTCAGGTCAAGGTCGGAATCGATCAGGCGCGCGGTCCCGGCGAGCAGGGCATCTACCCGCTCGCCGCCGAGTTCGTTGTCCAACGACTGACGCAGCCCCTCGATTTCCGAGCTCAGCCCCGGCAGGTCGTTTACCAGCCGGTCCCATAGCGACGGCTGCGACGCCTCTCGCCTTGCTTGCTGAACTCCACTGGCCTTCATCATGCAGCACCAAGGCGTCTATGCGGGGCCTCACAAGCCGGTTGCAACGCTCATCTCTTGCGTATGGTCGGTATCGTAGACCAGCTCGATCGTCTTGTAGGCGAACTGCACGAAGTCCTCGAGCGTGTCACTGTTGGTCGTGCTGGCACCGAAGCCGTAGGAAACGACGGAAGCCTCCTTCATGGTGACGACGAAATAATCGCTCGTCTCGCCGTCGATGGTCCGGCGGCAAGAGATGACGACTTCGTCGAACTGCTTGTTCTCATGGCATGCCTTGGCAAGGTAGGGCGACGACATGTCGACGTCCTTGGAGCAGCTTACGGTGCCCAGGGCGACGCGGCCCTTGCGCGAAAGCGAATTGGGATCGAATGGCGCAACCATGTTGAAGGCGACGTTGAATATCTCGATCTCTTCGTCGTGGCCGTCGCGGGTGCTCGGGCCCTTGATGTCAGGAACCTTCAGGAAGCCGTCGATCTTCGTTGCTTTTCTGAGATCGTCATCCGATGCCATTGTCTCTCTCCGTTACTGAACAGTTCAGGACTTGACCGAAGGCAGCTCCGACACGAGCCGGAGCGATGCGTTAATTCCTTCCAGTTGGTAGTGCGGGCGCAGGTAGAAACGCGCGTTATAGTAACCGGGCCGGCCCTCGACACTGTCGACCTGGACCTCGGCCGCTGCCAGCGGACGCTTGGCACGGGCCTTGTCGTCGGCGAAGGCCGGATTGGCGAGCACGTAGCGGTTGATCCACTCCGTCAGCCATATCTGCATGTCGGAACGTTCCTTGAACGAGCCGACCTTGTCGCGGGCGATGGCCTTGAGATAGTGGGCAAAACGCGACACCGGGAACAGGTAGGGCAGGTTGGCGCTCAGCCGTTCGTTGGACTGCGCATCCGGATCGACCAGCCGTCCTGCCCGGGTCTCGTCGTCCTGCAGCGAGTGGGCGCCGATGAAGGCGGCAAGATCAGTGTTCTTGCGATGCAGGATCGGCATCAGTCCGAGCTTGGCGAGTTCCGCTTCGCGCCGGTCGTCGATGGCAACCTCGGTCGGGCACTTCATCGCCACCGAGCCGTCGTCGGTCGGGAAACTGTGCACCGGCAGGTTGATCACCGTGCCGCCGTTCTCGACGCCACGGATCTGGGTGCCCCAGCCGAACAGCTTGTGGCTGCGGTTGATGTTGACGCCCATCGGGAAGGCGGCGTTCATCCAGACGTATTTGTGGTGGTCGCCCTGGACCTCCTCCTCGAAGGCGAAACCCTTCACCGGTACGGTGTCGGCGCCATAGGGCAGCCGGGCCAGGACGCGCGGCATGGCAAGGCCGATATAGCGGGCGTCCTCGCTCTCGCGCAGCGATTGCCACGAGGCATAGGCCGGATTGGAGACGATCTGCTGCAGGTCCTGCGGGTTGGGCAGTTCCTGCCAGCTGTCCATGCGGAACAGGCGTGGCGAGGCCGCAGCGATGAAAGGCGTGTGCGCGGAGGCGCAGACGCCGGAGAGGTTGCGCAGCAAGCCGACGTCGCGCGGGTGATTGGAGAACTCGTAGGCCCCGATCAGGCAGCCGAACGGTTCGCCGCCGAACATCGAATATTCGTCGGTGTAGACCTTCTTGAAGACCGGGCTCTGGTCCCACATCTGGCCTTCATAATCTTCCAGCGTATCGGCCAGCTGCTCCTTGGAGATGTTCATCACCCGGATCTTGAGCTTCTGGTCGGTCTCGGTGTTGTTGACGAGGTACCAGAGGCCGCGCCACGTGCCTTCCATCTCGCGCACTTCGGGTGCGTGCAGAATCTCGTTGAGCTGGACGGTCAGCATCTTGTCGATGCCCGAGATCAGCGACTTGATCGACTTGATCGCGTTCGACGAGATGGTGGTCGTGTCGGAGCGCGACTGCGCGGCGAGTGCGAGATTGCGGACGAGCTGTTGCAGCTTCTCGCTATCGTCCTTCTTGACCTTGAAGTCCTTCTCCAGCAGGTCGCTGAATTCACCGAGGTCGATGGCCTCTGCCTCGGCGACCGTTGGGCTCTTTTGCTGTTCGGCCATGGCTCTATTCCTCGACCTTGTCGCTGTCGGAGAGCGCCTGGCTGGCGATCTGGCCGAGCAGAGGCTCGTTGTTCAGCAGTTGGGCGATGCGCTTTTCGGCGTCGGCGCG
The DNA here is from genome assembly GCF_946995915.1 of Aminobacter niigataensis. Lineage (GTDB taxonomy): Bacteria > Pseudomonadota > Alphaproteobacteria > Rhizobiales > Rhizobiaceae > Aminobacter > Aminobacter niigataensis. The sequence continues at coordinate 3,307,897 of NZ_OX341517.1, forward strand.
ACCGTCCATGAAGCCCAGCAACTCCTCCAACTGACGGCGCATCTTGAGGATCTCGGCCAGTTGCGGAACCTGCTCGGCAATCTTGTCGGGCGCAAAGTCGCCCATCTTGGAGAAGGTGAGGTCGACCGCCATTTCTTCCTCGCGCTCGGCGCCTTCGGCCTGGGGCAGGGTGTTCTTGACCCGCGCCTTCACCCGTGGGCCAAGCGCTTCCATGAAGCGCGGGAAACGGTTGGCGTCGGTCTCGACGAAGGTGCGGTCGAGGACCGTCTTCTGCGCCTCCTTGGTCTGCGACGAGCCGGCGAGATCGGCCATCACGCCCATCACGAAAGGCAGTTCGATGGTCGTCGGGCTGCCGTAGGTCTCGACGTCATAGGCGATCTGCACGCGCGGTGCGCGATTTCGCTCGATGACCTTAGCTTTGCTTTCGGCTGGCATGCTTGGCTACCTTTCATCCTTCTGAGGCGTCTTCTTGTCGGTTACGCCGGCGAGGAGCCGGAACTCCTTGAGCCCCGAGGGGGCGAGATCTTCCATCAGCTCGACGAAATCCATGTGCACCATGCGGCGCACGCGGCGGGCGAGATGCGGGATCGGGCTCGACGGTTCGGTGCGGTCGTAGAAGGCAACGACAAGGTCGAGGCATTTGACGACGTCGTCGCGAGAATTAAGGCGGTCGGGGAGGGCCATGGTCGGTCCCGCATGGTTGGCCACCGGCTCCGGCGCGTGACCGTTGGGCTGCACTGCAACTGGTGTTGCCTGGGTGAGTTCGGGCTTCGCCGCGCCGTTGGGCGTCGGGCGCGCGGACGATCCACGCTCGAGCGTGGCCAGCATCCTGTCGAGAAACTTCTTGAGATCGGGAACGGTCGGCCCCGTGCTTTCCAGGCGCTTGTTGAGCGCCGTGTCGATGGCAGCAAGTGCTGCGCCCGCCGCGCGGGCATCGGCGACCAGTTGCTCCATGGCGGCGCCCGCCTGATCGGCTTGCGCGGCACAGGCGCTGCGCAGCCTGGTCAACAATTGCTCGTGCGCGGTGGAGAGCGCTGCCCGCTCGGTGTTGTTCAGTCCCTGGGCCGCTTCCTGCAGCATGACGCGATCGTCAAGCGCACCTTGCTCAAGTTCCCGGCCGGAGATCGGGCCGAAACCGCGCGGGGCGAAAAACACCGTCTTCCTGAGATCGGCGAGCAGGCCCTCCTGGCCGTTCTGCAGGTCGAGCACGGCGTTGATGCGGCGCAGGGCTGCGTCGCGTGGCGGCGCATTGGGCCGCAAGGCGGGGTGCATCGTTTCCCAATGGGCGTCGAAGGTCCGCGCTATCAGCATCAGGCCTTCGGCCAGCCCGGCGAGCCCGCGGGAATTGGCCAGGGCGCGGGTGACCAGCGTCAGCAACCGCAGGTCGCGTCCCTGGTTGCGCAGTTCGTCGGCCTTTTCGAGAACGACGTCCCAGTCGACGGGAATGCTGACTTCCGCCGAGGGCCTGTTGCGCTCGTCGTGGACGACATCGGATTGCGGGACGGCGAGGCGCTCGAGCTCGTGAAAGCGCGGATCGTTGCGCAAATCTTCCCCCGACGGGTTTTCACCGTTCAAAGGGTTGAGCCAGAGAGCAAGATCAACCACGCACCCCCCCACGCCAAACTGAAGGACGGAAGTCGCCGGTATTTCACTCCACTCTGGTTTAGCACAATTCAGGCAGCGCTCAAAGTTGGACGAAGCTAGCCCTTAAGCGTTAGTGACCACGGTCGCGCGAATTGTTACGGTCGTTCCAGGCGCATGGGCTGACGCCCGCCAGCCGAGGCCGCGCACGGCTTTGTCAAGTCGCGGTTTGTGTGGCAAGTTATCGGGAACGCAGTCCGGGCATTGGAGACACTCCATGGAACCCAAGGGCATGCAGCAGCGCAGGTCGTCCCAAGGCTTCAAGCGCAAGGAACTGGTCGGCAAGCTCAATCCCACCTGCCTGCGCGCCTTCAAGGCGGCGGCCGACGCGGCAAAGCTGCGTGGCAACCCTTACGTCGAACTCGTTCATTTCATTGAACAATTGGTGCTTTCGGATCGCTCGGACGTGCAGATGATCCTGGCCGACGCCGGCGTCGATGCCGCGCGCGTGGCGGGCGACATGACACGCGCCGTCGACAAGCTGCCCTATGGCGCGACCTCGATCGAGGAGTTCTCCGACCATATCTTCCACGCCATCCAGGAAGCCTGGAATCTGGCGACGCTGGAATTCGGCAGCGAGGAAGTGCGTAGCGCCCATGTCATCCTCGCTTGCCTGAAGGTGCCGGTGCTGGAAGGGCTGGTGTCGAAGATCAGCACGGAATTCGACAAGATCGATGCCGATGGAGTGATCTCGCGTTTCGCCGACGTGGTCGACGGCTCGCTGGAGGGCTCGGGCACGGCAGCAACGGCACCCTCAGCCGAGACGGCGCGGCGCATGGCACCGGGCGGGGAGTCGGCGCTGGCGAAATACGCCACCGACCTGACCCAGCGGGCGCGCGACGGCAAGATCGATGCCGTCGTCGGCCGCGACCCGGAAATCCGCCAGATCGTCGACATACTGATGCGTCGGCGGCAGAACAATCCGATCCTGACCGGTGAAGCCGGCGTCGGCAAGACGGCGGTGGTCGAGGGCTTTGCGCTGCGCATCGCCGAAGGCGACGTGCCACCGATGCTGGAAGGCGTCAGCGTGCGCATGCTCGATGTCGGGCTGATGCAGGCCGGGGCCAGCGTCAAGGGCGAGTTCGAAAAGCGGCTGAAGGCCGTCATCGACGAGGTGCAATCCTCCGAAACACCGGTAATCCTGTTCATCGACGAGGCACACACGCTGATCGGCGCGGGCGGTGCTGCCGGCACGGGCGACGCGGCCAACCTGCTTAAGCCGGCGCTGGCGCGCGGCGAGTTGCGTACCATCGCCGCCACGACCTGGGCCGAATACAAGCAGCATATCGAAAAGGACCCGGCGCTGACCCGGCGCTTCCAGGTGGTCAAGATCGACGAGCCTGACGAGGCGGCCGCCATCCTGATGCTGCGCGGCATCGCCGGCGTGCTCGAAAAGCACCATCAGGTGCAAATCCTCGACGAGGCGATCGAGACGGCGGTGAAGCTGTCGCATCGCTACATCCCGGCGCGGCAGTTGCCCGACAAGGCGGTCAGCCTGCTCGACACCTCTTGTGCGCGCGTCGCCATCTCCCAGCACTCGCGGCCGGGCGAGGTCGAGGACCTGATGCGCCGCCGGCAGGCGCTGGAGGTCGAGCAAGGCATCATCGGCCGCGAGGCGGCAATCGGCATCGATGTCGACGAGCGCAAGGCACGTGTCGAGACGGGCCTGGCCGAGACCGATGCGGCGCTCGCTGCCGCGCAGGCGCGCTGGGACAAGGAAAAGCAGGTCGTCGCGGAGATTCTCGAGTTGCGCGCCAGGCTACGGGGCCAGGGCGTGGCGCTCGATCCGGTTGCCGCGGAGGCGGGTCCGGAGGAACAGCCCGCCGCCGACGCCGAGCCGGTTGCGGCCAATGACGATGCGGTTCAGGCCGAGCCTGCGGAGCCCGAAGCGGTAGCCGAAGAGCCGACCGATCCCGCCGCCGATCTGGTCCGACTCAGGGAATTGATGGCGGTGCTGGCCGAGGCGCAGGGCGAGACGCCACTGATCCTGCTCTCGGTTGATCGCAACGCGGTGGCGGCGGTGGTGCAGGACTGGACCGGCATTCCCACCGGACGCATGCTGTCCAGTCAGACGGAAAAGGCCTTGCGGCTGGCGCAGACGCTGGCCGAGCGCGTCGTCGGCCAGGACCACGCCATGGAGATGATCGCCAAGCGCGTGCAGACCAGCCGGGCGGGCCTGGGCGCTCCGGAAAAGCCGGTCGGCGTGTTCCTGCTCTGCGGTCCTTCGGGCGTCGGCAAGACAGAGACCGCGCTGGCGCTGGCCGAAACGCTCTATGGCGGCGAGCAGAACCTGATCTCTATCAACATGTCGGAGTTCCAGGAGGCGCATACCGTCTCGACGCTGAAGGGCGCACCGCCCGGATATGTCGGCTATGGCAAGGGCGGCATCCTGACCGAGGCGGTTCGGCGCCGGCCCTATTCGGTGATCCTGCTCGACGAGGTCGAGAAGGCGCACCCGGATGTGCACGAGATCTTCTTCCAGGTCTTCGACAAGGGCATGATGGACGACAGCGAGGGCAGGCGGATCGACTTCAAGAACACGCTGATCCTGCTCACCTCCAATGTCGGCTCGGAAGTCATCATGGCCAAGACCAACGGTGGCGAGTTGCGCGAGAAGGTCGAGAACCTCGACGCGGCCCTGCGCGCGCCACTTCTCAAGGTATTCCCCGCTGCCTTCATCGGCCGCGTCGTGACCATCCCGTACTATCCGCTGTCGGGCGACATGATCGAGGCGATCACCCGCCACCAGTTCGGCAAGATCGCGCGCCGGCTGCAGACGAGCCACGGCGCGGAGCTGGTGATCGGCGACGGCGTGATGGAACTGATCAAGGCGCGCTGCACCGAGATCGAATCCGGCGGCCGCATGATCGATGCGATCCTGACCAACACGTTGCTGCCGGAATTGAGCCGCGGCGTGCTCAACCGCTCGCTCGACGGCGAGAAGCTGACGCGCGTCACCGTCGGCGCGTCAGGCGAGGGGTTCAGCTACGAATTTGGGTAGGGGCGGACGTCCCCGCCGAACGCTATTACCAACCACCACCACCTTCGCCCCTGTCGCTACGCTCACTCGCAGCGGGGGTGATAGGTTTCTTGACAACTTTTGGCTGGACTTGGACAACTCTTGGTTGGACTGGGGCTGCGACCGCGGCCTTCCTTACGGGCGCCGCTTTCTTGACCTGCACGGGTTGAACTGCAACCGGTTCTTCAACTTTCATCAATGAACCGCAGCCGCTCAAGGGCAGAAGCACGGTCGCCATAAGAAGACTGATGGTATGCGATCGCATGTCGGGTCTCCCTGTTGTCGTCACAGCATGTCAAGGCGCGGTCTGGAGTCGAGCCACTCCTTGCGAAGGAGTTCGACGAGGAGTTCTCGTGGTTCGCGAGGTGCGTCGCCCCCAAGGACGGTGGCGGCTGCTTCCCGACTGCGTGCGCCGAGCACACCGTCGACATCTCCGATATCCTGTCCCATGCGACCGAGCGCCAATTGCACCTGCTTGCCGACTTCACGATTGCCGATCTTGCTCAGTCCCGCCTTGGCTTCAGCCGCGGCGTCAGGGGCGTCATAGGAAGCGGCGAGTGCAAAGAGGCGAACCATCTCGCCGTCGTCTTTCTGCAACGTCGGGTTGTCCCTAAGCAGCTCGGCTGCAAACAGAGCACCCCAACCATCGCCACGGTCCGCGCTTTCCCGATACCAAGCAGCGAGAGTGGATGCATCTGCGCTATTGTTCTTCACCGCCATCCGGCCAAGAAGCCTGCCAGCATATGGGTGGCCATTCGCACGCGCTTTTTCGAACAACTCGGTCGCCCGCGCCGTGTCTTGCGGGACCCCGGCGCCATCGCGATAGAGGATCCCGAGGTTTACCATCCCGTAAATGTCGTCACGTCCGGACGATTCCGTGAAGAAGCTCAGAGCCCGAGCGTCGTCTTTCTTCACATGCTCGCCAACATGATACTCCCATCCAAGCTGGTTCATCGCATAGGTGTGGCCGGACTCCGCGGCGCTAGCCAGCAGTGACATGCCACGCTCGACGTCGGCTTTAGCTCCACGCCCTGTCACCAGTGCCCGGCCGAGCGAGTATTGCGAATAAGGATCACCTCTTTGCGCTCCAGTTTCGAAAAGCGGGATCGCACGTACTGGATTGCGCTCGACGGCCGCGCCCAGTTGATACATGCGCCCGAGCAGTTCTGCCGCACGCACATGCCCGGCGTCGTTGGCTGCGTTGAGTTCTGTCAAAGCTGAACCGAAATCGCCATTGGCATAGAGCGCGCGGGCATATTGATACTTGAACCGCGCCACCTCGGGATGCTGGTCGACGGCTGCCTTGCAGGCGGCCAGTGCCTTGGGCACGTCGATGTCGTTGGGCAGCTTGCCGTCGGCCACGGCCTGCACGTCGAGCGGTTCGGCGGCGAGGGTGTCGCATTCGTTGACCGAGACGGCGACATTGATGGTGATCGGCGCCGGCGCAACCGTCTTGACCGCAGGCATCAGCACGACTGTGCGCACCGATGGCTTGGCTGGCGCCTTGTCGGCGGGCAGTGGTATCGGCTTGACCTCCATGGTGTCGGTGCTGGTGTCGGCCTTGCCGGTGTTCGTCTGGGGCGCCATGGCGACTGTCTCGGCCACCGGCGCTTCGCTCTCGGACGCACTCACCACCTTCAGGGACGGGCGTATGCGCAGCTTGGTGATGTCCTCGGCCTTGATCAGGTCGCCTTCGGAAACGATCTGCCCGTCGACCGCCACCTGGGTCTCGGGATCGCGCTTCTCCAGGCGGAGCCAGCCGGTCGGGGCGCTGGAGCGCACGACCTCTTCGGGCATGGCGGCGAAGCCGGTGCCGATGTCGGAGGCCATGGCGACGAGGATCGGCTTTGCCTGTTCGGGCTGCGCCGGCTTCGGCTCTTCGCCCGGCTGGATGGCCAGGGCCGGCTTGACGGGTGCCTCGGCGACCGCCTGGGCATCGACGACGACGCGGACGATGCCGCTGGCGCTGCGGCCACTGTCGGTGGTGACGGTATAGCGCACTTCGTCCCCGGTCATCTCGGCGGAGGCCGGCTTGAGCATGACCTCCTCGATGCGGTCGGCTGAAATCTTGCTGTCGAGACTGAGCTGCTGGTCGCCGAGCCAGAGCGTGCCCTGGTCGGGCAGCTTGGTGAAGCTGATCGTCAGCTCGGCATTGCCGCTGGTGATCGGCGGCGAGATGCGCAGGGCGACCTCCTTGGGAGCAGGAGGTACGCGAACCTCGCGCATATCCTCGATAATCAAGAGGTTCTGCCGGGTTACGAAGAAGAAGGATGAGGTGAGGCTCGAAGCGTCCCACGGCGTCTGGCGCCCGTCGGTGCGCTTGATGACCTCGGCGCGGATGTCGCTGAGCAGCTTCCTGACCTCGACATTGGGCTTGAGCGCGTATTCGGCGAAAGTGCCGGTGAACGGGCTGAGGCCGTCATTGCCGTCGAGCGCCACACGGTCGGGAGCCGTCGAATAGACGATCAGCGTGCCGTCCTGGGGCGCGACCGAGGCAAGCCCCTTCTTGCCCTCGACGGCGACCTTGGCCTGGCCGACATAATAGGAATTGTTGGCGAAGGGATTGTCGCGGCAGGCGTCGAGGATCGCGATCTGCAGCGACGAGGTCTCGCGCATGTATTCTAGAAGGCTCGACATGTTGTAGGCCTGGACCTCGAGATCGTAGGAGGTCGCCAGGGTGGCATCGACCGGCAGCATGAAGTTGTGGCCGCCGACCTGCACGGCATGGCCGCTGTAGTAGAACAGCGCGACGTCGCCGTCGTTGAGCGTCCTGAGGAAGCCGAGGATGGTTTCCTCCAGGCCCTTCTTGTCGAGATCCTTGCCGAGCGTGACTTCGAAATTGGCGCGCTCCAGCACGTCGCGGATGCGGTCGGCATCGTTTGTCGCGTTCGGAAGTTTTGCCAGATGCTCATAGGCCGTATTGCCGATGACCAGTGCTGCGCGGCGGCCCGAGACACCGTCGGCAGCCAGTACGGAACCGAGGGCCAGCAGCAGAACGAGGCCGCAAGCGACCATCGCGCCAGCCAATCGCGCGGCAATGCCAGAATTGCGAGCAGGCAAGCAGCCCTCGCATACCATTGACTGCCTCCCTTTAGGATTGCAGCATTTACAGGCTTGGCAAGGCTTGCAGTCTTAGAAAGGCAAGCATCCTCCTCGCAGGCATCGGTGTCAACGCTGATCAAAAAGGCTATTCGTCGGTCTTCGCCGGAGCAGGGCTTGAGCAAGAGCCCATCGTGAAAATCCGTGTTATTGTCGCGGCAAGATCCAGCACCGCAGGTGTGAAGCAATGGCCGGCAGGCGCTCACGCAGGGATGGAACCAGGTCATGACTCCGGACGACGCGAGCCCGGAGGACAAGACACGCATCGCGCCCGATACCGGCGTGCACAAGGGCGTCCAACTCAACGGCATCTACGAGATCGACGAGCACATCGCCACCGGCGGCATGGGCGAGGTCTATCGCGGCCACAACATCCAGACCGGCGATCCGGTGGCGATCAAGGTCGTGCTGCGCGAATTTGCCCGCGACCAGGGCATCCTGGCGCTGTTCCGCAAGGAAGCCTCGATCCTCAACCATCTCTCCAACGACGCCATCGTGCGCTACCACGTCTTCACGATCGATCCGACGATCGGCAGGCCGTATCTGGCCATGGAGTTCGTCGACGGCCAGTCGCTGGGCGAGCGTATCCGCAGCGGCCCGCTCGACGCGCAGCAGGCGCGCAAGATGCTGGCCCGCGTGGCGTCGGGCCTTTCGGTGGCGCATGAGGCCGGCGTCATCCACCGCGACCTCTCGCCCGACAACATCGTGCTGCCGGGCGGCCGGGTCGAAAAGACCAAGATCATCGATTTCGGCATTGCCCGCTCCGCCAATGTCGGTGGCGGCACCCTGCTCGGCGGCAGCTTTGCCGGCAAATACAGCTTTGTCTCGCCCGAGCAACTGGGCCTCTTCGGCGGCGACGTCACCGAGCAATCCGATCTCTACAGCCTCGGGCTGGTGCTGGCCGCGGCCTTGCGCGGCAAGCAGCTCGACATGGGCGGGTCGCCGGTCGAGGTGATCGAAAAGCGGCGAAGCGTACCCGACCTTTCCGGCATCGACCCGGAATTGCTACCGCTGCTCAACGCCATGCTCCAGCCTGACCCCAGGGATCGCCCCGAAAGTGCCGCAGCGATCGTCGAATGGCTGCGCGAGACGAGCGGGGTGACTGCAAGCTCGGGCACCCATCCTGGCATCGCCGGCCAGCTCGATCAGGGAAAACCCGCCGAACGTACCTGGCGCCCGCCGGGGTCGCCGGCCAGCGGGCAGAGACCACCGCCGCCCGAGTCGCTTTTGCCGCGCGACGCACCCTGGCGCAACGCCGGGGCAGCGGGCAGGCCTGTACCGGACCGTCAGCAGAAGCCGGCGACGAAGGCTCCACCTGCCGCGGAGAAGCCGAAATCGGGACGTGGCGCCCTGATCGGCATCTTGTTGCTGGTTGCGGCAGCGGCGGCCGGAGGCGGGGTCTATTATTCCGGGCTTGTGGATGGCCTGCTGCCGGGCGGAACGACACCCGCCCCCAGCGACCAGACGGCTGGCGGCAAGCTGACACCGGCAAAACCCGAACCGCTACCGGAGCCAGTGGCAAAAGCCCCGCCTGCAACGGAGACCGTGGCGAAGGCGCCAGCGCCCACCGAAATCGCCAAGCCGAAGCCGGCGGAGCCAATCAAGCCGATCGCCGTAGAGCCGCCCAAGGCTGCGGTCAGCGCGGCGGAGTGGTTCAAGTCGTTCGATGGCGGCTCCTGCTTCTATGCTTCGGTGGCCAACCCGTCTGCGCCGAGCCCCCAGGTCGATGGGCTGGCGACCTCGAAGGCGCCATTCGACAAGCTGGCGCGCGATTTTTCGTCGGTCTTCGGCGCCAAACCGGCCGTCAATCCGCGCATGATCGAACGCGACCAATGCCCTGTCGCCGACTTCCTGAAGGCGCTGCCGCCGGGCGAGGCGAGCGGGCCTAAGCTGGTGCTGAACAAGGACAATCTCAAGGTGGGCGACTCGCTCCAGGGCACGCTGAGCGGGACCGGCAGCCGCAACGTCAACCTGCTGCTGATCGGCAAGGACGGCGTGGTCTACAATTTTGCCAGCCTGCTCAAGAAGTCGGGGGCAGGCGAAGCCACGTTCAGCATGAAGCTGTTTCCGCTCAACGACCAGGAGGCGTCGGCGCCGGAACCGCACCTGATCGTCGCACTGGCCAGCGACGGCGGCATCAAGGCTGCCGACATCAGCGACCCCGAACTGGCGTCCGACCTGTTCCCGAAGATACGGTCGGAGATCGAAACGCAGCCCAACGGGGCCGGCGTCGCCTTCGGCTATTTCCTGTTCGACCGCTGAGGGCAGGGTTCAAGCGTCGGAACGCTGCAATGCCTCGTTTCCGGCGAGTTGGAGCCCCATTTCGACAAAAGCGGCCAGCACGTCGTGGCGGTCTTCCAGTGCCACCCGTGCCAGCCCGGCCAGAATGCCAGCATTGACGGCGCGTGCCGCCGGCAGCTCGACCGACCTGCCTGTCGCGAGCGCGATCCAGACGGCGGGCGTGCGCTGGTCCGGCGTCGCCATCACATCCAACAGCGGCGGGCCGTTGCCGCCGGCGCCGACCCAGTCGCCGACCTGCGCCAGAAGGCGGCGGTCCGGCTCGTCGAAAAGCTCACCCAGATTGTCGAGGCATTCGTGCGCCCACCAGATCGCGGCCGGCATGGGCAGCAGCCAGGCGCAGAAGGTGATTGCTTCCTCGGGCGTCCTTCCGCCAAGCAGCGCCCGGCAGAAATCGGCTGGCGGCTCGTCGGTGGCCAACGCCAGCATGTCCCGCGCGGCGTCGGGATATGCCTCGAACAGGTCTCGCGCTGTCCTGAACCGGAGCTCCTCGGCCATCGCCGGGACCTTTCCCGCCATCCATCCTGGCTGAGACAATAACAGGCTTTTGCGCCGTGCTCGACCACCGCGACAAAACATTGCTTCGACCAGGCCGTGGCAGGTTTCAGTCGCCCGACAAGGGAGCCTGGGGCCAGCGCTGCAGCGCCTCGCGCCCGGCATCGGTGAGGTCGTAGACGCCGCGCTCGACCCGGACGAACCAGCCGTAGACGTTGTCGAGCAGGATGTTGGCAGCCCGCGATACCGTCGGCGCGAGATCGCGCGGCCGCCTGGCGCCATCGGCAAGCGCCACCGCGCATTTCAGCGCGTCCTGGCGGTAGGCGGTCATGATCGGCGCGCGCGAGCCACCACCTGCCACCGGGTCGCCCTGCCGTCGCTTGTGCTCTGCTACCAGCCGGGAGCGGCGCTTGGGGTCCCTGCGCGGGGCAGGCGCGTCGGGGCTGAGCAGCACCTCGACACGCTCGTCTTCGAAGATGCCAAGCAGTCCAAAGCCCAGCCGCCGGCACAGATTGCGAAAGCGCTTGTCGCCTTCGCGGCCCTTGCCACGCGGCGACATGCGCGCCGCAAGCCAGACCTCGTCCGCCGCCGCAGCCCGGTCGACGCCCTGCAGGACCAGTTCGAGATTGAATTGCAGCTTGAGTTCGCACACCACCACGATCGGCGGCGCGTCGGCGCTCAAGGCCAGCAGGTCGCAGCCGCCGATCTCGCCCTTGACCTCGAAGCCCAGGTTTTCGAGGAAACGCTTGACCGGGATGTAAAGAGCCGTCTCGAGCATTCAGCTGCGTCCCAGGCTGCCGGGTGCGGGCGAGCGGACCGGATTCTGGCGAGTGCCAGGTTGACGGTCGGCTCCTGTAGGTCGGAATTGCGGCATCACCTCAGGCCTGCGCTCAGCTGGGGCGCCAGTCGAACTTCAGTTCCTCACGGAAGGCGAAGCGTACGATATGGTCGACGACGACCTGTTCGAGTTGAGGCAGGTTCGCGGCTTCCACTTCGACCGTCAGCGACGTGTCGTCGGCCGAAAGTCCGACCACCCGTCCTTCGCCCAGGTCTATGCGCCCCGTGGTGGGCGAGAACTCGACGGCGAACTTGTGGCTCCAGTGCTTGCACAGCTGCTGCAGGTAGCGGCTTGCATGTTCCGTTGCGACGACTGCGGTTGATTTCGGCATGATTGTCCTCGGAGTGATCGCGGCCTTGTGCGCCAACATGCGCAATTAGTCACCCGATTCGCTTGGAAAAGGCACCCACGCAGAGTTCACGAACCCGTTCGCGCAGCCAGCGATGTGCCGGGTCGGCATCGAGCCGCGGGTGCCATAGCATGGAAACGGTGACCTCGGGAACGGCGACGGGAAGGGCAAAACTGTGCATTCCCGCCCGGAGATTGCCCGTGTGTCGCTCGGGAACGCTGGCGATCAGCTCGGTGGAGCGCGCCAGGGTCAGTGCCGCCGAAAACCCGCTGACGATCGTGACGATCTCGCGGCGCAGCCCGGCCACCCCTAGGACCTCGTCGATGAGCCCGGTGTCGCGGCCTTGGCGCGAAACGTAGACGTGCCGTCCCGCAGCGTATCGCGCAGCTGTGACTTCGCCCTGTGCCAGCGGATGATCCATGCGCACGACACCGATAAAGCGGTCCTGGAACAGCGCCTGAACCCGCACTTCCGGACTTGTCGTTTCTTCGACGACGCCGGTTTCCAGATCGACGCTTCCGTCGCGAAGGGGCTCGCTGTTCTTGTCCGGCTTGTGGATGAAACGCAGCCGCACACCGGGCGCGTCACGGCCGAGCAGAGAAAGGAGGCCCGGCCCGAAGTTTTCGACGAAGCCATCACTGGTGCGCAGCGTGAAGGTTCGCTCCAGCTTCCTGGGATCGAGTTTGTCGGCGGGACGCAACACTGCCTCAGCCTCCTGCACCAGGCGACCGACCTGCTCGCGAAGCTCAACGGCCCGGGGCGTGGGGACCAGCCCACGCCCGGCCCGCACCAACAGCGGGTCGCCGGTGGTGTCGCGCAGCCGTGCCAGCGCCCGGCTCATCGCCGATGGACTGAGCCGCAGCCGCCGGGCGGCGCGGGCAACGCTGCCTTCCGCAAGCAACACATCGAGGGTGACGAGAAGGTTGAGATCGGGCGTCGACATGTCTCGACCTTATAATGACATGGCGCCAAACGCACGAATGAAGTGCAATCGGTGCGCGTTCCGCTATGCCATAACAAGGACTACGTCTCTCCAGGCTCCATTCCGGGAGCGGGGAAACGGAGGTCGTGTTGAACAACCACGCTATAGAACAGGATGAGTCAGTGGTCGGAAGGACCGGCCCCGGATCGTCGGCTCGATGGGCACTCGCCAGCCTTGCGCTGTCGATGCTACTGTCTTCGCTTGGCACCAGCATCGCCAATGTGGGCCTGCCTGCATTGGAACAGTCGTTCAACGCCTCCTTCCAGGAGGTACAATGGGTCGTCCTGGCCTATCTTCTGGCCATCACCACCCTGGTGGTGAGCGTGGGACGGCTCGGTGACATCACAGGTCGCCGACGGCTGCTGCTGGCCGGTATCATGCTTTTCACGCTGGCATCGGGCTTGTGCGCCGCCGCGCCGACACTTTGGCTTCTGGTGGCCGGACGGGCAGTGCAGGGTGCCGGAGCAGCCGTCATGCTGGCCCTCACGATGGCCATCGTCGGCGAGACGGTGCCGCAGACAAGGATCGGCAGTGCCATGGGCCTGCTCGGGACGATGTCGGCGGCCGGCACCGCTCTCGGCCCATCGCTCGGCGGCTTGTTGATCGCCATGTTCGGCTGGCAGTCGATCTTCCTCGTCAATATGCCGCTGGGTTTGCTGGCCTTCTGGCTCGCGCTTCGCTACCTGCCTGTTGGCACCACAAGTGCGGGGCCCGCCCGTCAGGGCTTCGACGTGACGGGGACATTGCTGCTTGCCGCCACCCTCGGAGCCTACGCGCTGGCAATGACGATCGGGCGCGGCAATTTCGGGCACCTCAACATTCTCCTGCTCGTGGCTGCGGCTTTTGGGGGAGGGCTGTTCGTCCTGGTCGAGGCCAGGACAGCATCGCCATTGATCCATTTGCAGCGGCTCCGCGATCCGGTGCTGGGTCCAAGCCTGACGATGAACGCGCTGGTCGCAACCGTGATGATGGCGACACTCATCGTAGGGCCGTTCTACCTCTCCCGCGGGTTAGGGTTTGATGCGGCTACAGTCGGCATCGTCATGTCTATCGGGCCAGTCATTTCCATATTGAGCGGCGTGCCCGCCGGCCGCATCGTCGATCGTTTCGGAGCGGCGCAAATCGCCATGGTCGGGCTGGTTGCGATGGCGGCGGGCGCCATGGCGCTGGCTTTGCTACCTGCGATCTACGGAATCGCCGGCTACATTTTCGCCATTGCGGTGCTGACACCGGGCTACCAGTTGTTTCAGGCGGCAAACACCACATCCGTCATGACGAACGTCAAGCCTGGCGAGCGGGGCGTTCTGTCAGGGATGCTCAACCTTGCACGCAATGTCGGGCTGATCACTGGTGCATCCGTGATGGGTGCGGTGTTCGCGTTCGCCTCGAAGGCGGACATCGCTGCGGCAGGTCCGGACGCCGTGGCGACGGGCATGCAGGCGACGTTCGCCGCAGCGGCTGGCTTGATTGTCGTCTCGCTGGCCATTGCGATTGCGGCCTATCGCCGGGTGTCGGGACCCGAATTGAACGCAGGCAAGGCGTCCCCCGAGTAACCTTCGGGCGATGCCGTTTGCGCGCTGATAACTTGCATCGAACACGTTGACGCGGCGATGGCACGAGCGCTACAAGCGCGCCACAAAGGTGCTTGGGCAAGATCCGCCAGTGTCTCCTCTCGACCGAGATGGCGCACTGGTGGCGTAAACTTCCCAATCCCTTGGAGGGATGGCCGAGCGGTTTAAGGCACCGGTCTTGAAAACCGGCGTGGGCGCGAGTTCACCGTGGGTTCGAATCCCACTCCCTCCGCCACTACGTTTGCGACGCTAGTGAGCGACCATATCGCTATTCCAACATGACGATGGCTTCGACCTCGAAGAGCATGGGGTCGATGGCAAGCTTGGGGACGGGGACCAGGGTCTGCGCCGGCAGTGTCTCGCCGAACATTTCCTTGACGTTCCTGGTCAGCACCTCGAGCTTGGACATGTCATGATCGACCACGAACACCGTGAGCTTGGCAACCTGATCCGGCCTGGCACCGAGGGCATCGAGGGCACTGCGCAAATTCGCGTAGGCCTGCTTCACCTGGACAGCGAAGTCGGGCGACAAGGCTCCCGTGCTGTCCTGGCCGCCCTGTCCTGAGATGTAAGCCATCTTGGCTCCGCCCGGCACGATCACCGCCGCGCTGTAGCCGTTTGGCGACGGGTCGTAGAGATTTCTTGGATTGACGATGGACAGCTTGAACTCATTCGCTGTCGTGGCGGTGGGAACTCCTACGGGCATGATGATTAGGCCTCCGATAAGCAGATGCTTGATTGCTCGTGACATGGTTCTTGTCTCTTGGCTCTGCTGGCTGCGGGCAACGGACCCACGCGGCCGGCATGATCGAACTTTCGCCATCGCCATGGGATGACTCGTACACTGCGCGATTCATCATGTGGTACGACGTACGAGTCAACCGCTCAGGATCGACATTCCTGACGTCGCCTGCCAAAATTGCGGTTCCGACAGTGAGGAACACGAATGGCAGCCAAGCGTAGCGGCGCCCAGAGCAAACGGTCTCAACGGCCAAGCGCGGGACTCCAGCCCGCGCAGGAGCCACACAGAGAACCGCCCCTCTCCAGAGAACGGATCGTGGCCACCGCTGTAGAACTGCTGGACGCGGAAGGAATCGGCGGATTGTCGATGCGTCGGCTGGCTGATCGCCTCGGCTCGGGCGCGATGAGCCTGTATTGGCACGTCGACAACAAAGAGAAGGTCTTCGATCTGGCGCTCGACTCGGTGCTCGAGTATCGCGGACCGCCGCAAACCGGAGAGCCTCGAAAATGGCGCGGCGAAGTCGTCCACATGCTCGAAGACTGGCGCGCCAGCATGCTGCGCCATCCCTGGTCGGCATCGCTGTTGCCGCGCCGGGCGCTCGGCCCGAACATCCTTGGTCGCCTGGAACTGCTGAGCAAGATCTTGTCCCGAGCCGGCGTAGCGGATGCAGATTTGAACGTCGCGATATGGTCGCTCTGGAACTATGTGATGGGCGCCACCGTCACCCGGGCGAGCTTCGAGCTCTCGGATGACGACAGGGCCGTCGCGCAGCAGCGCCTTACACGCCTCAGCGAAAGCTACCCGACAATCGAACGTTCCCGTCTGCTGTTGGACAGTGATTGGGATGGCGCCTTCAGCAAAGGCCTCGACTTCATGCTTGACGGCTTCGCCGCGAGACAATGAACATTCTTCATCTCTCCGACGAGACGGTGCCCCTCAAGCCAACAGGCTCGCCACAATAATGCCGCAATCTCGCCCGTTTCGAACCACAGTCGATTAATACGCTGGCAAGAATTACCTGCGCACAAGTGGACGGGGATAACGTGCGCGAACTGTTTTTACATTTTTAGCGCAGCGGTGTTGCGATTCGACGAGCGGCGCTCGCTTGGTACTGGCAGGGGACCTGAGTAAAATGCAGAATTCGACGCGCACGCGTCTTGGTCGCGCAACCGCGATCAGCATTCTCGCGGCGACCGCTGTCTTCATTGCCGGCTGCGCATCGCAGCAGCCCAAGTCCGTGGCCAGCAAGAAGCGTTCGAAGGAATATTTCGCCGAATCCGAGTATGGCGTCAAAGCGAGCCCACGCGTCACGACCAAATTGTCGGGGCTGCAGCGCGGCGGCGGCCGCGACCAGACCGGCAAGCCCTACAAGGTGCGGGGCAAGTGGTATTATCCCAAGGAAGACAAGGACTACGCCGCCGTTGGTGCCGCCTCCTGGTATGGCGACGCGTTCCACGGCCGGCTGACCGCCAATGGCGAAGTCTATGACATGACGAATCTGACGGCGGCGCATCCGACTATGCCACTGCCGAGCTATGCCCGTGTCACCAATTCCAAGAACGGCAGTTCGGTGATCGTGCGCGTCAACGACCGGGGCCCGTATTCCAATGGCCGCGTCATCGACCTTTCCAAGCGTGCGGCAGAGATGCTCGATTACGCCCACAGCGGCACGGCCAATGTGAAGGTCGAGTATGTCGGCCGGGCACCGCTCGACGGACAGGACGACCAGTATCTGCTCGCCTCCTACCGTCCGGGCAAAGGCATGGGCGATCCGATCAATGACGGCCTGCCGACCGGCGTGATGATTGCCATGAACGGCCCGACGCCAAGCGCGGCCGTGGGGCAGGCGACTGCCTTCCCTGGCGCCATGACGGATGCAGCACCCGCGGTGACCCTTGCCAGTGCGTCTGGCAACACGCTGGCTGCGCAAGCGGCACAATTCGACCAGCCGGTCATGACGGCACAGGGGCAGGGCATCATCGAAGTGGTGCTTCCCGATTTCGGGCCGATCGCTCCCGAGCGTCCCGATGCGACGATGCCGGTTCCGCAGACCCGCATGGCAATCGCCACCATGGGTTATGCCAGCGAGCGCGTCGGCGGTGCGGCAAAAGCCTTCGACGCACTCGAAGGCAAGGCCATGTCCTCAAGCGACATCGTCGATTCCTGGAAGCGCCTCAATCCTGGTCCACGTGCCGAACAGGACTTGGAAACCTACGTTGCCGCCGGCACTTTCGAAAACGGCGAGGAAGCACGGCGCGTTGCCAAGGCGCTGTCGGCCTATGGTCGCACCTTGGTCGAACAATCCGATTTCGAAGGCAAGACCTGGTATTCGGTCGACCTCTATCCGGATGGCAAGACATCGCTCGACGCAGCGCTCAAGGCGGCCTGGTCGCATGGTGCGCCCGACGCCTTCGCCGTCCACGATTGACCGGATCTTCGGTGCGAGGACCTGTGGCTATCTGCCCGGCCACGGTTGATCCCATCGATTGAAGACTGATAGGTTCAAGGCGCTCGACCGGAATACGGGGCCGAACGGGGCAGTATCTTTCATGACCTTCAGACTATCCGCGCCGCTCACCTTGATGATCGGCCTTCTTGCGGCGCTTGCCTTCATCGGTCAGGCCCAGGCGCAACTGTTCGAGACCAAGGCCGCGCAGGCCTACATGATCGATGCCGAAACCGGCACGGTTCTGTTCTCGAAAGAGCCGGACAAGCCGATGGCGCCGGCCTCGCTGGCCAAGCTGATGACGATGGAGGTGGTGTTCAGCGCCCTCAAGACCGGCCGCTACAAGCTCGACGACACATTTGCCGTCAGCGAGAACGCCTGGCGAACCGGCGGTGCGGCATCGCGGGCCTCGACCATGTTTGCCGCCGTCAGGTCGCAGATCCGCGTCGAGGACCTGATCCAGGGCGTGACGGTGCAGCTCGCCAATGACGGCTGCATCATCCTGGCTGAAGGCATGGCTGGCTCAGAGGCCAATTTCGCCCTGCAAATGACGGAGCGTGCCCGCGAGATCGGCTTGGCGAAATCGACATTCGTCAATTCGACCGGCCTGCCGATGCCGGGCCAGACCACCAGCGTGCGCGAGTTGGCGCAACTCGGCCTGCACATCTGGCGCACCTATCCGGAATACTACCGTTACTACAGCCTGCCGGAATTCACCTGGAACAAGATCCTGCAGCGCAACCGCAACCCGCTGATCGCGATGGACATCGGCGCCGACGGCTTGGCCGCCGGCTTCACCGAAGGCGAGGGGTTCGCCATCGTAGGCTCGGTCAACCGAGAGGGGCGGCGGCTGTTTGCGGCCCTTGGCGGGCTCGCCAGCGACCGCGAGCGCTCGGAGGAAGCACGCAAGCTGCTTGATTGGGGCATGCGCGCCTTCGAGAAAAGCGAGATCTTCGCGGCCAACGAAACCGTCGGCGAAGCCCAGGTGTTCGGTGGCGTGAAATCGCATGTGAAGCTGGTGGCGCAGAAGCCGATCTCGCTGTTCCTGCCGATCACCAATCGCGAGCGGCTTGTCGCCCGCATCGTCTACAACGGCCCCGTCGCGGCACCGGTGGCGCAGGGGACGCCCATCGGCGCGCTCAAGGTCTGGATCGGCGACACGCTGAGCCAGGAGACGCCGCTCTATGCCGCCGAATCCGTCGAGGTCGGCTCGCTGCAGAGCCGCGCCCTGGACGCGGTCAAGGAACTTGCCATCGGCTGGCTGCGATAGTCGGGTGGACCTTTGCCACTCTCGACGCTAGAGCTTCGACACCTACATATGCCGTGAGGCCGTTCGTTCGGTTGAACTTGCGATACGGCGAACAGAAAGGCTTTGGAGTGGCGCGCGGCTTCTTCATCACATTCGAAGGCGGCGAGGGCGCGGGCAAGTCGACGCAGATCGAACGCCTGGCCACCAAGCTGCGCGACAAGCGCTACGACATCATCGTCACGCGGGAGCCCGGTGGCTCGCCAGGTGCGGAGGCGGTGCGACACGTGCTGCTGTCGGGTGCAGCCGAGCCCTTCGGGCCGGAGATGGAGGCGTTGCTGTTTGCAGCAGCCCGTTCCGACCATGTCGAGCAGGTGATCCGTCCGGCGGTCGAGCGCGGCGCCATCGTGCTTTGCGACCGCTTTCTCGATTCCTCGCGGGTCTACCAGGGCGTGACCGGCAACCTCGATCCCGACTTCATGACGGCCGTCGAGCGCGTTGCGATCAACGGCATGATGCCTGACATGACGCTCATCCTCGACCTCGACCCGGTGGAAGGACTGCGGCGGGCCACCGCACGGCGCGGCCAGGATGTCGCCGACCGCTTCGAGAAGGAGACGGTCGACATCCACCAGCGCCGGCGCAACGCCTATCTGGCGATCGCCGAGAACGAACCGGACCGCTGCGTGGTGATCGATGCCGCGGAGGACCAAGAAGAGGTCGAACACGCGATCACCGATGCGGTGTTTGCAGCGCTCGAGGCGCGTGCATCGGCAGGCAGCCGGGCGAGGGCGGACGCCTGATGTTCGAGCGCATCGCCCCCGAGCAGCACGACACGCTAGACGGCATTCCGGAGCCGGCGGAGAATCCGCATCTGTTCGGGCACGAGCAGGCGATCGCGATGCTGACCGCAGCCTACCGCTCCGGCAAGCTGCCGCACGCGCTGATCCTCGCCGGCCCCGTCGGCATCGGCAAGGCGACGCTTGCCTTTCACCTTGCCCATCATCTGCTGCAACACCCCGACTACCGGAGCGCGCCGGAAACGCTGGCCGATCCCGATCCGCGGTCGGGATCGTTCCGGCAGGTGGCAACCGGGGCGCATCCCGCGGTGCTGCACCTGACGCGGCCACAGAACGACAAGACCAAGGGTTTCAAGTCGGTCGTCACCGTCGACGAGATCCGCAAGGTGTCGCGCTTCCTGTCGATGACCTCGCATGACGGCGCCTACCGGGTCGTCATCGTCGATCCGGCCGACGACATGAACACCAATGCTGCCAATGCGTTGCTGAAGAATCTTGAAGAGCCGCCGGCACGCACGCTGTTCATCCTGATCGTGCATGCGCCAGGCAGCCTGTTGCCAACCATCCGTTCGCGCTGCCAGACCATTCGGTTGACGCCACTGGATGACCAAAGCCTGCTCTCGGCGCTTGCCGCTACCGACCAGCCGGCACCTGACGAGCCGGAAGCGCGCGCAGCGTTGTTCTTGCGGGCAGGGGGCAGTGCCCGCGCTGCCATCTTGCTCGCCCAGTATGGCGGGCTGGAGATTGCCGAAGCACTGGACAAGATCGTGCAGTCGGGGCGCAACGACATCGCTGCCGCCCACCGGCTGGCCGATGCCGTGGCCGGCCGCGACAGCGCCATCCAGTTCGAGATGTTCAATCGCCGGGCGCTGGACCTTCTGTCCGACACGGCGTCGCAGGCCGCGCGCGCCTCCGACCTTTCCCGGGCCAACCTTTTGTCCGATGCTTGGCACGATGCGCAAAACGCGATATCCGAGACTGAAACCTACAACCTCGACAAGAAGCAGCACGTCCTGGCCATGATCGACCGCTTGAATGCCGCGATGCGAATGTGACGCTCGTCCGAGCCGGGATGGCAATCGCCATGCCGATGCGTTATCTCACCGCGACCCTTTCATTCGACATTCATGACGGCCATCCATGTCCCGCGAAAAATTCTACATCACGACCGCGATCTCCTATCCCAACGGCAAGCCGCATATCGGCCATGCCTATGAGCTGATTGCCACCGACGCACTTGCCCGCTTCCAGCGCCATGATGGCAAGGACGTGTTCTTCCTTACCGGCACCGACGAGCACGGCATCAAGATGCTGCAGACGGCCAACCGGGAAGGCATCTCGGCGCGCGAGTTGGCAGATCGTAATTCGAATGAATTCAAGAAGATGGCGACTCTTCTGAATGCGTCGAACGATGATTTTATCCGCACCACCGAAGAGCGCCACTATGCCGCCTCGCAAGCGATCTGGAAGGCGATGGCCGACCGCGGCGACATCTACAAGAGCAGCTATGCCGGCTGGTATTCGGTGCGCGACGAAGCCTATTACGGCGAGGAAGAGACCGAGGTCCGTCCAGACAACATCCGCTACGGCCCGCAGGGCACGCCGGTCGAATGGGTCGAGGAAGAGAGCTACTTTTTCCGGCTGTCGGCCTATCAGGACAAGCTGCTGGCGCTCTACGACAACCAGCCCGACTTCATCGGCCCCAACGAGCGCCGCAACGAGGTTGCGAGCTTCGTCCGCTCGGGCCTGAAGGACCTGTCGATCTCGCGCACGACCTTCGACTGGGGCGTGCCGGTGCCGGGCGACGACAAGCACGTGATGTATGTCTGGGTCGATGCGCTGACCAACTATATCACCGCCCTTGGCTATCCCGACACCAACGCCGAGAAGTGGGCCTACTGGCCTGCCGTGCACATCATCGGCAAGGACATCGTGCGTTTCCATGCCGTGTACTGGCCGGCGTTCCTGATGTCTGCCGGCATCGAATTGCCCAAGCGCGTGTTCGGCCACGGCTTCCTGTTCAACCGCGGCGAGAAGATGTCAAAGTCGCTCGGCAACGTCGTAGACCCGTTCACGATGGTCGAGCACTACGGCCTCGACCAGGTGCGCTATTTCCTGCTGCGCGAAGTGCCGTTCGGCCAGGATGGCAGCTACAGCCATGAGGCGATCGTCAACCGCACCAATGCCGATCTTGCCAACGACCTCGGCAATCTGGCGCAGCGCTCGCTGTCGATGATCGCCAAGAACTGCAATGGCGTGGTGCCACAGCGCGGCGAACTGGCAGACGCCGACAATGCCATCCTCGACCAGGCAACCGCAGCACTGGCCACGGCACGCAAGGCAATGGCGGAGCAGGGGATCCACCACGCGCTTGCGGCGATCTTCGCCGTGGTCGCGGAAGCGAACCGCTACTTTGCGGCACAGGAGCCCTGGGCGCTGAAGAAGACCGATCCGGCGCGCATGGAAACGGTGCTGTGGACGACGGCCGAGGTGATCCGCCGCGTCGGCATCATGTGCCAGCCCTTCATTCCCGGGTCGGCATCGAAGCTGCTCGACCTGCTTGCCGTGACCGACCGGGATTTTGTTCACGTCGATGCCGCGCATGCGCTGGTCTCGGGCGCGCCTTTGCCGGCCCCCCAGCCGGTATTTCCGCGCTATGTCGAGCAGGCAACGGAAAACTGAGGCTGTCGAAAAATGCTGGTCGACAGTCACTGCCATCTCGACTTTCCTGATTTCGCCGAGGAGCGCGCGGATATCATCGCGCGCGCCAAGGCGGCCGGCGTCGAGCGCATGGTCACCATCTCGACACGCGTGAAGCGTTTCGAGCAAGTGCTTGCGATTGCTGAGGAATACGACGATGTCTATTGCTCGGTGGGGACCCATCCGCACAATGCCGATGAGGAACTCGACGTGACAGCGGCCGATCTCGTCAGGCTGTCGGTACATCCGAAAGTAGTGGCCATCGGCGAGGCGGGTCTCGATTATCACTACGACAAGTCGCCCCGCGACGCACAGGCACAGGGTCTACGGGTCCATATCGCGGCTGCGCGCGAGACCGGATTGCCGCTGGTCATCCACGCCCGCAGCGCCGACGAGGACATGGCGGCGATCCTCAGGGAAGAAACGGGGAAGGGCGCGTTCCCCTTCATCCTGCACTGCTTTTCCTCAGGCGCGGAGCTTGCACGCGTGGGTGTCGAGCTTGGCGGCTACGTCTCGTTCTCGGGCATCGTGACCTTCAAGAATTCCGGCGAGCTGCGCGACATCGCCAAGGACGTACCGCGTGAACGGCTCCTGGTCGAAACGGACGCGCCGTACCTTGCGCCGATCCCGCATCGCGGCAAGCGCAACGAGCCGGCCTACGTCGCCAACACGGCCGCCGTGCTCGCCGAGACCATTGGCGTAAGCACTGACGAGATGGCCGAGATCACGACGACCAACTTCTTCAGGCTGTTCACCAAGATGCCAAGGCCGGCCTGATGCCGGATACGCTGCGCCTCACCATTTTGGGCTGCGGCTCGTCGCCAGGCACGCCGCGCATCACCGGCGACTGGGGCGCCTGCGATCCCACCAATCCGAGGAATCGGCGCACACGCGCGGCCGCGATGGTCGAGCGCATTTCGGCTTCCGGCACGACGCGGGTGATCATCGATACGGGGCCGGATTTCCGCACCCAGATGCTGGCCGCCGGCGTCAGCCACATCGACGCCGTGGTCTACACGCATCCGCATGCCGACCATATCCACGGTATCGACGATCTCCGGGGCTATGTGCTCGAACGCCGCAGCCTGGTCGACATTTTTGCCGACGATTTTACGCTCGAGCGGCTGAAACTGGCCTTCGGCTACTGCATCGAAACGCCGCCAGGAAGCTCGTATCCGCCGATCGTGCGGCCAACCGTGATCGAGCACGACAAGCCGTTCGCCATAGTGGGAGAGGGGGGTCCCCTCTCCTTTTTGCCGCTGCCGCAGACCCATGGCGACATCGTTTCGCTCGGTTTCCGCGTCGGGCCAGTCGCCTATTGCTCGGATGTCAGCGACTTCCCGGATGCAACTGCGGCGCTGATGAAGGGACTTGATGTCCTGGTGGTCGACGCGCTGCAGCACAAGCCGCATGTCAGCCATCTTTCGCTGTCGGAGGCGCTCGACTGGATCGAGCGGCTGAAGCCCAGGCGCGCGGTGCTGACCCACATGCACGTGCCGCTGGACTACGCGGCGGTAATGTCGGCCACGCCGGCGCATGTCGAACCGGCCTATGACGGCATGACGATAGAAGTGCCATATATTTCAATGTGATATCAATGACAGATAAGGTCGATCAGAAGAGAGTCGTGAGCGGTATTTTCGTCGCCATCCCATTTCTTCTGGTTCTTACCTTCGACCATGTCTGGAACCAACCCGACGCGGCATTCGTCGCCGGATGGCTGATGTTGGCGTTGCTGCCGCTGCTGGCGGTTGCGTACCAGTGCGCTCTCAGTCTTGCGCGCTCACTACGCTTGAGCACGGCAGATAGGAGCCTCGATACAGTCTTCTGGATCGTCTTCCTCGTGCTTCCTTCGGTTCTGTGGGGCACCATCTGGGTATGCTCGTATTTGTGGTACCTCCTGACCGCGCCGCATCTGCTTGTTCCATAATATCTCTTATGCGACTAAAAAAGCACAAAGAGGGAACACCTAGAATAATATTCTAGGGAAATCATCGCTTTTGTTCGTTTTGCTTTCGTTAACGAAAGGAAGCGAAATGAAAAACATGCTCCTGCATAGCATCATGCGACCGCTCGTTGAGCGGCTCGGAACGATGCTGGCGGCCTACATGATCGCGCGTGGTCTCGATAGTGATCTGACCGCCCAACTGATGAACGCCATTGTTGCCGCGCTTCTCGTCGGCATCGATCTCCTAACAGCCTCTATGGGCCGTCACTATGACGTGTCCAGGCTGTTGAAAGACCTCCCGCGTCGGGAGGCTGACTAGTTCATCGGAGAATTAATCAGCGCTGGCGGAGCGCTGCTCGGCGGTCTGTTCGGCTCGAAAAAGCAGTCCACCACCTCCGAAATCGACTATGTGAAGATGCGGAAGAATGCGGAAGCGGGTGGGTTTAATCCCCTTACCGCTCTCCGCGCTGGTGGGGGTGCGGGGTTTACCACCACGCATTCCCCTGCCCTTGCCTCCGGCCAGTTCATCGCGGAAGCGATTGGCGGGATTGGCAACGCTATCGCGTCTATCGATCCGATGCGCGATCAAACGGCGAAGCTTGAACATCAGATCAAGCAAGCCACGCTTGCCAACATTCAGGCCGATACTGCGACCCGCTTGCGGGCGTCCATCGGCGGTGTTCCGGTGTCAACCGGTGCGCGCGTTGTGCAATCCGGCTCGCCTTTGGCGCTGCCGAAACCGGGCCAGCCGTTCGGCCCGGAAGTTCCGGCTCTGCCGAAACAGGACGAGATCATCAATCCCTTCCCGACTGGATCGGGGGTTGAAATTCCGGGCTGGTTGAAAAGCGGTGACGCTTGGGAAAGCTTCTTGGGCGACCTCGGCACAATTCCTGCGACCGCTGTTAACCTCACCGGTACGATTTATCATAACTTCCGGAAGTATCGTCCAGATGTAGATAAGTACATCCGGGATTATGCGAACCGTCCTCGTCCACCGGCAAATATAGGCATCCGTGATGCTATGGATGGCAGGTGGTGAATTACTTGTAGGCGTGAAATGCGGCTGCAACGCAACCGATCATGCCTAATGAAATACTGGCGATGAGGAAAAATGCGGTGAGGTTTAATACGAACCGGACCAATTCCAAATCCTCCAAAAAGCCCTGCGGCGCGTGTGCGCGGCGGCGGGCGAAGCTCATCAAAATACTTAATCGCTTCAAGAAAGGAAGCCGGAAATGAACGGTAACAGAACGTCAACTGTCCCTGTGGAAATCCCCAGGACAAACCGTATCGAAACCGCACGCGGTATCACCTCCCTGCCCGCTGGCAAGGCTGTGCCGATCTTCGCCTGCGGCCTGCATCGCATGGACCGTATCGTGCAGGGCCCGCTGCGGTGCTCGTTCGAACTCATGGAAACGGCGGACGTGCTTATGAACGCCGTCCGCGTAGACGTGAAGGCGTATGTCGTGCCCATGCTGGCATTCGAGCGCTTCAATGGCAGTCTCGATGTCCTCAACCGCTCTTGGGAGGGGCAGGTGCCCTACCCCACACAGGCGGTTGTTCCGTTCTACGAAACCATTCCTGCACCCGCCTATAAATTCAGTGACATTCTCGTCTATCTCGGGATGCACTCCAAGGTCGGCTCCGCCGTGAACTCGATGTTCACGGAAGCCTACAATGAAATCTTCAATTTCCGCCTGCGCAACCGCTCCAAGGCGCTCTATGCGTCGGCGGCGCGCACGCGCCTTCAGCAGAACTTGGCGCCTGCTTTCTGGAACCACGAAATGTTCGCGCACATCGTGCCGGACTATGACAGCGCCAAGGTAGACGGTATCGTCAACCTGTCCGTCGCCAACGCGAAACTGCCGGTTAAGGGCATCGGCCTTAAATCCGGCTTTGGCTGGTCTGCCGCTGGCAACACTGTTGTTCGCGGCGATGGCGGTACGGAAGTAACCGTCGCAACGGCCGGTCAGCGCTGGACCAGTCAGTCTGCGGCGGGCGAAAATCCCATGCTCAAGGAAGACCCGAATAACATCGGGTCGCTGGCGGTTTTCGCCGAACTGCAGAGCAACGGTATTACCGTCTCTCTTGCCAACATCGAGCTTGCCAAAAAGACTCAGGCATTCGCTCGGCTGCGTGAACAGTACGCCGGCCATACGGATGAATGGCTGGTCAACATGTTGATGGACGGCATCGATATTCCTGACCAGTACCTCAAGGAACCCATGCTGGTGGGCGAAGCCTCGACCATCTTCGGCTTCTCCAAGCGCTATGCGACGGATGCCGCAAACCTGACCGAGCATGTGGCTAACGGTGCAACCTTCGTTGATCTCAATATCCGTGTTCCCGTTCTCAATACGGGCGGTGTGTTGATGATCATCGCGGAGATCACGCCTGAGCAGTTGTTCGAACGGCAGAAAAACCCGTGGCTGCACCTCGACAACAATAAGCTGAACCGGCCCGATTTCGTGCGTGACTCTATGGACCCGGACAAGGTCGATATCGTCACGAATGATCGGATCGATCTCGATCACTCAGCACCGTCGGCGCGCTTCGGCTACGAGCCGATGGGAGCGCGGTGGAATAACAAAATCCCGCATATTGGCGGCAAGTTCTTCCGTCCTGTGGCGAACGCGGCATTCGATGAGGATCGCCAGCGCTTCTGGGCGGCGGAGGCACTTAATCCGACGCTCGGACCCGAGTTCTATCTGGCGACGACGATCCATACCAAGCCGTTTGCCGACACTGTGTCGGACATCGCAGAAGTCGTCATCCAGGGCGATCTGTTGATCAACGGCAACACGCAATTTGGTGCGGGCCTCATCGAAGCATCCGACGACTACGCGAAGGTACTGGCGGAAGTCGACCAGACGCGCGCCAAGCCTGCCTAACCCTCGTCCCCTGCCCTGCTAGTGGCCGTTGGTCACTAGCGGGCCTTTCAAACAAGGAAACAACGAAATGACCATCAAGCTTGGCAATCTCACGGACTGGCGTGTCCTCGACGCCAAGTCGCTCGCCTTCGTGGCGGCT
Source organism: Aminobacter niigataensis (assembly GCF_946995915.1). Lineage (GTDB taxonomy): Bacteria > Pseudomonadota > Alphaproteobacteria > Rhizobiales > Rhizobiaceae > Aminobacter > Aminobacter niigataensis. Next base: position 3,335,101 of record NZ_OX341517.1, read on the forward strand.
GACTATGACAAAGGCAAGCCGCGGCGGTTGCGCCTCGACGTCAATTCGGAGGTCGGCTGCAACTGGTATATCCGCTTTCATCGCGTGCCGATTACCAACATGCCCGAATATCTTATCGGGGCGGAGCCGGTCCACGGCGATCCCGAGGCGGTTGAACGCTTCTTCGCGTTCATCCCTGCCGGTCTGGAAACCGTCGAATTCACCTTCGGCGGCGACTTCGAGCTTATGCCGGTTAGGCCGGATGACTGCGAAATCCTCTACTGGACCTCGGCCTCCGAGGAATACTGGACGGAAGGCGATGGCGAAACGTTCTCGACCATCTATGAGCGCCAGCAGCGCAATGAGGCGATGGAATACGTGATGTTCCAAGCCGCGCAAAACCAGCTTCGTCGCGACAAGGCCCACGCGGCGGAAATGGCTGCATTTCGGGCCGAGATCGGAGCGATGAAAAGTGAAAGACAATCTGGAATACATGGCCAGCCGCCTACGCAACATCAAGAACCTGTCAAAGAGCCCGAAGGCGGTTCGGCGTCACCCGTGGCGATCGCGCCGCCTGCAGGAGGTGCACCCGCTGACGCAAAGCCTCAAGGCGAAAACAAATGAGCATGCGGGATAAAATCCGCGCGGCTGTGGAGCGGGTTGCCGAAAGGCAATCCGTTCTACCGGACCCGAAAAGGGCTAAGCGGGTATTCCCGCCTCCCCCTCCAAAGCCCGTTGCTGACACTGGATACAGCAATGCGATGGCCGGTATGGCTCATCCCGCGTTCCTGCGGTCAATCGCGTATAGCGAAATGCAGACGCGGGCCAATGAACTCGAAGCGCATCCGCGAATACTCGAGTTCAAGAAAGGGCTCATCAAGCGCATGGCCGCGCACGGCGTGCCTATGTACGCTCATTGCGTCTGGCGAACGCCCGACGAGCAGCTAGCGCTATTGGAGCGCAAGCGAACGAAAGCCATGCCGGGCGAAAGTCCGCACAATTGGGGCTGTGCCGTCGATATCGTGCACTGTCGGTTTCACTGGGATTTGACAGAGCGGCAATGGGCCGTGATCGGCCATATTGGCAAGTATTATGCCAAGGCGGCAGGGCTCAACGTCACATGGGGCGGGGACTGGAAGTTCTATGACCCCGCCCATTGGGAACTAACGGACTGGAAACAAGTCCGTATCCCTCGCTATTCCGAACTCAAGGAACTCTGAGTTCGGAGGCGCGGACTGATTTTTGATCGAAGTATCTAAAAAATCAGTCCGTCGCCGCACTCATCTTCTTGTCCCCATGTGCAATTACTGACAGGCAATCATTTATCATGTGCAAATGCCCCGCAATGCTTGATGACGGAACGATGATTGGCTGTCGTTATTGCTCGCAATGCATTGGCCGTTCGGTTGACGACTGGACGGGCCGGTGCATTGCGGAAAGTATTCATGCAGCCGACGCCTATTTTCTCTCGCTGACCTATGGTCGCGATGAGAATGGTTCGGAAGACCATATCCGGGCGCGGCTGCTGACATACTCGGACATACAGAAGCTTATGAAGCGCTTTCGCGCTTCGGGCTATATCCCGCGCTATTTCTGCGTCGGGGAGTACGGCTCGGCCAAGGGCCGTGCGCACTGGCATGTCCTCATCTTCTGGAAAGATAATGCGCACGAGATCGGAAGGCGTATCCAGCACAACGCGGACGTGCGCGCCAAGCTTAAGCGCGGCAAAACTCTGAACGTGCCGGACGGCCCTGTGCCGCCGCACGTCAATTCCACCCGCGATGACCAGAAGCGCCATATGCAGGAGCATTGGCCGCATGGCTGGTCTACGTGGGAACGCCTCGGCGTTAGGCCAGAAGATACCGCCGCTGCTGTCCGGTACGTCTGCAAGTACCTTAACAAGGACCTCGGCGGCGAAGAAAAACAGGCGATGTGCCGAATGTCGAAAATCCCGCTGCTAGGCGCGGATTGGCTGCATCACAAGGCACGTCTGCACGTCGAGGCGGGAATTCCTCCAAAGGACCTGAAGTACGAATTTCCCGGCGTGAACCGGCCAAACGGTGAGCGCGTCCCCTTCATGCTGCGGCCGGGATCGGCTGCGGCGAAGCTGTTTTGCCAGTCCTTCGTTGATCAGTGGGCGGAAGCTCACCCAGGGCGATTTATGCCACATTCGAAGCTGGTCGAAGAATTCATAGACCCAGGCGCTTGGGAAAAGCGCAAAGCTAGCGACGAAGGACAAAGGGAATGGGAAAGAAAAGCGGACGCTCTGGAAGAGGCGGAAGTGCAAAAGGCGGTAGCCTTGGCACGGCTCCACGATTGGGAGGCAACGGCCTACGCTACAGTGTCGGTAGGCCTGCGCTATCAGCACTTGGTGCAAGCGCCTCCTCTTCCCCTTCCCCTCCAAAGCCCGTCAACGGAGCCGCTAGAGCCATTCGGCGGCTTGTGACGGCTCAAAGGATGGCGGTAGCACGTGCGGAGCACGACAGGCGCGTAGCGGCTGGGTTCTTAGCCGCACCTTCTAATGTCAAACCCCGCGTCTCGCGGCTCAATATCTCAACGGCTCTCAAGGCCACTACAACACCTAATCCGTCGCCGGTTAAAAACCGTCGCTCTGAAAAAGCGCGCGACAATCTACTAAGGTGCAAAGAAAGGCCGGAGCCGAAAAAGGACCGGAAACCGCTTGGCGGTGCCGGTCCCTCAAAAAGGTTTGTCCCTTGGTGCGGTTAAACGGGTAAAACAAGAACTAAGTTGTAACTAGGTCTTGAACCCCTACCCCAAATCACGTTATGCAGCGTTTACTTGGTATAAACCTGCCAAGGGCAAAACGAACCTAAAGCGAAACCTATACGTACTTGTACGTAGTTCCAGTTTATCTCTTATGCGACTATCGTAATGTAGGTGGTGGGTTCAAGGATGAAGTGCGACTTGCGAGAGATAACAGTGGCTTATCACTAGCAAGGAATGGTCCATGGAACGCGCCTACTCGCAGATCGATATGGAAGAACGCCGCAAGATCGCCCGTTGGCGGATAGCCGGCCTTAGCGTCAACGTTATTGCAGAAAAGCTTGGACGTCATCGTTCGACGGTTTTCCGCGAACTCAAACGCAACGCCTTTCTCGATCCGCAGATACCGGATTTGAACGGCTATTACTGTGTCACCGCCAACGAGATGGCGCGAGAGCGAAGAGCTAAATTGCGCAAGCTCGCCCGGTTCTCACACGTGCGCCAATCGGTGATCGAGCGGATCATGCATGGTTGGTCGCCGCAACAGATCGCCGGCCGAATGCGGTTGGAGCGCCATCCGATCTGCGTCAGCCACGAGACGATCTACAAGTACGCCTATTCACCGGACGGGCATGCGATCAAGCTGTGGCGACATCTGCCGGAACATCGCGCCAGGCGCCGACCGAGGCATGCCCGGCGGTGTCATGGCCGCCGTTTCAGCCCGGAACTCAGCATTCTGCACCGCCCCGACGTCGTCAGAGAGCGAAAGCAGTTTGGGCATTGGGAGTGCGACCTGATCCAGTTCCGCAAGAAGTTCGGAAAAGCCAATGTGACGTCGCTGGTCGAGCGCGTCAGCCGTTTCGCGGTGTTCCTGCGCAACAATGACCGGCAGTCGAAGCCGATCATGGACGGACTGGTTCAGGTGCTGCAATCCCTGCCCCACCTCGCCCGCCGATCGATCACCTTCGATCGTGGTACCGAGTTCACCGACTGGCCATATCTCCAAGCAGGGATCGGAACACAAACATGGTTCTGCGATCCGCAATCGCCGTGGCAAAAAGGCACGGTCGAAAACACCAATGGCCGTGCTCGGAAATGGCTCTCGAGAGAGGTCGATCCACTTTCGATCACTGACCGGGACCTGGCAGACATCTGCGAAAGGCTCAATACAACGCCGCGCAAATGCCTTGGCTTCAAGACGCCGTCCGAAGTCTTCCGGCAAAAGATGATGACGGTCCGGCGACGATCGGGCTAACTTCCGGTCGCGCAAAGTCGCGCTTCGACGAGAACTCACAGGTGGGGCTGCCCTGATCTGCAGCACCCAGAGATCAAAAAGCCGCGTCGTAGTCTACAACCACACCACCAGTCCCCGGTCTCGACTGGCAAGTGAGCACCAAGCCCGCCTCCCGTTCCCAAGGCTCGAGAACAGCGTCAGGGACAGTGTCGGCCGATCCATCAACTATCTTTGCGACGCAGGAACCGCACGTGCCACCGCCGCAGGAGTATGGCACCTTGACGCCGGTCCGGCGGGCAGCGTCGACAATGGTTTCCGCCGGGCGCGCGCTGATGACGAAGCTGCGCCCACCTAGTCGGATCTCGATTTGCCGGGATGAATCCTCGGCCTCCTGTGAGGCATTCGGCGAAGCCTTCACTGGAGCGGCCGCGGCATGGAAAGATTCAGCGTGGATCTTGCTCGGCGCAAGGCCAGCCGCATGTAGCGATGCGCTCAGATGCGCAACCATTTCGGGCGGCCCACATAGCAGCGCGTGATCTATGGCTGAAATCGGCACGGCGCATTCGCCAAGGATGGCGGCAAGCTTGCCGCCATCAATTCTACCCTGCAGCAGCCCTGCCCGATCCGGCTCGCGCGAGAGAACATGGCGCACCAAGAGCCGGGGTGCGAAGTCCTTGGCAAGCTTGTCTATCTGGCTTCGAAAGAGGATGTCCCGCTGTTTCCGGTTACCGCAGACGAGGACAAACTGACTGTCGGGCTCGCGGGCAAGCACCGTCCTGGCTATCGACAGAACCGGGGTGATGCCGGACCCGACGACGACGGCAAGGAAGACACGACCTTTTTTCCGTGCCGGCGGCACAATGAAGCGGCCCCTGGGCTCCATTACGCCAAGGATGCCGCCAGCGGTCAGGCTGCGATTGGCGAAAGACGAGAAACGTCCGCCCTCGACCTCTTTCACCGCCACCCGGATCTCGCCGTCGTCCAACCCCGAACAGATCGAATAGGAGCGCCTTACCCGCTCCCCTTCAATCTCGGCTTCCAAGGTGAGGTATTGGCCGGGGGTAAAGACGAAACGCCCCGCCAGTGCCTTGGGAATGTCGAAGACGAGAGAAACCGCATCCGCCGTTTCACGGCGGACTTGGCTCAGGGTCAATCTGTGCAGCATGTTGGCAACCATTGCTGTCGAGGTGAAGCGGCCATAGGCTGCCCTCGCCCCGAGCATCCAGCACTCTCTCAGGCAGTTTCTTTGGACGCGAGCCTCGCATATCCCCTGCTCGGCCGCTGCCACTGCGGGGCTACGGCTGGACGTTCGCCGGTAATAAGGTGCCGCATATTGGCCAGATATACCCCCACGAACGCGGCTGTTTGGGTCTCCAAGGCCGTATAGGGTCCGGGCCTGTAGGCCCTGGAGGTAACGCCCTCGGCATTGTGTTCGGTGATCGTCTTGTCTTGCGCGGTCGTCACGTCCCACATCCACGTAATGGCATCGGTGTCGATGTCGGCATCTGCATCCTTGTCGACCAGCCAAGTCAGGACGACGTCGGTTTCCGTGGCACTGCGCGGTATCATCTGGAACAGGGTGACGTAATCGTTCGCCGAACTTACGAATGACAGCCGGCCAAGCAGGAACCCGGTTTCGCCACCATCATAGGAGGTGCGTCCCCCCATCAGGCACGAGACGGGCTGGCCGTCGTCGGAAAGAGTCATGCGGCCAGGACCAATTGGCTTGCGGTACATGCCGAACGGCGCTGTGTCGATATCTCCGGATTCCCATGCGCCCTTGTTGAATTCGGTGTCACCAATGACGCTATGCCAGGCTTCGAGTTCTTCCTGCCATTGCACTGCCTTGTCTTCGTCCCGCATGGCCGTGACCTTCACATGGGCGTTGACCCTGAAGTATTCCGGATGCGCAGGCCGGCAGTGATAGCATTCGGTGAAGTTCTCGAGCACCAGCTTCCAATTGGCCTTGGTGGGATACGTCTTGCGGGCTGCAATGCGCGCCCGGTCGATGCCGTTCTGGCGCAATCCGTCTATCAGCGCATCGGCGACAGGCTGGACATCCGGCAGGCTGGTTTCGTCAAGCCCGCACAGCACGAGGCCGCCGATACATTTCGTCGGGACGCGATGCAGGCCGAGCGCTTCGGGGTCGACATCCGCCGGAACATCCTGCCGGGTCTGCAATTCCCCGGTCAGCCTGAAGGACCAGGCGTGATACGGGCAGACCAGCAGCCTGCTGCGACCATCCTCAGTGCACAGGCGTGAGCCACGATGGGTGCAGACATTGTAGTAGGCCGCGATGTCTTCTTCGCCGTCGCCGAAACGAACGACGATGATTTCCTCGTCGAAGAGCTTTCGCACGATGTAGCGCCCCTTCTCCGGCACCTCGCTGGCATGAGCCACCAGCGACCATTCCCGTGGGAACAACAATTCGCGCTCCAGCTCGAAGATGGCAGGGTCGACATAAAACGGCTGCTCCAGCGACCAGTTGGGGCGGCTGCGATCGATCAACCCGACGATCTTGGCGCGGTCAGGGTGAAGTCCGTTTGTTGTTGCACCTGACACCAGGAAACTCCTTCGATCTGAGCTAATCATGACTATTAGTCAGGAAATTGCGATACAAGGCCTTGGATTGCAAATATGTAAGTGGCATTCTATCATAACAAAAAGATATTGAACGCGAGGCGAGCCGGCAGCCAACCATGAAGACACTGAAGACCTCGCTGCCGCTTCTCAATGCAATGGTCGTGTTTGAATCGGCCGCACGAAATGGCGGGCTCACAACGGCAGCGGAAGAGCTCAACATCGCGCAGTCAGCGGTCAGTCGGCATGTCGCCAACCTCGAGCGCCAATTGTCGGTCACCCTTTTCACGCGCAAGGGAAACCGGGTCTTCCTGACCGATGCCGGCAGCACGCTCGCCGAGGCGATCCGCGACGGGCTGGGCACCATACGTGAGGCGGTGGAGCGACTGCAGGCCCCGGATCGGGACACATTTGTGGTCGGCAGCAGCTTTGACATAGCGCAAATGTGGCTCATGCCCCGGTTCGATCTGGTCGCGTCGCGTATCCCCAACGGCCAGGTGATGTTGTTGACATCCAACGACTACAAGGACTTCGACCAACCCGACGTGGCACTGTCGATACGCTTTGGAACGCCTGAGGAATGGCCGGGACTGGTTGCCAGGAAACTGTTCGACGGCGAGTGGTTTCCGGTCTGCTCGCCGGCCTTTCTTGAGCGACATCCGCTGGCGTCGGAGTTTCCGCAAGCGTTCCTCGATATCCCGCTTTTGCACCTGATCACCCAACCGGGAGCCGTCGACAGCTGGCAGTCGTGGATTGGCACCGAACGGCCCCTCGATGGCCCGCGATTCACCAGCTATCTGTCGATGATGCATGAGACCATCGCCGGTCGGGGTGCTGCCCTTGCGTGGGCGGGCTTCATCGAAGAACACCTGCGGCTTGGTCAGTTGGTGCGCCTGACCAGCACGTCGCGGCGGCACCACAGTTCATTCTACATAGTGACGCGCACGAAAACGAGCCCGGCCATTCAGGCCGTCGTACAAGCGCTCATCGGTTCCGTGGCAGACCAAACACTGCAAGGCTGAGGTCTGCTCACGCCGCCAGCCGAGGCCGAATGAGTTGCGCAGCAACGTTTGCTGCGCAACTAGGGTCAGGCGGCGTCTGTCGGGTTATGCCTCCAGCCAGGCGCGCGATGCGACGTAGCCGTTCGACAGGTCGTTGCCGACATCGTGGACATAGCCCTTGAGCTCCTTCGTCGCGGCAAGAAGGTGGTCGTTGAAGACCGGGGTGATCGAGCCGCCTTCATCGCGCACCATCACTGCCGCGGCATGATAAAGCTCTTTGCGCTTGGCCTCGTCGGCCTCGACGCGCGCTTGCTTGATCAGCTTGTCGAAGTCAGGCCGCTTGAAGTTGGTCTCGTTGGCAGGCGAGTCCGAAGTGTGCTCGGTCGAATACATCAGATCCTGGGACAGGCGGCTGCCGTAGTAGGACATGCAGAACGGTGCTGCGCGCCAGACATTGGTCCAGTAGCCGTCTGCAGGTTCGCGCTTCACTTCGATGGCAATGCCGGCCTTCTTGGCGCTTTCCTGATACAGCAACGCGCCATCGACCGCGCCGGCATAGACCCCATCCGAGGTTCTGAGCACGATCGGCCCGTCATGACCGGACTTCTTGAAATGGAACGCAGCCTTGTCCGGATCGTAGCTGCGCTGCTCGATCTCGGCTGGGAAATACGGGTAGGTGGAATTGATCGGGAAATCGTTGCCGATCGTGCCGTAGCCGCCAAGGACGGTCTGCAGCATGGCCTCGCGGTCGATGGCATATTTGAGGGCAAGCCGCAGGTCGTTGTTGTCGAACGGTGCCTTGTCGACCTGCATCGGAAAGGTGTAGTGGCCGCGGCTCGGCGTGTTCAGGATCTGCACTCCCGGTGCTCGCTTGAGCAGCGGCACGGTCTTGGCACTGACGCTGTTGATGAGGTGGACGCGCCCGGCTGAAACCGCCGCGATACGGGCGGTTGGGTCATTCATCGCGATGATCTCGAAGCTGTCGACATGGCCGCGCTCGCGCCAGTCGTTCTTGTTCTTCTCAAACAGCGCCCGCACGCCCGGCTCGAAACTGACCAGCTTGTATGGCCCGGTGCCGACGCCCTCGCCCGGGTTGTCGTAGCCGCCGTTCGGCTGGATCACCAGGTGATAGGCCGTGAAGATCAGCGGCAAGTCGACATTGCTCTCGGAGAGCTTGACGACAAGATCGTTGCCGCTGCCCTCGATCGAGGTGATCGCCCGCAGAAAGCCGAGCGCGCCCGAACGCGACTTCTCATCGCTGTGGCGCTGCAGCGTTTTGACGACATCGTCGACAGTCAGCTTCTTGCCGTTGTGGAACTGGACGTCGTTGCGGATCTTGAAGGTCCAGGTCTTGGAATTGTCCGAGGATTCCCAGCTCTCGGCGATGGAAGGTATAGCCTTGCCGGTCACTGGATCGCTTTCGACCAGATGGTCGCCGAAGCTGCGGGCAAGGCAGAAGGCGATGGCACTGATGTAGGCGGCTGGGTCAAGCGAATCCGTCGATGACCCGCCATCGAGCCCAAGCTTGAGATGTCCGCCCTTGACCGGCGTGCCTGCCTGCTCGGTTTGTGCCCATGCCGTACCCATTCCACTGCCCAGCAGCAGGCCCGCACCGATCGATCCCTTGAGGAAGTCGCGACGGCTGGCCGCGAGGTCCATTCCGAAAAGTCCTGATTTCTTCATTGCTCTCCCCTATTTGATCTGTCGAAATTCAACTGGATAGGTTCAGCGCGGGCCCTGCAGCGGGCACGCGGCTTTGACCCGCGAACTGGTCTGCCTATTTCCAGACCTGCCGCGCCAAGCGCAGGAAATTCCCGCCCAGGACACCGCGCACGGTCTCGTCGGCATGTCCGCGCCGGAGAAGGATCTCGGTCATCTCGGCAAGCTGCGCAGGCTCGGCATAGACGGTGGGTGTCGTGCCGTATCCCTCGCTCAGCGGCCAGAACTGAGGATTTGCCGCCAGAATCTCCTGGATACCCGCCATGTCCACCGGGAAAGCGTAGTCGAGGCCTATGCCGACATGAGCCGGTCCGGCGACGTCGAGCAGATATTCGACGTGGTCGGCCAAGCTGTCGGAACTGGCCTTGTCGTCGCCCAGGAACTTGCTGAGACCGACGATGCCGACGATGCCGCCCGTCTTGGCGCATGCCCTGATCTGATCGTCGGTGATATTGCGGCCATGGCCACACAGCGCCTTGGGATTGGAATGCGAAAAGATGACCGGCCGGTCGGAATACTCCATCACATCCATGGTGGTGCGGTGGCCGCAATGGGTCACATCGACGAACATGCCGAGACGGTTCATCTCGTCGATCACCTGCCGGCCGAAAGCTGTCAGGCCACTGTCGTCGTCGTGGCAGCCACCGCCGGCCAGATTGTTGCGATTGTAGGCGAACAGCATCTGGCGGACACCGAGGTGATGGTAGAACTCGACCATCTCGATGCGGCCGTCGAGTGCGTTCATGCCCTCGAGGTCGAAGGTGATGGCGAGCTTGCCCTGCGCCTTGGCCTGCAGTGCCTCGTCGGCGCTTGTCACCAGCGTGTAGTGCTCGGGATGGGCGTTGATCCAACGACGGAAAGCAGCCAGCGTCCTGACCGTGTCCTGCCACGACATCAGGTCGAAGCCGACATCGATGGACAGATAGTTGATGCCGGCGTCGCGCCAGATCTGGAGATTGTTCAGGTCAGCAACCGGGTCGGGCATGAAGCCGGAATGGGTGTCCCAGACAAGGGCGTCGGCATAGAGCTTCCTGGCCCGTTCGCTGATGGTTATCTCAGTCATGATCTCTCCAATTCCATGGCCGCGCCGGGCACCTGGGTGACGACGCGGCGTCCGTCCAAAACACGTTCCAACCAGCCGATTTCCATTTCGGGCACCGACCTGAGCAGCAGGTCGGTGTAGTCGTCGAAGGGGGGCGACAGCACCGCAGACTTGACGCCTTCGCGCACCACCTTGCCGCGATGCATGACCGCGACACGGTCGGCAATGGCGCGAACGATGGCGATGTCGTGGGTGATGAACAGGTAAGAAACCGCCGTCTCCTCCTGCAGGCGCAGCAGGAGCTTCAAGATGCCCTCGGCCACCAGCGGATCGAGCGCCGACGTCGGCTCGTCGCACAGGATCAGCTCAGGCTTGGCGGCAAGCGCGCGGGCTATGGCGATGCGCTGTTTCTGGCCGCCCGACAGCTCGGCTGGGAAGCGATCGAGGAACTGCGGTCCCATCTCGATCTGGTCGAGCAGTTCCTTGACCCGCTCGGTCTTGGCCTTGCCACGCATGCCGAAATAAAGCGTCAGCGGACGGCCGACGATGTCGCGGATCTTCTGCCGTGGGTTCATCGCCGTATCGGCCATCTGGTAAATCATCTGGATGCGCCGCAACTGCTCGCGTGAGCGGTCCTTGCGCGCTGGCGGCAACGCTGCCCCGTTGAACGACACCGTCCCTGCCTTCGGTGGCAAGAGGCCTGTTATGACGCGGGCAAGCGTGGATTTGCCTGAACCGGATTCGCCGACGACGGCAAGCGTCTGCCCCTTGGGCAGGATCAGGGAAACATCGTGCAGGACATCCATCTCCGAGTAGCCGGCTGTCATCCCCGCGACGCGCAGCTGTGCGTCGTCCGAGGGTAGCGCCTCCTGCCGCATGGTCTGGCGGATGCTGACCAAGGCTTTGGTGTAGTCTTCACGCGGCGCTTCGATGATCTGCCGCGTCGAGCCGTATTCCACCGTCTTGCCATGGCGCAGCACCATGATGTCGTCGGAAATCTGCGCCACCACGGCAAGATCATGCGTGATGTAGAGCGCTGCCGTCTGCGTCTCGACAATGGCATGCTTGATCGCGGCGAGAACCTCGATCTGGGTGGTGACATCAAGTGCCGTGGTCGGCTCGTCGAAAACGATGAGCTCCGGGTTCGCGCACAGCGCCATCGCGGTCATGGCCCGCTGGAGCTGCCCCCCGGAGACCTGGTGCGGGAAACGTTCGCCGAAGGTATCGGGGTCAGGCAGGCCGAGAATGCCGAACAGGTAGGCCGCCCGCTTGATCGCCTCCGCCCGCGTCATGATGCCGTGGCGGATGCTCGCCTCGATCACCTGCCGACCGAGCTTGTGGGCAGGATTGAACGCGGCGGCGGCCGACTGCGCGACGTAGGCGACGCGCGCGCCGCGAACGGCACGGATGCCGCGCAAGCCAAGCTTGGCGATGTCCTGTCCGTCGAGCAGGATCTGCCCGCCCTCTATGCGCACCCCGCCCCTGCCATAAGCCAGGGCCGACAGCCCGATCGTCGACTTGCCGGCACCCGACTCGCCAATGAGACCGAGTACCCTGCCCTTGCCGACGTCGAAGGAAACATCGTCGACCAGCACCAGATTGGTCGCGGTGCCATCGGGCTGGCGTGCGGTGACCTCGATACGCAGGTTCTTGACGGACAGCATCTCAGGCATTGTCGCGAGCGCCCTTCAGGCTGGACGTGGTGTTGATCAGCCAGTCGACGACGAGGTTCACGCAGACGACCAGGAAGGCGATCGCGGCACCCGGCGTGAGCGACGCCGAAACACCGAAGATGATGCCGTCCTTGTTGTCCTTGACCATGCCGCCCCAGTCGGCAATCGGCGGCTGGATGCCGAGCCCCAGGAACGAGAGCGTCGACAAGAACAGGATCGAGAAGGCGAAACGCAGACCGAACTCGCCAAGCAGCGGCGCCAGCGTGTTGGGCAGGATCTCGCGGAAGATGATCCAGAGCTTGCCTTCGCCGCGTAGCCAGGCGGCCTCGACGAAATCCATGACGCTGACATCGAGGGCGACGGCGCGGCCGACACGGTAGACCCGCGTCGAGTCGATCACGGCCATGACGACGATCAGGATCCAGATGTTCTGTGGCAGGACCGCGAGCACGACCAGCGCCAGGATGAGCGCCGGGACCGACATCAAAAGATCGTTCAGCCGCGACAGCAACTGGTCGACCACGCCGCCAGAGACCACGGCGGTGAAGCTCAGGAACATGCCGATGGAAAACGAGATCACCGTTGCCGACAGTGCCACGAAAAGTGTTGCCCGCGCGCCGTAGATGAGCCGCGACAGCAGATCGCGTCCAAGGTTATCGGTGCCGAGCAAGAAGTCGCCGCCCATCGGCGCCCAGACTTCGCCGACAATGGCGCTTTCATCATAGGGCGCGATGACAGGAGCGAAGATCGCGCAGGCGAAGACAAGCAATATGCCCGCAAGGCCGATCCGCGCGCTCATTGGCATTGATCGCAATGTCATCGTGGATGCCTCAGTCGCGGATTGGCCAGGATCGAGACGATGTCGGCGACCATGTTCAGCACGATGTACAAGGCAGCGAAGATCAGCCCGCAGCCCTGGACGACGGGCATGTCGCGCATCGTCACGGCATCCACCATGTATTGGCCGATGCCGGGGTAGACGAACACCACCTCGACGACGACCACACCGACGACGAGCGCGGCAAGATTGAGCGCAATCACGGTGACGACCGGCGCTATCGCATTGGGCGCGGCGTGCTCGGCGATGATGCGCAACGCCGAAAGCCCCTTGAGTTCGGCGGTCTCGACATAGGGTGAAGACATGACGTTCATGATCGCCGAGCGGGTCATGCGCATCATGTGCGCCAGCACCACGATCACAAGTGTCATCACCGGAAGGGCTATCGTCGCAAGCCGCTCGCCAAGACCCATGCCGTCATAGACGGTGGCCGGAAAGGAAGCGACGCCCAGCTGGACGGTGAATAACTGGATCAGCAGATAGCCGATGAAGAATTCGGGCAGCGAGATCGCGGCCAAAGACAGGATGCTGATGACCTTGTCGGGGATGCGGTTGCGGTAGAGCACCGCAATCATGCCAAGTGCCAGTGCCAGCGGGATTGCGATGAGTGCTGCAACGCCGGCAAGCAGTAGCGAATTGCCAAGCCGCTTCCATATCTGGTCGCCGACCGAGTTGCGATTGGACCAAGAGGTACCGAAGTCGCCCTGGACGATGCCGCCGAGCCAACTGAGATAGCGCTCGGTCATCGGGCGATCGAGATCGAGCTCCTCTCGGATGTTGGCGATGGCCTGCGGGGTGGCGTCCTGGCCGAGATAGGTCGATGCGAAATCGCCCGGCAAGGCCTCGACGCCGCCGAAGATCAGCATCGAAGCCGCGACCAGCAAGCCGAAGCCAAGGAGAATGCGGCGCACGACCATCTGGCTGAGCGAATTGCGCAGTGGCGTCTGACGGGCAGACGCTACTGGCTTGCTTGAGACCGGCTCCTCGAGGGACGATGTCATCGTGCGCCCATGCCCTGCGGGCACGCGATCGATGTCGTATCCCTATCGACACAGAAGTATCTCAAGCCACCCTCCCCGTCTCGGCCGCGAAGTTACAGGCGCAAGCCCGACCCTCGTCATTGGCGGTTTCGTTGTTCCCAGAAACCGAAAGCTAGCGGCACTGTTCACATATGTCTAGTACGATCAGCGCCAAACACGCCGCTTTGTGCAATTGGGGAAGTTGCGCCTACTGCAGCTGCGAAACCGAGCGTGCCTCGTGCACTCCATTCCAGGCTGGCAGGGCTGCCGCAATCTCGGCCTCGCTAGCGTAGGAATCGCGCGCAAAGCGGTCGAGGCGGAACCGCGTCGTGTCGACAAAAGGCTTCTGGCCGAGCACCAGCTCGGCTGAAAGCCGACCGAGGCCGGGGCCGTGGCTGACACCGGTTTCGTTGTCGCCGCCGACCGCCACGACGTTCGTCGTGCCCGGCACGTGACCGACGATCAAGCCACTGTCCGGGGTGTAGCAGGGCACGCCCTGGGCCCAGCTCGATACCTTCGAACCGCGGAGCGGCGGGAAGATCTTCTGCAGCCTTGCCAACTCGTCGTCGTCCATCGCCTGCATCAGATCGACATTGCGCGGCTGGCCGGGTTCGATCCAATCGTCACCCGACTTGTAGTAAGGCTGGTAGTGGCGACCGGTGCCCCACATGACCGCGCCAAAGCTCTCGCGCAACCAAAGGCGCAGTTCGCGGCATTGCACCGTCGGCAGCGTGGACGGAAGCCCTCGCCCGTCGGTGACGATGCGTGTGGCCATGACCCTGAGCAGCGGCAGACGCCAACCGAGCCCCTTGAGCACTTCGTTGTTCCAGGCACCGGCGGCGACGACGACGCCATCGGCTTCGAACTCGCCCTTGTCGGTCTCGATCTTCACATGACTGCCGGCATCGTGAATGCCGGTGACTGCCGTTCCATTGCGGAACACGCCACCCATCTTGACAATCTCGTCGACCATGACGCCGGTCGCAAGCCTGGTGTCGAGTTGAATGCCATGCGGATTGAAAGCGCCGGAATGCACCTGGGTCGCGTCGATCAAGCCCCTGGTCTTCTCGCCGATCTGCTTGGCGCTCAGATCCTGCATTTCCGCTGGCGCGTAAGGCGAATCCAGGACGGGGCGAACGAAGCGCTCTCGCCCCGCCTCGGTCAGCGCCATCATCAGCGTGCCGTTCGGACGATAGCCGATCTCGACGCCGAGATCGTGGATCGCGCGATAGAAGTCGAGGCCGTATTGCTGAAGCTGCAGGCCCTCTTCGCCCAGCGGGAACATGCCGGCAGACCAATGGGAGACAAAACCGGCACCCGCCCCCGTGGTTGCCGCGGCCGGTTCGCGCGCTTCGATGACGGTCACCTTCGCACCCTGCTTGAGCAGGTGATATGAGGTGGAGACGCCGATGATACCACCGCCGATGACAATCACCCGTTTACCGGCCGATCCGGTTTGCTGTGTTCTCGAAGCCATGATGTTTCCTCCCCTTCGCAACCGTCTAACCGGCCGGCTGAACATATTTGTCGAGCCACCACAGAATGCGGGCGGCACTGTCGAGATATTCCGGGTAGCTGCGGATGCTGTGACCGGCATTCGGATAGATGATGAGCGAACTTGGCGCGCCGGACCTGATCGCCGCAAAATGGCATTCCTCGGCCTGGCCGACCGGCGTGCTCCTGTCGAGCGCGCCCGCCATGACCAGTGTTGGAACCGTGGCCTTGTGCTTGAAGAAGGCAGGGCTACGCGAAAAATAGGCACCGTCGGCTGCCCACGGCGACGACTCGAGCATGATCTCGTCGAATTCGGGGATCTGCGACGTCCGATGCTGGCTATACCAGTCGCCCACGGGCGAAATCGGTATCGCGGCAGCGAAGCGATCGCTTTGCGACGGCAGCCAGGCGGACATGAAGCCGCCATAGCTGGTGCCGGTGACGGCGATCCGCTTGTCGTCAGCCCAGCCCTTGGCGACAAGCGCCTCGATGCCGCTGGTAATGTCGAGCGCGTCGGCACCACCCATGTCGCCCTTGACCGCACGGGCAAAGGCATCGCCCCTGCCCGTGCTTCCCCTGGGGTTGGGCAAGAAGACCGTCCATCCCTGGCTGACCAGGATGGGAGCGGCGCGCATCCTTGCCATCCAGCGATTGCGGTGCGCCGAGATCGGTCCGCCATGGATGTCGACCAGAAGCGGCGTTGGGCTTGTTGCGCCATGGGGACGCAGAACCCACCCCTGGATTTCCAACCCGTCCGGCGCGCTCCAACTGACAGGTTCGATCAGCCCGCAGCGCGACATCGCCTCTTTCGCCTGGGGTGCCGCGAACGATGCCACCTCGCGAACGGCGCCAGAGACCACTTCGGCAAGGAATGGCGGGTGCGAATAGGACTCGGCAATGAACAGGCTGCCGCTCGCTCCGATCGGATATGAACTCGGGACCCATTCTCCATTGGTAAGGTCGCTGGACGACCAGCTTTCGGTGGCGACGGATTGTTCGAGGTCGTAGTCGCCTGTCGCGGTCTGGTGGCCGCGCGCACCCGTGAAATGGATGACTGTCGGCGAGCGCCATTCGATGGAAGTCACGTCGATACCCAGTGTATCGGGTGTTTCGACCTTGCCGGTTTTCAGATCGAAGATGGACAGCAGGCCGGAAACCAAGCCCCGGTCGCTGCAAAATGCCTCGATGAAGGCCACGCTGCCACCGTCCGCAGCGCCCCTGACGCAGCCAAGCTGGTCGGCAGGGGTATGGACTGTCGTCACGGCTCCCGAGCTCGCATCGACAAGCGAAAGACGTGCCTCGTACCAACTGCCTTCGCTGTGACGATCACTTGATATGGCGGCAATCATGCCATTGCCGCACCAGCTGGCTTCCCACACATTCAGCGGCGGCGTGGTGAGACGCTGCGGCCCGTCGTTGCCGTCCCACGTCCAGATGGTGCGCCAGAGTTCGTCACCCTGTTCGGAGCGC
Source organism: Aminobacter niigataensis (assembly GCF_946995915.1). Classification (GTDB taxonomy): domain Bacteria; phylum Pseudomonadota; class Alphaproteobacteria; order Rhizobiales; family Rhizobiaceae; genus Aminobacter; species Aminobacter niigataensis. The sequence continues at coordinate 3,351,874 of NZ_OX341517.1, forward strand.
ACCTCTGGAAGCCATGCCGGGCCGTTGGATTGCACCTTCTGGCTATAGCCGCCGTGGATGCCGGCAAGGTCTGCAGCCGCTCCAGCAACGACCACAAGCAAAGACGCACCATCCGGCGACCAGTCGATCTGCTCGATGCGCCCCGGCATTGCTTGCGCATTTGAACAGCCGTCGCCCGACCATAGCTCGATACGGTCGGCCGCGGGTTCGTCGCCAGCGCATGCCACTGCCAAGGTTTGACCGTCGGGAGAAAGTCTGATCTGCCGTGTCTCGCGCTCATTGAGGCATTCGAGGCCTCCGCCGTCGCGACCCGTCCGGCAAAGCCTGCTAGTGACGCCCTCTTCCAGGGATTTCGCGAAGCTCTGTCCGATAAAATAGAAATGCTTTGCATCCTCGTGGCCACACAAGGAACGCGCGCCGAATACGTGCCCGCCCGGCGCCAGCAGCGCGCCGTAGAATGTCTGTGTCGCCACATATTCAGGCGACGAGCGAATATCGCGGTCCATCAGGCTCCTCCACCAACGGCATCATTACCTTGGCAAGGGGCTCCTCCCGCTCGCCCGCAGAGGCTTTCGCTGCGTCAGCGTGGGCAACATTGCAGCCAATTCGCCGCCTGTCTAGACATATGTGTACTTTCGCGCCATGTCTGTGCGGAGAGGTCTCTGCAGCGACGTGGTGAGCGAACGCGCCTTGGTCCATGCGCCGGGCGGCGGCCCTGCACAAAATAGTCGATGCGAAGAGCCGACAGTTGCTCGTATAACGATGAAAATAATAGGGGGATCGCCAGTGCCACCATCGCAAAGCAAGGGGCCGGAACAGACAGCGGCTCAGCAGGTCGACAGCGCCGGCGACAGCTCGTCGAGGACCAGCAAGAACGACTGGCTCAATCTGGCTATCAATACGCTGATCGATGACGGGATCGACGAGGTCAAGATCCAGGTGATGGCCAAGAAACTCGACGTCTCGCGCTCGAGTTTCTACTGGTTCTTCAAGAGCCTGCAGGACCTTCACGACCAGCTCCTGCAGAACTGGCTGCAAAACAACACGACCCCGATCATCGAACACGCAATGCGCCCTGCGCCCACCATCAACCGGGCCATTCTGAACGTCTTCGAGTGCTGGGTGGACGAGCGCCTATTCGACCCAAAACTGGATATCGCCGTGCGATTGTGGGCGCGACGCGAACCGGCTGTCCGTACGGTGGTCCATGAAGCGGACAGGCGGCGCGTCGATGCCATCAAGGCGATGTATCTGCGCTACGGTTATGATGACGAGAACGCGTTTATCCGCGCCCGCGTGCTCTACTACATGCAGATCGGCCACTTCACGCTCGATTTGGGCGAAACCCTGGACGCCAGGGTCTCGCATGTTCCGGCCTACCTGCTCGCTTTCAGCGGGCAAGAACCGGAGCCGGAGGACGTGCGGTTGTTCGACGCTTTCGCGGCACGCTTCGCCGTTTCCGACCCAAGTGCGGAAGTGCCCTGAGGGTCAGGCTTCCGCGCTTGCGATATTGCCGCCGACCGTTGCCACCCAGCTCCAGAAATAGGCGGCAAGGCTACGATCGACATGGACGCGAATCCTCTCGCCGTGGCGGTAGACGACGGCATTGATACCCGCAAACGAGATGGCCGCCGAAGCGCTCCCCTTGCCTGGATCAAGCGTGGTTGCACGCGCGACAAGTTCGGCTGCGGCAGCGCCTTCGATCTCGAATATCAGCATCCCAGCGCTCACCGTGCTCACGGCGAAACCTTGTTCGTGCCAGCCCTGAGCGACAGTGGACGGAAGGGCAGACACGACTAGCAGCCGGTCGCGCGCGACCTGAACCGTGTAGGTATCGCCCATTGCCTCCCCGAATGCGCCCACCGGCTGCAGGGCTATGCCCCACGCCTTGCTCCAGGCCGCGAGATCGCCGCTGACGAGAAACTGGTTCAGGCCGGACACCGAACGGATCGCAAAGCTGGGCGTATCGATCACAGCCGTCTGCCAATCCGGCATGGCTGTCCATTTTTCGGCGAGATTACGCATTGAGCCGCTCTCCTGAAGGATCGAAGGCGCAAGGGCCGGCGATCGTCGCGCGCCTCACCATGCCCAGATGCTGGATGTCGATCGTCTCGCCATGGCGCGCGGCTCCGCGTTCGATCAGGCCAAGCGCTACCGGCCGCGCCAGCGTCGGGCTGTGATAGCTCGAGGTCACGAAACCCTGGCTCCGGAGCTTGCCGCCCTCGCGCGAGATACCATGCGCGCCGGTCGCCAGCGGCTCTTCGCCTCGGGCAACAGCAAGGCCAACCAGCTGTTGCCGGCTGTCAGGCATGGCCACCTCGGTGAACAGCGAGCGGCGGCCGACATATTCGCTCTTGCGTTTGGCACGCGGCCCATCGACGCCGAGATCGTGCGGCAAGGTGGTGCCGTCGGTGTCCTTGCCGATAACGATATAGCCCTTTTCGGTACGCAGGATCATCAAGGCCTCGAGCCCGATGGTGACCGCATCGAATGCCTTGCCGGCCTCGTGCATCCGCGCCCACAGGCGCTCCGCCCGGTCGGCACGGATCGACACCTCGTAGCTGCGGTCGCCGGTGAAGCTGACGCGGGCGACCCGAACCGGATCGGTCTCGAACATGCCCTCGCCTATCGCCATATGCGGAAGGTCTGTGTCGTCCAGCGACAGGCCGAGATCGAGTGCCACGAGCAAATTCTTGGCGTTCGGCCCGGAAACGGTAAGCGTCGCCATCTCGGAGGTGGCATTGTGAATGTAGACCGCATCGCGGCCGAAGCGGTCCTGTCGCCACTCCTCCAGGCGGGCATGCACAGCGGCGACATGCGAACTCGAGCAGGAGACGACAAAGCGATGCTCGTCCAGCCGCACCAGAATGCCGTCGTCGAAGACAACGCCATTTTCCGACAGGATGAAGCCGTAGCGGCAGCGGCCGGGCTTCAGCGTCGACATGGTGTTGTAGTAGATGAAATCGACAAATTCGGCCGCCTTCGGGCCCATCACCTCGATCTTGCCAAGCGTCGAGCCATCGAACAGAGCCACTGACTGGCGGGCACGCCGCGCCTCGTCCTGGATCGCCCGGTCGGCATCCGCGCCTCCATAATGGGCGGGCCGCAGCCAGCCGCCATATTCCTGGAAGACAGCGCCCTGGGCGCGATGGACATTTTCAAGCGGCAGACGGCGCACCGGCGACATCAGCTCGCCGCCACGCGCGCCGGCAAAGCTTGCCAGCGGCACCGGCGTGAAAGGCGGGCGGTAGGTGGTGGTGCCGACCTCGGGCACGGTGCGCCCGGTGACGGCGCCCATCAATGCCAGTCCAGCTAGGTTCGACGTCTTGCCCTGGTCGGTCGCCATGCCAAGCGTGGTGTAGCGCTTGAGGTGCTCGACCGAGATGAAGTTTTCGCGCGCAGCGAGCTCGACGTCCTTGGCGGTGACGTCGTTCTGATAGTCGATCCAGACGCGGCCCCTGGCACCGGGGTTCGGCCAGGCAACAAGGATGCCACCCGTTGCTTCGACACCCGTGCTGCGCGGCGCGGGCGACGTGGTCGCGCCCGGCATTGCCTTGGCGGCACCTTCGAATACGCCAGACAGGGAAACTGCGCCTGCTGCCGCGCCGACGACAGCCATGCCCTCGACAGGACCGCCCGGCAGGAAGGCAGCTTGCGTCTCGCTCCAAACGAGCTTGCCCCTGGCCTGGCAGAACAGATGGATGGTCGGTGTCCAGCCGCCGGAAACAGCAACGCAATCTGCTTCAAGCATCGTGCCGTCGTCCAGCACGGCGCCCTCGACGCGCATTTTTCCGCGCGCCTCAGCGACGAGACGGCCGGCCATCCGGCTGACACCCTCAGGCGCTGCAGGAGTCCCGTCCTGGCGGCAATCGACCAGGGTCACATCGGCACCGGCTTCAGCCAGGGCGCCAGCGACCTCGTAGGCACTGTCGTTGTTGGTGGCGACGATGATGCGCCGGCCGACGAGCACGGCAAAGCGCCTGAGATAGATCAACGCCGCGTCCGCCGACATGATGCCCGGCAAATCGTTGTTGGCGAAAGGCAATGGGCGCTCGATGGCGCCGGTGGCCAGCCCGATCCGGCGCGGCCTGACCCGCCAAAGCGTATCGGGCCGGACATCGACGTGACGCTGGTTCAGCCCGACCAGATTGTGGTCGTAAATGCCGAAAGCCGTCGTGGACGGCAGGACAATGTGCCCAGCGGCGGAGAGTTCGGCGATCGTCTCAGCGACCCAAGCAGCGGCCGGCTTGCCGTCGATTTCGCCGGTGCGATGGTGGAGCGAGCCGCCAAGCTCGCGCTGGTCATCAACCAGAATGACGGACTTCCCCGCGCCAGCTGCGAGCTTTGCCGCTGCCAGGCCGGCAGGCCCGGCACCGACCACAAGCACGTCGCAATGACGGTTGATCTGGTCGGCCGGGCCGGGCGATTGCCATCCCGTATCGACCTCGCCCAGCCCCGCGACCGCGCGGATGCGCGGTTCGAACAGATGCCAATCCGGCCACATGAAGGTCTTGTAGTAGAAGGCGGCGGGAATGAAGCGCGAGAAGCGGTCGATGAAGGCGTTGCGGTCGGCTGCAGCGTTCGGCGACGCATTGACGCTCTTGGCGATCATGCCTTCGCGCACGAACTCGGTGGTGGCGCGCGTGTTTGGTGTCACGGCGACGCTGCCGCTGATGTCGACCAGCGCGTTCGGCTCTTCGACGCCGGCGCCCCAGATGCCACGCGGACGGTGGTACTTGAAGCTGCGTCCGACCACGGCAACGTCGCTGGCAAGCAGGGCCGAGGCAAGGGTGTCGCCTTCAAAGCCCTGCAGCTTGCGTCCGTCGAAGCTGAACGAGACCGGGCGGGAGCGGTCGATGGCGCTGCCGCCGGAAGACAGGCGCGTGGCGGTCATTGGGCGTGCCCCGCGCCGTCAAGCGATGTCGAGGACAGGACCTGATGGCTGACACTGTCGCGCTCCATGACAAAGAATTCGCCGCAGTTCATGTGCACCCAGACCTCGCGGACCGCGCCCTTGGGATTGTCGCGCATGTAGAGATAATTTGCCCAGCGATCGGCGGGGGCGTCAGCGCCGTCGGGCCGGAGGTTTCCGGCTTCGCCGCCAAAATGAAATTCGGTCTCGTCGCGAGCGCCGCAGAACGGGCAGTGAAAAAGCTGCATGGTTTACTCCAGGTCGACGACCTAATGCGCGATGCCGGAACCGGCGGCCTCGTCCAGCAGGCGGCCGGTGACGAAGCGATCCAGATCGAAGGGGCGGCTGATATCGTGATGCTTGCCGGTCGCCAGCAGATGCGCGAGCAAAGTGCCGCCGGCCGGAATGGCCTTGAAGCCGCCCGTGCCCCATCCGCAATTGAGGAACAGACCAGGCAACGGCGACTCGCCGATGATCGGCGAAGAGTCCGGCACGACATCGACGATGCCGGCCCATTGCCGCATCAGCTTGAGCTGGCCGAAGGCCGGGAACATTTCGAGCAGGCCTGAAATGACACCCTCGAGCGTCGGCAGGTTGCCGCGCTGGCCATAGGATGGAACCCGGTCGAGCGCGCCGCCGATGACGATCTCGCCCTTGTCGGACTGGCTGACGTAAACGCCGGTGCCTGGCGACAGAACAACCGTATCGAGGATCGGCTTGACCGGTTCGGAGACGCAGGCCTGAAGGGCATAAGAATTGATCGGCAGGCGGAAACCCGCCTTGGCAGAAAGCACCGAGGAATGGCCTGCCACCGCCATACCGATGCGGTCGGTGCGAATGGTACCGCACGAGGTGTGCACGCCGCGACAGCGGCCGCCCTCGACGATGAAGTCGGTGACCTCGCAGTTCTGGATGATGTCGACGCCGAGCGCGCTTGCAGCACGCGCATATCCCCAGGCCACTGCGTCGTGACGAGCCGTGCCCGCCCTACCCTGCCAGACGCCGCCGAACACCGGAAAACGTGCGTCTGGCGCAAAGTTGAGAATCGGCGCGACGCGGCGCACATCGTCCACTGAAAACATCTCGGCATCGACGCCGTTGATCTGCATCGCATTGACGGTGCGCGCGCCGATCTCCATCTCGCCGGTACTGTGGCACAGGAACACCATGCCGCGCTTCGAGAGCATGACGTTGTAGTTCAGTTCCTTCGACAGCCCCTCATAGAGCCGGTGCGCCAGGCCGTAGATCGCCACGCTCTCGGGATAATAATAGTTGGAGCGCACGACCGTCGTGTTGCGGCCGGTGTTGCCGCCGCCGATCCAGCCCTTTTCAAGCACGGCAACGTTGGTGACGCCGTGGCTCTTGGCGAGATAATAGGCCGTCGCGAGCCCATGTCCGCCGCCCCCGATGACCACCGCGTCATAGATCTTCTTCGGTTCGGGCGAGCGCCAGGCGGGCTGCCAGCCCTTCTGGCCGGCCAAACCTTCCTTGATCAGCGATAGCGCGGAGTAGCGGCGGGTCATTGAACCATTCCTGGAAACTTCCGTCTTGTGCCCCATGTGGATGATGCGAAGCTTACATCCGCATCCGGAGGCCCTGCGGATCATAGACAGAGGGCTGGACAACGCGGGCTGTACGCTCGACGCCGACAATATGGACCCTCAGCTCGGTGCCGACCTCGGCCAGTTCCCTGTCGACCAGCGCCAAAGCGAGGCTCTTGCCGACGGTGTGGCCATATCCGCCAGAGGTGACGAAGCCAACCAGCCTGCCATCGTGCCAGACAGGCTCATAGCCGCTGGCATCGGCATCCACGGCATCCACTTCCAGTGTCGCCAACGCGCGTCCAGCGGTCGCCACCCTTTCAGCCAGCGCCGCCTGCCTGCCGATGAAATCTGCCTTGTAGAAGTCGATCCAGCGATCCATGCCGGTTTCGCCTGGCGTGTAGTCCTGCGTGAATTCGCGCGACCAGATGCCAAAACCTTTTTCCAGGCGCAGCGCGTTGACGGCGTTGAAGCCGTATTCGGTGATGCCGAGATCCCGGCCTGCCTCAAGCAGCGTGCGCCGCAGCGTGGCGTGCTCGTTGGCCCTGCAGTGGATTTCGAAACCGAGCTCGCCGACGACCGAGAGGCGCCCGGCCTTAGCACGGATGAGGCCGACATCCAGGCTACGGCAACTGAGGAACCCGAAGGCCCGATGCGATACGTCCTCATGCGTGACGCGCTCCAGCACCTTGCGTGCATTCGGACCGGCAAGCGAAAAGCCAACGACATCGTCGGAAATGTCACGCACCGCGATGCCTTCAGCGAGGTGCTGTTCAAACCAGCGCATGTGCCACTGGCGAAGGTAATAGGACCCCATGACCCACCAGGTGCCATCGCCCCAGTTGAACACGGTGAGGTCGCCCTTGAGCTTGCCGTTTTCGCCCAGCATCGGCGCCAGCCTGGCGCGACCGGGTGCAGGCAACTTGCACGCAAGCAGGCGATCGAGCCAGGCTTCGGCGCTCGGCCCCTTTACCTCGTAGCGGGAGAAGGCCGAGATATCGAGCAGGCCGACACCGGCACGCACCTTGCGGCATTCCTCGCCGATGAGATCGAAGGCATTGGAGCGCTTCAGCGTCGGCGTCTCGACAAAGGCTTCGGGCGCGAAATAGAGCGGCACTTCCATGCCCCACGAATTGCCCCAGTGCGCACCCGCAGCGGTCATTGCGTCATGTGCGCCTGAGGTCTTGAGCTTGCGCCCCGCCGGCAGTTGTTCGTTGGGATAGCTCATGACGAAGCGGCGCGAATAGAACTGGCCGGTGGTCTGCTTGATGTATGCGCGGTTGGAGGCGAAGTCGCCGTAGCGGGCGATGTCCATGCCGAACACGTCGGCCTGCGGTTCGCCATGGATCATCCACTCGGCCAGGGACTTGCCGACGCCGCCGCCCTGCAGGAAGCCCGCCATCACGCCGCATGCGACCCAGTAGTTCGGCACGCCGCGCACCGGCCCGACCAGAGGATTGCCGTCAGGCGAGAAGGTGAAGGCGCCGTTGACCCAGCGCTTGATGCCGGCTGTATCGAGACACGGATAGCGGCTGAAGCCGAGCGTCAGTTCGTCTGAAATGCGGTCAGTGTCTTCCTGGATCAGTTCGATGCCGTAGTCCCACGGCGCGCCGTCCATATTCCAGTGCTTGTGGTCGATCTCATAGATGCCGAGCAGCAGCCCCTTTTGCTCCTGGCGCATATAGGTGAAGCCTTCGAGGTCGACGATGAGCGGCAGCTCCTTGTCGAGCGCCTGAATCTCGGGGATCGCCTCGGTGACCAGATAATGATGCTCCATCGGCGAGACCGGCAGGTCGATGCCGACCATGCGCCCGACCTGCTTGGCCCACAGGCCGGCGGCATTCACGACATGCTCGGCGACAATGGTGCCTTTCTCGGTAACCACGTCCCATTGGCCGTCGGCGCGGCGGTTGAGCTCGAGCACGCGGTTGTGCTCGACAATCTCGGCGCCGCGCAGCTTTGCCGCCTTGGCATAGGCATGGACCGTTCCGGACGGATCGATATGGCCTTCGCGGGCCGCGTAAAGACCACCGAGCATGCCGTCCGTGTTGAGGATGGGGCACTGCTTCTTGATCTCGTCGACACCGATCAGGTGGACATCGTCGATGCCCATGGTCTGGAAGACGCGGTAGGACGCCTGCAGCCATTCCCAGCGATCGGGGGCGGACGCCACCGAAATACCGCCGGTCATATGCATGCCGATGTTCTGGCCAGATTCCTTCTCGATCTCGGAGAGAAGGTCGATCGTATAGGACTGCAGGGCTGCGATATTGGGATCTGCGTTGAGCGCATGGAAGCCGCCTGCGGCATGCCAGCTCGACCCGGCCGTCAGCACGTCGCGCTCGATCAGCACGACGTCGGTCCAGCCGTATTTCGCCAGGTGATAAAGCACCGAGGCACCGACCACGCCCCCGCCAATCACGACTGCCCTGTAGTTGGATTTCATCGGTACCCTCCCCTGTTGCGAGAAGGATTACCGACTATGGACACATATGTCTAGACCCTCCATGCGGCGGGAATGGAACGATATTGCCAACCTTGTTCGCGGGGTGGCACATGCTGCATGGGATCGCGCTGCAGAGCGCAGATCGCCACATCGCAGCGCTCTGCTGGCAACGTCACATATCGGCGAGGATCATCTCCGACGCCTTTTCGGCGATCATGATGACGGGCGAGTTGGTGTTGCCCGATACGATCGCCGGCATGATTGAGGCATCTACCACGCGCAGGCCGGCAAGGCCGTGGACCCTCAGCCGTGCATCGACGACCGACATGGCATCGCTGCCCATCCTGCAGGTGCCGACAGGGTGGAAGATCGTCGTGGCGATGTCGCCGACCTTTGTCAGCACGTCGGCGTCGCTGGCCACCGCTGGGCCCGGCAAGATCTCCTCCGGCGCAAAACGCTCGATGGCCTTGGCGGACATCAGCCGGCGCACGTGGCGGATGGAGGCTATGGCAACCGCGCGGTCGTTCTCGGTCGACAGGTAGTTGGGGCGGATGGCTGCCGGCGTCCGAGGATCGGCCGAGATCGCATGCACCGTGCCCCGGCTTTCCGGCCTGAGGTTGCAGACAGAAACCGTGACCGCCGGGAACCGGTGCAGCGGCTCACCGAGCCTGTCGGTGCTGAGCGGCTGGACGTGGTACTCGAGATCGGGCGTTGCGAGCCGCGGGTCGCTGCGCGCGAAGATGCCGAGCTGGCTCGGCGCCATCGACAGTGGGCCGGAGCGCTTGAGCGCATATTCGATGCCCATGCCGGCCCGGCTGAAAAGGTTGTGGTAGCGCTGGTTCAGCGTCGCGGCGTTCCTGACCTTGAAGACGGTGCGTATCTGCAGGTGGTCCTGGAGGTTTTCGCCCACGCCGTCGAGCCGGTGGGCTACATCGATGCCGAGCCCGGAGAGCACGGCCGGCCGGCCGATGCCCGACAGTTCCATTATCTTTGGCGAATTGATCGCCCCGGCAGCCAGGATCGTCTCGCCTGCCCTTGCCTCGTGCAGCTTACCGCCCAGCCGGAAGACGACGCCATGCACCTGCCGCCCCTCGATCACCAGCCGCTCTGTCTCGGCACCAGTGACGACACGCAGGTTCGGCCGCTTGAGGATAGGCCGCAGGAAAGCCTTGGAAGTGTTCCAGCGCACGCCCTTCCGCTGGTTGACTTCGAAATAGCCCGAGCCCTCGTTGGTGCCCTGGTTGAAGTCGTCTGTGCGCGGGACGCCGATCTCTTCGGCCGCATCGCGGAAGGCGTCCAGGATCGGCCAGGACAGCCGCTGGCGCTCGACCCGCCATTCGCCGCCGACGCCATGCCCGGCAGAGGCACCGCCATGATAGTCCTCGGACTTGAGGAAACAGGGCAGCACGTCGTCCCAGCCCCAGCCGACATTGCCTGCCTGGCGCCAGCCGTCATAGTCGGCGGCCTGGCCGCGCATGTAGATCATGCCGTTGATCGACGAGCAGCCGCCCAGCACCTTGCCTCTGGGATAGTTGAGCGCGCGCCCGTTCAGGCCCGGCTCGGCCTCGGTCTTCATCAGCCAGTCGGTGCGCGGATTGCCCATGCAGTAGAGATAGCCGATCGGGATATCGATCCAGTGATAGCGGTCGCTGCCGCCGGCCTCGAGCAACAACACACGGTTTTTCGGATTGGCGGACAGGCGATTGGCCAGCACGCAGCCGGCCGAGCCGGCGCCGACCACGACGAAATCATACGTCCCGAAATCGCTTGCTGTCGTCATGCCTCGACCTGTTCGCTCGCCATGCTTTGCCACAACGGGCCCATGGCCTTGTTGATCTCGCCATAGAGCCGGTAGCGCCGTCCATAGGCCAGCGCGACCTCGCAATTGGGCGTGTATAGGCGCGCCGCAGCCGTCATCGCGGACGCCCCTTCGGCAAAATCCTTGAAAAGGCCGACACCCGTGGCGGCAGCAATCGCGGCACCCAACGCCCCGGTCTCGCGGCTGCGCGCCACCGTTACCGGGAGGGAGAGCACATCAGCGAAGATCTGCGGCCAGATGGCGCTGCGCGAACCGCCGCCCGACAGCACGACCTCATCGACGACAGCACCGGCATCACGCAGCGTCTCGACATGGCGCCGGTGCTCGAACACCACGCCCTCGAACAGCGCCCGCAACAGATGGGCGCGGCCGTGCCAGCCGGCGATGCCGTAGAAGCCGGCACGCGCCTGGCCGTTGGTCTGGGCACCGTAGAGATAGGGATGATAGATCGGCACGTCGCCTGTCGGATCGACCGAGGCGACCAGATCGCCACAGAGTTCGAAGGGCGAGCGGCCGGACTCGGGCGCATGCTCGAAGAACTCGCGCACTATCCATTCGAGATTAGCGGCGGAAGTAGCGCTGGATTCGATCGCCAGATAGCGCTCGGGATCGTAGGTCGAGACCATGAAGATCTTGGGATCGCGGATCGGCTCGTCTGTGATGACCTGGTTGATGCTCCAGGTTCCGGCGATGATCGAGGCGGCTCCCGTGCGGGTGACGCCGGAACCGATGGCGCTGGCGACGACGTCGAACAGGCCGGCGATGACCGGCGTGCCCGCAGCCAGGCCGGTCAGACCGGCAACTTCAGGCGAAATGCGACCGGTGATTTCGGCGGATTCCAGAACCGGCGGCAATAGCTGTGCGCAGTCCTCAAGGCCATACGCGGCCAAAAGGTCGCCCTCGTATCGGCGGCCCGGCATCGACAGCAGGCCGCAACCCGACATGTCCGACATGTCGGTCGAGCGCGCGCCGGTCAGCCGGTTGACGACAAAATCCTTGCACAGGAACGCGGTGCCAATGCGCGAGAATAGCACCGGGTCATGGCGCTTCAGCCAGACCAGCAGCGTCGGCGTCTGCGCTGCCCACGGCTTCTGCAGGCAAAGGGGATAGGTGCGATCACCGACGCCTTGCTTCTGCCATTCGTCGACCAGCCCGCTTGCACGCGTATCGAGCGACTGGATGGCGATCAGCGGTTCGCCGTCACGGTCGAGCGCGTAAAGCCCGTTGCCATGGCCGGCGCAGCCGACGGCCAGGATGTCACCGGCATCGACGCCAGCACGTTCGATGCACTGACCGATGACCTCGACGGCATTGCGCCAAAGTTCACCCAGATCGCGCTCGACGTGACCGGGCTTCGGCATGGACGACCGGCCATCCTTGGCGGCGAGTGCCAACTCGCGGCCTTCGAGGTCGAAGAGTACGGCCTTGATGACGGTGTTGCCGGCATCGAGGCCAAGAATGTATTCTCCCATAAGCCCCTCCCAAGGCGCTGGAGCCTATCCCATTCCGATTGAATCGGAACGGGTCTCAGTCCGTTTGGCTGGAATGTCTTCAGCCCCTTCCCGCTTGCGAGCAGCTCGCTAATTCGCCCCGGTGTACCGGTCCCAGGCGGCGGCGCCGTCGGCGCCCTCGTGGATGATCGCCATGAGCCCGGCCACCACCGCGCGCGGGTTGGCATGCTGGTAGATGTTGCGGCCATAGACCATGCCATGCGCGCCCTGCGCCATAAGCGCCGCCGACTTATCGAACACCGTGCGCAAATCCTCCTTGCCGCCACCACGCACCAGCACCGGGCAGCGCGCAGCCTCGACGACGCGGTGGAAATCGGCAGCCTCGGTCGTCGGATCGGCCTTGACGATGTCGGCGCCCATCTCGCGGGCAAGCCGGGTCAGCGTCACGATCTTCTCGGCATCGCCGTCGACCATGTAGCCGCCGCGCTCGGAGTTCGCCAGCATCGCCAGCGGTTCTATCATCAGCGGCATGCCATATTTGTCGCAGTCGGCGCGGACGCGCGCAATGTTCTGCACGCACTGGCGGAACAGGTCGGGTTCGTCAGGCAGCATGAACAGATTGACCACAACGCAGGCGGCGTCCATCGCCAATGCGCCGATCAGCGGCTCATGCTCGTTCTGCAGCACCGCCCACATGTGGCGGTGGCGGGTCTTGTTGTAGGGATTGCCCATGTCGATGCGCATGACCAGCGCCGGCTTGTCCTTGCCCGGGCGCTCCTGCAGCAGGTCGGCCTGGCCGAAATTCATCTGGATCGCGTCGGGACGGGCCGTGACCAATTGGTCGACCACGCCGGCAATGTCTTCCAGTCCGTCGAGGAAGGACGGCTCGTTGCAGACACCATGATCGATGGCGACGTCGAGGCACCGGCCGTTGGCGAACAGACGGTTCATGCGGACTTTAGGGCTGATGCGCATTCGGCGCTCCTTTCGGATCTTGCTGAGAGTTTCGTGGCGTCGAGCCCGTGCCGGCTTTCCAGCAGGGCGAGAAATTCCTGGCGCTCGCGCGCGCTGCGCTGCTCACCCCAACCCTTTGCTTCGGCGAGGATGCCGAGCGCCTGCTCGATGAGTCCCCACGAGAGCTTGCCGGTCACGCCGATGGTCGTGCGCCGCAGCAGCAGATCGTCGAGCTTTTCGACATGCTCATGCGCGATCAGGTGCGCGAGTTCGCGGTCCGAATAGGTGGAGCCCGGCAACATGGCGTCGTCGCCGAGGCCGTCGGCAACCGTCGCAGCATCCGTGCCATAGCGTTCGAACAGCTCGCGCATGCGGGCACGCGGAACACCTGAAATGGCGGCCTGTTCGGAAATCCACCGCTCGGCATCGCTAGGAAAATCACGGCCACCGCCGATGGCCAGCTCCTCGGTATCCCTGGTTCGTTTCGTGCCAAGACGTTCCAGTGTCATGTCGGCCGCAAGCGCCCCGAACGAGCGGAATGTGGTCCATTTGCCCCCGATCATGCACAGCATCTCAGGCAGCGCGCCGCTGGCCTCGACCACCTCGCAGAAATGGTCGCGCGGGATACGGCCGGTGAAGCTGTCGTCGCTGGCCGGCAGCGGGCGCACGCCGGCGAACTGGAAGACGATCTCCTCAGGCGCGATGCGGAGGTGCGGAAAGACGAAGGCGAGCGACTGCAGGATGTAGTCGCGCTCGTCAGCCTCGCAGCGCACCTGGTCGGGATCGTCGACACGTATGTCGGTCGAGCCCACCAGCACGTTGCCGAGATAGGGAAACAGGATGCAGATGCGCCCGTCCTCGTTCTCGTAATAGATCATGTGACCGGCAAGCGCGTCATGCAGCTCACGGTTGGCGACGACCAGATGCGAGCCCTTGGTGCCGCCTATCATCGTCGGCGCCGAGGCGCCGAGGCCAGCGTTTGTCAGGTCGATCCAGCCGCCGGTGGCGTTGACGATCAGCCGAGGATTGAGGCGTACCGCCTCGCCGGTCAGCATATCGGTCAGCGCCACGGCGTCGCCATCGCCGCCGACCTGGGCATGATTCAGCGCCCGCGCCGCCGGATTGGCGGCCAGCGCGTCGTTCAGCATTTCGACGCCCAGCCGCTCGGGCCGGCTCACCCAGGCGTCATAGTAGGTCGCCGAGTTGCGGATATCAGGGTTGATCGCCGGCCAGGTCCTCAGCGTCTCGGCGCGGCTGCGGAAGACATGCTTCGGCATCAGCCGGCGCGTGGCGGTGAGGATGTCGTAGACCGCCAGGCCCGCCTTGATGACCACCGCACCGCGGCGGTTCGGCCTGCGGGTCAGGCCGAGAAAGCGGAAAGCGCCGTTGGCGATGCCCGAGAAGAAGTCGAAGATCGGCACCGTCGTCGGCAATGGTGCTACGAAATGCGGGGCGTTCCTGAGAAGCCTGTCGCGCTCCAGAAGCGATTCCCGCACCAGCTTGAACTCGCCGTTCTCGAGATAACGCAAGCCCCCATGCACCATGCGCGACAGGGCCGCGCTCGCCCCCGAGCAATAGTCCCCCTTCTCGGCCAGGAGCACGTCGACACCTTGCAGCGCCAGCTCGCGGAAGACGCTGATGCCGTTGATGCCGCCGCCGATCACAAGCACGGCGGGGCCGTTCCGGCCCTTGAGGCCGGCTATGGTTTCGCTGCGATTCATGGTGCGGAGGGTTTCCTTCGGTCAGGCGTCCATGGCGACGAGATGCCTGGAAATGGCGGTATCGAGGGCGAGCAGATCGTCGGCATCGAGCCTGATCTGGCCGGCCCGCGCATTGTCGAGAGCCTGCGCCGGATTGCGCGCGCCACAGAGTGCAAAGGTGATGCCGGGCTGGGCCAGCGTCCAGGCGATCACCACCTGCGCCATGCTCGCCGTGTGGCGTTCGATGACAGGCTCAATGGCCGCCTTGAGCTCTGCGACCTTCTGCCGGTTGGCCGCGGAGAAGCGCGGATTGCCCTTGCGCTGGTCGTCGCCGCTGAATTGCCTGGACGGGTCGATGGCGCCGGACAGCAGCCCGAGCGCCAGCGACGAATAGCTGAGGGTGGCGACATCGTTGGCCTGGGTGATCGGCAGCAGCGTGTCCTCGATCTCGAGGTCGAGCATCGAGTAACGTTCCTGGATAGCGTCGATCTGACCGGCTTCGACATAGGCCTTCAGCTCGTCAGCATTCACGTTGCTCGCGCCGATGGCGCCGATCTTGCCCTGCTGCTTGAGCCGCAAGAGCGTGTCCATCGTCTCGGCGACCGGCGTGGTCGGATCCTGCCAGTGGGTGATGTAGAGGTCGATATGGTCGGTGCCGAGGCGGCGCAGGCTCTGCTCAACCTCGTAGACGATGCCGTCGGCGCCGAGATAGCGATGCACCGGCAGCCCGTCCTGGTCGAAGAAGTGATTGCCCTTGCCGGAGTGCCAGTTGAGCCCGCACTTTGTGGCGACCACCACCTTGTCGCGGCGTCCGCGGATCGCCTTGCCGACGATCTCCTCACTACGTCCGAGACCATAGGCGGGCGCAGTGTCGATCAGCGACACGCCGGCATCGATCGATGCCTGGATCGCGGCAATGGAGGCGTCCTCGTCGGTGCCGCCCCACATCCAGCCGCCGATTGCCCAGGTGCCAAGGCCGACGCCCGAGGCCGATATCCCCGATCGGCCGATGTTGCGAACGAGCTGGCTCATGGTCTTTTTCCTTCGGCGAGTTCCAGGACCTGCAGGGCCGTGGCTTCGTCGGTGACGATGGTTTCGAGGTGGTTGCCGCGCATGGCGCTGAGGATCGGCGCGGCCTTGCTGGCGCCGCTGGCGACGCCGATGGTGCGCGGGACGGTGGCGAATTCTTCCAGTGTCAGCGACACCAGGCAGCGATTGAGGCTGTAGTCGCAGACCCTGCCTTGGGCATCGACGAGGTGGGCCAGCAGCTCGCCCGCTGCCCCCGACCGCTCGATGGCCTGGCGGTCGGTGCTCGACGAGGGATGCAGGTCGTAATAGCTGGAATCGTCGGTCAGGATCGAGCCGATGCCGACCACCGCGACATTGGCCTCGCGCGCCTTGCGGAACACGTCGGAGACAGAGCTTACGCCCATCAGCATGTCGCGCTGCTCGGGGCTGTCGGCAAATAGCGGCGCATGCACCTGATAGGCACGGCCGCCGAGCTTGTCGGCCATCAGCGAGGCGACGTGGTTGACGTCTGTGTAGTGCTTGCCCTGGACAAGCCCGGTCGCCGGGATGACCTCGACCTTGAACTGACGGTCGCCATTCAAGCCCGCAACCACGGCCGAGACACCCTTGCCGCCGGTGATAGAGATCGTGTCGCCGTCCTTGATCGTGTCCTGCAGCAGCGTTGCCGCGGCTTCGCCGACGCGCTGTAGCGCTGTCTGCGGATTGTCGCCGAGAGACGGCACGACAACGGCGCGCTTGAGCCCGCCGAGTGCCACCAGCCGGGCCTCGAGGTCGACGAGGTGTTCGATCGGCGATTTAATCCTGATCTCGACCAGCCCCATCTGGTGGCCGCGCTTGATCAGGCGGTTGACGGTGGCGTGCGAGATGCCGAGCTCGTGGGCGATCTCCACCTGGGTCTTGCCCTCCATGTAGTGGAGCACGAGCGCCTGATGCATCTGCCGCGCGTTGGCGATTTCGTCGCGTGAGTTGCCGTTGGCCATCATTCGTCTCCCGCTCATGCCTTCCTGCGATGAAGCAGGTGGTCGATGGAGACTGCGGCGAGAAGGATGCAGCCCTTGATCATGTCCTGCCAGTAAACCGAGATGTCGAGCAGGATCAGCGAGCTGGTGACCACCGAAAGCAGCGCCATGCCCAGGATCGCGCCGAAGATGGTGCCTGAACCGCCGTTGAGCGAAGCCCCGCCGATGACGGCCGCGGCGATGATGTTGAGTTCCATGCCGGCGCCGAATGTGGGCGTCGCCGCTCCGAAGCGGGACATGTAGATGACACCTGCAAAGCCTGCGAGCGTCGAGCTCAGCACGGTCACCCAGAACTTCACCTGCTTGGTACGTATGCCGGAATACTGCGCCGCCTTCTCGTTGGAGCCGGTATAGAAGACCTTGCGGAAAGCCGTCGCCCGGCGGAGCAGGAAGTCGAAGACGGCAACCACCACCACGAAGATGATGATAACATAGGGCACACCGTGGAAGCTGCCCTGGCCGATCGCCTTGAAGGCTGGCGGCAGGGTGAACAGAGACAGCGGCGTGCCCTTGGTGACGATCAGGCACAGGCCACGCACGATCACCATCGCCGCCAGCGAGGTGATGAAGTGGTTGAGGCCTACCACGGTGACGAAGAAGCCCATGACGGCTCCGATGAGCGCGCTGACGGCGATGCCGATCAGGCTCGCCGTCCACGGGTCGAGCCCGGCAAGAAACAGCGCGCCAGACACCACCATCGAGAAGGCGACGACCGAGCCGACCGACAGGTCGATACCGCCGACGATCAAGAGGATGGTCATGCCGACAACGACGATGCCCTCGATCGAGAAGCTCATCAGCATGGCGCGGAAATTGCCCCATGTGAGGAAATGCGGCGAGGCAAACGACATGGCGATGCACAGCGCCAGGATGATGACGATCAGGCCCGCCTCACGCATGGAACCCAGCCGCGCAAGGTTCCAGCCCGCGCCTTGGTTTTCCGTTTTCATCTGAGCCGTCATGATCGGTGCTTCCGCTTCCCTAGGCGACATTTTGAGCCCTGGCATTGTGTGAATTTGGCTGCACGCCGGAGGCGAGCATGATGATGGCTTCTTCGCCGAGCTCGCCGGCCGCAAGTTCGCCGGCGACCCTGCCCTCGCGCACGACGAGCACCCGGTCGCATAGCCCAATCAGCTCGGGCATCTCCGAGGAGATGACGACGATGCCGACGCCGCGACTGGCAAGCTCACGCAGCAGGCGATGGATTTCGGCCTTGGCGCCGACGTCGATGCCGCGCGTCGGCTCGTCCATCACCATCACCCTGGGGTCGACCGACAGTTGCTTGGCAATGGCCACCTTCTGCTGGTTGCCGCCGCTGAGCGTCGAGACGGCAGCGCCCACGCCACCCATGCGCACGCCGAGCCGCTTCGCCAGCTCCGTCGCCTGCGCTGTCTCGGCGCGGCGGTCAAGCAGGCCGAGTTTTCCTGTGAGCTTGCCGAGGTCCAGCGCCGACACATTGGCTGCGATCGACATGTCAAGGAACACGCCCGAGCCCTTGCGGTCCTCGGAGAGATAGACCAGGCCGGCCTTCACCGCGTCGGCATAACAGGAAATCCTGATAGGCTGGCCGTCGATCTCGACCTCGCCAGCGGCCACGGATCTCAGGCCGCACATCGTTTGCGCCATTTCACTGCGGCCCGAACCGATGAGCCCGCCGATGCCGAGGATTTCGCCGGCGCGAAGCTCGAGGCTGACACCGAAGCAGCGCTCGCCGTCCGACAGGCCTGACACCTTGAGCAAGGTGCGTCCAGGCGCCTCGTTCAGCTTGTCGGGATAGAGCTGGGCAATCTCGCGGCCGACCATCTTGCGCACCACCTCGTCAGGGGTGATCGAAGCAATCTCGTCGGTGGCGACATAGCGGCCGTCGCGGAACACCGTCACGCGGTCGCAGAGCGAGAAGATCTCGGCCATGCGGTGGCTGATGTAGATGATGGAAATGCCGCGCGACCTGAGTTCGCGAACGATGGCAAACAGGCGCTGCGCTTCCGGTTCGGTCAGTGCTGCCGTCGGCTCGTCGAGGATCAGCACCCGGCAGTCGAGCGTCAACGCCTTGGCGATCTCGACCAGTTGCTGGTTGGAAATGGAGAGGTCGCCGACCTTGGTGCGCACCGGAATCGGGGCCAGAAGGTCCATCACCTTTTGCGCTTCGGCATGGAGCCGCCGGAAATTCATCAGCGGGGCGCGGCGGCTGTTGATCGCCGGCATGAAGATGTTCTCGGCAACCGTCGCATCGGGACAGAGTGCGATCTCCTGGTGGACGAGCGCGATGCCTAGCCGCTGGGCCGCGGCCGGATTGGCAATCACGGTGCGCTCGCCTGCGATGCGGATCTCGCCTTTGTCGGGCTGAAGCACGCCGGCAATGATGTTCATCAGCGTCGACTTGCCGGCACCGTTCTCTCCGCAGAGTGCATGGATCTCGCCGGGCGCGAGCGAGAAATCGATACCGGTCAGGGCCTTGATGGCGCCGAACGACTTCGAAACTCCTGAGATCTCGAGAATGGGCGTCGACATGAGTCAACCTTCACGGAGTGTGATCTTTGCCGTGCCGGGGCAGGACGCCCCGGCCGTCTTTCAGCAAGGCATGAAAGGGAGCGGAAATCTATTCCTCGATGCCCTTGGTGCCGCGGCGCTTGAGGTACTTGTCCCAGTAGAAGTCGTCGGCGTTGTCAGCGGTGACGATGGAGAAGCCGTTGTCGACGAAGGGCACGCTCATCGGGTTGAAGCCCGAGCGCTTGGCGTCGTTCATCGGGTCGATCAGTTCGGGATGCTTGGCCATCCACAGCAGCATGAAGCCCATGTAGCCCTGCATGCCCTGGTTGGGGTTGACCGAGCCGAAGATCTCGCCGGCCTTGATCATGTCGAGGATCTTGGCGTTGACGTCGGCCAGCATCACCTTGATCTTGCCGCCGCCTTCCTTGGCTGCCTGCGCAGCACCGATGGCCGAATTGGCTTCCGGCATGAACACGGCGCCGAGGTCGGGATGGGCCTGCGCCAAGCTGAGTACGGCCTGGTAGGCCTTGGTCGGGTCCTGGTTCGAGGCGGCGCGGCCGACCAGCTTCATGTCGGGCCACTTGGCCTCCATGCGGGCGACGAAGGCGTTGACGCGCTTGTCGTGATTGTCCTGGCCGGGGTTTTCGAGCACGGCGTATTCGCCCTTGCCGTCCATCGACTTGGCAACCGCGTCGGCGGCATAAGTGCCTTCGGCGACATTGTCGGAGGTGATGTAGGAGACGCGCTTGGAATTGGGCGAGTCGGCGGCGAAGGTGACGACGGCCGTGCCCTGCTCGATGGCGCGGTTGATCGGCTCGATGAACGGGTCGGAGTTCATCGGGTGCACCAGGATGCCGGCCGGCTTCTGGGCGAGTGCCTGGTCGAAGGTGGCGATCTGCTTGTTGACGTCATATTCCGGCGTGCCGGTGTAGGCGGTCTCACAGCCGAACTGCTGGCCGGCCTGCTTGAACATCTCGTAGACCGGGAACCAGTATTCGACGCCCGACACCATGACGTTCATGACGTATTTTTCGCCGGGCGCGCATTTGAACGGGTTTTCGGCCGACTGGGCATGGCCGGCACCGAGAATGGTCGAGAGCGCGGCCGCGGCCGCGAAAGTGCTGAGAAATTTACGCAAGTTCCCTCCCTTGGCCGAAGCCAGATCAATAACCTTCGCCAGCACCTGACATGCCGTGCGGTATGGATTGATTGTCCGAACTTCCTCCCGAAGCCCGGTGACAGTGAGAATTGCAGCCTCGCGGCGTTATGTCAATAAAATTCACCATCTGAAATATATTTCACGCCAACACCAAGGTCAAGACTGTTTTAGCCGTCACCGCAAGCCCGAGAGCTTGGCCGCTCCCCCATCCGCGGATAGGCTGCCACTATCGTTAAGTGGAGCCTCATGCCTTGACCGACGATCGCAAGTCCCACTGGGACACCATCTACGGCACCAAGGCGGAAGACGACGTCAGCTGGTTCCAGAAAATGCCGGAGCCGTCCATGACGCTGCTCTCGCTCGCAGGCGCTACGCCTGGACAGGCAATCATCGATATCGGCGGCGGCGCCTCGCATCTGGTCGACGCGCTGCTCGATCAGGGTTTCGGCGATGTGTCCGTGCTCGATATCTCGCAGGCCGCACTTGAGGCCAACAAGGCTCGGCTAGGCGCAGCAGCCCAAGAAGTCCACTGGATCTGCTCCGACGCGACCGCATGGCAGCCGGCGCGGCATTACGATGTCTGGCACGACCGCGCCGCCTTCCACTTCCTGACCGATCCGGCCGACCAGGCGGGCTACATGTCAGCCCTCAAGCAGGCGCTGGTGCCTGGCGGCCACGCGATCATCGGCACCTTTGCGCCCGACGGACCGGAGAAATGCAGCGGCCTGCCGATCGTCAGGCACGATGCCCAAAGCATCGGCAGGCTTCTGGGCAGCGGCTTCGAGCTCGTCGACAGCTGCCGCCACGAGCACAAGACGCCATGGGACAGCGTGCAGCATTTTCAGTTCGGCACCTTCCGCAAGCGGGCCTGACACACCTGCCCGATATATTAGCACGCGCGGATTTCGCGAAGATCAGGCCGCTGCAACAGGTCGTGCCGTGGCCATTCGCGCCAGCCACATGCCAAGAAACATCATCGGCAGAAACGCATACGTACCGGCCGCGCCCAACGCTATTGCTGTCAGTGCCGGACCCGGGCAGAAACCACCAAGCCCCCAGCCGATGCCGAAGATTGCCGGGCCGACTATGATCCTGCGGTCGATGGCAGAACTGTTCGGCACGTGAAACGAGGCGCCCGCCAGCGGCTTGGGCCGCCTGAAGACCATTCGATAGCCTGCAAAGGCCGTGATCACCGCCCCGCCCATGACGAAGGCAAGCGATGGATCCCACGTGCCGAACAGGTCGAGGAAGTTCAGCACCTTGGCTGGGTCCGACATTCCCGAAACCACAAGACCTATGCCGAAAAGCAGGCCGAGCGCGAGATTTACCATGAAGGGCATGTCAGGCTCCCAGCACGTGGCGAACGGCAAAGACTGTGGCGAAGGCAGTAGCCATGAAGGTGAGCGTCGCCACCAGCGAACGCAGCGAAAGGCGCGACAGCCCACAGACGCCATGGCCGCTGGTGCAGCCATTGCCATAGACCGAGCCGAAGCCGACGAGCAGTCCGGCCAGGGCCATCAGCGGCAGGTTTGACGAGACAGTCTGGACTACGTCGCTGCCGCATATTGCGGCATAGGCCAGCGGTGCAGCAACCAGCCCGAGAACAAAGCCGAGCCGGGAAAGCAAGGCGCCGTCGAGGTATGGTGGCAGCAGGCGGGCGGCAATGCCGCTGATGCCGGCAATGCGCCCTTCCCAGGCCATCAGCAGCACAGCCGAAAGCCCGATCAGGACGCCGCCGATGGTGGAGGCTATGGGGGTGAAGTCAGTCATGTCCTTGCCTTTTGATGGGGTCTGCCGCCTGTCGCGGCTTGCTCTCGCCGTCCGGATCGCAGAACAGCGTGTAGAGCAGCGAGACGACAGCCCTCACCCGCTCGTCGGAGAGCCTGTAGAAAACGGATTTCGATTGCTTGCGGCCGACGATCAGGCCGGCATCGCGTAACTCGGCAAGTTGCTGCGACAGCCCGGGCTGCCTGATGCCCAGGCTATCTTCCAGTTCACGCACCGAGCGTTCGCCTTCGACGAGTGCGCAGGCGATCATCAGCCGGTTCGGATTGGCAAGCTTCTTCAGGAATTCCGATGCCTCCGCTGCGCGGTCGAGCAGATCGGAAACCGGCCGATGCGGTTCCTGGGCCATGTCCTACCCCCAGTTTGCGCCCTGCAGGGCGTCGAGCGGGAACTTCAGGTAACGCTTGCCGTTGGCTTCGGGCTCAGGCAGGCGCCCGCCATTGATGTTGACCTGCAGCGCATGCAGGATGAGCTTGGGCATCGGCAGCGTCCTGTCGCGGGCCTCGCGCACCGCGACGAACTCCGTCTCTGTCGACATCCTGGAGATGTGCATATTGCGCGCCTTTTGCTCTGCGACGGTGCTTTCCCATTGCGGCTGGCGCCCGCCCGGCTGGTAGTCGTGTCCCGTAAAAAGCCTGGTTTCGTCGGGCAACGACAGGATCTGCTGGATCGACTGCCAGAGGCGCTTGGCGCTGCCACCGGGAAAATCGGCACGTGCCGTGCCGCTGTCGGGCATGAACAGCGTGTCGTGGATGAAAGCGGCATCGCCGACCACATAGGTGATCGAGGCCAGCGTGTGGCCGGGCGAGAACAGCACCTTTGCCGGGAGCTCGCCGATGAAGAAGGTCTCGCCCTCGGCAAACAGCTTGTCCCACTGCGAGCCGTCGGTGGCGAGGTCCGGCCAGTTGTAGATGGCCTTCCAGAGTTTCTGCACGTCGATGACGCGTTCGCCGATAGCTGTCCGTGCACCGGTCCTCGACTTGAGATAGCGGGCCGCGGAAAAATGGTCGGCGTGGGGATGGGTGTCGAGGACCCACTCGACGGTCAGCCCCTGCTCCTCGACGAAATCAAGGATACGGTCAGCATTGCTGGTGGCCGTGGCGCCTGATTTCTCGTCGAAATCGAGTACCGGGTCGATGATCGCGCATTTCCTAGTCGCCTGATCGGCAATGACATACTGGACGGAAAAGGTGCGCGGATCGAAGAAGGCGGATACTTCGGGTTTCTGTACCATCATCTACCCCACAAGGTTGTCGTGCATTGCAAAAGCATCAGGAGTTGGTGAGCAGCCAGTCCTTTGCCCCAGCCAGATTGGTGCCGAGCCGTTCGCCGAGCACATCGATATCCGTCAGTTTCATCCGGCCATCGAGTACCTCGCCGATCGCCCAAAGCGTCAGCGAGCGCGTGCCGCCCTTGCAATGGGCGAGAACCGGGCCCTGTGCCTCGGCGACAGCCTCCTGGAAGGCCCGTACGGCTTCCAGCGTGTAGCGCCCCGGCGTCACCGGGACATTGACGAAGTCCATGCCCAACTGCCCTGCCAACGCGGCGGCTTCGGCCATGCCGGGTTGGGTCGGTTCCTCGTTTTCGGGGCGGTTGTTGATGATCCTGCGAATGCCCGCTTGGGCAGCAACAGCCAGATCAGCGTCCGTTGGCTGGCCGGAAATCCAGAGCTTGTCGGTAACCTGCTTCATCACACATCCTATCAAAAGCGCTTGCGTAGGCCGCTACACGATTTGATATGAATGATTGCGTTTTCTTGCAATAGATTTTTTGTAACTAAAGATTGATGCCGCCTCGCCCGCGGCCTCTGCCTTTGCTAGCCGCCGCGATCCTGGCGGCGCTTGCCCCAGTAGTCGAGCCGCTTCTTGACGTCGCGTTCGAAGCCGCGCTCGTTGGGCACGTAGAATTCGGGCCGGTTCGGGCCTGCCAGTTCGTCGGGCATGAATTCCTGCCCGGAAAAGGCGTCGGGATAGTCGTGGTCGTAGCGGTAGCCTTCGTGGTAGCCGAGTTCCTTCATCAGCTTGGTCGGCGCATTCAGGATGTGCTTCGGCGGCGCCAGCGACCCGGTCTGCTGGGCGAGTGCAATTGCCTGGTTGAAGCCCATGTAGGAAGCGTTCGACTTGGGCGCGGTCGCCACATAGGTGATCGCCTGCGCCATGAACAGCCGCCCTTCCGGCCAGCCGACGCGCTCGAAAGCACTCCAGGCGGCCACCACCTGCGGCATCGCCTGCGGATCCGCCATGCCGACATCTTCGGACGCAGCGCATGCCAGACGGCGAAAGATGGTGCCGGGGTCCTCGCCGCCGATGACCATGCGGGCTGCCCAATAGAGCGCTGCCTGCACATCGCTGCCGCGCAGGCTCTTGTGAAAACAACTGAGCAGATTGTAGTGCTCTTCCTGGCCCTTGTCGTAGACAGGCGCCCGCTTCTGGACGGCTTCGGCAAGGGCCGCCACATCCAGCATCGTGCCATCGGGCAGCGCCAGCAATTCCTCGCAGAGGCCGATCAGGTAGCGCCCGTCGCCATCCGCCATGGTCAGCAGCGTGTCGCGTGCGGCCGGCTCGAGGGGGAGTTTCCTGCCCGTGTGCGCTTCAGCGCGCTCGGCCAGAATGGCGAGGTCTTCCTTTTCGAAGCGCCTGAGCGTGTAGACCTTGGCGCGCGACAGCAAAGCCGCCACCAGGCTGAAACTCGGGTTCTCGGTCGTCGCCCCGATCAGCACGATGGTGCCGTCTTCGACATGCGGCAGCAGGGCATCCTGTGTGGTGCGGTTGAACCGGTGCAACTCGTCGACGAACACCACCGTCTGCCGCCCTGCCCCGCTGCGCAGCTGCTTGGCGGCGTCGATGACCTTGCGCAGGTCGGCGACACCCGAAAGGACCGCCGACAGCTGCACGAAATCGAGGCCGACTTCCTTGGCGACCAGCCGTGCGATGGTCGTCTTGCCGACGCCGGGCGGGCCCCAGAGGATGAACGAGGATACCTTTCGCGCCTTGATCATGCGGCCGATGGGACCGTCGGGACCAAGCAGATGATCCTGTCCGATGACCTCACCGATGCGTTGCGGACGCAGCGTCTCGGCCAGTGGTCGGGGTACGGCCTCGTCGAAAAGGGAACTCAAGACGTCAGCCTCCCGGCGGTCCGGCTGCCACGCCTAATAACGCAGCATCTGCCGCATGATGCGGCCGTCGCGCTCGACGGTGAAGCGCCACCAACGGGTGTCTTCCTCGGCAAGCTGCTTGAGCTTGGCGGCCGTGTCGACGGTCTCGCCATTGACCTCGCGGACGATGTCGCCCAGTTGGAAGCCGAAACCTGCCGCCGGCGAACCACCGTCGATGCCGACGATCGCCACGCCCTTGGTGTCGGTCGCGACACGCAGGCGCTGGGCCAGCCGCGGCGACAATTCGGCAACCTTGGCGCCGGCAAACGGACTGCGGCCGCGCAGCAGAACCTCGTTCGAACTGGTGCCTTCAGGTGCACGCTCAAGGGCAACTTCGATCGACTTCTCCTCGCCCTTGGTCAGCACCGAAAGGGTAGCCTTGCCGCCGACCGGCTGCGTGGCCAGGCGGTAGTCAAGCGCTTCCATGTGTTCGATCGCAGCGCCATTGAATGCCAACACCACATCTCCAGGCTTCAGCCCGGCGCGCGCTGCGGGGCCGTTCTCGTCGACCGACGAGATCAGCGCGCCCGAGGGATGATCCATGCCAAGGGATTCTGCGATCTGCGGCGTCACCGGTTCGAACGAAGCGCCGATGAACGGCCGCTCGAAGAACTCGGCGCCACCCTTGGCCGCTTCGGTGAAGGCACGCACCATGTTCGACGGGATGGCAAAACCAATGCCGATCGAGCCGCCGGTGCGGCTGAAGATCGCCGTGTTGATGCCGATGAGTTGGCCGCCCATGTTGATCAGCGCACCGCCCGAATTGCCCGGGTTGATCGCCGCATCGGTCTGGATGAAGAAACCGGAGTCGGACACGCCGATATGCGTGCGGGCAAGGGCCGAGACGATGCCGCTTGTCGTGGTCTGGCCAACGCCGAACGGATTGCCAATGGCCAGCACCAGATCGCCAACCTGCAGCGCGTCGGAATCGCCAATGGCGACGGTCGGGAACGGCTTGTCGGAATCGATCTTGAGCACGGCAAGGTCAAGGGTCTCGTCCTTGAGCAGCACCTTGCTGGTGAATTCACGGCCGTCAGAGAGCGCGACCTTCACCTGGTCGGCATCCTGGACGACATGGTTGTTGGTGACGACGATGCCGCTTGGGTCGACCAGAACGCCCGAACCGAGCGACGAACGGTTGCGCGGACCCGACCGACCGAAGAACTGTTCGAAGAACGGATCGCCCTCGAATGGCGACCGCACCTTCACCTGCTTGGAAGCGTAGACATTGACAACCGCTGCCGCCGTGTCCTTGACCAGCGGCGCAAACGACAGCTGCATCTCTTCGCGTCCGAATGGCACGCGCCGATCGGGACCGGGCGTTGCGGCCCCGCCGCCCTTGCCGCCATTCAGCAGGTCCGTCAGTACATCCGACAGGCCCGGATCCCCGGTGGTCGGCGCCTCCTGGGCCGTCGCACCGCCGGCAAGCGCCATCCAGGCGCACAGCGCAAGCGACAGATATCGTTTCGCAAGCATGGCGAATCCTCCAATGCATAGTTGGCGCCATTGTCGCGACGATTGTGCAAATTGAAAGGCTAGAGGGGCGCGAAAAGCGGTTATTTCCGCTTGGTTGGCCCCGGTTGCGGAAGGACCGCTGAAACCTCGACGCGTCGTGCGCCCGCATCGCCCGGCAAACCACGTCACAGCGATCTGACCGACACACCACCCAAAACAAAAGGGGCCACAAGGGCCCCTTCGGTTCATAACACGATGCGGAATGCTTATGCAGCTTCAGCTTCGTTGACAGCTTCGGCTTCGAGACGAACGCGGTCGCCTGCGCCCTTGGCCGAGGTGTCGCGATCGACGAACTCGATGACGGCCATCGCGGCATTGTCACCGCGGCGGAAGCCAGCCTTCATGATGCGCAGGTAGCCGCCGTTGCGGGTGGCGTAACGCGGCGCGACGACGTCGAACAGACGCTTCACGACGTTCTCGTTGCCGATCTGGGCGATCACCTGGCGGCGGGCATGCAAGTCGCCGCGCTTGCCGAGCGTCACCAGCTTCTCGACGATCGGACGCAGGTCCTTCGCCTTTTCGAGCGTGGTCACGATCTGCTCGTGCTCGATCAGCGAGACCGAGAGGTTGGCGAACATGGACTTGCGGTGGCTTACGCTGCGGGCGAAGCGACGGCCTTTAAAACCGTGACGCATGGCTCTTTTCCTTCTTCAGTTGTTCAAGAGGCCACGGCCTCTGATGGTTTTCCGCAAGGCCGTCGGACCGGAATATCCGGTCCTCGGAACCATGCTCGACTAGGTCTTCTTAGTACTGGTCTTCGTATCGCTTGGCGAGGTCTTCGATGTTTTCCGGCGGCCAGTCCTGCACTTCCATACCGAGGTGCAGACCCATCGCGGCCAGAACTTCCTTGATCTCGTTGAGCGACTTGCGGCCGAAGTTCGGCGTGCGCAGCATTTCTGCTTCCGTCTTCTGGATCAGGTCGCCGATGTAAACGATGTTGTCGTTCTTGAGGCAGTTGGCCGAACGGACCGAAAGCTCCAGTTCGTCGACCTTCTTGAGCAGCGCCGGGTTGAAGGCGAGCTCGGTGACGGCCTCGGCTGCGACTTCCTTCTGCGGCTCGTCGAAATTGACGAACAGCGCAAGCTGGTCCTGCAGGATGCGAGCAGCGAAAGCCACTGCGTCCTCGCCGGTGATCGAACCGTCTGTCTCGATGGTCATGGTCAGCTTGTCGTAGTCCAGAACCTGGCCCTCGCGGGTGTTCTCGACCTTGTACGAAACCTTCTTGACCGGCGAGTAGAGGCTGTCGACCGGGATGAGACCGATCGGAGCGTCTTCAGCGCGGTTGCGTTCGGCCGGCACATAACCCTTGCCGGTGTCGACCGTGAACTCCATGCGGATCTCGGCGCCCTCGTCGAGGGTGCAGATAACGTGGTCCGGGTTCAGGATCTCGACGTCGCCGACCGTCTGGATGTCGCCGGCGAGCACGGCACCAGGGCCCTGCTTGCGAACGACCATGCGCTTCGGGCCGTCGCCTTCCATGCGGATGGCGATTTCCTTGATGTTGAGCACGATGTCGGTGACGTCTTCACGAACGCCGCCGATGGAAGAGAACTCATGCAGCACGCCGTCGATCTGCACCGCAGTGACGGCAGCGCCACGAAGCGACGACAAAAGCACGCGACGGAGCGCATTGCCGAGCGTCAGGCCGAAGCCACGCTCAAGCGGCTCGGCGACGAGCGTGGTCTGCGTCTTCTTCTTGGACGAGAACTCGATCTTGTTCGGCTTGATCAGTTCCTGCCAGTTTTTCTGGATCATATTCGCTTCCTTCCGTTAGCCCGACACCATCCAATCGTGACGGGCGACCTGGAAACCGCAAACGAGCGCACAAGGCGCTCGCGCGGGGGTGAAATATTAGACGCGACGCTTCTTGCGCGGGCGGCAACCATTGTGCGGAATCGGCGTCACGTCGCGGATCGACGTGATGGTGAAACCCGCAGCCTGGAGCGCGCGCAGAGCCGACTCACGACCCGAACCCGGACCGCAGACTTCCACTTCCAGCATGCGCATGCCGTGTTCCTGTGCCTTCTTGGCAACGTCTTCAGCAGCCATCTGGGCCGCGAACGGGGTCGACTTGCGCGAACCCTTGAAGCCCTGCGCACCAGCCGAGGACCAGGCAATCGTGTTGCCCTGTGCATCGGAGATGGTGATCATGGTGTTGTTGAAGGTCGAATTGACGTGGGCGACGCCCGACGAGATGTTCTTGCGTTCGCGACGGCGAACGCGTGCGGCTTCCTTAGCCATAGCAGTCCTTTCAGTTGATCTCTTCACCGCCGTAATACCAGCGGCTACACCAGCCTGCGTTTAAGGTGTCAGGCCGAACACCCGCCCAAATAAGGCGAAACCGGCGAGCCGAAACCCGCCGGAGATACGAAATTACTTCTTCTTGCCGGCAATTGCCTTGGCCGGACCCTTGCGGGTGCGCGCATTGGTATGCGTGCGCTGGCCACGGACCGGAAGCGAACGACGGTGACGCAGGCCGCGGTAGCAGCCGAGGTCCATCAGACGCTTGATGTTGATCGAAACTTCGCGGCGCAGATCGCCTTCGACCTGATAGTCGCGGTCAATCGTCTCGCGGATCGCCAGAACTTCGGCATCGGTCAGCTGGTTGACGCGACGCTCAGCCGGGATACCGACCTTCTCGACGATCTCCTGGGCGAACTTCTTGCCAATACCGTGAATGTACTGAAGCGAGATCACAACGCGCTTGTTGGTCGGAATATTAACGCCGGCTATACGAGCCATCTTTTCACTCCATTTGGGCCGGACCATGCCGGCGCTTCAAGTTGCCCCGCGTCCGGTGGAGGCCGGCCCTTGCGGGTTTTCCGTTTCAATATGACTTTGCGCCCTTACGGGCAAACAGCATCATGCCTGAATGGAAGACGGGCCGCCATACTCCGGATCGGCCCGTCCGTCAAGTCTGTGTGCGACGATTAGCTGGCAACAGTCGCCAGAACCGCTTCGATCTGTGCCGTCACTTCGTCCATCGGGGCCATGCCGTCGACCTGCTTGAGCAGGTCATTGGCGTAGTAATAGCCGATCAGCGGAGCGGTCTTCTTGTAGTACTCGCGCAGCCGCTCGTCGAAGACCTCGGCATTGTCGTCCTTGCGCACCGGCTGGCCGGCCGCCTTGGCCTCCTCGGCGCGCTTCAGGATACGGCCGACAAGCGCCTTGTCGTCGACGACGAGTTCTACGACCACGTCGAGGAACATGCCGCGTTCAGCCAGCATGTCGGCAACGGCGTCGGCCTGTGCCAGCGTGCGCGGATAACCGTCGAGGATGAAGCCCTGGGCGCAGTCGTCCTGGTCGATACGTTCGGCGACGATCGCATTGACGATTTCGTCCGAGACCAGTTCGCCGGCGTCCATCACCGCCTTGGCGCGCTTGCCGACTTCCGTTTCCGCCTTGACCGCTGCGCGCAGCATGTCGCCGGTGGAAAGTTGAGGAATGCCGTGCTTGTCGACCAACCTCTGAGCTTGCGTCCCCTTGCCCGCTCCCGGCGGTCCAAGCAATATCAGCCTCATCTTCCCCTCTTACCTCCACGGAGCTTCGACTTCTTGATCAGCCCCTCATACTGATGGGCGATCAGGTGACCCTGAATCTGCGCCACCGTATCAAGGGTTACATTGACCACGATCAGAAGCGAAGTACCACCAAGGTAGAAGGGAACGCCGGTCGCCGAGATCAGGAACTCCGGCAGCAAGCAGATGATGACGAGATAGGCGGCGCCGACCACCGTGACGCGGGTCAGCACGTAGTCGATGTATTCCGCGGTGCGCTCGCCAGGACGATAGCCGGGAATGAAGCCCGAATGCTTCTTCAGCTGATCGGCCGTGTCCTTCGGATTGAAGACGATAGCCGTGTAGAAGAAGGCGAAGAAGATGATCATCGCCGCGTAGAGCGCCATGTAGAGCGGCTGGCCGTGGCCGAGCGCGGCCATGATCGTGCTCACCCAGCCAGGCAGCGTGGCAGTGTTCGAGAAGCCCGCGACGGTCGCCGGCAGCAGCAGAAGCGACGAGGCGAAGATCGGAGGAATGACGCCGGCGGTGTTGAGCTTCAGCGGCAGGTGCGACGTATCGCCTTGGAACATGCGGTTGCCGACCTGGCGCTTCGGATACTGGATCAGAAGGCGGCGCTGGGCACGCTCGAAGAACACGATCACGGCGATAACGACGATCGCCAGGACGATGATCGCGAGAATCAGGCCGGTCGACAGCGCACCTGTGCGGCCGAGTTCCAGGGTGCCACTGATAGCGCTCGGAAGCCCGGCGACGATGCCGGCGAAGATGATCAGCGAGATACCGTTGCCGATGCCGCGGGCGGTGATCTGCTCGCCAAGCCACATCAGGAACATCGTGCCGCCGACGAGCGTGATGACCGTCGAGGCGCGGAAGAACATGCCCGGATCCGAGACGATTCCGTTGCCGCTCTCAAGCCCGACCGAAATGCCGTAAGCCTGAACAAGCGCCAGAAGCACGGTGCCATAGCGGGTGTACTGATTGATGACCTTGCGGCCCTGCTCACCTTCCTTCTTCAGCGCTTCGAGCGACGGGACGACCGACGTCATGAGCTGCATGATGATGGAAGCGGAGATGTAGGGCATGATGCCGAGTGCAAACAGCGCCATGCGCTCGACTGCACCACCGGCAAACATGTTGAAAATGCCGAGAACGCCGCGGCTCTGCTGGGTGAAAGCCTGCGCGAATGCATCGGGGTTGATGCCGGGGAGCGGAATATAGGTGCCGAGGCGGTAGACCAGCAGCGCGCCGAGGGTGAACCAGATACGTTTCTTGAGATCTTCGGCCTTGGCGAAGGCTGCGAAATTCAGATTGGATGCCAGTTGTTCAGCAGCCGATGCCATTCAGGGTACTCCGCTTGGTCACGCCGCAATGCCGCAGATGGGCGCGGCGCGTATCACCGAAGCCACGAGATAGGCTCCGGACGGCAAACATGCAAGCGGCGGTATCTCTACCGCCGCTTACTTTGCAAAGCCTTTTATTCGGCCGCTGCCACTTCAGGCAGCTTCACCGATCCTCCAGCCTTTTCGATCTTCTCGATCGCAGGCTTGGAAGCGCCGGCGACGTCGAAGGCCACCTTCGTCTTGAGTTCGCCGTCGCTGAGGATGCGGACGCCGTCCTTGACGCGGCGAATCACGCCGGCCTTGACGAGGGCTTCCGCCGTCACGGTCTCTTTCGCATCGAGCTTCTTGGCATCGATCGCGACCTGGATACGGGCCAGCGAAACGGTGTTGTAGCTCTTGGCGAAGATGTTGGTGAAGCCGCGCTTCGGCAGGCGACGATAGAGCGGCATCTGGCCACCCTCGAAGCCGTTGATCGCGACGCCCGAACGGGCCTTCTGACCCTTGACGCCGCGGCCGCCGGTCTTGCCGGAGCCGGAGCCGATGCCGCGGCCAAGGCGCTTCTTGGAGTGCGTCGCGCCGGTGTTGTCACGCAGATCGTTGAGTTTCATGTTCTATCTCCTGCGATCGGCCTACGCCTCGTCCACAACGCGGACGAGGTGCTGGACAGCTGCGATCATGCCGCGCACGGAAGGAGTATCCTCCAGGGTGCGCTTGCGATGCATCTTGTTGAGGCCGAGGCCGACCAGCGTGGCACGCTGCTCCTTCGGCCGGCGGATCGGGCTACCGATCTGCTCGACGGTGATGGTCTTGGTTGCTTTCTTGGCCATGGTCATTGTCCCTGGTCAGCTCGAGCGACTATTCTTCAGCCGCAACGGCGGTGCCGCGGCGGGCCTGAAGGGTCGAGTACTTGATGCCGCGCTGAGCAGCCACATCCTTCGGATGCAACTGGTTCTTCAGCGCATCGAAGGTCGCACGAACCATGTTGTAGGGGTTCGACGAACCCATCGACTTGGCGACGACGTCGTGCATGCCGAGCGTCTCGAAGACAGCGCGCATCGGGCCGCCTGCGATAATGCCGGTACCCTGCTTGGCAGAGCGCAACAGAACACGGCCAGCGCCCCAACGACCTTCAACGTCGTGGTGCAGCGTACGGCCCGAACGGAGCGGCACAAAGATCATGTCGCGCTTGGCCGATTCGGTTGCCTTGCGGATCGCTTCCGGCACTTCGCGCGCCTTGCCGTGACCAAAGCCAACGCGGCCCTTCTGGTCGCCGACAACGACGAGTGCTGCAAAACCGAAACGCCGGCCGCCCTTGACGACCTTGGCAACGCGGTTGATGTGTACGAGCTTATCGACGAATTCGCTGTCGCGCTCTTCACGGTCACGGCTACGCTCGCGACCGCCTTCCCTACGTTCTTGTGCCATATTCCTATCCTTATTTTTTTCCGGAAGCACGGGGGTTAAAAACCAAATCCGGCGTCTATAGCGTCGCCGGATTTATTGCAACTGGTCAGTGATGCGGCGCAGCGCCACGCGCTACGCCGGTTCCTGCATCAGAAGTTCAGGCCACCTTCGCGGGCAGCTTCGGCAAGCGCCTTGATGCGGCCGTGATAGATATAGGCGCCACGGTCGAAAACGACCTCCTTGACGCCGGCCTTCGAAGCGCGCTCGGCGATCAGCTTGCCAACCGCAGTCGCGGCAGCCGTGTCGGCACCGGTCTTCAGCGTGCCCTTGAGGTCCTTCTCGAGGGTGGAAGCGGCAGCGAGCGTACGGCCATTGGCATCGTCGATGACCTGGACGTAGATGTTCTTCGACGTGCGGTGAACCGACAGGCGCGGACGGCCGTTGGCGACCTTCTTGAGCTGGCGGCGGATGCGCGACGAGCGACGCAGAGTGGTTTCTTTCGAAGCCATAGTAGTGGTTCCTTGCCTTCTGAAACGGGCGCGGCCATCTGCGGTAAGCTGAAACGCTTCCCGCGACCGCGCACCGCGGCGTTGCTATTACTTCTTCTTGCCTTCTTTGCGGACGATCTTCTCGCCAGCATAGCGGACGCCCTTGCCCTTGTAGGGCTCCGGACCGCGATATTCGCGGATCTCGGCGGCGACCTGGCCAACCTGCTGCTTGTCGATACCCGTGACGACGATTTCAGTAGGCTTCGGCACCGTGATGGTGATGCCTTCCGGCGTCTGATAAACGACGTCATGGCTGAAGCCAAGGGCCAGCTGCAGGTTCTTGCCCTGGAGTGCGGCACGATAGCCGACGCCGGTGATCTCGAGCTTCTTTTCGAAGCCGTCCTTAACACCGGTCAGGATGTTGACGATCTGGGTCCGCGACATGCCCCACTTGGAGCGGGCGTCCTTC
This sequence comes from Aminobacter niigataensis, assembly GCF_946995915.1. Classification (GTDB taxonomy): domain Bacteria; phylum Pseudomonadota; class Alphaproteobacteria; order Rhizobiales; family Rhizobiaceae; genus Aminobacter; species Aminobacter niigataensis. The sequence goes on from NZ_OX341517.1 coordinate 3,386,070, forward strand.
GACTGGTCGCGCGGCTGAACGGCGATCTCGCCTTCTTCCATCTTGACCAGAACTTCGTCGTTGACCACGAACTTCAGCTCACCCTTGGGGCCCTTCGCCGTCACGGTCTGGCCGGTGACGGTCGCGGATACGCCCTGCGGAAGCTGAACGGGTTTCTTGCCAATACGAGACATTGTCTTGTCCTCGCCTTTCTTGTTTCAGCCTACGCAGATCAGAAGATCTGGCAGAGGATTTCCCCGCCGACGTTCTGTTCGCGCGCTTCGTGGTCGGCCATCACGCCCTTCGGGGTCGAAAGGATCGAGATGCCCAGGCCGTTGGCGACCGGCGGAATCGACTTGGACGAGACGTAGACACGGCGGCCCGGCTTGGAGACACGCGCGATTTCGCGGATCACCGGCTGGCCGTCGAAGTACTTCAGCTCGATTTCGATCTCGGACTTGCCGTTTTCGAAGTCGGTCTGGCTGTAGTCGCGGATGTAGCCTTCCGACTTCAGCACGTCGAGAACACGGGCGCGCAGCCTGGACGCTGGCGTCGACACCGTCGACTTCTTGCGGCCATAGGCATTGCGGATGCGGGTCAGCATATCGCCGAGAGGATCACTCAAAGACATATCAAATGCTCCTTACCAGCTCGACTTGACCAGGCCCGGGATTGCTCCCGTCGAGCCCAGATCACGAAGCGCGATACGCGACATCTTAAGCTTGCGATAGTAGGCACGCGGACGACCGGTGACTTCGCAGCGATTACGGATACGGATCTTGGCCGAGTTGCGCGGCAGCGCGGCGAGCTTGAGCTGCGCGCGGAAGCGTTCCTCGATCGGCTTGGACTGATCCATGATGACGTCCTTGAGGGCCTTACGCTTGGCAGCGTACTGGTCCACAAGCTTGCGGCGCCGGTTGTTCTTCTCGACTGAGCTGGTCTTTGCCATTTCAGATTTTTCCTTTGCTCGCTGCCGTTACTGCCGGAAGGGGAAGTTGAAAGCCTTGAGCAGAGCCCGGGCTTCGTCGTCCGTCTTGGCGGTCGTGCAAACGATGATGTCCATACCCCACATCTGATCAACCTTGTCGTAGTTGATCTCGGGGAACACGATATGCTCCTTGAGGCCCATAGCGTAATTTCCACGGCCGTCAAAGCTTTTCGGGTTCAGGCCGCGAAAGTCGCGAACGCGCGGCAGGGCGATGTTCACGAGACGGTCCAAAAACTCGTACATGCGCTCCTGGCGAAGCGTCACCTTGGCGCCGATCGGCATCTGCTCACGGACCTTGAAGCCGGCGATCGACTTGCGGGCGCGAGTGATGACCGGCTTCTGGCCGGCGATCATCGCCAGGTCCTCGGCGGCAACCGTGGGCTTCTTCGAATCCGCGGTGGCTTCGCCGACACCCATGTTGAGCACGATCTTGTCGATGCGCGGGATCTGCATGACGTTGGCGTACTTGAACTGTTCCTGCATCGCCGTGCGGATGGTCTCCTTGTAGACCGTCTTCAGGCGTGGCTCGATGGTTGCATTAGCCATTGATGACTTCTCCCGAGCGCTTGGCGACACGCACCTTCGTGCCGTCCTTCTGGATCTGGAAACCGACGCGGGTCGGCTTGCCATCCTTGGGGTCGACGAGCGCGAGGTTCGACAGGTGGATCGGCGCTTCCTTGGTGATGATCCCGCCCTCTTGGGTCTGGGACTGCTTCTGGTGGCGGCGGATCATGTTCACGCCGCGGACAAGTGCCTTGTCTTCCTTCGGCTGAACAGACAGCACCTCGCCGGTGCGGCCCTTGTCCTTGCCGGCCAGAACGACAACCTTGTCGCCTTTACGGATCTTCTGCATTGTTCCGGCTCCTTACAGCACTTCGGGCGCGAGCGAGATGATCTTCATGTGGTTCTTGGCGCGGAGTTCGCGCGGAACCGGCCCGAAGATACGCGTGCCGATCGGTTCTTTCTTGTTATCGACAAGAACGGCCGCGTTCTTGTCGAAACGGATCACGCTGCCGTCCGGACGACGGATGTCCTTGGCCGTGCGAACCACGACCGCCTTCATCACGTCACCCTTCTTTACGCGGCCGCGCGGAATGGCTTCCTTGATCGACACCACGATGATGTCGCCAACGGAGGCATACTTCCGCTTCGAGCCGCCCAGCACCTTGATGCACATGACACGACGAGCGCCGGAATTATCCGCGACGTCGAGGTTTGTTTGCATCTGAATCATGACTGGCCGCCTTCTTCTTTTCTAACGGGACGGGCTACCGCCCTCCCCGGCTTGTCCAAAATTCGTTGTTACGCCTGGTCCGAAGTCACGACGACCCAGCGCTTGTCCTTGGAAATCGGCTTCGATTCCTGGATAAGCACAATGTCGCCGACCTTGTGGGCGTTGTTTTCGTCGTGCGCCTTGTAGTTCTTCGACATACGCACGGTCTTCTTCATCACCGGGTGCGTGAAGCGACGCTCGACCTTGACGACGACCGTCTTCTCGTTCTTGTCGCTGACGACGGTACCCTGCAGGATGCGCTTTGGCATGGTTCTCGTCCTTACGCCTTCTTACCGGCCGATTTTTCGGCCGCGATGGTCTTGATGCGCGCAATGTCCTTGCGGACCTGCTTCACGCGCGCCGTCTTTTCCAGCTGTCCCGTCGCCTTCTGGAAGCGCAGGTTGAACTGCTCCTTCTTGAGGCTGCCGAGCTCGTCAGTGAGCTGGTCCTGGGTCTTCGTCCTGATGTCCGAGGCTTTCATGATTCAGCCCTTCCTTATTCTGCGATGCGCTGAACGAAACGCGTCCTGACCGAGAGCTTGGCGGCGCCGAGACGGAGCGCTTCACGCGCCACTTCCTCGGAAACACCATCGATCTCGAACATCACGCGGCCCGGCTTGATGCGGCATGCCCAGTAGTCGACGGCGCCCTTGCCCTTACCCATGCGGACTTCGGTCGGCTTCGACGTGACGGGAACGTCCGGGAAAATACGGATCCAGACGCGGCCCTGACGTTTCATTTCGCGGGTGATCGCGCGGCGAGCCGCCTCGATCTCACGCGCGGTGACGCGGTTTGGCTCAAGCGCCTTCAGTCCGAAGCCGCCGAAATCCAGGTTGGTGCCACCCTTCGCGGTACCGTGGATGCGGCCCTTGAACTGCTTACGGAACTTTGTGCGCTTTGGCTGCAGCATCGTTCTAACTCCAAATTCCTATGCGTGTCAGGCGTTTTCGCGACGGCGGCGCTCGGGGCGCTCGCCAGCATGCGAATGATCGCCTTCGGTTGCGCGACGCTCGGAAGCCATCGGATCGTGCTCGAGGATCTCGCCCTTGAACACCCACACCTTGACGCCGCAGATGCCATAGGCGGTCTGTGCCTCGGCCGTGCCGTAGTCGACGTCGGCGCGCAGGGTGTGCAGCGGAACGCGACCTTCGCGGTACCACTCCATACGAGCGATTTCAGCGCCGCCGAGGCGGCCCGAGCAATTGATGCGGATGCCCTCTGCGCCGAGACGCATGGCCGACTGCACCGCGCGCTTCATGGCGCGACGGAAGGCAATACGGCGCTCGAGCTGCTGCGCGATCGACTGAGCGACCAGCGTAGCGTCGGTCTCGGGCTTGCGAACCTCGACGATGTTGAGGTGCGTCTCGGACTTCGTCATCTCCATCAGCTTCTTGCGAAGCTTTTCGATGTCGGCGCCCTTCTTGCCGATGATCAGGCCCGGACGTGCGGCGTGAATGGTCACGCGGCACTTCTTGTGCGGACGCTCGATCACCACCTTGGAAATCGCGGCCTGCTTCAGCTCGGACTCAAGATACTTGCGGATCTTGATGTCTTCGTGGAGCAGCTGGCCGTATTCGCCGGTGTTTGCGTACCAGCGCGAGTCCCAGGTACGGTTGATGCCGAGGCGGAGACCAATAGGATTGATTTTCTGGCCCATTATGCGGCCTCCCCTTTCTCTTCGACTTCACGAACGACGATCGTGAGGTGCGAAAACGGCTTCTCGATGCGGCTGGCGCGACCACGGCCACGAGCGTGGAAACGCTTCATGACGATCGACTTGCCAACAAAGGCTTCCGCCACCACCAGCGCGTCGACATCGAGGTCGTGATTGTTTTCCGCGTTGGCGATAGCCGATTCGAGGGTCTTCTTGACCGTACCGGCGATGCGCTTGCGCGAAAATTCCAGATCGGAAAGCGCGGTCGCTACCTTCTTGCCGCGGATCAGCGCGGCAACGAGGTTGAGCTTCTGCGGGCTGACCCGGATCGTGCGGAGGACCGCACGTGCCTCGTTGTCAGCAAGCCTGCGCGGAGCTTTGGCCTTGCCCATGTTACTTCCTCTTTGCCTTCTTGTCCGCGCCGTGACCGTAGTAGGTCCTGGTGGGAGCAAACTCACCGAACTTGTGGCCGACCATGTCCTCGTTCACCGAGACCGGGACGTGCTTCTGGCCGTTGTAGACACCGAAGGTGAGGCCGACGAACTGCGGCAAGACAGTGGAGCGACGGCTCCACATCTTGATCACCTCATTGCGACCGCCTTCACGAACCTTCTCTGCCTTCTTGAGCAGATAGCCGTCAATGAACGGGCCTTTCCAGACTGAACGAGTCACTGGCGTTACCTCTTCTTAGCTCTTGCGCTGATGGCGCGAGCGCAGGATGAACTTGTCGGTCGCCTTGTTGGACCGCGTCTTCTTGCCCTTGGTGGGCTTGCCCCACGGCGACACCGGATGGCGTCCGCCCGAGGTGCGGCCTTCACCACCGCCGTGCGGATGGTCGACCGGGTTCATGGTCACGCCGCGGTTGTGCGGACGCTTGCCACGCCAGACCGTGCGGCCTGCCTTGCCGTCGTTGATGTTGCCATGGTCCGGGTTGGACACGGCACCGACAGTGGCGATGCACAGACCGCTGACGACGCGCTGTTCACCCGAGTTGAGGCGAAGGATCGCCATGCCCTGGTCACGACCGACGAGCTGGGCGTAAGCGCCAGCCGAACGAGCGACCTGGCCGCCCTTGCCGGGCTTCAGCTCGATGTTGTGCACGATCGTGCCGACAGGCATCGAAGCAAGCGGCATTGCGTTGCCCGGCTTCACGTCGACCTGCTCACCAGCGATGATCTTGTCGCCGGCCTGCAGACGCTGCGGGGCAATGATGTAGCTCAGCTCGCCGTCGTCATACTTGATCAGCGCGATGAACGCAGTGCGGTTCGGATCGTACTCGAGACGCTCGACCGTGCCGACGACGTCGAACTTGCGACGCTTGAAGTCGATGATGCGGTACGTACGCTTGTGACCGCCGCCGATGAAGCGAGCCGTGATGCGACCGTAGTTGTTGCGGCCGCCCGACTTCGTCAGGCCCTCGGTCAGACCCTTGACGGGCTTGCCCTTGTGGAGGCCCGAGCGGTCGACGATGACCAGCTGGCGGGTGCTCGGCGTTACTGGCTTGAATTTCTTAAGTGCCATTGTCCTGTCCTCGCGGTCTAGCTCAGAGGCCCGTCGCGACGTCGATCGACTGGCCGTCGGCCAGCGTCACTACCGCCTTCTTGACGTCGCTCTGGCGGCCGATCGTGCCGCGGAAGCGCTTCACCTTGCCCTTGCGGACCAGGGTGTTCACAGCAGTCACCTTCACGCCGAACAGCGCTTCGACGGCAGCCTTGATCTCAGGCTTGCTCGCCTTCTTGGCGACGTTGAAGACGACCTGGTTGTATTCAGAAGCCATGGTCGACTTTTCGGTGATCGCCGGGCTGACGATCACGTCATAGTGGCGGAGATCCGTCATTTGAAGCGCTCCTCGAGAGCCTCGACGGCGGCCTTCGAAAGGACCAGCGTGCCGCGGCGCAGAATGTCGTAAACGTTGATGCCCTGGATCGGCAGGACATCGATGTTCGGGATGTTGGTCGCTGCGCGCTTGAAGTTGAGGTCAAGCTCGGCGCCGCCGATCACCAGGGCATTGGTCAGGCCCAGCGACGCGAAATTCGCGATCAGTGCCTTGGTCTTGCCCTCGGCGAGCGTCAGCTCGTCGACGATGATCAGGTTCGATGCCTTGGCCTTGGCCGACAGGGCGTGCTTCAGACCGAGAGCGCGGACCTTCTTGGGAAGGTCGTGCTCGTGGCTGCGGACGACCGGGCCGTGGGCCTTGCCACCGCCGCGGAACTGCGGGGCGCGTGCCGAATGGTGACGAGCGCGGCCCGTACCCTTCTGCTTGTACATCTTGGCGCCGGTGCGCGCGATTTCCGCGCGACCCTTGGCCTTGTGCGTGCCCTGCTGCTTCTTGGCGAGCTGCCAACGCACGACGCGCTGGAGCACGTCTTCGCGCGGGTCGAGGCCGAAGATCTCTTCCGAGAGCTCAACCTTGCCGGCATCCTTGCCTGCGAGGGTTGTAATCTTGAGGTCCATTATTCCGCTCCCTCGTTGGCCGGAGCCTGTTTGCTGACGGCGCGGATCGCGGCCGGCTTCGGCGCATTCTCGGGCAGCGCGATCTTGGCCGCATCGCGAACCAGGATCCATGCACCCTTCGAGCCCGGAACCGCACCGCGGATCAGGATCAGACCACGGTCGGCGTCGGTCGAGACGACCTCGACGTTCTGGGTGGTGACGCGAACGTCGCCCATGTGGCCGGCCATTTTCTTGCCCTTGAACACCTTGCCCGGATCCTGGCGCTGGCCAGTCGAACCATGGGTACGGTGCGACACCGAGTTACCGTGGGTAGCGCGGCCGCCACCGAAGTTGTGCCGCTTGATGACGCCCTGGAAACCCTTACCGATCGAGGTGCCCGTCACATCGACCTTCTGGCCGGGGACGAAATGCTCGACGGTGATCTCGGAGCCGACATCGAGCATGTTGTCGGCGGAGACGCGGAATTCGGCGACCTTCGACTTCGGCTCGACGGAGGCGGCAGCGAAATGACCGCGCATCGCCTTCGACGTATTCTTCACCTTGGCGAGGCCGACGCCGAGCTGAACGGCGGTGTAGCCATTCTTCTCCTGCGTGCGCTGCGCCACGACCTGGCAGTTCTCCATGCGGAGAACGGTGACGGGAACGTGCTCGCCAGCGTCATTATAGACGCGGGTCATTCCCACCTTCTGTGCAATTACACCTGAACGCATCGGTTCGTTTTCCTTCAGAGGAGCCGTTTGGATCTGCTCGCGCGGCTCATGTTAGCTCTTAGAGCTTGATTTCGACGTCGACACCTGCGGCGAGGTCGAGCTTCATCAGAGCATCGACGGTCTGCGGGGTCGGATCGACGATGTCCAGCAGACGCTTGTGCGTGCGCATCTCGAACTGCTCGCGGCTCTTCTTGTCGACGTGCGGCGAGCGGTTCACCGTGAACTTCTCGATCCGCGTCGGCAGCGGGATCGGGCCGCGAACGTTGGCGCCGGTGCGCTTTGCGGTCGACACGATCTCGCGGGTCGAAGCGTCGAGAACCCGGTGGTCAAACGCCTTGAGGCGGATGCGGATATTCTGTCCGTTCATGGTCACTTCCTTGTTCTGGCGCGGCGCGGGCGTATTCCCGCCCGCGACAGATCGTTATTCGGATTATTCTTTGATCGAAGCGACGATGCCGGCGCCGACGGTGCGGCCGCCTTCACGGATAGCGAAGCGGAGCTTCTCTTCCATGGCGATCGGCACGATCAGCTCGACGTCAACGGTGATGTTGTCGCCGGGCATGACCATCTCGGTGCCTTCCGGCAGCGACACGATGCCGGTCACGTCGGTCGTGCGGAAATAGAACTGCGGACGGTAGTTGGTGAAGAACGGCGTGTGACGGCCACCCTCTTCCTTGGTCAGGATGTAGGCTTCAGCCACGAACTTCTTGTGCGGCTTGACCGAACCCGGCTTGCACAGCACCTGGCCGCGCTCGACGTCTTCACGGCCAACGCCACGGATCAGCGCGCCGATGTTGTCGCCGGCCTGGCCCTGGTCGAGCAGCTTGCGGAACATCTCGACGCCGGTAACCGTCGTCTTCGAGGTCGCCTTGATGCCGACGATCTCGACTTCTTCGCCGACCTTGACGATGCCGCGCTCGACGCGACCGGTGACGACCGTGCCGCGGCCCGAGATCGAGAACACGTCTTCGATCGGCATCAGGAACGGACGGTCGATCGGACGCTCAGGCGTCGGGATGTAGGCGTCGACAGCTGCCATCAGCTCGCGGATCGCGTCTTCGCCGATCTTCTTGTCCGAATCGTTGAGCGCAGCAACAGCCGAGCCCTTGATCATCGGAATGTCGTCGCCGGGGAACTCGTACTTCGACAGCAGCTCGCGCACTTCGAGCTCGACCAGTTCGAGCAGCTCGGCGTCGTCGACCAGGTCGACCTTGTTGAGGAACACCACCAGGGCCGGAACGCCGACCTGACGGGCGAGCAGGATGTGCTCGCGGGTCTGCGGCATCGGGCCGTCGGCAGCCGAAACGACCAGGATCGCGCCGTCCATCTGGGCGGCACCGGTGATCATGTTCTTGACATAGTCGGCGTGGCCGGGGCAGTCGACGTGAGCGTAGTGGCGGGCCGGCGTCTCGTATTCGACGTGTGCCGTCGAAATGGTGATGCCGCGGGCCTTCTCTTCAGGCGCTGCGTCGATCTGGTCGTAGGCCTTGAACTCGCCGAAATACTTCGTGATCGCCGCCGTCAGCGACGTCTTGCCGTGGTCAACGTGACCAATCGTGCCAATGTTCACATGAGGCTTATTACGCTCGAATTTACCTTTTGCCATGTGAGGTCTCCATTCCTGCTAGCCCGATAAGGGCGTTGAATTAATAAAACGCTGCAATTCCTTGGAATTACGCGTATTTCTTCTGAACTTCCTGAGCGACCGCGGTCGGAACCGGCTCGTAGTGGTCGAACTGCATCGTGTACTGGGCACGGCCCTGCGACATCGAGCGCAAGCTGTCCACGTACTTGAACATGTTGGCCAGCGGAACCATCGCGTTGACGACGACGGCAACACCGCGGCTTTCCTGGCCCTGGATCTGGCCACGACGGCTGTTCAGGTCGCCGATGACGTTGCCGACATAATCTTCCGGCGTCACGACTTCGACCTTCATGATCGGCTCGAGCAGCTGGACGCCCAGCTTGGGAGCTGCTTCGCGAAGGCAGGCGCGACCGGCGATCTCGAAGGCCAGCACCGAGGAGTCGACGTCGTGGTAGGCACCGTCGATGAGCGTCGCCTTGACGCCGATCATCGGGAAGCCCGCGAACGGACCCGAAGACAGAACGCTGCGGAGACCCTTGTCGACGCCCGGGATGTATTCCTTCGGAACTGCGCCGCCGACGATCTTCGATTCGAAGACGAAATCCTCGCCTTCGGGGTTCGGTTCGAACACGATCTTGACGCGAGCGAACTGGCCCGTACCACCCGACTGCTTCTTGTGGGTGTAGTCCTGTTCGTGCGTGCGGCTGATCGTCTCGCGATAGGCAACCTGCGGTGCACCGACGTTGGCCTCGACCTTGAACTCGCGACGCATGCGGTCGACGATGATGTCGAGGTGGAGTTCGCCCATGCCGGCGATGATGGTCTGGCCGGATTCTTCGTCCGACTTGACGCGGAAAGAAGGATCTTCGGCAGCCAGGCGGTTGAGCGCGAGGCCCATCTTTTCCTGGTCGCCCTTGGTCTTCGGCTCGATCGCGATCTGGATGACCGGCTCGGGGAATTCCATGCGCTCGAGAATGACCGGGTGCAGCGGATCGCAGAGCGTGTCGCCGGTGGTCGTTTCCTTGAGGCCGGCCAGAGCGACGATGTCGCCGGCGAAAGCCTCTTCGATGTCAGAGCGCGAGTTCGAGTGCATCTGCAGCATACGGCCGAGACGCTCTTTCTTGCCCTTGACGGTGTTTTCGAGCGAAGCGCCCTTAGTCACCTTGCCGGAATAGATGCGGCAGAAGGTGAGCGAGCCGACGAACGGATCGTTCATGATCTTGAAGGCCAGCATCGAGAGCGGCTCTTCGTCCGACGAGTGACGCTCCATCTCGCCTTCCGTCTTCGGGTCGATACCCTTGATGGCAGGCACGTCGAGAGGCGACGGCAGGAAGTCACCGACGCCGTCGAGCAGCGGCTGTACGCCCTTGTTCTTGAAGGCCGAGCCGCAGAACATCGGGAAGAACTTGACGGCGATGGTGCCCTTGCGGATCAGCGCGCGCAGTTCGTCGTTCGACGGCATCTTGCCTTCGAGGTAGTTCTCGAGAGCCGTCTCGTCCATTTCGACGGCGGTCTCGATCATCTTGTCACGGAACTCTTCGGCCTTGGCCTGGAGGTCGGCAGGGATCTCGACGATGTCCCAGGCAGCGCCCAGGCTTTCGTCGCGCCAGACCAGCGCCTTCATCTCGATCAGGTCGACGACGCCCTTGAAATCGGCCTCAGCGCCGATCGGCAGCTGGACGGCAACGGCCGTCGCACCGAGGCGCGACTTGATCATCTCGTAGGAGCGGTAGAAGTCCGCGCCGATCTTGTCCATCTTGTTGCAGAAGATCATGCGCGGGACGTTGTACTTGTCCGCCTGGCGCCACACGGTCTCGGTCTGCGGTTCGACACCGGCGTTGGCATCGAGCAGCGCGATGGCGCCGTCGAGAACGCGCAGCGAACGCTCGACTTCAATGGTGAAGTCGACGTGGCCGGGGGTGTCGATGATGTTGAAGCGGCGCTGCTTGCCGTCGCGACCCTTCCAGAAGGTCGTGGTGGCAGCGGACGTAATCGTGATGCCGCGCTCCTGCTCCTGCTCCATCCAATCCATGGTGGCAGCGCCGTCATGGACTTCGCCGATCTTGTGCGACTTGCCCGTGTAATAAAGGATGCGCTCGGTCGTCGTGGTCTTGCCGGCGTCGATATGCGCCATGATACCGAAATTGCGGTAGTCTTCGATCTTGTATTCGCGGGCCATGGGAGGTGCCTCTCAGTCGTTCGTTCGCGCCGTTACCAGCGGTAGTGCGCGAAGGCGCGGTTGGCTTCCGCCATTTTGTGGGTGTCTTCACGCTTCTTCACGGCGGTGCCGCGGTTGTTGGCCGCGTCCATCAGTTCGCCGGAGAGACGATCGACCATGGTGGTCTCGTTGCGGTTGCGGGCGGCAGTGATCAGCCAACGAATGGCGAGTGCCTGGCGACGCTCGGGACGCACATCGACCGGAACCTGGTAGGTGGCACCGCCGACGCGGCGCGAACGCACTTCCACATGCGGCGCGACATTGTCGAGCGCCTGATGGAAGACCGTTACCGGCTCCTGCTTGGTCTTGGCCTGAACCTGGTCGAGCGCACCGTAAACGATCGTTTCAGCGATCGACTTCTTGCCGTCATACATGACGGCATTCATGAACTTGGTGACGACCAGATCGCCGAACTTGGGATCCGGGTTGACTTCGCGCTTATCTGCACTGTGACGACGGGACATAGCTCTTGTCTCTCAATCTCGTGGCCACGACGCAAAAGGAAAGGCGTCGAAGCCGGAAAACCTTACTTCGGACGCTTCGCACCGTACTTCGAACGGCGCTGCTTGCGGTTCTTCACGCCCTGCGTGTCGAGCACGCCGCGGATGATGTGATAGCGCACGCCCGGAAGATCCTTCACGCGGCCGCCGCGGATCATGACCACGGAGTGCTCCTGAAGGTTGTGGCCTTCGCCGGGGATGTAGCCGATCACTTCAAAACCATTGGTCAGGCGGATCTTTGCGACCTTACGCAGAGCCGAGTTCGGCTTCTTCGGCGTCGTCGTATAGACGCGCGTGCAAACGCCCCGCTTCTGCGGGTTGGCCTGCATGGCCGGAACCTTGTTGCGCTTCACCGGCGCAATGCGCGGCTTGCGGATCAGCTGGTTGACGGTAGGCATTAAACCCTCTTGTCTCTCAATTCCGTGTCTCAAGCCCGTTCAGGGCGGCTTCAAGCGCAAAATCCATACGCGAATTCGGGCCACAAACCGCGACTTACGGTCTTGCCCGAACAAAGGCAGAGGAAGCGAAACCGCTTCATGCACGCCGGAAATGTCTTCTCGCTCGTAAAAACGAACCCTGTTTGAGGTGAACTCCAGGGCATGTCGCCCCGGAAAAGCCAACCTCACATCGGCTCAGACGACGCGGTATCTACTCGCATGACCGCTGACCGTCAAGCCCGTCCCACCAAAAACCTTAACGAAACCGGGGCTTCGGGGGGCTCAGCAGGCCCAGAGCAACTTTATTGCGCTGCAACATGGGCTATTTGCCGGTTTGTAACGGGCTTTGGCCTGTCGTGCATCAGTTCTTCGTGCGAAAATCGCCAAAACTGGGGCGAATCCCCAACTTGCGAATCTAAAACCAGGGAATCACCGATGAACGACAACGACGAAAAGCCGGTGACCATCATCACGGGCCGAGTCTGGCGCAAAAAGGGCGGGAAGCCCGAAGGCGTGCATATCATGCTGGTCGCGCCCGACGACGATTCCGCCGTGCGCTCCGCACTAGAGGCGTTGGCGAAGGAAGGTTACGCCGAAGCCGAGCTCGACCAGATCGGCGACATGCAGGGCGAGCCCGACGACGAACCGCATATCTCCGCATATCAGGGCGCGCTCGAAGGCGAGGTCTCGATCGTCACCTTCAACGAACCGCTTTGATCGCAGCGCATCCTTCCGGATGCGCCCGGGTCAGTTGACCGGCCCTGCCCCGCCGATATCTGCCATTTCCGGCTCGGCGGGTCTCTGCCCAGTGGCACGGTTGACTAGGACCGTCACGAACCAGAGAACCACCCCGATACCGATCAGGATGCCCGCGATCTTGTATTGAACCAGATCGCGCCCGGTCCACGGTCCGGCGAAGAACGCGCAAGCCACCGCGCCCAGGATCGGCAGCGGTGTCGGCGTCCGGAAATGATCGTGCCCGACCCTGTCCTTGCGCAGCACCAGCACGGCAATGTTGACGACGGTGAAGACGCACAGCAGCAGCAGCGCCGTGGTTCCGCCGAGAGCCGGAACTTCCCCGACAAAGGTAATGAGCGCGAAGGCCAGCAAGGTGGTGAAGCCGATGGCTATGTAAGGCGTGCGGCGCGTCGCATGGACCTTGCCAAGCACCTGCGGCAGCACATGTTCGCGGCTCATGCCATAGACGAGGCGACTCGCCATCAGCATGTTGATCAAGGCGCTGTTGGCGACCGCAAACATGGTGATGAAGCCGAATACCTCGACGGGAAAGTTAGGCGCACCGGCCTGAACCACCTTGAGCAGCGGCGTCTCGCCCTCGCCCAGCTGTTCCGGCGGTACCAGGGTGATCGCCGAGATGGAGACCAGCACATAGATCACCCCGGTGATCAGCAGGCCGGTCAGCAGCACCTTCGGGAAGATCCGGGTCGGATCCTTGCATTCCTCGGCCATGTTGACCGAGTCCTCGAAGCCGACCATGGCAAAGAAGGCAAGCGTAGTCGCGGCGATCACCGACCAGAAGGCGCTCCGGTCAGGCGCGGAGTGAAACTGGGTGATGCGCGAGACGTCGCCTTCACCTGCTCCGATCGCCCAGAGGCCGATGACGATGATGATCATCAGGCCGGTGAACTCGACGCATGTCAGCACGACATTGGCTTTGACGCTTTCGCCGACGCCGCGGAAGTTCACGGCGGCGACGATCGCCATGAATGCCAGGCCGATAAGCGTGATGCCGTAGGTACCGGTGAGGCCAAGATCAAAGGCGCCCGACAGGTTGGCGGCAAAGGCGCGCGAGGCCGTTGAGGCTGAGGTGATGCCCGAGCACATCACCGCAAAAGCGACGATAAAGGTGATGAAATGGATGCCGAACGCCTTGTGGGCGTAAAGAGCGGCTCCTGCCGCCTTGGGGTATTTGGTCACCAGTTCGAGATAGCTGAAGGCCGTGATGAGGGCGACGACAAAGGCAACCAGGAACGGCAGCCAGACCACGCCGCCGACCTGCTTGGCCACTTGTCCGGTCAGGGCGTAAATGCCAGTGCCCAGGATATCGCCGACAATGAAGAGAAGAAGCAGCCAAGGGCCCATGACCCGATGGAGACTTGGCTCGACCGATACCGCCTGTCCTGTCGCGCTGCCTTGGACGTCGGTCATCGGGCACTCCTCTCAGGGCTGATGGCACTGTGAGGACGAGGCTATTTTCGCGGGCTCGGGATGTCAAACGCCCTGAATATATGAGCTTAGCGTTGCGGAGCACACCTGCCCCGGCGCTGGCTCCGTGGGGCCGGCGCCGAAGCGCCGCGGCAATGAAAAAGGGGGCCGAAGCCCCCTTTCCTACTCATATCTGACGCGCTCTTACTGAGCGGCGTTGACCATGTCGGTCAGGATCGGCTCGGCGACTTCCACGCCCGAAAGCTTGCGGCGCTCGTCGAGGATCAGTTCGTCGCGCGAGGTGGCAATGCGCCGGATCTGGCTCATCATGCCGCCCGTGCCGGCCGGGATGAGACGGCCGACGATGACGTTTTCCTTGAGACCCTGCAGCATGTCGGTCTTGCCGGCGACCGCAGCTTCCGTCAGCACCCTGGTCGTCTCCTGGAAGGAGGCGGCCGAGATGAAGGACGGCGTCTGCAGCGATGCCTTGGTGATACCGAGCAGAACCGGCTGACCTTCGGCAGGCTTCTTGCCCTCCTCGATCAGGCGATCGTTGACCTCGTCGAACTCGATGACGTCGACATGATCGCCCGGGATGTAGATCGAGTCGCCCTGTACGGTGATCTCGACCTTCTGCAGCATCTGACGGACGATGACCTCGATGTGCTTGTCGTTGATCGACACGCCCTGCAACCGGTAGACTTCCTGGATTTCGTTGACGAGGTAGGAAGCAAGCGCTTCCACGCCCTTGATCGCCAGGATGTCGTGCGGCGCCGGATTGCCGTCGAGGATGTAGTCGCCCTTCTCGATCGCGTCGCCGTCCTGGAGATGGAACGGCTTGCCCTTCGGGATCAGGTATTCGACCGGCTCAAGCGTCGAGTCATGCGGCTCGATGATGATGCGGCGCTTGTTCTTGTAGTCGCGGCCGAAGCGGACCGTACCATCGATCTCGGCGATGATGGCGTGATCCTTCGGACGGCGGGCTTCGAAGAGTTCGGCAACACGCGGCAGACCGCCGGTGATGTCCTTGGTCTTCGCGCTTTCCATCGGGATACGCGCCAGCACGTCGCCAGGGCGAACCTGCGCACCCGGCTCGACCGAAAGAATGGCCTCGACCGAGAGCAGGAAGCGGGCGTCGCCGCCCTTCGACAGCTTGCCGACCTTGCCCTTGGAGTCCTGAACGACCATCGCGGGCTTCAGATCGTTGCCGCGCGGGGTCGAACGCCAATCGATGACCTCACGCTTGGTGATGCCGGTCGACTCGTCGGCCGTTTCCTGAACGGAAATGCCGTCGACCAGATCCTCGAAGGCCACGCGGCCTTCGATTTCGGTGAGGATCGGACGGGTGTAGGGATCCCACTCTGCAACACGCTGGCCGCGCTTCACCTTGTCGCCATCGTCCACGAAGATACGCGAACCATAGGTGACACGGTGCGTCGCACGCTCCTTGCCGGCTTCATCGAGGATCAGGATCGCCATGTTGCGGCCCATGACCACGAGGTTGCCATCGGAGTTGCGGACGACGTTGCGGTTGCGGATCTCGACCTTGCCTTCATACGAAGCTTCGAGGAACGAGCTGTCGACCACCTGCGCGGTACCGCCCATGTGGAAGGTACGCATGGTGAGCTGCGTGCCAGGCTCGCCGATCGACTGTGCGGCGATGACACCGACAGCTTCACCCTGGTTGACAGGGGTACCGCGTGCCAGGTCGCGACCGTAGCAGACCGCGCAGACGCCGACCTTGACTTCGCAGGTCAGTGCCGAACGGATGCGGACCGACTGCACGCCAGCCTTCTCGATCACCTCGATGTCGCGCTCGTCCATCAGCGTGCCGCCCTTGACCAGCAGATCGCCGGTGACCGGGTGGTTGATGTCGTCGAGCGAAGTACGGCCGAGGATACGCAGACCGAGCGAAGCGACCACCTGGCCGGCATCGACGATCGGCTGCATGGTGAGGCCCTTGTCGGTGCCGCAATCAACCGAGTTGACGATGCAGTCCTGCGCCACGTCGACGAGACGACGGGTCAGGTAGCCGGAGTTAGCCGTCTTCAGAGCGGTATCCGCGAGACCCTTGCGGGCGCCGTGGGTCGAGTTGAAGTATTCAAGAACGGTCAGGCCTTCCTTGAAGTTCGAGATGATCGGCGTCTCGATGATTTCACCCGACGGCTTGGCCATCAGGCCGCGCATGCCGGCGAGCTGACGCATCTGGGTGGGCGAACCACGCGCACCGGAGTGCGACATCATGTAGATCGAGTTCATCGGCTTCTGACGGCCGTTGTCCTCGAACTCCACCGCCTTGATGCGGGCCATCATTTCGTCGGCGACCTTTTCCGAGCACTTGGCCCAGGCGTCGACGACCTTGTTGTACTTCTCGCCCTGAGTGATCAGGCCGTCGTTGTACTGCTGCTCATATTCCTTGGCGAGCGCTTCGGTCTGTTCGACCAGGCCGTGCTTCGTATCAGGGATGAGCATGTCGTCCTTGCCGAACGAGATGCCGGCGCGGCAGGCGTGAGCGAAACCGAGAGCCATGATGCGATCGCAGAAGATGACCGTCTCTTTCTGACCGCAGTGGCGGTAGACGGTATCGATCATCTTGGAGATGTTCTTCTTGGTCATCTCCTGGTTTGCGGTCTCGTACGGCACGTTGACGTTCTTCGGCAGAAGTTCGCCGATGATCATGCGGCCCGGGGTCGTGTCGTGGATCTTGGACACGACATTGCCTTCGGCGTCGACAGTGCGGAAGCGCCCCTTGATCTTGGCGTGAAGGGTGACTGCCTTGGTCTCAAGCGCGTGCTGGAGTTCGCCCATGTCGGCAAACGCCATGCCCTCGCCCGGCTCGTTCTGGTTGACGATCGAGAGGTAGTAGAGACCGAGAACCATGTCCTGCGACGGCACGATGATCGGCGCGCCGGAAGCCGGGTGCAGGATGTTGTTGGTCGACATCATCAGCACGCGTGCTTCGAGCTGAGCCTCGAGCGACAGCGGAACGTGGACAGCCATCTGGTCGCCGTCGAAGTCGGCGTTGAAGGCCGTGCAGACGAGCGGGTGCAGCTGGATGGCCTTGCCTTCGATCAGAGTGGGTTCGAAGGCCTGGATGCCCAGGCGGTGCAGCGTCGGCGCGCGGTTGAGCAGAACCGGATGCTCGCGGATGACCTCGTCGAGGATATCCCAGACTTCCGGCTTTTCCTTCTCGACCAGCTTCTTGGCCTGCTTGACGGTCGAGGAGTAACCCTTGGCGTCGAGGCGGGCGTAGATGAACGGCTTGAACAGCTCGAGCGCCATCTTCTTCGGCAGGCCGCACTGGTGCAGCTTCAGTTCCGGACCGGTCACGATGACCGAACGGCCGGAATAGTCGACGCGCTTGCCGAGCAGGTTCTGGCGGAAGCGACCCTGCTTGCCCTTGAGCATGTCGGACAGCGACTTCAGCGGGCGCTTGTTGGCACCGGTGATGACGCGACCGCGGCGGCCGTTGTCGAACAGTGCGTCGACAGCCTCCTGCAGCATGCGCTTTTCATTGCGGATGATGATGCCAGGCGCACGCAGTTCGATCAGCCGCTTCAAGCGGTTGTTGCGGTTGATCACGCGGCGATAGAGATCGTTCAGGTCGGAGGTCGCAAAGCGGCCGCCATCCAGCGGGACCAGCGGGCGCAGGTCCGGCGGGATCACCGGCACGACCTTCATGATCATCCACTCGGGACGGTTGCCTGATTCCATGAAGTTCTCAACGACCTTGAGGCGCTTGAGGTACTTCTTCTGCTTGAGTTCCGACGTCGTCGTGGCGAGTTCCGAACGCAGATCGCCCGCGATCTTCTCCAGGTCCATGCTGGCGAGCAGGTCGTGGATGGCCTCGGCGCCGATCATGGCGGTGAAGCTGTCCTCGCCATACTCGTCAACCGCAAGCATGTACTCTTCCTCGCTCAGGAGCTGGTGCTCCTTGAGCGCGGTCAGGCCAGGCTCGGTAACGATGTAGTTCTCGAAATACAGGACGCGCTCGATATCCTTGAGCGTCATGTCGAGCAGCGTGCCGATGCGGCTCGGCAGCGACTTCAGGAACCAGATGTGGGCGACGGGCGCTGCGAGCTCGATGTGGCCCATGCGCTCGCGGCGAACGCGCGACAGCGTGACTTCCACGCCGCACTTTTCGCAGATGACGCCCTTGTACTTCATGCGCTTGTACTTGCCGCACAAGCATTCGTAGTCCTTGATCGGGCCGAAGATGCGCGCGCAGAACAGGCCGTCGCGCTCCGGCTTGAAGGTACGATAGTTGATCGTCTCCGGCTTCTTGATCTCGCCGAACGACCAGGACAGAATCTTCTCAGGGCTGGCGAGCGAAATCCGGATGGAATCGAACACCTGCGCAGGCGCCTGAGGGTTGAAGAGATTCATGACCTCTTGGTTCATGCCGTTCTCCTTTTCGGGGCCCTCGAAAGCCCCTTGTCATCGTGTGCGGACCAGAGCGCCCGCCAGCTGTGTCGGCCCATAGCCGAAGAATTCTCAACAAATGAGCATGATCTTGACCGAAACCGGCACCCAACTTTGGGGATCATGCTCTGCGGCGACGCCGCGGGAAAAATCCCGCGGCGCGCCTTTGATGCTTACTCTGCCGCGTCGGGCAGGCGATGCGCGGTCTCGTCGATCTTGGTGTTCTCCAATTCGACATTGAGGCCCAGCGAACGCATTTCCTTGACGAGAACGTTGAAGCTCTCGGGGATGCCCGCTTCGAACGTGTCGTCGCCGCGCACGATCGCCTCGTAGACCTTGGTACGGCCGGCCACGTCGTCCGACTTCACCGTCAGCATTTCCTGCAGCGTATAGGCGGCACCATAGGCTTCGAGTGCCCAGACCTCCATTTCGCCGAAGCGCTGACCGCCGAACTGCGCCTTGCCGCCCAGCGGCTGCTGGGTAACGAGCGAGTAAGGTCCGATCGAACGAGCGTGGATCTTGTCGTCGACCAGGTGGTGAAGCTTGAGCATGTAGATGTAGCCCATCGTCACCTTGCGGTCGAACGGCTCGCCCGTACGTCCGTCATAGAGCTGCGACTGACCCGATGTGTGCAGGCCCGCCTGCTCCAGCATCTCGTTGATGTCAGCCTCGTGCGCACCGTCGAACACCGGGGTCGCGATCGAGACGCCGCGACGCATCTGCTCGCCGAGGCGAACGACACTCTCGTCGTCGTAATTGCGAACCGGCTCGTTCCGGTCGTTGGCCGGAATGATGCTCTCGATGGTGTCGCGCAGCGGCTTGATATCGCCGGCAGCCTTATACGCATCGATCATCTCGCCGATCTTCCTGCCCATGCCGGCGCAAGCCCAGCCGAGATGGGTTTCGAGGATCTGGCCGACGTTCATGCGCGAAGGCACGCCGAGCGGGTTCAGCACGATGTCGGCATGCGTACCGTCTTCGAGGAACGGCATGTCCTCGACCGGAACGATGCGCGACACGACACCCTTGTTGCCGTGACGGCCGGCCATCTTGTCGCCGGGCTGCATCTTGCGCTTCACCGCGACGAAGACCTTGACCATCTTCATGACGCCGGGCGGCATCTCGTCGCCGCGCTGCACCTTCTCGACCTTGTCCATGAAGCGCTGCTCGAGCTGCTTCTTGGAGTCGTCGTACTGGCCGCGCAGAGCTTCAAGCTCACCCTGCATCTTCTCGTCTTCGACGGCGAACTGCCACCACTGCGAACGCGGATAGTCGTCCAGGGTCTCCTTGGCGAGCGTAGAGCCCTTCTTGAAGCCCTTCGGCCCGGCAATCGCGTCCTTGCCGATGAGCATGTCGCTCAGGCGGCTGTAGACGTTGCGGTCGAGGATCGCCTGCTCGTCGTCACGGTCCTTGGCGAGACGCTCGATTTCCTCGCGCTCGATTGCCATGGCGCGTTCGTCCTTCTCCACGCCGTGGCGGTTGAAGACGCGAACTTCGACGATGGTGCCGTAGGTTCCGGGCGGCATGCGCATGGAGGTGTCACGGACGTCGGACGCCTTTTCACCGAAGATGGCGCGCAGAAGCTTCTCTTCCGGCGTCATCGGGCTTTCACCCTTCGGCGTGATCTTGCCGACCAGGATGTCGCCCGGCTGCACTTCCGCGCCGATGTAGACGATACCGGCTTCGTCGAGGTTCTTCAGCGCTTCTTCCGAGACGTTCGGAATGTCGCGGGTGATTTCCTCAGGCCCGAGCTTCGTATCACGGGCCATGACCTCGAACTCCTCGATGTGGATCGAGGTGAAGACGTCGTCGGCCACGATACGCTCGGAGAGCAGGATCGAGTCCTCGTAGTTGTAGCCGTTCCACGGCATGAACGCGACGAGCACGTTACGGCCGAGCGCCAGATCGCCGAGCTCGGTCGACGGACCGTCGGCAATGATGTCGCCCTTGTTGACCCGGTCGCCCATGCGAACCAGCGGACGCTGGTTGATGCAGGTGTTCTGGTTCGAACGCTGGAACTTCATCAGGCGGTAGATGTCGACGCCGGACTTGCCCGGATCGAGGTCTTCCGTCGCGCGGACAACGATACGGGTCGCGTCGACCTGGTCGACGATGCCGCCGCGGCGGGCGCCGATGGCGGCGCCTGAGTCACGGGCAACGATCGGCTCCATGCCGGTGCCGACGAACGGAGCCTCGGCGCGCACCAGCGGCACGGCCTGACGCTGCATGTTCGAGCCCATCAGAGCGCGGTTGGCGTCGTCGTTTTCCAGGAATGGGATCAGCGCAGCTGCGACCGACACCATCTGCTTCGGCGAAACGTCCATAAGGTCGACGTTTTCGCGCGGCGCCATCATCACTTCGCCGGCGTTACGGCAAATGACGAACTCGTCGACGAAGTGGCCGTTCTTGTCGAGCTCGGCGTTGGCCTGAGCAACGAAGTGCTTGGCCTCTTCCATTGCCGAGAGATAGACGACCTCGTTGGTCAGCTTGCCATCGACGATCTTGCGGTACGGGCTCTCGATGAAGCCGTACTTGTTGACGCGGGCAAAGGTGGCCAGCGAGTTGATCAGACCGATGTTCGGGCCTTCCGGCGTTTCAATCGGGCAGATACGGCCATAGTGCGTCGGATGCACGTCGCGGACTTCGAAGCCGGCGCGCTCGCGGGTCAGACCGCCAGGTCCAAGCGCCGAGAGACGACGCTTGTGGGTGATCTCCGACAGCGGGTTGGTCTGGTCCATGAACTGCGACAGCTGCGAGGAACCGAAGAACTCGCGCACGGCAGCTGCGGCCGGCTTGGCGTTGATCAGGTCCTGCGGCATGACGGTGTCGATCTCGATCGACGACATGCGCTCCTTGATCGCGCGCTCCATACGCAGCAGACCGACGCGGTACTGGTTCTCCATCAGCTCGCCGACCGAACGCACGCGGCGGTTGCCGAGGTTGTCGATGTCGTCGATCTCGCCCTTGCCGTCGCGCAGTTCGACAAGCGTCTTGACCACGGCAAGGATGTCTTCCTTGCGCAGCACACGGACGGTGTCTTCAGCGTCGAGCTCGAGACGCATGTTCATCTTGACGCGGCCGACGGCCGAAAGGTCGTAGCGCTCGCTATCGAAGAACAGTGAGTTGAACATCGCTTCGGCAGTGTCGATGGTGGGCGGCTCGCCCGGGCGCATGACACGATAGATGTCGAACAGCGCGTCCTGGCGGCTCTCATTCTTGTCGACCGTCAGCGTGTTGCGGATGTATCCGCCCACGTTGATGTGGTCGATGTCGAGGATCTTGATCTCTTCCTCGCCGGCCGAAAGCAGAACCTTGAGGGTCTTCTCGTCGATCTCGTCGCCGGCTTCGAGGAAGATCTCGCCAGTCGCGTAGTTGACGATATCCTCGGCAAGATAGCTGCCGAAGAGATCGTCTTCGGTCGCCTTGATAGCCTTGAGGCCCTTCTCGGCAAGCTGCTTGGCCTGGCGCGCGGTGATCTTCTTGCCGCCTTCGACGACGATCTCGCCGGTATCGGCGTCAACCAGGTCGCCGACAGCCTTCAAGCCCTTGAAGCGATCGACCGAGAACGGGATGCGCCAATGGTCGCCCGACTTCTTGTAGGTGATCTTGTTGTAGAAGGTCGACAGGATCTCCTCGCCGTCCATGCCGAGCGCCATCAGCAGCGACGACACCGGGATCTTGCGGCGACGGTCGATACGGGCGTGGACGATGTCCTTGGAGTCGAACTCGATGTCGAGCCAAGAACCGCGATAAGGGATGACGCGGGCAGCGAACAGCAGCTTGCCCGACGAGTGCGACTTGCCCTTGTCGTGATCGAAGAAGACGCCCGGCGAACGGTGCATCTGCGAAACGATGACACGCTCGGTGCCGTTGACGATGAAGGTGCCGTTGGACGTCATGAGCGGCATGTCGCCCATGTAGACGTCCTGCTCCTTGATGTCCTTGATCGACTTCGCGCCGGTATCCTCGTCGATATCGAACACGATGAGGCGCAGCGTCACCTTGAGCGGCGCGGCAAACGTCAGGTCGCGCTGACGGCACTCATCGACGTCGAACTTCGGTGCTTCGAACTCGTACTTGACGAACTCCAGCATCGAAGCGCCGGAGAAGTCCGAGATCGGGAAGACCGACTTGAAAACGGCCTGCAGTCCTTCGTCGGGACGACCGCCCTTGGGCTCGTCCACCATCAGGAACTGGTCATAGGATGCCTTCTGAACCTCGATCAGGTTCGGCATCTCCGCAACTTCAGGGATCTTTCCGAAGAACTTGCGTACGCGTCTGCGGCCATTGAAAGTCTGGGTCTGGGCCATCGTCGCTCCTTGCTGCCTTTCTTGGGGTGAGAGTCGCTAAGGCTCACCTTGCATTCTCGCCGCCTCGGCGGCGGCCTGTCCAAAACGGGCGAAAACCCGTTTCCTGAAAGCCGCTTGCGGCCCTCAGGAAATAGGTTCCCCACAATCCCCCGGGTCACGGGAGCCGGTGGGCGGCACTGAGCCGCCCACCGAAACCGTGCTTACTTGAGCTCGACCTTGGCGCCAGCTGCTTCCAGCTGAGCCTTGAGCTTCTCGGCGTCAGCCTTCGAGACGCCTTCCTTGATCGGCTTCGGAGCGCCTTCGACGAGGTCCTTGGCTTCCTTGAGGCCCAGGCCGGTGATGGCGCGGACTTCCTTGATGACTTCGATCTTCTTGTCGCCGGCAGCTGCCAGGATGACATCGAACTCGGTCTTCTCTTCAGCCGGAGCAGCAGCAGCGCCGCCAGCAGCAGCGACTGCAACCGGAGCAGCAGCCGAAACGCCCCACTTCTCTTCGAGGAGCTTCGACAGCTCAGCCGCCTCGAGGACGGTCAGGGCCGACAGGTCGTCAACGATCTTTGCGAGATCAGCCATTTATCTATTCCTTCAATCAGTTCGAACGTGTGTTGATGATAGCGAGGAACGGCCTCATGCCGCCTCGTCCTTCCGGGCATAAGCGCCAATGACGCGCGCGACCGAAGCCGCCGGCGCATTGACGATCTGGGCGATCCGGGTAGCCGGGGTGGCGATCATACCAACCAGCTTTGCACGCAGCTCGTCGAGCGACGGGAGCGCGGCCAAAGCCTTGACTCCGTCGGCGTTGAGCGAGGTCGTGCCCATCGAACCACCAAGGATGACAAGCTTGTCATTGGTCTTGGCGAAGTCGGACGCGACCTTCGGCGCTGCAATCGGATCCTCCGAATAGGCAACCAGCGTCTGTCCCTTGAACAGATCGATGATGCTTTCGGATTCCGTGCCCTGAAGAGCGATTTTGGCGAGACGGTTCTTCGCGACTTTGACGGTGCCGCCGGCCTGACGCATCTTCACGCGAAGATCGTTCATTTGCGCGACGGTGATACCGGCATAGTGGGCCACGACGACTGAACCTGCGTTCGAGAACGCGTCATTCAGGCCCGTGACGAGTTCGCGTTTTTCCGCTCTGTCCACTGCCTATCTCCAGTTGACCGCCTCCCATTTGCGGGGTGAGCGGTCGGGTTGCCTTTTGCCGGGCGGCCAATCCAGAAATTCCAGATCACCCGAACGGCGCTCGAGGATCCTGCCCCCTTTCGCCACACCTGACGGGCTTGCGGCCCGGCGCGATGCGCAGACAAAAGGCAAACACGGTTCGAACCTTTCATTGGAGCCAAAGCTCCTTTGTCTGGTCTTCACCCGTCTCATGCAGGCCCATTCGAATTAAGGACCAAGGGTCGCCTGGACCGCCTGCAATCTCGGACAGGATTTTCGAAAGCTGTTTCCAACTTCCGAAAATCCGGGCTCGGAAGCCCGGAATTCTTATTCGGGATCAGGCCTTTATTGGCCGATCCAAATTCAACTTATCAGGACGCTGCGAGCGTGCCGAGGTCGAGCTTCAGGCCCGGGCCCATCGTCGAGGTGACGGACACCTTCTTGACGTAGACGCCCTTGGCACCGGCCGGCTTGGCCTTGTTGACCGCATCCGCGAAGGCGCGGACGTTTTCTTCCAGCGCCTTGACGTCGAACGAAACCTTGCCGACGCCGGCGTGGATGATACCGGCCTTCTCGACACGGAACTCAACGGCGCCGCCCTTCGAAGCCTTGACGGCTGCTGCGACGTCGGTGGTCACGGTGCCGACCTTCGGGTTCGGCATCATGCCGCGCGGGCCGAGCACCTTACCGAGACGACCGACCAGCGGCATCATGTCGGGGGTGGCGATGCAGCGGTCGAAGTCGATCTGGCCCTTCTGGACGATGTCGACGAGATCTTCCGCACCAACGATGTCGGCGCCGGCTGCGCGGGCTTCGTCAGCCTTCGCATCGCGTGCGAACACCGCAACGCGGACCGTACGGCCCGTGCCGTTCGGCAGGTTGACCACGCCGCGGACCATCTGGTCAGCATGACGCGGGTCGACGCCGAGGTTCATGGCGACTTCGATGGTCTCGTCGAACTTGACCGACGAGCGAGCCTTCAAAAGCTCGAGTGCTTCACCAAGACCGTAAGCCTTGTTTGCATCGATGCCTTCGCGGGACTTGGAAACGCGCTTTGCAATCTTAGCCATGATCTCAGCCCACCACTTCCAGGCCCATCGAACGAGCCGAGCCTTCGACCATCTTGATGGCGGCTTCGATGTCGTTCGCGTTGAGGTCCTTCATCTTGACTTCGGCGATCTCGCGCACCTTGGCGCTGCTGATCTCGCCAGCCTTGATCTTGCCCGGCTCCTTCGAGCCAGACTTGAGGTTGGCCGCCTTCTTCAGGAAGTAGGCCACCGGAGGCGTCTTCATGACGAAGGTGAACGACTTGTCCTGGTAATAGGTGATCACGACCGGGATCGGCGACCCCTTCTCGAGCTCCTGGGTCTGCGCGTTGAACGCCTTGCAGAACTCCATGATGTTGATGCCACGCTGACCAAGCGCCGGTCCGATCGGGGGCGACGGCGTCGCCGAACCCGCGGAAACCTGAAGCTTGAGCTGGCCCGCAACTTTCTTAGCCATCTCTTTCCTGCCTTTGTTTCATGCCGGCTGGGCCGGCGGTTGCAGTTCGGTGGTGCGAAGAAGACGACCGGCTAAGCCGCCTCATCTCCCACCATGCTTGCGCCAGGCATGCGCCTGGCACTGCCCACCACCGAAACCGGTGACGGGCGCTTCGATCAGCCCTTTTCGACCTGACCGAACTCGAGATCGACAGGCACGGCGCGCCCGAAGATCGAAACTTCCACCTTGAGGCGCGCACGCTCCTCGTCCACTTCCTGGACGAAACCGTTGAACGAGGCGAACGGACCATCGGAAACGCGCACCGCCTCGCCGATCTCGAAGGTGACCGAAGGCTTGGGACGCTCGACGCCTTCCTGAACCTGGTTCAGGATGCGCTGGGCCTCGGCTTCCGTAATCGGCACCGGCTTCGAATCACCAAGGAAACCAGTAACCTTCGGGGTGTTCTTGACGAGACTGAACACGGCGTCCGTGAGGTTGGCCTTGAGCAGGACATAGCCCGGGAAAAACTTGCGCTCGGCATCGACCTTGCGGCCGCGGCGAATCTCGACAACCTTTTCGGTCGGAACGACGATCTGCTCGATCTGGTCGCTCAGGCCCTTCTGCTTGGCCTTGTGCTCAATGTCCTCGGCGACCTTCTTTTCGAAGTTCGAATAGGCGTGGACGATGTACCAGCGCGCGGTCATTTCAGGGAATTCTCCGTATTCGCAGCCTTAGCGGCCAATGCCCAGGATCTGCTCGACAGCGAATGCCATCAGCTGGTCAGCGGCAAAAAAGAAAATCATCGCGATGACGGCAAATCCGAGCACCATGACGGTCGAGATCATCGTCTCGCGCCGTGAGGGCCACGTAACCTTCGCCGTTTCCGACCGCACCTGCTGCAGAAAGGTGAAGGGGTTCGTGGTTTTCGCCATGTGCCGCTCTGCTTTCAACGTCCGTTGACCGGACTTCTGGATGATCCCGTGACCGGGAGATGCCGCTGCATGGCACGCAATCCGCGCGAATCAGCGCAAACATTCCGCCCATGCAATTCGGACGCGTAAAGCCGGATCCCCAGCTCCACGCGCCGCGTGTCTGTTTCGCCTACATAGAGCCGATTCTCTTTCCACGCAAGTGGCAGGAACCCGTACTACGTTTGAGCGCCGCGTCGGGACCATCCAGTCGTCCCGTTCCGGCTATAGAAGTCTTTATGCCTGAATTAGCGAATTCTGGCAAGACTGGCACGGGCAGCAGGGCTCGAACCTACGACCTGCGGTTTTGGAGACCGCCGCTCTACCAACTGAGCTATGCCCGTACTTGTCGCCGCGCATCATCTGCGCAGCACGGGCTTCCTAAGGATTTCCGAGGCGTCTGTAAAGAGTGGAGTGCGCGATGCTTCCAACATTCACAGGCGGAATTGCACGAGGCGCTGCACAAGCGCCCCTCGCCCGCCCGGCTTGGGCAGGTCCAGGCTTCCGATCACGATTTGGCGGGCGGTACGTAAGGTCCGCCTGGTACGCCCCAGCCCCAGCGTGGCATCCGTTCGTGGAGTGCGGGCGCGGCACCGTCCTGTGAGTTCAGCTTGGCCAGGCGCGTACCCCATTCGAGATAGGCGACGAACGCCGAACGGAACTCCGGATCGTCGGGCAGCTCCACCTCGTCGGCAGCATCGAGCAACAGCGCAATCCATTGACGGCGCTGCGCCTCGGTCAGGTGCCTGTTGAGGTGATGGCTGATCATGGCGGGATGGCCGCCATGGCTCTCGCTGTAGTCCTTCGGCCCTCCAAACACCTCGCCGATAAAGGCAGCGACATGCGCGGGATGGTCACCGGACATGTTGCGGAACACCGGTTCGAGCAGCGGATCACTGCGCACCTTGTCATAGAATACGCTCGTCAGCCGGTTGAGCGCTGCGGCTCCACCAACCCACTCGAACAATGTCGGCACGTCTTTTTGCATCGCCTTCATCCTATAGCGTTGGAGGCATATGGGGATCGCGAGTGGGAAGCCAGTGAAGCTAACGTTGAGTGCGGGACGCCTTACTGTTTCCGCGCAAACTCACCTTGACTGGCAAGCCTGCAATTGGCGGGGATAGGGATCAGCCGGCAAACACTGCCATCGATCAGCAGATCCACTGAGCCATTCCGGGTCAGGAGCCCCGCCGCCCTGAGCCTTGTCTGGTCAGTATAGACGACCTTGATGGGCGCAACGTCGTCGAACGATTGAGCCCGCACCCCCATTTCGTCAAGATACGACGCAAGCACGGATGTGGACGGCTTAGCTCTCAGATACCAACCCAATCGAGCACCGTAGCCAACCAGCCTCGTCTTACCCGCGGCCAGCAGGAGGGTGCAATCGCTTAGGCACAGCCCTTCGTATGAAACCGCATTGCCAAAGAACGGCGACTTGGCTGGTACCTTGCAGCCCTCATCGCGCGGCCGGCAGCCGCCAAATATCGTGCCCCCAACCGCAACGTCCAAGCCGTGCTTGCGGATCATCTTGCCCATTGCCATCGACGTATCCACGTCGCCACCTCTGGATGACACCACCAAAGGAAGCTTCCGCCCGCCCAGCGCCTTGAGCGTCGCCTCGAGCCGCGGCAACGCCTTGGCATCGATGTCGCCTTCAGCAGAAATCCATTCGGGGCAAGTCGGTTCGCAACCAGCCTCGCCGGAGCGAACAACCACAAACCACATACCACCGTCTTCCGGCACAACGGGATTGGGGTATGTGCCGGGTTGTGGTTTGACACCAGGCGCGAGGTTGCAATTTCCGGCGGGAACAGCGCGCTTGCAGATCTCGATGCTCACCAGCGCGTCGGTGGCATCCATGCTCGTGACAAGGTTCATGTCGAGCATCTCCACCAGGGCAAGCTGGCGCATGTCGGCGGCGGGTGTGCTTTGCCCCGCATCGAACATGGCCTGCTTGACCCCCATCTCCTTGAGATAGGCCAACATCTTGGACTTGAACGCCTTGCCCATCTTGGTCGTGGTGTAGCTGCCCACTGTCTTGCGGCCAACGACCTTGCGCTTGATGCCCTTCTTCTTGCCGTTCACGATCCGGTAGGTCTCGCGATAGGTGATCTTCTGCTGCGTCACATAAGACGTCACCTGATGGACGCCCATGTAGGCCCACTGCCCCACATGCCTGCGCACGCCGCCCGCGAACATCATCGAGCAAGCGGAGGCGCAGTAAGCGCCGGCCGCGTACAAGGCGCCTGAGTAGATACCCTTCCTGGCCGGATCGAGCTTGCAGCCCTTCTGACCAGGCGCACATTCGACAAACCTGGTAAGCCCAACGCCAATGTCGAGCTTGCGCGCCCGCAGCATCCGGCCCAGCTCCCATGCCGCCTCGACGTGGCCGCCGGGCGAAGTCACGATGACTGGCAGTCGCTTGTCGCCCAGCTTCTTGAGCAGCTTCTTGAACTCGGCAGGCGTCGAACGCGTGATCGTGCCCTCGGCCGAAATCCATTCAGGGCAAAGCGGCTCGCAACCCGGCGAGGCGCTGCGCACGACGGCGAAACGCATGGGCGGCCCGTCATTGTCCGGAGGCTTGTGCTTGGCGGCTTCCGCCGAGGCCGGAAACGACAGTGCGACTACGATAGCCAAGGCAAAAGACAGGACAAGCTCCTGCCAGACTGCGCGCGAGCCCTTGCCCATGGCGGATTCCCCCAAACCAGCCGCTACCCAAAGCGATAGTAATTCCGGAACCGGGACTTGCAACGTATCGGCCAAACAAAAAGGGCGGCCCGGAGGCCGCCCTTCATGCTTTCGACAGTGAACCGTCGATTATTCTTTGATCGAAGCGACGATGCCGGCGCCGACGGTGCGGCCGCCTTCACGGATAGCGAAGCGGAGCTTCTCTTCCATGGCGATCGGCACGATCAGCTCGACGTCAACGGTGATGTTGTCGCCGGGCATGACCATCTCGGTGCCTTCCGGCAGCGACACGATGCCGGTCACGTCGGTCGTGCGGAAATAGAACTGCGGACGGTAGTTGGTGAAGAACGGCGTGTGACGGCCACCCTCTTCCTTGGTCAGGATGTAGGCTTCAGCCACGAACTTCTTGTGCGGCTTGACCGAACCCGGCTTGCACAGCACCTGGCCGCGCTCGACGTCTTCACGGCCAACGCCACGGATCAGCGCGCCGATGTTGTCGCCGGCCTGGCCCTGGTCGAGCAGCTTGCGGAACATCTCGACGCCGGTAACCGTCGTCTTCGAGGTCGCCTTGATGCCGACGATCTCGACTTCTTCGCCGACCTTGACGATGCCGCGCTCGACGCGACCGGTGACGACCGTGCCGCGGCCCGAGATCGAGAACACGTCTTCGATCGGCATCAGGAACGGACGGTCGATCGGACGCTCAGGCGTCGGGATGTAGGCGTCGACAGCTGCCATCAGCTCGCGGATCGCGTCTTCGCCGATCTTCTTGTCCGAATCGTTGAGCGCAGCAACAGCCGAGCCCTTGATCATCGGAATGTCGTCGCCGGGGAACTCGTACTTCGACAGCAGCTCGCGCACTTCGAGCTCGACCAGTTCGAGCAGCTCGGCGTCGTCGACCAGGTCGACCTTGTTGAGGAACACCACCAGGGCCGGAACGCCGACCTGACGGGCGAGCAGGATGTGCTCGCGGGTCTGCGGCATCGGGCCGTCGGCAGCCGAAACGACCAGGATCGCGCCGTCCATCTGGGCGGCACCGGTGATCATGTTCTTGACATAGTCGGCGTGGCCGGGGCAGTCGACGTGAGCGTAGTGGCGGGCCGGCGTCTCGTATTCGACGTGTGCCGTCGAAATGGTGATGCCGCGGGCCTTCTCTTCAGGCGCTGCGTCGATCTGGTCGTAGGCCTTGAACTCGCCGAAATACTTCGTGATCGCCGCCGTCAGCGACGTCTTGCCGTGGTCGACGTGACCAATCGTGCCAATGTTCACGTGAGGCTTATTACGCTCGAATTTACCTTTAGCCATTGTCTCTTTCCTTGGGCATCGGGACCTTGGTTCCGGTCGGATGCGGGGCGATTACCGATAAAGGCCGAAAAAGACAAGCGCCTTTTGCCCAAACGCCAAGGTCAGGCCCAAAAGCAGCGCTACTCTTTCAGTGCTGGACGCACATATGGGAGCAAGCGGATAAAAATAAAAGGCTTCTCGCTTCGGCGAAATGCGCTGGAGCGGGTAGCGGGAATCGAACCCGCGTATTCAGCTTGGAAGGCTGCTGCTCTACCATTGAGCTATACCCGCGCCCTGAGCGCCGCGCGCCTGTTCAGGAGCGAAGGACGCTCTTGGCATATACCTTGGCGCATGTTCCTTGCCGAAAGATGAACTCACCTTTCGAGGCCATGCGCTTTATGGCTTCCGGGCCGGCAGTGGTGGAGGAGGTTGGATTCGAACCAACGTAAGCTGAGCTAACGGATTTACAGTCCGTCCCCTTTAACCACTCGGGCACTCCTCCAACTGCTTTGCCGGAGCCATGCTACGAGGCTTTTCGATCACGGTGCCGAGCGAAGCGCCCTGCCCCGAAATCTGCGTGGGCTTATGGCGACAAGGATTTGGCCTGTCAACCGGACAGCGCGCCTTTTCATGCGGAATATTCGAAGCGCCGACTAACGGGCCGTATCCAAAGCCTGGAGCTGCCGCTATAGCAGGCGCATGAACGATACAAAAAAGCCCGGAACCCCCAAGGACAGCCACTACGCCAAGCTGCGCCGCACCTTTCGCGACCAGAAAAGCGGCGGCGCGCCTGAATTTAGGCCCAAGCGCCATGTGCCACCGGGCGAGAACGCTGCCGACGGTCTGGTGCGGCTTTATGGCCTGCACACCGTGCGCGCAGCGCTCGACAATCCGCGCCGCAAGATCAGGCGCATGCTGATCACCCGTAATGCCGCCGAAAGGCTGGAGATTGCCGACCTTGGTGCCCTGCCCTTCGCCACCGAGCTGGTTGAGCCGAAGGAGATCGACAAGGTCACGGGCACGGACGCCGTTCACCAGGGCGTGCTGATCGAGGCCGAGCCGCTGAAATCCAAGGCGCTGTCGGCGCTGGGCGATTCGCCGCTGATTCTGGTGCTCGACCAGGTTACCGACCCGCACAATGTTGGTGCCATCATGCGTTCGGCAGTGGCTTTCGGCGCCGGTGCGCTGATCACCACCCAGCGCCACAGCCCGCACGAAAGCGGCGTGCTCGCCAAATCGGCGTCTGGCGCGCTCGAACACATCGACCTGATCGAAGTGCGCAACCTGTCCGAAGCACTCGGCGAACTGCATGAGGCCGGCTTCCAGACCATCGGGCTCGATTCGGAAGGCCCGGCGGAGCTCGAAAAGAGTTTTTCCGGAGACAAGCTGGCGCTGGTACTCGGCGCCGAAGGCAAGGGACTGCGCCAGAAGACACGTGAGACGGTCACGGCACTGGCGCGTCTCGACATGCCGGGTGCAATCCATTCGCTCAATGTGTCGAACGCTGCGGCTGTGTCGCTCTACGCGGCGCGGAAATTCCTCGGCTGACGCCTCTGGCTGGCCTGCAAGCCAGCCAGTGCGGCAGCGCAGCGAATTCAACGCCGGCGCCCTTGACCTTCCACTTGGCGGAGGCCGTAGCCTCTGGGCACAACGGAGTCTTGTCATGCGTCGCCTCGGATTTTTCACCCTCTTGTCAGCCGGTATTGCGCTCGGCGCTGTCTCCCCTGCAATCGCCCAGGGAATCACTGTGGCCGAACTGGCCGGCAAGACGCATATCCACGGACTGGCCTTCGACCGTGCCGATCCTTCCATCGTGCTGGTCGCCACCCACCACGGGCTGATGAAGGCTGCGCCCGACGGCACGGTGACGCCGGTTTCGGACAGCCGCGACGACTTCATGGGTTTTGTGCCGCACCCTACCAATGCCACGATCATGTTCGCCAGCGGCCACCCGCAAGGCGGTGGCAATCTCGGTTTCATCAAGTCGACGGATTCAGGAAAGAGCTGGCAGCAGATCGCACCCGGCGTCGACGGTCCGGTCGACTTCCACCAGCTTGCGGCGAGCCCCGGCAATCCCGACGTGCTCTATGGCTCGTATGGGTCAATCCAGACCAGCCGCGACGGCGGCAAGACCTGGGCGATTGCAGGCGACGCACCAGCCAAGCTGATCGACTTGGCGGTCTCGCCGGCAAGCCCCGATACGGTCTATGCCGCGACCGAAGAAGGACTAAAGGTGAGCCGCGACGCCGCCCGAAGCTGGCAGACCATTCTCCCCGGCGTTCCGGTGACCACGGTGGAATTGACCGCCGACGGCTCGATCTACGCCTTCGTGCCCGGGCGCGGGCTGATGCGGGCCACCGAGACGGCGCCCGACTTCGCGGTGCTGGGCGAAGGGCCAGATCCGGCAGGCTACATACTGCACCTGGCTGTCGACCCGCAGACACCTGCGCGCATGGTCGCCGTGACCGGTACAAGCGCCATCGTCGTTTCCAGCGATGCCGGTGCGAAGTGGGCCGTGCTCGGCAGCAATTAAGCCCCACCGAGGCCAGATAAACGCTGAACGGGTCCGCTGCGATACCGCAGGGACCCGTTCATCGACAGTGATGAGAAAGCTGCGGCGTTGGGAACTTCCGCCGCGCCCTTCCCTGCCTATGCCGCCTTGCCCTTTGCATCGGCCACGTCGGCGCCGACCTCGAAATTGGCCATGCGCTCCAGTGCGCGCACCAGCGCCGAGTGATCCTCCTTCGCCCCGCCATTGGCGGCGCAGGAGTTGAACAGTTCCTGCGTCATCGAGGTGTTGGGCAAGGACACGCCAAGCGCCTTGGCGCCCTGCAGCGCGAGATTGAGGTCCTTCTGGTGCAGCTCGATGCGGAAGCCAGGCGCGAAGGTGCGCTTGTACATCCGCTCGCCATGCACCTCAAGGATGCGCGAGGCAGCAAGGCCACCCATCAGCGCCTGACGGACCTTGGCTGGGTCGGCGCCTGCCTTGGAGGCGAACAGCAATGCCTCGGCGACCGCCTCAATGGTCAGCGCAACGACGATCTGGTTAGCAACCTTGGTCGTCTGGCCGACGCCGTTGGGTCCGACGAGGGTGATGTTCTTGCCCATCTTCTCGAACACCGGGCGAGCACGCTCGAAGGGTTTCTCCTCGCCGCCGACCATGATGGTCAGCGACGCGGCCTTGGCGCCGACCTCGCCGCCGGAAACCGGCGCATCGAGATAGTCGCAGCCGAGTTCATTGATCTTCCTGGCAAACTCCTTGGTCTCGATCGGCGAGATCGAGCTCATGTCGATCACGAGCTTTCCTTTGGAAAGTCCTGATGCAACACTATTTTCTCCAAACAGCACATCGGCGACCTGTGGCGTATCCGGCACCATCAGGATGATGACATCGGCAGCCTTGGCCAGGGCCTGATGCCCGGAGACCGACTTCAGCCCCTTGCCAACCAGTTCGGCTGGCAGGGCGCCACGATGGTCGCTGGCAACCACCTCAAAACCCGCGTCCAGCAGGTGACCCGCCATCGGCGCGCCCATGATGCCCAGCCCAACAAATCCGATCTTTTCCATTTCCATATTCCTTCAATTCCGGTGGCAGGCGCGCTGTCAGGCTGCGGCGCTGCCCTTGTTGGCAAAGCCCTCGAACCAGCCCAGGCCTTCGACCGTTCCGGCCTTCGGCTTGTATTCGGCCCCGACCCAGCCGGCGTAGCCGATGCGGTCGAGGTGTTCGTAGAGGAACGGGTAGTTGATCTCGCCCGTCCCCGGCTCATGACGCCCGGGGTTGTCAGCGAGTTGCACGTGGGCGATGCGGCTCAGATTGGCCTCGATGGTGCGGGCGAGATCGCCCTCCATGATCTGCATGTGGTAGATGTCGTACTGCAGATAGAGGTTGTCGGAACCGACCCGGTCGATGATGCCAAGCGCCTGACTGGTGTTGGTCAGGAAGAAGCCTGGGATGTCCCTGGTGTTGATCGGCTCGATCAGCAGCCGGATGCCCGCCGCCTTCAGTTTCTCCGCCGCAAAGGCGAGATTCTCGACGAAGACATTCTCCAGCACGTCACGGGCGTTGCCAGCAGGCGCGATGCCGGCCAGGCAGTTCACCTGTTCGCAGCCGAGCGCGTGGGCATAGGTGATCGCCTTGGCCACGCCCTGGCGGAATTCGTGGATGCGGTCGGGCAACACGGCGATGCCGCGTTCGCCTGCCGCCCAGTCGCCCGGCGGCAGGTTGAACAGCGCCTGGGTGAGGCCGTTCTTCTTGAGGCGCGCTGCCACGACGTCGGGAGCGTGATCGTAGGGTGCGATGTACTCGACGGCCTTGAAGCCGGCGCGTGCCGCGGCATCAAAACGGTCGAGAAAATCATGCTCGCCAAAGAGCATCGAAAGGTTAGCTGAAAACTTAGGCATTGGTCTTCCCTCGGATGATCAGTCGAGCAGCATGATCGCGGTCGGCGCGTCTTCGTTGCTCTCGGCAAGCTCTTCGAACTCGACGACGTTGTCGATCTCGACGCCCATGGAGATGTTGGTGACGCGTTCGAGAATGAACTCGAGGACGACGGGCACCTGGTGTTCCTTCATCAACTGCCTGGCCTGCTTGAAGGCCGAGGCAAATTCTTCCGGCTTGCGAACCCGGACGGCCTTGCAGCCCATGGCTTCGGCAACCGCGACGTGATCGACACCATAACCTGCTTCGGGATCGCCTGAACGGTTGATGTTTTCGAACGCCAGGCTGACTTCGAAATCCATCGTGAAGCCGCGCTGCGCCTGGCGGATGAGGCCGAGATAGGCGTTGTTCACGACGACATGGATGTAGGGCAGCTTGTGCTGGGCGCCGACCGCCAGTTCCTCGATCATGAACTGGAAGTCATAGTCGCCCGAAAGTGCCACGATATCACGATCCGGATCGGCGGCGCGAACGCCGAGGGCTGCCGGCAATGTCCAGCCGAGCGGCCCGGCCTGGCCGCAATTGATCCAGTTGCGCGGCTTGTAGACGTGCAGGAACTGGGCACCGGCAATCTGCGACAGGCCGATGGTGGTGACATAGGTGGTGTCGCGCCCGAACGCCTTGTTCATTTCCTCGTAGACGCGCTGCGGCTTGAGCGGCACCTGCTCGAAATGGGTCTTGCGCTTCATCGTCTTCTTGCGGTCCTGGCACTCCCTGGCCCAGCCGGACCAGTCACGCAGCTTGCCGGCCGTCTTCCATTCGGTGGCGACATCGAGAAGTATCTTCAGGGCAGCGCCGGCATCCGAGGTAACGCCGAGGTCGGGCGCAAAGACACGGCCGATCTGGGTCGGCTCGATGTCGATGTGGATGAACTTGCGGCCGGCCGTGTACTTGTCGACCGAACCGGTATGGCGGTTGGCCCAGCGGTTGCCGATGCCGAGAACGAAATCGGATGCGAGCATCGTCGCGTTGCCGTAACGGTGCGAGGTCTGCAGGCCGCACATACCGG
Organism: Aminobacter niigataensis; assembly: GCF_946995915.1. Classification (GTDB taxonomy): domain Bacteria; phylum Pseudomonadota; class Alphaproteobacteria; order Rhizobiales; family Rhizobiaceae; genus Aminobacter; species Aminobacter niigataensis. Next base: position 3,421,797 of record NZ_OX341517.1, read on the forward strand.
CCATCAGGCGGTGGTCGTCGGGGATCGCGCCCCAGCCCATCAGGGTGGGCACGACGGGAATTCCCGATATCTCGGCGAACTCGATCAGCAGGTCCGATGCGTCGGCGTTGATGATGCCGCCGCCGGCGACGATCAGCGGCTTCTCCGCCTCGTTGAGCATCGATAGCGCCTTCTCGGCCTGAGCGCGCGTCATCGCCGGCTTGTGGACCGCGAGCGGCTCGTAGGCGTCGATGTCGAATTCGATTTCGGCCAGCTGAACGTCGACCGGCAGATCGACAAGGACCGGCCCGGGCCGACCCGAGCGCATCAGGTAGAATGCCTTCTGCAGCGTCATCGGAACCAGATACGGCTCCATGACGGTGACGGCCCACTTGGTGACCGGGCCTGCGATCGCGGCGATATCGACGGCCTGGAAATCCTCCTTGGTGAGGCGGGCGCGCGGCGCCTGGCCGGTGATGCAGAGGATCGGGATCGAGTCGGCGGATGCCGAATAGAGACCGGTGATCATGTCGGTGCCGGCCGGCCCCGAAGTGCCGATGCAGAGGCCGATATTGCCGGCCTTGGTGCGGGTGTAGCCCTCCGCCATGTGCGAAGCGCCTTCGACGTGTCGGGCAAGCACGTGGCGGATCGAACCGCGCGCCTTGAGCGCGGAATAGAGCGGGTTGATGGCGGCACCCGGCACGCCGAAGGCACAAGAGATGCCTTCCTTCTCGAGAACGAGGACCGCTGCATCGACAGCGCGCATCCTGGCCATGGTCTTACCTCCAACGATCGAAACTGATTGTTGGCTGATCGTGTCACCGCAGTTCGTATTTTGCAATTTTTTCAAAATATTTTTTCATTTCTAATTACTGGTGCTTACTATCTGATTTTGCGTTGGTTTTCATTTTTCGTTGCAAAGCCCGCCATCTTGGATGAAAAAGTTTTTTAAAGACCTCGCGGAGCAAACGTCATGGCAACGATGGAAAAACGGCAACGTGGGCGGCCTCGCGCCTTCCAGCCCGCCCCAGACTCGGGATCCGTGCAGTCGCTGGATCGGGCACTGCGCATCCTGGCGATCGTCGCCCATAGCGACGGGCTGTCACTGAGCGAGATATCGGCCGCCTCCGAGCTTGCCGCGGCGACCGCCTACCGCATGCTGACGACGCTGCAGAACCACGGCATGGTCGAGTTCGACAGCGACGGCCAGCTGTGGTCGATCGGGGTCGAGACCTATCGCATGGGAGCTGCCTTCCTGCGCCGGCGCAAGCTCGTCGACCGTGCCCGCACCGTCATGCAGGAACTGATGGAGAAAACCGGCGAAACGGCCAACCTCGGTGTCGCCGAAGACGATTGTGTCGTCTTCGTCAGCCAGGTCGAGACGCACCAGGCGATCCGTGCCTTCTTCCGGCCAGGCACCCGCAGCCCGTTCCATGCATCGGGCATCGGCAAGGCGGTTCTTGCCCATCTCGACCGCGACCGCGTCAACGCCATCGTGCGCAAGGCCGGCCTCGACGCCTATACCGAAAGGACGCTCTCGGAACCGGCATCGCTTGCGCGCGATCTCGAACAAATCCGCGCGCGCGGCTGGTCGGTTGACGATGAGGAGCGTTACCCCGGTATGCGCTGCATCGCAGCGGCTGTGTTCAACGAGTTCGGCGAACCCATTGGCGGCGTTTCGGTTTCGGGGCCGACTGTGCGCGTGACACCGGAACGGCTCGGCGAGATCGGCCCGATCGTCCGTGACGCGGCGGCAGAGCTGACCCGGATGATCGGGGGATCGCCCGACGGCACCGTGCCGGGCCTCTGAAAGCGCAATCGGGAGAAAGGTTGCCCCTTCTCCCGATTGCAAGGTCGTTCCGGCTACAGGCGGCAATAGCGCAGCCGGCCATCGTAGCCGACATAGGTGTCGGTACGCGGATCGTAGCTGCGATAGCGGGCCAGGCAGCGCTGGACATGGCTGCCATAAGGATCCACCGGATAATAGGCGTCATAATAAGGCGCCGGAGCCGGACGGTGGCCGCCGGCGATGATGGCGCCGGCAATGAAGCCGCCTGCGCCGGCGAGTGCTGCGGCCTCGGCCCGGGTCAAACCGCCCGCGGAAGACTGCTGGACGGTGCCGGCGAGGCCGGTTGCGACGACGGCAGCAGCGATAAGACCCGAAATCATCTTGCTCTTGAACGACATGGTGCTCTCCTTCGGTTGATCTGGGAGGCGTTCCATCCGCCTCATGCCAGTCAGTGGCGGCGGGCGGGCAAAAGGTTCACGCAGCTGAGAGATTTTTTCTGCAGGTTTCCGCGCGGATCGATGCGCGATGGGCCAAACGGCTATGCTTGACAGCCGGGCGACATCAGACGAAGTCAGAAGCTCAACGCAATGACAGTCGCCGGAAAAGACCATGAGCCTGCAGTCAGTCAAAGCCTTCTTCGCCGAGCATGCCCCCGACATCAAGGTCATCGTGACGCCGACCAGTTCGGCAACGGTGACCTTGGCAGCCGAAGCCCACGGGGTCGAGCCCGCCCAGATCGCCAAGACGATCTGCCTGCGCGTTGGCGATCGCGCGCTGCTGGTCGTCGCCCGGGGTGACGCGCGCATCGACAATCGCAAGTCCCGCGATGCATTCGGCGGCAAGCCGCGCATGCTCGATGCCGAGCAGGTGGCTGAACTCACCGGGCACCCGGTCGGCGGCGTGTGCCCGTTCGGCCTGGCAACGCCCCTGCCCGTCTACTGCGACGTCTCGCTGCGCGCCTACGACGAAGTCGTGCCGGCCGCAGGGGCGACGAATGCAGCAGTGCGCATCGGCGTCGAACGCATGGCACAGCTTGTTGGCGCGCAATGGTGCGACATCTGCCAGGATGTCGTCGACAGGCAAGAAGCGGAAGCTGCTGAGTAGTTGGCTGGTGCCCCCGGCAGGAATCGAACCCGCGACCTTCGGTTTACAAAACCGCTGCTCTACCAGCTGAGCTACAAGGGCATTTCGCCCCGTTAGCATATTCTGTGCGCCAGTAAAGACAATTTCGGTCGAGCTGCGACGCTTCCCCAAGGCGCATCGCGGCTATCGCCCTAAAACTCGCACTCGAGCTTCCCTACATCTTGACCAAAGGCATCGGCCCTCGCGTCGGAGATGATGGATGATCAGGTTTGTCATCGTGGCTGTGGCGATCGTGGTCGCCTGGCTTTTGCTGCTCAGCATTTTCCGCCTGGCCAAGAAGGCACAGGTCGACTGGACCGGCATCGCCGCGATCGTCGGCTTCATCGCCCTTGCCTTTTACCTCCGCCACGTCACAGGCATGGGCTGAACCGGGCCGAACTGGCTCCCCTCCCTTTGCTTCGCCAAGCCTGCATGCTAACCCGATGCCGGCGGCCGGCATCGGCGTTCGGACCGCCTGCAGGGAGCATATGGACGCCAAGTCGCTGACATTTTCGTTCGCATCATCGGGCACGCCCGAGGCGGACGCCGCCGCAAAGCGGCTTTCGCGGCGCTATGGCCAGATGCCTTTCGGTCAGGCCGACATCGTCGTGGCGCTGGGCGGCGACGGTTTCCTGCTGCAGACGCTGCGCGAGACGATGAGCACCGGCAAGCGCGTCTACGGCATGAACCGGGGCACGGTCGGGTTTCTGATGAACGAATACAGCGAGGACGCCCTGCCCGGGCGCCTTGCCGCGGCCGTTGCTGAAACCATCCGTCCGCTCGAGATGGAAACCATCGACGACACGGGCGCCGCGACGCAAGCGCTGGCCATCAACGAAGTGTCGCTGCTGCGGCAGTCCTACCAGGCCGCACGGCTGCGCATATCTGTCGACGGCAAGGTGCGGCTCGAGGACCTGATCTGCGACGGCGTGATGGTGGCGACACCCGCCGGTTCGACCGCCTACAATCTGTCGGCGCACGGTCCGATCCTGCCGCTCGACGCGCCGCTGCTGGCGCTCACGCCGGTCAGCCCGTTCCGGCCACGGCGCTGGCGCGGCGCGCTGTTGCCGAAGACCGCAGTCGTGCGCTTCGAAATACTGGAGGAACGGAAGCGCCCGGTAAACGCGGTTGCCGACCACACGGAAGTCAAATCCGTGGTCTCGGTCGAGGTCAAGGAATCGGCATCGCATACCGCGACCCTGCTGTTCGATGCCGGCCATTCCTGGAGCGAGCGCATCCTGGCCGAGCAGTTCAAATACTGAGCATTGGGCCACAGCCGGAAGTAAAGGGCTGCAAACGCCGGTTGGGTGCCAGTTTGAGTTGACAAATCGCACACTTACGCCTATCGCGTTGCGGCATATTGCAGGCGAGTTGCGCCTGTCGTGGCGAATGCGCCGCGCCCTTGAACGAGCAAAGACAGCCAACACACTTGTCCGAAGACACTCAGACCGCTCCAGAAGCGTTGACCTTCGCAGACCTCGGCCTCTCGCCGAAGGTCCTTTCCGCAGTCACCGACGCCGGCTACACGCAGCCCACGCCGATCCAGGCAGGCGCGATCCCGCACGCCTTGCAAGGCAAGGATGTGCTTGGCATCGCCCAGACGGGTACCGGCAAGACAGCATCCTTCGTGCTGCCGATGCTGACGCGCCTTGAAAAGGGGCGCGCCCGGGCACGCATGCCACGCACGCTGATCCTTGAACCGACGCGCGAGCTCGCCGCACAGGTCGAAGAGAACTTCGTCAAGTACGGCAAGAATCATCGCCTCAACATCGCCCTGCTGATCGGCGGTGTGTCGTTCGATGAGCAGGAAAAGAAGCTCGAGCGCGGCGCTGACGTATTGATCGCCACGCCCGGCCGCATGCTTGATCATTTCGAGCGCGGCAAGCTTTTGCTCACCGGCGTCGAGATTCTCGTCATCGACGAGGCAGATCGCATGCTCGACATGGGCTTCATTCCCGACATCGAGCGCATCTGCAAGCTGATCCCGTTCACGCGGCAGACGCTGTTCTTCTCGGCGACGATGCCGCCAGAGATCACCAAGCTGACCGAGCAGTTCCTGCACGCGCCGGTTCGTGTCGAGGTCTCCAAGGCCGCATCGACCAGCACCAACATCACCCAGCGTCTCGTCAAATCCGGCCCCAAGCCCTGGGACAAGCGCGAAACGCTGCGCAAGCTCATCAATGCCGAAGGCGATGAGATCAAGAACGCCATCATCTTCTGCAACCGCAAGGTCGATGTGTCGGAACTGTTCCGCTCGCTGGTCAAGCACGATTTCGACGCCGGTGCGCTGCATGGCGACATGGATCAGCGGGCCCGCATGGCGATGCTGGCCGGTTTCCGTGACGGCAAGCTGAAGCTGCTCGTCGCCTCCGACGTTGCCGCGCGTGGCCTCGACATTCCCGAGGTCAGCCACGTCTTCAATTACGACGTACCGATCCATGCCGAAGACTATGTCCACCGCATCGGCCGCACCGGTCGTGCCGGACGTCTCGGCAAAGCCTTCACCATCGTCACCAAGTCCGACACCAAATATGTCGACGCCATTCACCGGCTGACTGGCCTGGAAGTCGAATGGCACGATGGCGACCTGTCGACGGTCGTTGCCAGCGAAGGCGACGACGAGGTGGCTCCGCGCCGCGGTCGCGGGGCGCCGCGCCGGGCGGGCAAAGATCGGCACGGCCGCGAACGCGACCACAAGCCCCGTGCCGAAGCACCCGTCGTCCAGGCAGCCGCCGCCCCTGAAGCTCCCGTCGACAATGTCGTGTCCGACATCGACGAGCGCCGCGAGCGCAAGGAAGCGATCAGGAATGGCAATGCCGAACGCAAGCCACGCGCCGAACACGACAAGCAGCGTCGCGACGACCGCGGCAACCGTCGCAGCAACCGCGAGCGCGAGGAAGACGACGACCGCACGGTTGGCTTCGGCGACGACATGCCGGCGTTCATGCTGATCGCGACCAACGTCTGAGTGCACTGCGCCTCAACGAAAAAATGGCCCCTTTCGGGGCCATTTTCTTTTGTGCCTGAGAGGAACCTGGCTTTCGCAGAGGATGGCAGCTCAAATGAAAAACGGCCCGCAAGGGGCCGTTTTGTTGCTTGCTTGTCTGCTCGCCACTCAGGTGAGCGGCGACAGCTGGATTTCCACGCGGCGGTTCTGAGCGCGGCCTTCGGACGTAGCGTTGGACGCAATCGGTCGCGTCGCGCCGAAACCGGTGACGGCAAAGCGGCGCGAATCGACGCCCTGGGCACCGAGGTAGTTGGCGACCGACAGCGCGCGACGCTGCGACAGGTCGAAATTGTGCTGGTCGCCACCGGTCGAGTCGGTGTGGCCGAACACGTCGACAGTGGTCTGGTTGAACTTCTTCAGCACCAGGGCAACCGAGTTGAGGGTGCCGTAGAAGCCTGCCTTCACGGCATCCTGGTCCGTGGCGAAGGTAATGTTCGACGGCATGTTCAGGATGATCTGGTCGCCGGCGCGGGTAACGCTGACGCCGGTGCCCTGAAGCTGGGCGCGGAGCTCCGATTCCTGCCTGTCCATGTAGCCACCGGCAAGACCGCCGGCGAGTGCGCCGACACCGGCGCCGATCAGCGCGTTGCGGCGATCATTGCCGCCAGCCAGCAGGCCGAGGCCGGCACCGGCCAACGCACCAAGGCCCGCACCCGCAGCCGCGTTGGAAACCTTCTGATCACCCGTATAGGGGTCGGTGGTGCAGGCGCCGACGAACATGCTGCCTGCCAGCACCAAAATCACTGTCTTTTTCATAAGGATGTCCCTCTCCGTACCGCGAAACCCAATGGCGTTTCGCGCAAAGCCCTTCACCGGCCTTGTAGCATGAAATACGGCGAAAAACGGATCAGCGGAGCAACCGAGGCGCAAAGTCACAGACTATCGCCAGGTCACCAGAGGTTCTTTCCGTCGATGACCACTACCTCGAGCTTATCGAGATCGAAGTCGTCGAACAGGCGAGCATTGACGCTGACCTTGGGGTTGTCGAAATCAGGCTCGCCGGTCGACCAGTCAGGTGTCTTGGTGAAGGTGCCGCAGCCGCAGATGGCGCAGAAGCCGTGCTTCACCGTCTTTGATCCCCACTCATAGACCGATACGTTTTCCGGTGGGCTGGTGAGCGTGAATTGCGCCGGCGTGTAGTAGGCCCACAACGAGCCGCGCTTGGAACAGAACGAACAGGTGCAGGCGGTGACAGTCTCCGGCGCCTCCGTCACTTCGAACGTCGTTGCCTTGCAATGGCAGCTTGCCTTGATGACCATGTCCATCTCCTCGCAGGTCAGCGTCGCGCCGCTTGGCGACGGCATACATTAGCCAGGGGCTCCTGACAGGCTAGCGTCAGGAGCAGGTGCGCTGGCGCCTCAATATGACCTCGACGGGACGAACAGGCATATGGTCCGGCTGTCATCGGCTCCGGCGACCGAACACCAATGGTACTGGCCATCCGGCGAATCGTGGATACGCGCATCCTGATAGGTGACAACCTCGCCGGTGCCTTCGATGACATAGCCTTGCGGGCGCTCGCTGATGGCCTTTTTCGGCACCTCGCGGCAGTCGTAGCCGGAGCAGCAGGCAAAAGGATAGGTCCAGCCTTTTGGAGCGTCATGCGACGAGGCTGGTGGCGTGCTGAGCGAGATCAGCGCCAGCGCCGAAACAGCAAGCGCATACCGGCGCGGGCGGGGCTTTCCTGGGCACAACATGGCGTCTTCCCCTGAGATCACCTCCCAAGCGAAATCCTGCGCCCGCATGCTTAACGAAATGTTAGCCGGAATGTTCCGGGCATCGGCGCCCGGCCGCACTGTGGCGGCCGGGCTTGACGATGTCGGCTTTGCCGATCAGTCGAGGTCAGCGACAGCCTGCCCTGCCCCGCCTTCGATACGCTGCGACAGAGATGCTTCCATGAAGTCATCGAGATCGCCATCCAGCACATCGGAAGGGCTGGTGCTTTCGACCCCGGTGCGCAGATCCTTCACCAACTGATAGGGCTGGAGAACGTAGGAGCGGATCTGGTGACCCCAGCCGATGTCGGTCTTGGCGGACTCTGTCGCGTTGGCGACGGCTTCGCGCTTTTTCAGCTCTTCCTCGTAGAGGCGTGAGCGCAGCATCTCCCAGGCCTTGGCCTTGTTCTTGTGCTGCGAACGCTCGGCCTGGCAGGCAACCGCGATGCCTGTCGCGATGTGCGTGATGCGCACCGCGGAGTCGGTGGTGTTGACGTGCTGGCCGCCGGCGCCCGAGGACCGGTAAGTGTCGATGCGGACATCGGATTCCGAGACGTCGATCTCGATCGAATCATCGACCACCGGATAGACCCAGACGCTCGAGAACGAGGTGTGCCGCCGCGCATTGCTGTCATAGGGCGAGATGCGGACCAGGCGATGAACACCCGATTCCGTCTTCAACCATCCGTAGGCATTGTGGCCCTTGATGAGCAGCGTGGCCGACTTTATGCCGGCTTCTTCGCCGTCATGGACTTCCAGGACCTCGACCTTGAAGCGGCGTCGCTCGGCCCAGCGCGTGTACATGCGCAGCAGCATGTTCGCCCAGTCCTGGCTTTCGGTGCCGCCGGCGCCGGCGTGAACTTCAAGATAGGTGTCGTTCTGGTCGGCTTCGCCAGACAGCAGCGACTCGATCTGGCGTGCCCGGATTTCGCCCGACAGCGAACGGATGGCGGTTTCGGCCTCGGCGATGATGTCGGCGTCGCCTTCTTCCTCGCCCATCTCGATCAGGCCGATATTGTCGTCGAGCGCCTGGCTCAGGCCCTTGATGGACTTGATGCTGTCGTCGAGCGACTGGCGCTCGCGCATCAGCTTCTGCGCTTCCTGAGGGTCGTTCCAGAGAGCAGCGTCTTCAGCCCTCATGTTCAGGTAATCAAGCCGCTTTACCGCCTGATCCCAGTCAAAGATGCCTCCTCAGCAGGCTTATGGCCTGCCTGATTTCGTCGACGATGTTCTGCGTTTCCGCGCGCATGGCAGTGTGCTTCTTCTTGTTGTTGGCGGCCTGGAAAGACCCTTGAATCGGCGCGGAACATAGGGTCGGGGCCTCCGCCTGTAAAGGGAAATGGGCGGACGCCGCGGCTCCCGCCCATCACGATCAGGGCCAGAGGCACCATCACCTATCCCGCGTAAGCCTTTTCCAGCTTGGCGACCTCGATCCTGGTCATCTGCAACATTGCCTGCATCACCCTGCCCGCTTTGGCCGGATCGGGGTCTCCAAGCAGCCGCGGCAAGGCTTCGGGAACGATCTGCCAAGACAAGCCGAACCTGTCCTTCAACCAACCGCACTGGCCAGGCTGCCCGCCTTCCGACAACCTGTCCCAGAAATGATCGACCTCGGCCTGATCCTTGCAGTCGACAACCATCGAGATCGCTTCGGTGAACTTGAACATGGGCCCGCCATTGAGTGCGGTGAAACGGATCCCCTCAAGCTCGAACTCCGCAACCATGACACTGCCCACCGGACCGGGTCCAGCTTCGCCATAGCGTGTCACCTTGCCGACCTTGGCGTTCCTGAACACCGAGATGTAGAAATTGACCGCATCTTCCGCCTGGTTGTCGAACCACAGGAACGGCGTGATCTTCTGCATCATTCTCTCCTCCTTTTTCAGAATCCGGATTGCCGTGGCAGTTTCCGTTGCAAGGACGTTCGAGCGGGCAAGTTTCCGACATGTGCGCAAAGCTCTAGCCACTCGGCTCGCCAATAACCAATAAGCTATATAACTGATAGGATATACGCAAGACGATAGAGCCTCCTGCGCGCAAACAAAAATGCGCGCGGCCAAGCCGCGCGCATCCTGAAAACCTGCTTTGAAGGCCGGCTTTCGCCGGCGTGGCTGTCCGGACTAGTAGAGGCCGCCGCCACCTTCGCTGATGGCCTTGCTGGCCTGCGGCGAAAGCGCTTCGCCATAGCCGTTGCTGCCATCTTCGCCCATGCCGATGACCCAGTAGCTGTCGGCCGGGCCGGTGCCGGGCTTGAAGGCTTCCATGATGGTGCCGGGCGCGCCTTGGGCGGCCTGCATGCCGGTCTTGCGATCGATGGAGATCAGGGCCATGCCCTCGGGAACGACGAAGTCGACCTTGGGCGTGCCTTCGAGCGCCACCTTCATGAACTCCTTGAAGATAGGGGCCGCAAGGCCGCCGCCAGTGGTGCCCTTGCCCAGCGTCTGCGGCTTGTCGAAGCCGAGATAGAGCCCGACGACGAGGTTCGGCGTATAGCCGACAAACCAGGCATCCTTCTCGTCATTGGTGGTGCCGGTCTTGCCGGCCATCGGGCGGCCGAGTTCGAGCAGGGTCGTTGCCGTGCCGCGCAGGACGACGCCTTCCATCATCGATGTAATCTGATAGGCGGTCATCGGGTCGAGCACCTGCTCGGAATTGTCGACCAGTTCCGGCTCCGGCTGGTTGGCCCAGTCGGCGGCAACGCAACCTTCGCAGCCGCGCTCGTCGTGCTTGAACACGGTCTTGCCGTAGCGATCCTGGATGCGGTCGATCAGCGACGGCTTGATCTGCCGGCCGCCGTTGGCCATCACGGCGTAGGCGGAGACCATGCGCATGACGGTGGTTTCGCCTGAGCCCAGCGACATAGCGAGCACCGGCAGCATCTTGTCATAGACGCCAAAGCGCTCGGCATATTCGGCCACCGTCTTCATGCCCATGTCGTTGGCGAGACGGACGGTCATCAGGTTGCGCGAGCGCTCGATGCCGGCGCGCAGCGTCGACGGACCAGCCGCCTTGCCGTCATAGTTTTTGGGCGACCAACTCGTGCTGCCGGTCTGGATGGTGATCGGACCGTCCATGATCACGGATGCGGGGGTATAGCCATTGTCGAGTGCTGCCGCATAGACGAACGGCTTGAACGCAGAACCGGGCTGGCGCATCGCCTGGGTGGCGCGGTTGAACTCGGACTGCGCATAAGAGAAGCCACCGACCATGGCGAGCACGCGGCCGGTATGCGGGTCCATCGCGACGAGACCACCCGATACCTCTGGCACCTGGCGCAGCGCATAACTGTCACTGCCTTGGTTCTTTTCGACATAGACGACGTCGCCGGGCTTGAGCACGTCGGCGGGCGAATTGGCCTTCACGCGCTTGCCGTCGACGACGTGGCGCATGGCGAAGCTCATGTCTTCCGCGGACACGGTGCTGCGCTCGCGGTCCTTGGAGAGTGCGCCGGAAACCTCGCGCTTGGGCTGCAGGCCGATGCCGAGCCCCGCCTTCGAGCTGTCTAGTACGACTGCAAGGCGCCATTCGGGGACGTCGTCGAGGCTCTTGACCTCGCCCAGCGCCGTGCCCCAATCGCTGGAAATGTCGATGCTCTTGACCGGGCCGCGGTAGCCGCGCAGACGATCGTATTTTTCCAGGCCCGACTGCATGGCCCTGCGCGCCATCACCTGAAGCTTCGGATCAAGCGTGGTGCGCACCGACAGGCCGCCCTCGTAGAGCGCGTCCTGGCCATAGCGGGCGATCAGTTCGCGGCGCACTTCCTCGGTGAAGTACTCGCCAGCGAAAACATAGGTGCCGACGCGGCGCGGCGTGACGCCAAGCGGCGACGCTTTCGCCTTTTCACCCTCTTCGCGCGACACGTAGCCATTGCCGACCATCTGGTCGATGACCCAGTTGCGGCGCTCGATCGCCCGGTCGGTGAACCTGAACGGATGATAGTTTGACGGGCCCTTGGGAAGTGACGCCAGATAGGCCGCTTCGGCGACCGTCAGCTCGTTGACCGACTTGTCGTAGTAAGTCAGCGCTGCACCGGCAATGCCATAGGCACCGAGGCCGAAGAAGATCTCGTTGAGATAAAGCTCGAGAATGCGATCCTTCGAGTAGGCCTGCTCGATGCGGAAGGCCAGGATCATTTCCTTGATCTTGCGCTCGTATGTCTGATCGGAGCTCAACAGGAAGTTCTTGGCGACCTGCTGGGTAATCGTCGAGGCGCCGACCTGGCGGCGGCCGGAGCCCAAATTCTGGAAATTGGTCAGCACGGCCCGGCCCAAACCGGTCACATCGATGCCGGGATGGTTGTAGAAATTCTTGTCCTCTGCCGACAGGAATGCCGCCTTGACGCGGTCGGGCACCGCCTGGATCGGTAGATAGAGCCGGCGCTCGCGCGCGAACTCGCCCATCAGCGCGCCATCGGAGGCGTGGATGCGGGTGGTCACCGGCGGCTCGTATTTGGCGAGCACCTCGTAGTCCGGCAGTTCCTTATTGACCTGGCCAAGATAGATCGCCACACCCGCCGCAACGACGAGCGCAAGCGTCGTGCCGATGCCGAAGAAATAGCCGATAAGACGAATCATGCCCGCTCCAGTACAAGGTTCGGGGATTCCCTAAACCAACCCGCCATCACCGCAAGCCGCAGGTACTGTCCCGATCCGTAATCGGCCACCCATGTCGCGCGGTTGTGGGCAAAATACGGCAACAGCCAGCATGCGCCAAAGATTTCGGCCAGAACGGCCATAATTGCCTCGGTAGTTGCCGCTCCGCAACGCCAAATTGCGGGCCGTCAGCCGCCGGTGCTGCTTCCACGCCCGGCAACGAAAGCAGCGACAGCCTTCGAAATACTGCTTGCGGCCTTCTCGCGCCAATCTGCGCTGCGCAATTGCTCCTCATCCTCGGGATTCGAGAGATAGCCGAGTTCGACCAGCACCGACGGCACGTCGGGGGCCTTGAGCACCCTGAAGCCTGCAGAACGATGCGGGTTGTTGATCATGCCGACCGTCGGCGACAGCTCGCCGACCAGCGAGCGGGCAAATCGTGTCGAAAAGCCATGCGTTTCGCGCCGGATGAGATCGACAAGAATGTCGGAGACTTCGTGATTTTCTTCAGCAACGTCGACGCCGGCCAGTTGATCAGAGAGGTTTTCGCGATCGGCGAGTGCCTGGGCGTCGGCATCGGACGCCTTGTCCGAGACGGTATAGACGGTCGCGCCGCGAATGCCCTTCAGGCGGATGGTGTCGGCGTGGATCGAAATGAACAGGTCCGCCTCGGCCTGGCGAGCGATGCGAACGCGATCGTCGAGCCGCAGGAAGTCGTCACCCTCGCGCGTCAGCACCACTTTGTAGGCACCGTTCGCCGCCAGCTTGGCCTTCAATTCCCGGGCGAAAGCGAGCGTGACCGATTTTTCGACCGTCCCGTTCAGGCCTTCCGCACCACCGTCGATACCGCCGTGTCCGGGGTCGAGGACGATGGTGAACGGCCGGTCGCCGCGGTGGGCGAGCTTGCCGACGCGGTCGCTCTTGGGCGTGGACACCGTCGAGCCTGTCGTTTCGGCCTGGGCAGCAAGTGCTGCGTCGAACTCCCGTTCGGAGGCAGCGCCGATATCCGCGACCATACGGTAGCCAGAGCCATCCTCATTCCTGAGGATGTCGACCTTTTCGACGTTGAACGGTCCCTTCGACGTCACGATCAGCCGCGAGGCGCCCTCGCCCGACGTGCCATAGCGTACGCCCTTGATCAGGCCGCGAGGCTTGAGTTCCTTTGCATCCAGCGCCAGTGACGTATCTGGGAGATCGACAACCAGACGATGCGGCCCCCGCAACAGGAACCACCTCGGCTCCGGCTCGCGGTCGAAATTCATCACGATGCGCATATGAGTCGCGTCGCCTGCCATCTTGTAGTCGAGCGTCTTGATCGCATCGGCGGCAGAAGCCGGCTGGGATTGAAAGCCCAGGACAGCCGAAAATAACGCCAGCACCAAAAGCAGCGCACGGCAAATTGCGCCCCTGGGCTGACTGCCCCCGATCGGGAAGCTCGTGCCGGTCAATGCCGCAGGCCCCATCTCTCGTCTTGCCGCTCCAAAAGCAGGCGCGCAAAGGCTGCACGCCGAAGCCAGTCGCGGGGCAAAATAGGCCGCCCCTTCGATTAACGACTGGTAACCAGAGAAGGTTAACCGAGTCTTTGCGGAAATGCTCCCCTGCTGGCTGTCGCACCCGCCTTTGCCGGCGTCGGAAATCAGGGTTGCGCTCAACCTCGCCAAATCATAAAAGCGACATTGGATCACTGCAATCCTGGGCCCGCGCCCTCAGCGCCTTCCGCTAGGGAACCACGCGACGAGCGATGGCTCAACTCGCAAAAGAGAAACGATTTCAGTGATCGCGACGAGATTCGCAGGCGCGGCCCGTGGCGGGGTAGCGACTGCGTGAGAAAAACGGCCGGACATTCATCCCGCGCCGGCTCTGTAAGAGCAAAGTAGCTGGTCCGGATTCCCCGGGCTTAGGTTTGAAACAAGGTTCCGCAAGGTCACGCATTGGCCACAGACGCAATCATGGACAGGTCCGCAAATAACCGCGCCATCACGGCTGCGGGCGGCACCGTCATGGCGTTTTGGCTGCGACCGGCGGGCGCAAAATTATCCGGCACCCCTTCATCAGCAAACTCACGGCGGCGGACGAGTTCCCGCAAGCCGCGGCTGACGGCTGCCGGGAGGACAAATAATGCCCAACAAGATGCTGATAGACGCCTCCCACCCGGAGGAAACACGGGTTGTCGTAGTTCGCGGTAACCGCATTGAAGAATTTGATTTCGAATCACAGGACAAAAAGCAGCTCAAAGGAAATATCTACCTCGCCCGCGTAACGCGGGTTGAACCGTCCCTTCAGGCTGCCTTTGTCGAATATGGCGGGAACCGTCACGGTTTCCTCGCCTTCAGCGAAATCCATCCCGACTATTACCAGATCCCGGTTGCCGATCGGCAGGCGCTGCTGCGCGCCGAGGCGGAAGAAGCCGAGGACGAGGAAGACGAAGAGAACGAAGGCGACGAGAGCAAGGGTCAGGACCGCAACCGCGGACGCCGCCGCCGCCGCGGTGGCAAGAACCGTGGCCGCAATGGCGACGAGCAGAAGCCCGAAGGAGCCGGCGACGACGAGGGCTCCCATTCGGAGGACGACGGCGAGCCTATCGCTGCCGCATCCGACGACGACGGCGATTCGATTGCCACTAGCGAATCTGCGGAGACGCACAGCGACGAATCGGGAACGGCAGCCGACGATTCGGACGAGCGTGAGCCGACATCGATCGCCGCGTCGTTCGACGCCGATGTCGTATCCGAACGGGTGCCTGAACCGACCGTCACCGAAAACGAAAACGGCGGCGTGATCGAGGAAGTTCACTCGTCCCATCACGACGACCATGAAGTCGAGTCGGTCGGCGCGGAAGACGCCCTCGAAGAGGTGCGCAATCGCCGCAAGCCGGTTCGCCGCCACTACAAGATCCAGGAAGTCATCAAGCGCCGCCAGATTCTTCTGGTCCAGGTGGTCAAGGAAGAGCGCGGCAACAAGGGTGCTGCGCTCACGACCTATCTGTCGCTGGCGGGCCGCTATTCGGTGCTGATGCCCAATACGGCGCGCGGCGGTGGCATTTCGCGCAAGATCACCAACGCCCAGGACCGCAAGCGCCTCAAGGAAGTGGTTGCCGATCTGGAAGTGCCGAAGGGCATGGGCGTCATCCTGCGCACCGCAGGTGAAAGCCGCACCAAGGCCGAGATCAAGCGCGACTACGAATATCTGATGCGCCTGTGGGAGAACGTCCGCAGCCTGACGCTGCAGTCGACGGCACCCGCACTGGTCTATGAGGAAGGCAGCCTGATCAAGCGATCGGTGCGCGACCTCTACAACAAGGACATCGACGAGGTTCTCGTCGCCGGCGAAGACGGCTACCGCGAGGCCAAGGACTTCATGCGCATGCTGATGCCCAGCCATGCCAAGGTCGTCCAGCCTTACCGCGACATCACGCCGATCTTCGTGCGCAGCGGCATCGAATCGCAGCTCGAACGGATGGTCCAGCCACAGGTGACGCTGAAGTCGGGTGGCTACATCATCATCAACCAGACCGAGGCGCTGGTTGCCATCGACGTCAACTCCGGGCGCTCCACCAAGGAACACTCGATCGAGGAGACGGCACTTCACACCAACCTTGAAGCCGCCGAGGAAGTCGCGCGCCAGCTCAGGCTGCGAGACCTTGCCGGCCTGATCGTCATCGACTTCATCGACATGGAGGAGAACCGCAACAACCGTGCGGTCGAGAAGAAGCTCAAGGATTGCCTGAAGAACGACCGCGCCCGCATCCAGGTCGGCCGGATCTCGCATTTCGGCCTGATGGAGATGTCGCGCCAGCGCATCCGCGCCAGCGTGCTGGAATCGACGATGAAGCCCTGCCCGCATTGCGGCGGCACCGGCCATGTGCGTTCGGACTCCTCGGTGGCACTCCAGGTGGTGCGCGCCATCGAAGAATTCCTGCTCAAGGATTCGCGCAGCCACATCACCGTCAAGACGCCTGCGGCGACCGCACTCTACGTGCTCAACCACAAGCGCTCGACGCTGGTGGACCTCGAAGCCCGCTTCGGCGTGACGATCACGCTCGAGGCCGACGACAGCGTCGGCTCGCAGAACCATGCCATCTTCCGCGGCGCCATCGCCGAGAAGCCGGCAAGCTTCAGCTTGCCGGTGATCGCGCCGGCCTATGAAGAGCCGGAAGAGGTAGAAGACGAGATCGTCGCCGAAGAGGAAGAAGAGGCAACAGCCGTCGCTGCCGCCGAATTGCAGCCGGTCCGCGCAGCCCAGCCAGCAGGCGAAGGCGAACAGCACGACCGCAAGCGGCGCAAGCGCCGGCGTCGTCGCGGCGGCCGCGACCGCGAGCATGGCGCACCGCACGACGCAGCCACCGTCGCCTCGGAAGCCGACGCCTCCGAGGATGAGGAGGCCGGTTCCGATGCCGAGATCGAGAGCGGTGCGGAAGTGGAAGTCGCTTCTGAAGCAACAAGCGCAGACGCTGCCGCGACCGATGAGGCCGCGGCAAAGAAGCGCCGGCGTGGCAAGCGCGGCGGCAAGCGCAACCGCAAGGAGGACGACGAGCTCTCGGCAGAAGGCGACGAACAGCCAGCATCCGAAGATGCGGTTGTCGAGCCCAGCGTAAACGAAGCGCCGGTCGCCGAAGCCGCAGCAGTCGCAGCTGTGGCTGAAGAACCGGAAGCCGCCGCCGAAGCCAAGCCGAAAAAGGCACCGCGCCGTTCGGCCAAGGCCAAGAAGGCGGAGGCGGAGGCCGAGGCAATCGAGGCGCCGGCAACTGAGCACGTTGCAGAAGCTGTCGCGGCTGAAATTGCCGTAGATGCGGCAGCTCCCGAGCCTGAAGCCAAGCCGGCGAAGAAACCAGCGAAGCCCCGTACGCCGCGCCGCAAGGCTGCCGCTGCGCCAGCCGAGCAAGAGGTGATTGCCGCTGAAGCCGAGCAAGAGGCGGTTGCCGCTCCGGCCGAGCAGGAGGTTGCTGCCAAGGCAGTTGCAGCACGTCCGACGAAGGCGCCGGCCACACCGGTAGTCACTTCGGCAGTCGATGCCGAGGACGACGCTTCGAGCGAAGCCAAGCCGAAAAAAGGTGGCTGGTGGCAGCGCAAAGGTTTCTTTTGATCGGCTAATATAAAAACCCCGACCAGCACATCGTTGGTCGGGGTCACTATTTATTTAGATTATTTTGCTTGCCGTCCGACACTGTTTGCACCGATATACAACCCAGCATTCGAATAGACTCATACTTTGCTTTAATACTGCCCGGAGAGACGGCCGATGACGAGTGACAGCAAGATCGACATCCTAGGACTGACTGCGCATATCGTCAGCGCTTATGTAGAGAACAACAAGGTTCCCGCCACCGGATTGCCGGAACTGATCGCCAGCGTCAACGCATCGATCCTGGCGCTCAACCAGCCTGTCGAAGCGCCGGTCGAGGTGCAACAGCCTGCCGTGAACCCCAAGCGTTCGGTCCTCCCCGACTACATCGTCTGCCTGGAGGACGGGAAGAAGTTCAAGTCGTTGAAGCGCCATCTTGCAGTCCACTTCGGACTGACGCCGGAGGAATATCGCGCCAAGTGGGGCTTGCCTGCCGACTATCCGATGGTGGCGCCGAACTATGCTGCCGCGCGTTCGGCACTGGCAAAGTCCCTTGGTCTTGGACGCAAGGCAGCCGCAGTTCCGGCCAAGGCACGCGGCCGCGCCAAAAAGGCTTGATTTCCGAACTCTGAAAAGCGCTCCGGGCTGCACCGGGGCGCTTTGATCACGACGCGGCGAACACGTCCGCCGAATAGCGCAGCTCGCGCATCGGGCGCACACGCTGCGTGGTCCTGTCGTAGAGCGGATGCGCCTTGTAGGCTGCAAGTGCCGCCTGGTCGGCGAACTCTGCATAAACGACGATGTCGATCTCGTCACAAAGCGGATCGACCTTTGTATTGACCGTCACTTCGAAAACGGTGGAATGCGGAATTCCGCCGAGCGCCGACAACTCCTCGCGGATCGTCTCGACGTCCTGTTTCTGCCGCGCACTGAAGAACACGATGTGCCGGATCAAGCGACAATTCCTTCTGCTGCTTTGCTCGCGCCTTTTGGGTCGGCTTTCGACCGGCGTCAATCCGGCAAAGTGTTGCGGACCGCAAAACAACGCAGACGGACAGGGCCTCATGGCGATTCGCGCAGCGATGCTCAGCCGGTGACCATCCGCACCACGCGATGTACCTCCGTCACAGTCGTGCCGATCGCGTTGCCGTGGTTGTATAAAACGTCCCAGACCAGGAACAAGGTGCCGCACATTATCACGATCACATAGCGCATCGTGTGCCCTCCCCGAGGCTCGCAGCCTCCGGAATGATGATAGTTCGCCCTCAATCCTTCGTGAAGCGTTAGGCCGCGCTAATACGCAAGTTTCCGCCAGCATCTGGACCTGTCAGTCCTCGTCGGACGTCTTCCTCCCCTGGCACATAAGCGCTTGCCAGATGTCACTTGAAGTTCGCGCTTTTGGCGGTGAAGATCACGGCGGGAATTTACCGTGGCGCGCGAAAGTCTTGGCGGAAGCAGGTCAAGTCTACCGCAATGCCAAGCGGGGGGCGCGACCGGCAACGCGCCCAACGGACATGCCTGGACACGAGCCCGAAGACGCCGGCACGGGCAGCAGAGCTTGGGACGTCGAGATGGCCCAGAGGATACCGGACGAATCAATCGAGCGTGGAGTAACGCGGCTCCACGAAGGCAATATCAGGGATGTAGCGCGTGGCCTGCCGGCGCGGGTACGCATGGCACTGTCGGCCGCCCTGCATCTGCCACGCGGCACGCTCACGGTTAGGATGCCTGACGGCCGCGCCATCCTGATTGGCGGCAAGGCACCCGGACCGGAAGCCGAGATCGTGCTGCACAACTGGAACCTGCCGGCACGGGCCTTCAGCGGCGGCACGATCGGTGTCGCCGAATCCTACATGGACGGTGATTGGGAGAGCCCGGACGTCACCAGCTTCCTGGAACTGTTCGTGGTCAACACAGAGGCGGGAGAAGGTGTTGCCGGCGGCACCAACTGGCTGCTCACGACCATCCAGCGGATACGGCACTGGCTCAACGAGAACACCCGCACCGGCTCGAAACGCAACATTTCCGCCCACTACGACCTCGGCAATGCCTTCTACAGCCAGTGGCTCGACCCAACGATGACCTATTCCTCGGGCCTCTACGCCACAGGTGCCAACGATCTGGCCGGCGCGCAGACCGAAAAATATCGGGCACTGGCACGCGACACGGGCATCGGCCCCAACGACCACGTGCTCGAGATCGGCAGCGGCTGGGGCGGCTTCGCCGAGTTTGCAGCGCGCGAAATCGGATGCAGGGTGACAGGCCTGACAATCAGCAGCGAGCAATTCGACTTCGCCAGCAAACGCATCCACGATGCCGGACTGGCCGAAAAAGTCGACTTCAAGCTGCAGGACTATCGCGACGAAACCGGCGCCTACGACCGTATCGCCTCGATCGAGATGTTCGAGGCGGTCGGCGAAAAATACTGGCCTGCCTTCTTCGCCAAGATGAAGCAGTGCCTGCCATCGGGCGGCACCGCTGGGCTGCAAATCATCACCATCAACGAGGCGGCTTATCCGCTTTACCGCAAGCGGCCCGATTTCATCCAGCGCTACGTCTTTCCCGGTGGCATGCTGCCGACACCGACGCTGTTGAAGTCGCTGGGGGCCGAGCACGGGCTCGACTATCTGCGCGAGCGCGTCTTTCCGCAGGATTATGCCCGGACACTTGCCGAATGGCGTGGCCGCTTCTGGTCGTCCTGGGAGCGCATCGTGCCTCTTGGCTTCGACGAGCGGTTCAAGAAGCTTTGGGAGTTTTATCTCCATTATTGCGAGGCCGGATTCCGTGCCGAGTACATCGACGTCAGGCAGGTGGTCTACAAAGCGTAGGTGCGCTTATGCCTCGGGCAAGCAAGGCGGCGACCTGTGCTGTTCACCTTTGCCTGGGTCTCGATTTCCGGTGTTGCTTTGCTTGTTCGGCTCAAGCATCCGCGATACTTTTCCTGCTTGGTGTCTTCGCTCTCGGCATATCCGAGACCTGAACTCCGATTAATTCTTGAAATAGTCTTCAATTCGCGCATTTCCGCCGTGAAAATGCCTGTTCGCTCCTCAGTATCATTGCCTCGGTCGAGGCAACGGAGGGACTTCCTGGCATGCGCAAGCGAAATATTTTTTTGCTCGTGGCCGTAACGGCCACTGGAGCCATCTACCTCAACAACACGTCGCTGCTCTCGGGCCGAGCATCCGGAAAGCCTGTAGTGCTGGCCCATCGCGGTTTGTCACAAGAGTTCGACAGTGCCGGCCTGGAGCGCGACACGTGCACCGCCGAGCGCATGCGTCCGCCGCGGCACGATTATCTCGAAAACACCCTCCGTTCGATGAAGGCGGCATTCGAGCGTGGCGCCGATGTGCTCGAGTTCGACATCCACCCAACGACCGACGGCAAGTTCGCGGTGTTCCACGATTGGACCGTGGACTGCCGCACTGAGGGTGCAGGCGAGACGCGGTCGCACTCGATGGCCGACCTCAAGAAGCTCGACGTCGGCTACGGCTACACGGCAGACGGTGGCAAGACTTATCCCTTTCGCGGCCAGGGCGTCGGCCTGATGCCGACGCTCGACGAGGTTTTGGCCGAATTTCCGGACAAGCGCTTCCACATCAACGTCAAGAGCAACGATCCCAGGGAGGGCAAACGGCTCGCAGCATTCATCGCAACCTTGCCGCCCAGCCGCCAGGACGACCTGTCGGTCCTTGGCGGCGACCGGCCGGTGCAGGTGGTCAAGCAGGCCTTGCCAGACGTCAGGACGCTGTCGAAGGAGTCCCTGAAGCGCTGCCTGATTCGCTACCAGGCGCTTGGCTGGAGTGGCTACGTGCCTGACCATTGCCGCAACGGGGCAATGCTGTTGCCGGCGAACTTTGCACCATGGTTGTGGGGCTGGCCGAACCGGTTCCTGGACCGGATGGCAGCGAGCGGCACCGAAGTCTTCCTCATCACGCCCTATTATGGCAGCGGCTTCTCGGAAGGCATGAACGACCCCGAGTTGATCGACGCACTACCCGCGGGCTATTCCGGCGGCATCTCGACCGACGCGCTCGACATGATCGCTCCAGCCCTCCACCGGCGGGCGCTCTGAATTCACAAAAACAAGGGCAGCTGGATCGCTCCAGCCGCCCTCCCATCCGCCAAATCTCAAAGCGTGATGCGGTACTTGGCAAAGCCGTCCGCGCCCTCGCCTGCCGGCTCGATCTTGACCGCCTTGACCTCTGCGAGGTGATCCTTGGCCTTGGGTCCGGTCTCGA
This sequence comes from Aminobacter niigataensis, assembly GCF_946995915.1. Classification (GTDB taxonomy): domain Bacteria; phylum Pseudomonadota; class Alphaproteobacteria; order Rhizobiales; family Rhizobiaceae; genus Aminobacter; species Aminobacter niigataensis. The sequence goes on from NZ_OX341517.1 coordinate 3,443,300, forward strand.
AGATTACCGATGCCCCCTCGACAGGCGCGAACGACCAGTTGGAATCGGCCGAGGGGTTGATCGTGCCCTGCTCGACAATGTAGCGCACGATCACGTCGCGGTTGGTGTCAGGCGCCTCGAACACCAGCTTCGACGCGTTGATCTCAGGGAAATTGCCGCCGCCGCCGGCCCGGTAATTGTTCGAGGCGACGACGAATTTCGCTGCCGGATCAATTGGCTTGCCGTCAAACATCAGGTCGACGATGCGGTTCGACGCAGCATTCAGGACGGCACCCTTGGGGTCGTATTTCGGTGGCTGCGCAAGATCGATCCTGTAGGTCACGCCGTCGATGACGTCGAAATTGTATGACGGGAAATCGGGATTGATCAGCACCTGGTCGACCTTGCCCGGCGTGACCTGGTTGAAGATGCCAGCCGACATCTCCAGCCATTCCTTGACCTGAGCGCCTGTGATAGCCACCGCCTGCACTGTGTTGGGGTAGAGATAGAGGTCGGCGACGTTCTTGATCGCAACGTCGCCAACCGGCACGTCGGTGTAATAATCCGGCCCGCCTCGTCCGCCCGATTTGAAGGGTGCCGCCGCCGATAGCACCGGCAGGTCCTTGTGCTCGGTCTCCTTCAGCATGTCCTTGATGTACCAGACCTGCGCCTGGCTCACGATCTGCACCGAAGGATCGTCGGCGACGAGAGCAAAGTAGGAGTATAGGGGCGCCGAGGTCTTGCCAACCGGCGTCCGCACATAGGCGAGCGTCGCCTCATGCTCTTCCTTGGCCGCAGCCTCCACCTCCGCATTGCTCTCGACGGTCGGCACCATCTTCTTGTCGACGCGCTTGGCGATCGGGCGCGCCTCGCTGGTCGAGCTCACGACCTTCCAGGCGTTGCCATCGCGCTCGATCAGCAGGTCGATCAGGCCGAGATGCGAGCCCCAGAAGCCGCCCATGACGCCGGGCTTGCCGTTGATCGTGCCCTTGGCATTGTCGAGCCCCTCGACGCCGTCGAACTTCGGCCCGGGGAAATCGAGGTGGCTATGGCCGGTGACGATGGCATCGATACCATCGACGCCGGCGAGCAGGATCGAGGCATTTTCGAGGTTTTCCCCGGCTTGCGGCGTGCCCATGCCGGAATGCGAAAGCGCCACGATGATCTCGGCCCCCTCCTCCTTCATCTGCGGCACCCAGGCCTCGGCCGCCTTGACGATGTCGCGGGTCATCGCCTTGCCGTTGAGATGCCGGGAATCCCAGGTCATCACCTGCGGCGGCACGAAGCCGATCAGGCCGATGCGTATCGGGTGCTCGGCGCCGGCGCCGTCCTTCACCTTCTTGTCCAGGATCACGTAAGGCTTGAGGAACAGCTCGTCCTTGGCGGCATCGGCGGCGAGTTGGCCCTTGGTCAGGTTGGCGCAGACGACGGGGAAGTTCGCTCCGGCCAGCACCTTGAACATGTAGTCGAGGCCGTAATTGAACTCGTGGTTGCCGAGTGTCGAGCAATCATAGCCCAGCGCATTCATCGCCTTGATGATGGGATGGACGTCGCCATCCTTCATGCCGCGCTGATAGGCCATATAGTCGCCCATCGGATTGCCCTGCAGGAAGTCGCCATTGTCGACCAGGATCGAGTTGCTGGCTTCGGCGCGGATGGCATCGATGATCGATGCGGTGCGGGCGACGCCCATCGTGTCGTTTGGCTTGTCGGCGTAGTAGTCGTAGGGAAACACGTGGACGTGCAGATCGGTGGTTTCCATGATGCGCAAATGCGCCTGGTTGGCCTGCGCGCGCGCCGAGAACGGATGCAGCATCACAAGCGCACTCGCCGCGGCGGAACCCGCGAGAAAGGAACGGCGAGATATGGGGTGAAGCATGTTGGACATTTTCATTCTCCAGGGAAATGAACTGACAGTATTTAGCCGGCGTCCGAAAGATCAAATCTTGCGCCAAAATTCGTCCGAGTCCAGCCGAGTCGCGTGACAGCCCCGCGACAAGCTTCGGGAAATGGATTGAGCCAGCGGATGCCGGCGCTTCGGCCGACTGCCGCTCCAACCAGTCAGGCCAGGTCCGGCCGGATGCCCATGACGGTGCGGTCGACGATCTCGCGCAGGGCGAAGGACGAATTGATCTTGGTGACGTGCGGCATGGCCGAGAGCCATTCCTTGTGAATGCGCTCATAGTCCGGCAGGTCGCGGGCAGCGATGCGCAGGATGTAGTCGTATTCGCCCGACATCAGATGGCAGGACAGGATATTGGGGCAGCGTTTCACCGCCACCTCGAAGTCGGACAGCGTCTTTTCGAACTGCCCGGACAGCGAGATATGCACGATCACCGTCATCTGGTGACCGAGGGCCGTGTTGGAAAGCCGAGCGTGATAACCAGCGATGACGCCCGACTTTTCGAGGTTATCGAGGCGACGGGAACAGGCGGATTGCGAGAGGCCGACCTTCTCGGCAAGCGCAGCATTGGGCAGGCGCCCATCCTTCTGCAAGGCATCCAGAATGGCGATATCGATCCTGTCCAACGGCATTTTTCGAATTTCCTTCGAGAATGATGCCTATTTATGCAAGGATTATCGACCTCAACCTTTACGCGCAACTCATTTCGCAAACATATTCGGAACGATTCGTGATTGACTTCGTCAATAAAGAACAATGGCCGAAATGGCTGCGGAGGAGCATAAAATGCGCGTAGGTTGCCCGAAGGAAATCAAAAACCACGAATACCGCGTCGGGCTCACTCCCGGCTCGGTACGTGAGTATGTCGCCCACGGCCACGAAGTGCTGGTCGAGACGGGCGCCGGCGCAGGCATCGGCGCCGACGACAATGCCTACCGCGCCGCAGGCGCCCAGATCGCCAAGACCGCCGAGGAAGTGTTCACGCGCTCCGACATGATCGTCAAGGTCAAGGAGCCGCAGCCGCACGAATGGGTGCAACTGCGCGACAGCCAGATCCTCTACACCTATCTCCACCTCGCGCCGGATCCGGATCAGACCAAAGGCCTGATGGCCTCCGGCGTTACGGCGGTCGCCTATGAAACGGTCACTGACGAGCGCGGCGGCCTGCCGCTGCTGGCGCCGATGTCGGAAGTCGCCGGGCGACTGGCGATCCAGGCGGGAGCGACAGCGCTGCAAAAAGCCTATGGCGGTCGCGGCGTGCTGCTCGGAGGCGTGCCCGGTGTGCTTCCGGGCAAGGTCGCGGTCATCGGCGGGGGCGTGGTCGGCCTTCATGCCGCGCGCATGGCCGCCGGTCTCGGCGCCGACGTCAGCATCATCGACCGATCGATCCCGCGCCTGCGCCAGCTCGACGACATTTTCGGCGGACGTGTCCACACGCGCTATTCTACGGTCGAAGCGCTCGAGGAAGAGTGCTTCTCGGCCGATCTCATCATCGGTGCGGTGCTCATTCCCGGTGCCGCCGCGCCAAAGCTGGTCAGCCGCGAAATGCTGTCGGGCATGAAGAAGGGTGCAGTCCTCGTCGATGTCGCCATCGACCAGGGTGGCTGCTTCGAGACCTCGCATGCGACCACCCATGCCGACCCGACCTACGAGGTCGACGGCATCATCCATTACTGCGTCGCCAACATGCCGGGGGCGGTGCCCGTGACTTCGGCCCACGCGCTCAACAACGCCACGCTGCACTATGGCCTGGCGCTCGCCGACCGCGGGCTCAAGGCCATTGCTGACGAGCCGCATCTGCGCAACGGGTTGAACATCCACCGCGGTCGGATCACCAACCGCGCGGTCGCCGAAGCGCTCGGCTACGAGGTGACTGAAGCAAAGTCGGCACTGGCCGCGTGATTCGCCAGGAGTAGTCCGTCGGGCCCGCTCCATTGGTGCGGCGGGCTCGACTTGCTTTTCACCTCGCCTATCTTCGCTCGACTTTGCCTATTCAGTGCGAATTCTCGGGTGCACCACTCGCTAATCTCTCAGTGTGACAAATTAGTTGCAGCATAGACAGCCCCAACGTGCCATATAGCCGATTATTGGTAGTGGGGTAATGTAATGCACTTTGGAAAGACTTTCGCAGCACTCCTGCTGGGGGCCGCTTCGGCTGCTGCAATCAACTCGGCATCGCATGCTGCGGATGCAGTGTCGGCAGAATCGCCGGCGGCCTTCAACTGGAGCGGCATCTATGTCGGCTTCGGCGGCGGTGTCGGGGCGGCGCTCAACGGGCTTGGCTTCGCCGGCGCTGATCTGAATGCCCTTGGCGGCGATGGCGTCTACGGAGAACTCACCGTGGGCTATGACCATATGCTCACCGACCGCCTTCTGATCGGCGCCTTCGCAGACGCTCGCTTTGGGAATGTCGGAAGCAACTTCTTCTTGCCCCCGGATAGCTCGATTGAGGGCAAATATGGTTTCGATGGCGGCTTCCGCCTTGGATATCTGGTAACCCCCACTACTCTGGGCTTCGTTTCTGCAGGCTACAGCTGGCAGCACTTCGAACTGACGGGAATCGGGGCTTCCCTGGACTGGAACGCCGATGGCTATTTTGCGGGGGCCGGCATTGAGACAGTGCTGACCGGCAATTGGACCCTAAAGTCTGAGTATCGTTACGCAAATTACGGGACTGCGAACCCGTTTGACGCGCCCGGACTTCTTGATGTCGATAGCTCGACACATACCTTTACGGTTGCCGCAAACTATCGTTTCGGTGGCCAAAACGGCGAAACCTCAGCTATTGAAGCACAGGCCTACAATTGGACTGGCTTCTATGTCGGCGGCGCAATTGGCGCCGGCGCCATGGTGAACGAAGAGATCAGTCTTGGCCTGCCCTTTGCTGTTAGCGGCGACGGTGTCTTTGCCGAGGCCAGCATTGGCTATGATCACGAATTCGGTGAGCACTGGGTTCTTGGTGCTCTCGTTGATGGCCGCATCTCCGGAATTTCAAGCAAAAGTGACTTTGGGGGTTCGGGCTTTGAGTTCAAGTCAGATTACGGCTTTGATGTCCTGGCACGTGGCGGTGTAAAGCTATCTGCGACTACGCTCGCTTACGCTCTCGTCGGCTACAGCTGGCAGCATTTCAAGGCGGAGCCGTACGGTGCCGGAGCGCCTCCAAGTCTCACCGACAGTTCGAGTGGATTTGTGGTCGGCGCGGGCCTTGAGGCAGCATTGACCGACAAGACTGCCCTCAACCTCGAATATCGATACGCCAAATACGGCAACGTGGACTTCGGAACCGGTGCCAGCAATGGTATTGAGCCAGACTTCCACACTATCCGCGTCGGCGCGAAGTACAAGTTCAACTAAGCGCATTCTTAATCATGATCCGAAGCCCGTCGCAGCAATGCGGCGGGCTTTTTTTTCATGGCACTCAGTCAGGCATCTGCGTCGGATGTGCCTACCAACTCGATCCGGCACTGATAGCAATTGTTCCTTGCCGAGCGCATGTGGACATAGGCGACGTCCGGCCGCGCAAGCAATTCTCCTGCCTTGCCGACGATCTCGGGCGTCGGCGTCACCGCGCCGGTGCCGTAGACGATGCGGTCGTCACTGCTGTAGCCGCGCAGGATGTAGTCCCGCGTCCGGGTGAAAAGCTCCGGCAATTCGTCGGCCTCTTCTGCCCGCGTACACGCCTCGGCATGCAGGAAGATCGGGCCGGTTTCGGCATAGGGCTGCAACTCGGGGAACGGCCGGTAGGCAAGCACGAGATAAGCCTCGCCCTCACCCACATTGCCGAGGCAATGGCGGCACGGCACGCCGTCGCCGTCCGAAATCTTGCGTTCGGGTTTCATGCCATATGCATCGGGCGCGCCACGCTGAAGCGCGCGCACCGCATCGGTAGGAAGAGCCTGGAAACGGATGGTCATGGCGGCAATCCTCGTTGGACATCGGCCGCAACCTATGGTTCCTAAACCGTCGTGCCCACCCGATTTACGCTGCCAACGCGCCAACAGTCCGAGAACGAAAAAGCCCGGCTCTCGCGAACCGGGCTCATCGAACTGTCCTAGCAAGTGCTAGCGGATGAAGGCGTCGTAGCGGCGCAGCGTGACGCGGCGGTTGCGCCAGTTCTCGTTCTGGGTCGGCACCAGCAGGAACTCCTCGCCATAACCGACCGTCTCCAGGGCATAGCGCGGAATGCCGAACTCACGCACCAGCGTCTGCTTCAGCGATGCGGCGCGGCGCTCGGATAGCGCCTGGTTCGACGCAAACGAACCGACGGCATCGGTGTGCCCCTCGATCAGCACGCGGGCACCGGGGTCGCGGCGCAGAATGCGCTCGAGCGCGTTGGCGATGTTCTCCACCTTGCCGTATTGCGAATAGGGAACCTCGGCCGAGCCAAAGGCGAAGTTGATCGACTGGATGTCGATCGACGGGGCCATGCGGCGCAGATCGGGGCGGCGCTTGAATTCGCGCACGGTCACGCGCTGGTTGGGCCTGAGCTTCGTCGTCGGCGCTGCCTGAAGCTGGCGCTCGATCTGCGACGCCGAAGGCGTCGTCGCCTGCGCGGCAGCGAAAGAAGGCGCGGCAAGTACGGCGATCAGCGCGGCAGCAAGCGTACGGCGGTTCAACATCTTCAATTCTCCTTGCACGTCGACCAGATGGTCAGATCCGATGGGCTGGAAAATGCCAGAAGCAACCTGAAGAAGCGATGAACGGACGGTTCAGCCTGGGTTGTATGCGTTCACGGCCGCATGACGCTCGCCGAACGTTCGGCAAAGGTCATGGTCCGCACCGTCTCGGTCTTCTGCGCGACCGGCGAAAAACCCATCTTCTGGTAGAGCGGAAGAGCTGCCGGATGGTCGAGCGTGCAGGTCTGCACCGTCACCTTGTTCGGGCGATATGACCACGCGGCAGCGATCGCGGCACCAAGGAACCAGCGTCCGATGCCCTGCCCCATGGCATGGTCCATCATGCCGAAATAGGCGAGTTCGACCTCGTCGGGCAGATGCGGCTTGAGATCGAGGAAGCCGGCCGGCGCGCCATCGAGATAGAGCACGCGAATGTCGCGGTCCTCGCGATGCAGCCCGGCGGCAAGTTCTTCGTCATCGAGCCGGAGGATGTTGACCCAATGCCATTTGCGGCCGACCCGATCGGCGAGATAGCGGTAGTAATGCAGCGGTATGTTTCGGGTCCTGAGCAGCGCTATCTGGCGATTGACCGGCAGCGGCGGCGTGTAGGCCGGCGGCACGTGCATCTCCAGAAACGTGACCGTGACCTCGATATTCTCGCTGCGGTCCGCGGCCATGTTCATGCTTTTCCCGTCACCACAGGCGTGTCGGACATGCCGCCCCACTCGGTCCACGAGCCGTCGTAAAGCCTGACGTCGCCATGGCCGAGCGATTGCAGCGCAAGCGCGATGACGGCAGCCGTGACGCCAGAACCGCAGGACGTGACCACCGGCTTGGACAGGTCGATGCCAGCCGCTTCGAGCGTCGCCTGCAGGCGGTCGAGCGGCAACAGTTCGCCGTTCTCGGACAGCGTCCCCGAAGGTACGCTGCGAGCGCCCGGCATATGGCCCGAGCGCAGGCCAGCCCGCGGCTCCGGGTCGGTGCCCTCGAAACGTCCCGCGGAACGCGCATCGGCGACCTGGGCGCTGCCGGTGTCGACGATCTTGCGCATCTCGGCGAGCGAAACGACCTTGGACGCGTCATAGTCGACGTGGAAGACGCCCGGAGCGGTCTTGGTCGGCTCGGCGGTCACCGGCCGGCCTGCAGCCTTCCAGCGCTCGAAACCGCCGTCCAGGATATAGACCTGGAACACGCCCATGATGCGGAACATCCACCAGACGCGCGGCGCGGCCATGAAACCGGGTCCGTCGTAGACCACGATGGTGTCGTCAGCCGAAATGCCCATCGAACCGGCAAAGCGGGCGAAAAGGGATGGCGATGGCAGCGTATGCGGCAAGGTCGAATCCGGATCGACGACCAGGTCCTGGTCGAAGAACACCGCCCCCGGGATGTGGGCGGCATCGTATTCGGCCCGCGCATCGCGCTTCTGCGCCGGCATGTACCAGGAGGCGTCGACGATCGACAGTCCGGGCGTGCCCAGCCGCTTTTCCAGCCAATCCGCATCGATGACGAAAGCGCTTTTGTCGCTCATGGCAGTCTCCGGTTCAGTTGGAAGGCATCGCGCCGAAGCGGATGCGGAAGCGGCGGTTCTCGCGCCCCTTCTTCTCGATCTTGCCGATATGGATCTCGCCGATTTCGGCCGTGCCGGCAACATGGGTTCCGCCGCAGGGCTGGCTGTCGATCGAGGCGTTGTCGCCGATGCAGACCAGCCTGATCTTGCCGGTGCCGGAAGGCGGCCGAACGTTCTTCGACTTCACCAGCGTCGGATTTGCCGCGAGTTCGTCATCGGAGATCCACCTGTTGTAGATCGGGTGGTTGGCGCGGACGAGTTCCATCATCTGGGACGTGACGTCTTCCTTGGTGAAGCCGGCGTCGGGAATGTCGAAGTCGACGCGCGAGTCCTCCTCGCTGACCGACGCCCCGGTTATCGGATATGGGCACACCACGGTCAGCAGATGGCAGGCGGCGTGCATGCGCATCAAAAGGTGCCGGCGCGGCCAGTCGATCGAAAGCTTCAGGCGTTCGCCGATTTCCGGCACGGCCTGCTCCAGCCCCGGAACATGGATGATCTCGTCCTTGGTCTCGCCGGCAATCGTGGCAGCAACCGAGATGTTGCTGCCGTCGCCGCGCCTCAAAAGACCGGTATCGCCGGGCTGGCCGCCCGACGTGGCATAAAAGATGGTCCGGTCAAGAATGATGCCGCCGCGGTCGTTGATGCCGACCACGGTCGCCTCGGTCTCGCGCAGATAAGCATCGTCGCGAAAGACCGCCTGGGTCGAAAATGCCATCATGCCACCTCGAACGGAACCGCGATATTGGGCTCGCTCTCCATCCAATCGGGAACGGGCAGGTTCTTGCTGCGCAGGAAATCCGGATTGAACAGCTTGGATTGATAACGCGTGCCGAAATCCGCAAGTACGGTCACAATGGTATGGCCCGGTCCGAGTTCCCGCGCCAGGCGCATCGCCCCAGCGATGTTGATGCCTGTGGAGCCGCCGACGCAGATGCCCTCTTCCTGGATCAGGTTGAAAACGATGGGCAGCGCCTCTTCGTCGGGGATCTGGAAGGAGAAGTCCGGCGAGAAGCCGTCGAGATTGGCGGTGATGCGCCCCTGGCCGATGCCTTCGGTGATCGAACTGCCCTCGGCCTTCAGTTCGCCTGTCGTGTAGTAGCTGTACAGGGATGCGCCCAGCGGATCGGCGAGCGCGATCTTAACCGCATGGCGCTTGGCCTTGAGGCCGATAGCCACGCCGGCCAACGTGCCGCCGGTGCCGACTGCCGAAACGAACGCGTCAACCTTGCCGCCGGTCTGCTGCCAGATCTCTTCCGCCGTCGTGCGGATGTGGCCTTCACGGTTGGCAACATTGTCGAACTGGTTGGCCCAGATCGCCCCATTGGGGTCGGACCTGGCCAATTGTTCGGCAAGCCGGCCGGAAACCTTCACGTAGTTGTTCGGGTTCTTGTAGGGAACGGCAGGAACCTCGATCAGTTCGGCGCCGAGCAAGCGAAGGGCGTCCTTCTTTTCCTGGCTCTGGGTGTCGGGAATGACGATTACCGTGCGGTAGCCGAGTGCCTTGGCGACGACGGTCAGACCGATGCCGGTATTGCCGGCAGTACCTTCGACGATCACCCCGCCGGGCCGGAGCAGACCGCGCTGCTCGGCGTCACGGATGATGAACAGACCGGCGCGATCCTTGACCGACTGGCCGGGGTTCATGAACTCGGCCTTGCCGAGGATTTCGCAACCCGTTTCCTCCGAGGCCCGCTTGAGCCGGATCAAAGGCGTGTTGCCGATGGCATCGATCACCGAGCGCATGAAGATTCCTTCCTAATTCGCCGACGAACCCTAGAAATGTGAGGCCGCGCTTTCAAGGGATGAAATTCTCTGGCCCATTGCATCTTGGCGTCAAACGGGACGCAACCCTGCAATATGACGGCAATTGGCATAGGAGGGCGGCTCAGGGCAAAACGGACTTCCCATCGACGCGCCGCCTCGCTAGAGCATCAGCAGGCAGCTTCGAGGGGGATGGGGTGAGCACATATCGGGCGGACCCGCGCGATGGGGTCGCATGGATCACCGGTGGCAGCACCGGAATCGGTCGTTCGGTCGCGCGCCTGCTGGCCAAGGAGGGCTACACGGTCGCCGTGACCGTACGCCCCAATGATCCGATCGACACGCTGATCGAAGAGACCCAGGGCATGACCGGCCGGGTCCTGTCCTTTCCGTCCGACGTGACCGACGAGGCCGGCATGGCCGCCGCCGTGGCAGCGATCGAGGCACAGGCAGGACCGATCGTGCTGGCCATCTTCAACGCCGGCGCCTACATGCCGGTGACCGGCGACAATCTTCGATTGGAGACCTTCCGACAGAGCTTTGCGGTCAACGTCTTTGGCGTCCTCAACGGCCTGGTGCCGGTTGTCGAGCGCATGCGCAACCGCGGTCGCGGGCACGTCGTGATCATGGGATCGATCAGCGCCTATTTCGGCTGGCCAACCACGGCTGCCTATGGCGCCACCAAGGCTGCGGTCAACATCATCGCCGAGGCGCTGAAGTTCGACTTCGACAAGATGAACATCCGCACGCAGGTGATGAACCCGGGTTTCGTCGCCACGCCGCTGACGGAGAAAAGCGCGTTCTCCATGCCGGCGATGATGGCAGTCGACGCTGCAGCCGAGCGGATTTGCAAGGCAATGCGCAAGAGCGGCTTCGAGGTTACGTTCCCGCGGCGCCTGACATGGGGCATGAAGCTCCTTTTCCTGCTGCCGCGGCCTTTTCGCGAGATGGCGCTGCGTGCCTCTACGCGATGGAAGAGAGTGCCTCTCATCTATCTCAGACGATCAAGCTACGACTGAAGCTCAGCTTCGGCAGCAGCTTCGGGTTTGGCGTCACGCGCCCAGAGGTAGACGACAATCGCAGCCCCGAGCATCACAACGTAGAACCAGAACAGCGCCTGATATGACGCAGTCGGATCGCCCGGCACGGAACTTGCCGTGACCACGGCACCGGTTGCAAACTGCATTGCGCCCACGCCGCCAATGGAGAAGAAGTTCATCAGCGTCACGCCGCGTCCGATCAGATGCGGCGGCAGAAAGGCGCGCGCGTGCGCCATCAGCAGGCCATAGCTGCCGCCGGTCAGGCCGATGATGACGAAGACGACCGTAACGGTGGTCAGATCGGATACGACATTGAGCGCGAGATAGAGGATCGCCGCGAGGCCAATGGTATTTCCAACCACCGCAACCCACTTCCTGGTACGGAACATCGTGTCGAGGGGACCATAGACGAAGGCGCCAGCGACCATGGCCAAGGCCATGAAAAACGTCACCTGCCCGATCATCAAAGCATCCGCGCCATAGACATCGACGAGATAGGGCCCTGACCACAGGCCCCTGATGCCGGTTGTCGGCGCATAATTGATCGCGGTGAGCGGGATGATCGGCCACAGGACCCGCATGCGCAACAGTGCGAGATAGCCGCCAAAGCCAGTGGCATCGCCGTCCACGCCATCAGGAGATTTCGGGTCGCGCACAAGCGCCAGCACCGCGAGGGCGGCCAACATGGTGATGACCCCGAGCCCGGCCATGACTGGCCGCCAGCCGAATGCCTCGGCGGCCTGGGCCAACGGCGCGGCACCGATGACGTTACCGGCCGTACCGAATGCGACCATCCAGGAGGCAAGCACGGCAAAACGCGCGATCGAAAATGTGCGGGCGAAGATGAACAGCGACGACATCAACACCGGGGCGCAGCCGATGCCGATCATCGCCATCGCGGCAATCACCATCCAGGGCGCAGTGGCCGAGGCAAAAAACAGCGCGCCGCCCCCGCCACCGAACAAAAGCAGCGTCGAGGCCGTGCGCCGCGGACCAAAGCGATCGAGCGAAACGCCGATGGCAAATTGCGCCAGGGCGAAGGCGATGAAGAAGGCTCCCGAGGCGAAGGACAATTGCGCCTTGGTGGCGCCGAGATCGGCGGTGAGCGCCGGCGTCAGCACGGCCATGAACGAGCGGTAGAACTGCGACAGCACATAGGCGATTGCGAGCGTCGCTATCCCGGCCATGCAGACCCCTCAAACGAAAGGGCGGCCGAAGCACCGCCCCGACCGCCCTAACCTATTCATGCCACATCAGCAAATGGACCAGGCAGGCCCGATCTGCTGCACAGCTTATGCTGCGCGCGTGTTCGGCTTGCGCGCGCCGAAGCGGCGCTTGCCACCCTTGGGTGCATTTCCATTCGGACGATCGCCCTTCGGCTTGCCGCCATTGTTTCCGCGCGGGCGCTGACCGCTGGGCCGGCGTTCCTCGCGATCACCGCGGTCGTTGGCTGGCACGAAGCTGCGCGGCTCGCCGGCCGGACGTGCCGGATCCGGTTCGCCAAGATGGTCGGCATCAATGGTCAGCTTCATGCGGATGATGCGCTCGACCTGCCTCAGCTTCGAGTTTTCCGAGGGATCGACCAACGTGACCGCAACGCCGTTAGCGCCATTACGGCCGGTACGGCCGATACGGTGGACGTAGCTTTCGGCTTCGTCAGGCAGGTCGAAGTTCACGACGTGGCTGATGCCGGGCACGTCGATGCCGCGTGCTGCGATATCGGTGGCAACGAGGATGCGGACCTTGCCGGCGCGGAAGCCGTTGAGCGCGGCCTGTCGCGCATTCTGCGACTTGTTGCCGTGGATGACGGCGGCGGGAAAGCCGTCGCGATCCAGATCCTTCACGACACGGTCGGCGCCATGCTTGGTGCGGGCGAAGACCAGGACCGAGGTCATGGCGTCATCGGCCAGCATCTTGGCCAGGATCTGACGCTTCTGCTTGGTGCGCGCAAGGATGATGCTCTGGCGGATTTCGGCCGCGGTCGTGCTCTGCGGCGCAACTTCGACGCGAATCGGATCCTTGAGCAGGCCCTGCGCCAATTCAGCGATCTCAGCCGGCATGGTTGCCGAAAACAGGGCGGTCTGACGGTTGCGCGCGGTCGCCTTGGCGATGCGCTTGACGTCGTTGATGAAGCCCATGTCGAGCATGCGGTCGGCCTCGTCGAGGACCAGCCACTGGGTGTCGGCCAACACGAGGTCGCCTTCACGGACGAGGTCGGTCAGGCGGCCGGGCGTGGCAATCAGCACGTCGACGCCCGGAGCGATTTTCTTGACCTGCGAGAAACGCGACACGCCGCCGAGGACCAGCGCGGTCGAAACATGCGCACCCTTGGCGAGGATCTTGATGGTGTCTTCGATCTGCACGGCGAGCTCGCGCGTCGGCGCCAGGATCAGCGCACGCGCCGTCTTGGGCCGGCGCTTGGTGCCGAGCGCCATGATCTTATGCAGGATCGGCAGCGAGAAGGCTGCGGTCTTGCCGGAACCGGTCTGGGCGATGCCGAGGATGTCGCGGCCGGCCAGCTGCGCCGGGATCGACTCGATCTGGATCGGCTTGGGCTCAGTGAATCCGGCCATCTGGGTGGCCTTGAGCAGCGCGCCGGTAATGCCGAGTTTGGCGAAGCCGTTCAGCTCCGCATTGATTTCATTCGTCAATATCTTCTTCTTTCGTGCGACGGCTTTCCCGTCACAAACAACAATGGCGGCAGGGCGCAACCTGCCGGCCCGAATCTCGTGTGAAACGACAAGGCGGCGGACGCGTGTCCGCTCGGCTGCGCTGTCGTGCCCGCTGGCCTCATGCCGCGGGTCTATTCCGCCACCTTCCGTTGCCGGAAAGGGAGAAAACAGACGCAACCAGTCTCTCTGGGGAGAAAGCCGTAAGCCCGGCCCAAGCGCCTATGACGCCGCATATGGATCATTTGGCTCGAAATAGCAAGCCCACCATGCTGCGGTGCAACATCGCGGCACTTATTTTCCCGCCGCTTGATCTGCTTCAGGCGGCGCCGACCACCTCGTTGTAAGTGTCAAGATCGACGTAGAATATCCTGGTGATCGCTAGGACCAGTTCGTCCCCCCAATAGCCGTGCGATTTCAGGATGCTGACTGCGGTGAGTATGTCGACCGGCTCGGTCAGACGCCTCTTCATGCTTTCCTCGACAAACTGTTCCATCGGCTGTCCCTTCGTCCGATTGCACACACGCAATGAACTCAGACCAGAACTCCCCATCAGGGTATGGAACATCGCTTGCGCGGAACTTGCCAGGGCGCCGGCGGCTCCATTCATAGATCGGGATGACGCGGGAAAGTTGGCCGACTCACAAGGCCGGAGCCATGCTACCACAGGCCGGTGGCAGCGCTACCGCTGGGGCGTACCCGCCTCCGCCGGGATAGCAACGTCGAGTGCAAGCCGCACCATGTCGGTGAAGAGCTCCTGCCGCTCGGACGTGTCCGTCTGCTCGTCGGTAACGAGGCTGTCCACCACGGTGCAGATCGACAGGGCCTTGGCATGGAAGCGGGCGGCGACCGTGTAGAGCAGGCTGGTCTCCATATCGACCGCCAATGCGCCATGGGCGCGGACCCCGGCAAAGCGTCCAAGCACATCGGGGTGGTAGAAAACATCGCTCGAAGCGGTCTGGCCGACATGATGGTCCAGACCCAGCTCGGTGGCGCGCTGTGCCGCGCGGCGCAAAAGATCGAAGTCGGCGCTCGGCGCGTAGCTGTAGAAGCCGAACAGCTGCCGGTTGACGGCGCCGTCATTGCTCGACGATTGCGAGATGACCAGGCTGCGCAGCCTGACGTGCTCGGCCAACCCGCCGCATGTGCCGACGCGGATCAAAGTCCTGGCGCCATAGGTCTCCAGAAGTTCGTGCGCATAGATGGCCATCGATGGCGCGCCGATGCCGGTGGTCTGGACGCTTATCGGAACGCCACGGAACCTGCCGGTGTAGCCGAGGGCGCCGCGCACCCGGTTCACGCACATGACGTCGTCTAGGAAAGTTGCGGCAATCCACTCCGACCGCTGCGGATCGCCGGCCAATAGCACCGTTTCAGCGTAGTCACCGCGCCTTGCTTCGTTGTGCGGCGTAGTCTGCATTGGTCACCCCCGACGACGCGCTTGCCTGCATGATGGCATGATCGCCACATACGGGAAAGCTAATAGAAGTTCGGGCAGAACTGAACTGAATACGCGGTGCCTAGCTCTCGAGCACCTCTTTGACGACCGTCGCCAGTTGCTTGAGCGAGAACGGCTTGGGCAGGAATCCGAACTGCGCATCGGCTGGAAGGTTCTTGGCGAAAGCGTCCTCGGCATAGCCAGAAACGAAGACGAACTTGATATCGGGCTGGCGCTTGCGCAACTCGCCGAGCAGCGTCGGGCCGTCCATCTCGGGCATGACGACGTCGGACACCACGATGTCGATCTGGCCCTTGAGTTCGTCGAATATCTCGAGAGCCTCGACGCCCGACGATGCCTCGTGGACGGTGTAGCCACGCGAGGTGAGCGCCCTCACCCCACCCATGCGCACCGCATCCTCGTCCTCGACCAGCAGAACCGTGGCCGAGCCGGACAGGTCCTTGGCGACGTTGCCCGCCCCGGCTTCCTGTGACTTGGCCGTGGCAGCAACCGATGCCTCCGGCCTCACTTCATCCGCCGGCTGCGCCTTGGCCACGTGCCGCGGCAGGAAGATGCGGAACACAGTCCCCTTGCCGACCTCGGAGTCGCAATAGATGAAGCCGCCGGTCTGCTTGATGATGCCATAGACCATCGACAAGCCGAGACCCGTGCCCTTGCCGACCTCCTTGGTGGTGAAGAACGGCTCGAAGATCTTCTTCAGCACCTCGGGCGCGATGCCGCTGCCGGTATCCTCGACCTCGACCAGCACGTAGTCGGCCGGAACCAGTTCGCGGTAGCCATAGGCCTTGCAATCTTCGACCGGAACATTCTTGGTCCGTACCATCAGGTCGCCGCCATCAGGCATGGCGTCGCGCGCGTTAACCGCGAGATTGACCACGACCTGCTCCAATTGGCCGATGTCGGCCCGGATGGGCCAGAGGTCGCGGCCATGGTCGATCTTGAGCTTGATGCCGTTGCCGACCAGGCGGGCAAGCAGCGTGCGCAGGTCGGCAAGCACGTCGGTAAGGTTGAGCACTTCCGGACGCAGGGTCTGCTTGCGCGAAAATGCAAGAAGCTGCCTGACCAGAGAGGCGGCGCGGTTGGCGTTCTGCTTGATGTTCATGATGTCGGGGAAGGACGGATCCGACGGCCGATGATTGGTCAAAAGCAGGTCCGACGCCATGATGATGGCGGTAAGCACGTTATTGAAGTCGTGGGCGATACCGCCGGCGAGTTGGCCCACCGCCTGCATCTTCTGGCTCTGCGCCATCTGGCTCTCGAGCGCCTTCTGCTCGGTCGTCTCGACGGCATAGACGATCGCCGCTTCCTCAGCACCCTCCGCGTCCGAACCGTCGGCGACAGCGTTGACGTAGAAGCGCATGTGGCGCTCCTCGTTGTCGGGCATCACGGTGTCGATCGGCGCGATGTCGGCCTGGCGCTGATGCGCGCGCTCGAGCGCCGCAGCAAATGCCGCGCGGTCGCGCTCGTGGATGACGGTGTCGAGGCGCACGCGCCGGTCGACCGCATCCCTGTCGACGACCGACGAGAACAGCGACAGGAACGGCGCATTGGTGCGCAGGATGCGCCCGGCCTGGTCGACGCCTGCAATGGCCATCGGTGTCGAATTGAAGAATCGGGTGAAGCGCACTTCCGAAGCGCGCAACTGGGCGGAGGAGTCCTCGCCCTGGGTGCGGTTGAGAACGATGGTGCGCGTCGGCCCGTTGACGCCCTCGCGGCTCGCCGAGACGCGGTGCATGAAACGAACCGGCAGGGCTTCGCCATTCACCGTCGCAAGGTCGAGGTCGATCACCGCATTGCGCGTCGTCCCCGGATCGGCCTTGACGGAGCGGACAAGCGCCATGCCGTCGCCGGCAACGACCTCGTCCAGGCTGATGGCGCCGGGGGTGAAGCTCGCCAGATCGATGCCGAGCCAGTCGGCCAGCGTCGCATTGACATAGGTGATGCGGCCATCCTGGTCCGCCGAGAAGAAACCCGCCGGCGCGTGGTCGAGGTGATCGATGGCCTGCTGGAGATCGAGGAAGAAGCGTTCCTGCTCCGCCCGCTCCGGCGAAATATCGGCAAGCTGCCAGGCATTCAGCGGCTGGCGTTGGCCGGGAATGCTGAAGGCACGCGCCCGCACGCGATACCAGCGCGCGCCCGGTGCAGCGCCTGGACGAACGGATTGACCAAGCCGAAATTCGCCGTCGCCCGCCTGACCGTCGCGCAGGCCCGACGCCAACTCGGAAATGGTCGACGACGCCTCTGGCACATCCGACAACAGGCCATCGACCGTTTTCAAGTCCGATGCGGTGGTGGCTCCCGTCATGTCGGCATAG
Organism: Aminobacter niigataensis; assembly: GCF_946995915.1. Taxonomy (GTDB): domain Bacteria; phylum Pseudomonadota; class Alphaproteobacteria; order Rhizobiales; family Rhizobiaceae; genus Aminobacter; species Aminobacter niigataensis. The sequence continues at coordinate 3,460,615 of NZ_OX341517.1, forward strand.
GCGCGGTTGGCATAGACCACGCGACCCTTGGCGTCAGTCACCACCAGCCCTTGCGACATCGAATCGACAAAGGCCTTGGACAGGCCGTCGGCAGGCGAGCGCGGGGAAATCTGGATGAAGCCGATGGCGGTGGCGAAGAGATAGCCGACGCCGATCATCGCAAGCACGCCAAGCATGCCAAGCAGGAACGGATCGCCCAGGCGTTCGCGGAACACACCGAATACGATGGCCGCGCCGGTCAGCACGACGATAAAGATGATCAGCCGCGTGATGGCGTCGGGGCGCGCTGCCTGATCCACGATCGGAACCGGATAAAAGTCGTTACGCGTTTCCTTGGCCATGCCCCTGCGAGTCTCTCCAGCTCCCTCATACGGAAGCGGTTGAATCACATTCTCCTTACCGGGAAAAGGCCCAGCCTCAAAAAGGCGGTGCAAGCCTGAGGCAAGATCATGCGCTTAGCTTCAAACGTGGCTGTAATACGCGAATGGCAACTTGCCGGGCGCGGCGGCAAGGCGTTAGTGTCGCCCCGGCGCGGCGACGGGGAAAAGATATGTTCGAATGGCTGGATAGCGTGGCGGGACCCGGATATGCGGCAGCAGTGCTGTGGACGTTCGCTGCGCTGGTGCTGCTTGTCATCGTGCTGGTCATCGTCAAGCTGATCCGCAGCCTGACTTTCGGTACCTTCGTTGCCGGTGGCAGGAACAGGAAGACGCGCCTTGCCGTCATGGACGCGACTGCCGTCGACAGCCAGAGGCGGCTTGTCCTGGTGCGCCGCGACGACATCGAACATCTGCTCCTGATCGGCGGACCGACAGATGTCGTTATCGAAACAGATATCCGGATGACAGCACCGCGCCGCCCGGCGCTGACCGGCACCGAAGCCGGACAGCAAGCTGCCCAACCGGCCCGCCAAGCAGCAGCGCAACCAACGGTCCAGCGGCCGGCACAGGCACCGGCTGCCAGACCGCAGCAGCCCACGCCGCCAGCTCCCGTCAAGCAGGCACCGCCCAGGCTACCGCTCTCACCGACTGCACCGGCTGCTCCCAGTCCGGCGCCGAGGCCCGCCATTCCTGCGGGCTACGCCCCTCCAGTTCGATCGTCACCTGCCCCGGCAGTCGCGCCAATGCGCGGCGAAGAAATCGACGAGACGCTGATGAAAGAGCTGGAAGTCTCGCTTGACGACAAACCGCAGGCCAAGCCGGCAAAGGCCGCCGATCCGTCGCTTGACGACGAGATGGCGAAGCTGCTCGGCGAGCTGACCAGCCACAAACGATAGCACGGCCGGCATCAGACAAGAAAAAAGGCGGCCGAAGCCGCCTTTTTCTTGTTCTGGTATCCCGCGATCAGTCGTCGCGATAGACCTTTTCGCGGCGCTCGTGGCGCTCCTGCGCTTCGATCGACAGCGTGGCGATCGGACGTGCGTCCAGTCGCTTCAGCGAGATCGGCTCGCCGGTCTCCTCGCAATAGCCGTAGGTACCCTCGTCAATCCTCTGCAGCGCCGAGTCGATCTTGGAGATCAACTTGCGTTGACGGTCGCGCGCCCTGAGTTCGATGGCACGGTCCGTCTCGGATGATGCACGATCGGCAAGATCCGGATGGTTGGCGTTTTCCTGCTGGAGTATTTCGAGGGTTTCGCGAGCTTCGCGGAGGATGTCGTTCTTCCAGGCAACCAACTTTGCTCTGAAGTAAGACTTCTGCCGTTCGTTCATGAACGGCTCCTCTTCGGAGGGCACGTAGCCAAGTGTAACGGTATCGTTCATTCGACTCACCCAACAACCCCGTTTTGGCGCCTATATATTCGCGGGCCAACCCTCGCACAAGCGTAATCCGCGAAAAGTTAGCGCCTACATGCAACTGGCGATTCGGCGTGGCAACGGCGCAACGCTCCCCCCAAGAAACGCAGACCGGCATCGTCCGGTTGCAAGGCGCCCGGCGCTTGGCTACATCCTGAAGGGATAATTGGCGCAGGCTCGTCAGGAGCTTGAGGCTCCGGGAGCAACATTTGAGCAAGCTCTACCTTCTCAGACACGCCAAGGCCGGCTGGGCACTGCCCGGCGTCAGGGATTTCGATCGACCGCTCGACGCCACGGGCGTCGCCGACGCCGAAGCCACGGGAACGGCGATGCGCGCCTGCGGCTACGTGCCCGAACTCACGCTCTGCTCCAACGCACGGCGCGCCCGGGAAACGCTGGAAGGGCTGGCCGGCCATGCCGATACCGGACGCGTGGTCTTCACCGACGACCTCTACAGTGCCGATGCCGCCGGCTATCTCGACAAAATCCGCGAAAACGGCCGGCACGGCTCGATCCTCGTCATCGGGCATAATCCGATGATGGAAGATCTGGCCATCGCCGTGTCGGGCGACGGCGAGGAGACCGCGCTGCATACGCTGCACACCGGATTTCCGACCTCCGGCCTCGCCGTAATCCGGCTCGAAGGCGCGCTGACCGGCGCCGAACTGGGCCGCGGCTACCTCGAAGCCTTCCTGACGCCCGCCGATCTTTGAAGCCGGACGCCATTTCAAATCCCGGAGGTGGCACCTATATCCGGCGCTATCGCATGGGGGATGACGATTGGCGTCACTGACCACCTTTACCGACGAGGCGCGTATCGCGCTGGACACGCTTTCCGGCCGCGCAACGGGGCTGTTTTCGCCGTCCATGCGGCTTGGCGTCACCGGACTTTCCCGCGCCGGCAAGACGGTGTTCATCACCGCTTTCGTGCACAACCTGATCCACGGTGGCCGCCTGCCCCTGTTCGAGGCGCAGAAATCAGGGCGCATCTCGCGCGCTTTCCTCGAGCAGCAGCCCGACGACGCCGTGCCGCGCTTCCAGTACGAGGATCATGTCGCGGCCCTCGTTGACCAGCGCATCTGGCCAGATTCCACCCGCGCCATCTCGGAGCTCAGGCTGACCATAGAATTCGAGTCAGCTTCCGGCTGGAACCGCATGTTTTCAGCTGGAAAACTGTCCGTCGACCTTGTCGACTATCCCGGCGAATGGCTGCTCGACCTGCCGCTGCTCGGCAAGAGTTACGACGATTTTTCCCGCGAGGCATTCGAGCTCGCCCGACTGCCTGTCAGGGCCGACCTGTCGGAAGCCTGGCGCGCGCTTGCGGCAACCGTGAAGCCCGAAGCCGACGCCGACGAGATGACGGCCCGGAGGCTCGCCGAGACGTTTTCCGCCTACCTCAAGGCATGCAAGGACGACGAGCGCGCGCTGTCGACGCTGCCGCCCGGGCGCTTCCTGATGCCGGGCGACTTGGAGGGTTCGCCGGCGCTGACCTTTGCGCCGCTGCCCGGCCTTGGCCAGCGCGCGCGCCCCGGCTCGCTGCATGCGATGATGGAGCGGCGGTACGAGGCGTACAAGACGCATGTGGTGAAGCCGTTCTTCCGCGAGCATATCGCCCGGCTCGACAGGCAGATCGTGCTGATCGATGCCATGCAGGCCCTGAACGCCGGCCCTGGCGCTATCGCCGACCTGGAGCGCGCGGTGACCGAAATCCTTGCCTGCTTTCGCCCCGGCCGCGGCAACCTCTTGACCGACCTGTTTTCACGGCGCATCGACCGCATCCTGGTCGCTGCGACCAAGGCCGACCATCTGCACCATGAGAGCCACGACCGGCTGCAATCGATCGTGCGGCGGCTGACCGACCGCGCCGTGGCGCGGGCGAACCTTTCAGGTGCCGAAGTCGAAGTCCTGGCATTGGCTGCGGTGCGCGCCACGCGCGAAGGCACGGTCAAGCAAGGCCGCGAAACACTGCCCGTCATCATTGGAACGCCCATCGAGGGCGAGGCGATCGGCAAGGAGCGTTTCGACGGCAACACGGAAACTGCTATATTTCCCGGTGACTTGCCGGAGAAGGCAGACGTCGTGTTTCAGGATTTCGGCACCAATCATCGCCAGGACGCGAACGACCCGACGATCCGCTTCGTGCGTTTCCGCCCGCCCAGGCTGGAACGTACGGCCGAAGGCGTGACGCTGTCGCTGCCGCATATCCGGCTCGACCGCGCCTTGCAGTTCCTGATCGGAGACCACCTCGCATGAGCACGCCTCGCAAGCCTGCTGCGTTCCGCATCGAGCCCGAAGCCGATGCACGGGACAGCGCTGCGGCCAGGACGCCGCAGGCCGCCGAGCGCAAACCTCGCGCGCTGGCCAAGGAGTCGGTCGTCGTCACGCCGGCCGAATTCGACGTCTTTGACGAGGCCGACATTGCCGTGGCCGAACCGCCGCCTGCCACCGCATCCAAGCGGAGGTCTCGCATTGGCGCAATCTTTCTCGCGGCGGCGGGCATCCTGATCTCGCTCGGCATCGGATTGTGGACCGACAGGCTGATCCGCGACCTGTTTTCCAGGGCCGACTGGCTCGGTTGGCTGGCGGTGGGTGCAGCCGCAATCGCCGCGGTTGCGCTGCTCGTCATAGTCGTTCGCGAGCTTTTGTCGGTTTTCCGGCTCGCGTCGGTGGAGCGCCTGCGCAACCGCGCGGCCGATGCCATCGAACGCAACGACCCCGGCGCAGCGCGCGGCGTCGTCGACGAATTGTCGAGCCTGCTGGCATCGAAGCCCGAAACGGCTGCGGGCAGGCGTGCCCTGGCGGATCTGCGCGGCGAAGTGATCGACGGCCGCGATCTGGTGGGCCTTGCCGAGACCGAAATCCTGACGCCGCTCGACGCACAGGCAAAGATCCTCATCCTGGATGCGGCCAAGCGCGTGTCACTTGTCACGGCCGTCAGCCCGCGCGCGCTGGTCGACATCGCCTATGTGGTGTTCGAGGCCGGCCGGCTGATCCGCCGGCTGGCTGAACTGTACGGCGGCCGCCCGGGCACGCTCGGCTTCTTCAGACTGGCGCGCGCAGCACTTGCCCATCTGGCCGTTACCGGCTCGATCGCCGTCGGCGACAGTTTCGTCCAGCAGCTTGTGGGCCACGGACTTGCCGCCAAGCTGTCGGCAAAGCTCGGCGAAGGCATCGTCAACGGCATGATGACCGCGCGCATCGGCATTGCCGCAATGGAGACGGCGCGCCCCCTGCCCTTTGCTGCGGTCAAGCGACCCGGCATGGGCGATTTCCTTGCCGCACTCACCACATTCGCAACCAAGGACAAGGGTGCCGACAAGGCCAAATAGACGAAGCATTAACCATTTTTCGCCATGGTCCCGGCAGCTAGTCGTTCCAGTTTCCTGCTGTCGGGTGTGCCCATGAAGCGCTTGTTTTTGTCCGCCGTTTTGCCCGCCATGGCGGTTTCGCTCTCAGGCATCGCACATGCCGAACCCGCCAAGGCACCCGAACGCGACAAGAAATTCTTCAAATCGGTCGAGGGCGAATGGGTCGGACCCGGCGAAATCGTCGCCGGCAAATATAAGGGCACCAAGTTCACCTGCAGCTTCACCGGTTCGACGCCGGACGGGAAAGTCGGGATGTCGCTCGACGGCGGCTGCCGCGTCGGCGTGTTTACCCAGAAGATGTCGGCAACCATCGAACAGAAGGGACGCAGTTATCGCGGAACCTTCCTCGACGGCTCCGCGGGCAAGGGCCTGGACATCGTTTCCGGCAACGTCGTCGATGGCAGAAAAGTCGTGCTGTCGCTCAACCGTAACCAGCTCAACGGCGTGATGCAGGCCCGCGTGCCTGACGAGAACTCGATGCATGTCACGGTTTCGGTGCGTGTCGACAAGCAACTGGTGCCGGTGATCGGCATGAAGCTGTCGCGCGTCGACGACACCGCGGTCGGCGCCATCGCCAAGAACTGATTCCCCTGCCCCAACAAAAAAGGGCGGCGCCATCGGCGCCGCCCTCTCTGATTCTCGCCGCGAGAATCAGCCCTTGATGACAGTCAGCAGTTCGTCATACGCCTTGCAGGCCTCTTCCGAAGTGGTGGCACCAGTGTACTTGGACGCAACTTCCTGCACCTTGGCCGACAGTTCGGCAGCCTTGGCCGGATCCTTGGTCACCGCTTCCTGAAGCGCCGTTCCCACTTCCTGGCTCTTCTTGGCCATGACTTCGGCGGTGCACTCCGGCGCCGCCTTCGAGCAGGCCGAAAGGCCAAGCGCAGCAACACCAATCACGGCAAACAGAATCTTGTTCATGTCAGTCCTCTCCTCGTAACCGGCAGGAAATGCCGGCGGCAATTCAACCACCCGCTGGTCGAAACCGGACCCGCCTTAGCGTCAAGCCATGTCACACGCAATGACAGGTTGTGAGGCCAGCGCGCGCACCCTGCCCGACTGCAAATCCCTACAGCAAATTTCGGTCCATCAGGCGGGCTGTTCGGCGGCGTGCGAACCACCTATCTTGAGCTTCCCCTCAAGCGGCCGGCAGCCGCAAACAAAGGATCGACAGAGCGCATGGCGGCAGAGACTACGGGCGTCGACCTGATTCCGGTTGTGGCGTTGCTGGCTGCGGGCGTCGTGGCCGTTCCGATATTCAAGCGCCTCGGCCTTGGCTCGATACTCGGCTATCTCAGTGCCGGCGTCATCATCGGCCCTTTCGGCATCGGCGTGTTCTCCGAGGCAGAAACCATCCTGCATGTCGCCGAGCTCGGCGTGGTGATGTTCCTGTTCATCATCGGGCTCGAGATGCAGCCGTCGCGGCTGTGGGGCCTGCGGCGAGAGATCTTCGGCCTCGGCGCATTCCAGGTCGGACTTTGCGCGTTGCTTTTGACCTCCATCGGACTGGCGACAGGATTTTCCGTTGCGCAATCCTTTGTCGCCGGCGCCGGCTTCGTTCTGACCTCCACGGCGATCGTCATGCAATTGCTCGAAGAGCGCGGCGAGATGTCGACGCCCAAGGGCCAGCGGATGGTATCGATCCTGCTGCTGGAAGACCTCGCCATCGTTCCGCTGCTGGCGCTCGTTGCCTTCCTTGCGCCCGTTTCGGGCAATGACATCGACACAGGCTGGGCCGGCCGGCTGAGCGAGATCGGCATCGGCATCGCCTCGATCACCGGCCTGGTGATCGCCGGCCGATATCTGCTCAATCCGCTGTTCCGCATCCTTGCCGATTCGCGCGCCCGCGAGGTGATGACTGCCGCCGCGCTGCTGGTCGTGCTCGGCTCGGCGCTCGCCATGCAGCTTGGCGGGCTCTCCATGGCGATGGGTGCCTTCCTCGCAGGCGTGCTGCTTTCCGAATCGACCTTCCGGCACCAGTTGGAGGCCGACGTCGAGCCCTTCCGCGGCATCCTGCTCGGCATGTTCTTCATCGCGGTCGGCATGTCGCTCGACCTCCTGGTGGTCGCAGCCAACTGGCAGATGATCGCCTTCTACGTCGTCGTCTACATGCTGGCGAAAGGCATCGGCATCTACGTCGTCGCGCGCTGCCTGCGCTCGGGGCATCGCGAGGCGCTGGAGCGCGCGGTGATCATGGCGCAAGGCGGCGAGTTCGCTTTCGTGCTCTATTCGTCGGCGCTCGCCGTAGGCATCATCGACGGCGAGTCCAACGCTATCCTCACCGCCATCATCATCATCTCCATGGTGCTGACGCCCCTGGCGATCATGGTGCTGCACCGCCTCACGCCACAGGACGAACAGTCGCTCGAAGATGTCGACGTGGCTGCCGAACTGAGCGGCACGGTGCTGGTCATCGGCTTCGGACGCTTCGGCCAGATCGCCAGCCAGCCGCTCCTGCTGCGCGGAGTCGATGTCTCGATCATCGACAACGACGTCGAGATGATCCAGGCGGCGGCCGATTTCGGCTTCAAGGTCTATTACGGCGACGGCACGAGGCTCGACATCCTGCATGCTGCCGGTGCCGGACGTGCACGTGCGGTGTTGATCTGTGTCGACAAGGCGGATGTTGCTGTCCGCATCGCCGAACATCTCAGGGCCGAATTCCCGCTGATACCGGTACTGGCACGGGCTTATGATCGGGGCACCGCGATCGAGCTCATTCGCGCCGGCGTCGATTTCCAGCTGCGCGAGACATTCGAATCGGCACTGCTTTTCGGCGGTTCCACGCTCGAAAAGCTCGGCGAGGATCCGGATGAAGTCGCCGAGGTGATCGAAGAAGTGCGCCGTCGCGATGCGGCGCGACTGGAGATGCAGTTCGCAGGTGACATCCAGTCCGGCCGCAACTATCTGCAGGGCAACATTCCCGGTCCGGTGCCGACGCCGCTGACGCCACCGCGCCGCGCCGCCAAGGCACTCAACGAGGAAGCGGCGAGCGTCATCGCCAGGAAGACGACCGAACAAACGGAAAGGAATTGATCATGGTGGACAGGCAGCGCGCAACCGAAGTCGTCGCCTATTGGCGTGAGGCCGGCCCCGAAGGCTGGTTCCGCAAGGACGAGATGTTCGACGACCGGTTCCGCAGCCGTTTCGGCAACCTGCACATGGCCGCGGCCAAGCGCCAATGCGATCACTGGGCGAGCGACCCCGAAGGCGCACTGGCGCTGATGATCCTGCTCGACCAGTTTCCGCGCAACTGTTTCCGCGGCAGCGGCCATATGTATGCCACCGATCCGCTCGCCCGCCATTTCGCGCGCAATGCGGTAGCCGACGGCCACGACCTCGCCACAGAAGGGCCGATCCGGGTGTTCTTCTACCTGCCGTTCTCACATTCCGAGACGTTGGCCGACCACGACATCCCGCTCGAACGGTCGACCGCCCTTGGTGGCGACTACCTGAAGCACGCCATCGGCCATCGCGACATCGTCGCTCGTTTCGGCCGCTTCCCGCACCGCAACTCCATCCTCGGGCGCGAATCGAGCGAGCAGGAACTGGCGTTCCTCGAAAGCGGCGGCTTTTCCGGCTGAGCGGCTCAGAGCTCCAGGCGCATAAGGGGTCGGCCGGGCTTGCGCTCGGCCGCTCGCGAAAACCCGGCTTTCTCGAATACCCGCGTCGAGCCGACAAAAGACCGACCGAGCGCGAATCCTTCGACTGGTCCATCGGGCACGCCTCCAGCAGCCGCGCACCCGACTGGCGCGCAAAATGGATGCCGGCGTCGACCAGTTGGTGAGTCAGTCCCTGGCCGCGCGCATTGTTGCGGATGAAGAAGCACGAGATCGCCCAGACACGTGGGTCGCCGGCATCATCGGGATCCAGCGGCGTGGATCCCCTGCCGGCATTGTTGAATTCGGGCACATCGGCGCGCGGGCCGATCTGCATCCAGCCAACTGCTTGGCCGGCATCGAAGGCAAGCACGCCCGGCGGAGGCCCCGCCTCGATGCGCGCCTTGATGTGATCCTTGTTGCGTTCGCGACTGCTTTGCCGCCGTGCCGCCGGCGGCAGCCTGAAATAGGTGCACCAGCAGCCGTAGCAAGCGCCCTGCTTGCCGAACAGGTCTTCGAATTGCGGCCACAGATCGGGCGTCAGCGGCAAGATAGCATCAGACATGGATAGCTCCGTCGCACAGCCTTGTCGCGGCACTGCGGCTGGCATAAAATCGCGTTCGTTCTCTTTATGTTCGCAGTGAAGGCAATGCCTGTCAACGATCCCAGCCACGGTTTCTGCCGCGACTGCCTTGCCCTTCAGCGCGGCGCGGGCTTGCGCTGCCATGCCTGCGGCAGCCCTCGCCTGTTGCGCCATGCGGAGCTCTACGAGCTGCATCTCGCCCATATCGACTGCGACGCCTTCTATGCGGCGGTGGAAAAACGCGACAACCCCGACCTGAAGGACAAGCCCGTCATCATCGGCGGCGGCAAGCGCGGGGTGGTTTCGACCGCATGCTACATCGCCCGCATCCATGGGGTGCGCTCGGCGATGCCGATGTTCAAGGCGCTGGAGGCCTGCCCCGAGGCGGTGGTGGTCAAGCCCGACATGGAGAAATACGTCCGCGTCGGCCGCGAGGTGCGGGCGATGATGCAGGCACTGACGCCGCTGGTCGAGCCGATCTCGATCGACGAGGCGTTTCTCGATCTCGACGGCACCGAGCGACTGCACGGGCTTCCACCCGCTCTGGTCCTCGCCCGATTCGCAGCCGCCGTGGAAAAGGAGATCGGCATTACCGTCTCGGCCGGGCTGTCCTACTGCAAGTTCCTCGCCAAGATCGCCTCCGACTTCCGCAAGCCGCGTGGCTTCGCCGTCATCGGCGAGGCAGAGGCCCTGGGTTTCCTAGCGCAACAGCCGGTGACGATGATCTGGGGCGTCGGCAAGGCCTTTGCCGCAACGCTCGAACGTGACGGCATCCGCAGCATCGGCCAGCTCCAGCGCATGGAGCGCGGCGACCTGATGCGGCGCTACGGCACGATGGGCAGCCGGCTCTACCATCTGTCGCGTGGCCAGGACGACCGGCAGGTGTCGCCCGATCATGAAGCCAAGAGCGTCTCGGCCGAGACGACCTTCGACACCGATCTCGCGACGCCGGCCGACCTCGTGCCGGTGCTGCGCGCCTTGTCGGAGAAGGTGTCGGCGCGGCTGAAGAAGGCAGGAATCGCAGGCCGGACGGTGGTGCTGAAGCTCAAGACGCAGGATTTCAAGCTCAGGACGCGCAACCGGCAGCTTGCCGATCCGACAAGGCTCGCCGACCGCATCTTCCAGACCGGCATGCAATTGCTGGCCAGGGAAACCGACGGCACCAAGTACCGCCTTCTCGGCGTCGGCGTCAGCGACCTGTCGGACGACGAGCGGGCCGATCCGCCGGATCTGGTCGATGTCCAGTCACACAAGCGCGCGTTGGCGGAAGGTGCCATCGACGTGTTGCGCGGCAAGTTCGGCAGGCAAGCGGTCGAGACCGGCTACACCTTCGGCAAAGGCCGCAACACCCGCCCGCCGGAACCGCTGGACGACTAGCTTCGGCAGTGCGCCATTGGCGTCTGAAGCGCCTTTCAGGCCGCCTTCTGCACCGACGTCACCGTGCCCATATTGTCGACGACGCAGGTATAGCGCTGGCCGGACGCATTGAGTTCGACCTGGTACCTGGTCGCGTCCAGTTGCGACGAACCGACCGGCAACACCTTGTCGGCGTCGACGCCAGCCGAGGTTGCGGCAGCACTTGCGCAGGTGAGTTGCAGGTCGGCGGGTGCTGTCTGCACCGTGGTTCGCGCCATGTCTTGCGGCTCTGGCGCGGTGGAACTGCAACCGGCAGCAGCAAGTCCGGTCAGCAGGGCAGTGGCGGCAAGATGGATCGTTCGCATTTCGTCCCCTCGTTCCATGCGTCTGGTCGTTGAGAGGTGTCACACACCCTTGTAGAGCGCCGCCCCCTGCATCAGCACCACGACCTTGGCGCCCACCCGCACCTGCGCATGCAGGTCGACGATGTCGTCATTGTTCATGCGGATACAGCCGGACGACACGTCGAGGCCAATCGTCCACGGTTCCGGCGTTCCATGGATGCGGTAGATGGTGTCCTGGTCGCCCTGGTAGAGGTAGAGCGCACGTGCGCCGAGCGGATTGTCGGGACCGCCCGGCATGCCGCCGGCAAACTTGGCGGCGTTCGGATCGCGCGCCACCATCTCGGCCGGCGGCGTCCAGGTTGGCCATTCGGCGGTGCGGCCGACGCGCACGATGCCGGCCCAGCCAAAGCCGTCGCGACCGACACCGATGCCGTAGCGCACGGCCTTGAGACCGGGCAGCACGAGATAGAGGAAGTGCTGGTTGCCATCTATGATGATCGTTCCCGGCTTCTCCGCCGTGCGGAACGTCACGATCTGTCGGCGAAACGCATCAGGCACCTGGCCGTGGGCGGCGTAATACTGCCGCGCCTTCTTGCGGTCGTAGTTGATCCATTTGTGCGTCTTCGGGTCGAATATCTGCGTCGTCGGGCCTACCTGCGCCAATGCCGCTCCGAGCCCCACAGCCATGAACAGGGCCGCGACCCAACCCAGCCTTCCGCGCAGACGCGACATCCCTGCCATGCACCTCACCCTTGTTTAGGTTTCGACCGGCATCACTGCAGCCATCCCTTGACGCGTTCATCGTGGGTCGCCACCCATTGCTCGGCAAACTTCGCCGGATCCTGCCGCTCAACTTCCAGCGCGTAGCCCATGGCAGTCACTTCGTCGGCGTTGAAATCGACCTTGTCGAGGAACCTGGCCACCGCAGGCAGGCGCTTGGACAGCGAGGAAGCATAAGCCAGGCTGAAGCTCGACGGCTTCCAGGCCACCGGCGCGTCCGACTTCGACAGCCAGAGCGGATCGTCGGCCTGCAACACCACCTTCCATTTCGCTGGATCGAATGCCGGCTCGCTCAGCTGCTTGATCTGGTGAAGCTGAAAGACATGGTGTGGACTGTAGCAATAGAAGACGATCGGCTTGTCGGTCGCGACAGCCGCATCAACCGCCGACATGCCGACTTCTTCTGGCATTTCCAGCAGCGTCATGGTTTCGGCATAGCCGTAGCTCTTGGCACGGATGCGTTCGACATCGGTCGACAGCCAGCCGCGCGCGCCGATCCACATCTCGCCCTTGCCGTCGCCGTCGGTATCGAAGAGCCTAGCCTTGGCAGGGTCCTTCAGATCCACAACGTCGCGTACGCCATGCTCGTCATAGGTCTTCTGCGTGACGCACAAACCCTGCGTCGCCGATACATCGTGGCTGCTGAGATGGATGGTGCCGCGGTCGGTGGCGTATTTCTGGATCAAGGGATCGAAATTCGGGCGCCAGACTTCCGGGTAGACATCGACCGTGCCCGCATCCATTCCGGAGAACGCGATCAACGTCCCCATCTCGGCGACGTCGACCTCGAGACCGAGCGATTTCTCCAGGGCTGCCTTGATGATATTCGCAGCCGCCTGTCCGGAAGGCCAATTCGGCATTGCCACGACGAGATCGGCGGCATGGGCCTGGAGAATGCCTCCCACAAGCACAGCCGTAGCGCAGACACCTCGCAACAGGGTCATCATCTTGACCGCTAGCCTCGTTTCCGCTGGCAGCAGGCTCTATTCATCGGGCATTGAAGTCAAGCGAAGTTACGCGCCCCGGACGACCTTCAATCTAGGACAGGGATATTAGACGGGTTCACCCTCGATGAGGCTGATGCGTGGGCCGGCGTCGAAGACATTCGTCAAACGGAAACCAGAGGCGGCGAAGAGACTTGCGAACTCGTCCCTGGTTCGCTCCTGTCCGCCGGGCACGGCCAGCATGTTGAGATCTGCGAACTTGGCCCTCGCACCTTCATTTGGCGGGGCCAGCACCGCGTCCAGCACGAGCAGCTTGCCGTCAGGCCGGATCGCCCTGCGGCAGCATTTCAGGATGGCAATCGAGCGTTCGTCGTCCCAGTCGTGCAGGATCCATTTCATCACATGGGCGTCCGCCCCCTCGGGCACTGAGACGAAGAAATCGCCGCCGATCATCTGGCAACGTTCAGCCACCGACGCCGCCTGCAACACCGCTCTCGCGCCTTCCACCACCTGTGGTTGATCTAACAGGATTCCGCGCTGCAACGGGTTGCGTGAAAGTATGGCGGCGAGCAGCGCACCCTGCCCGCCGCCGACATCCATGACGACCTCGAACCTGCTGAAATCATATGCCGCAAGGACGGCCGCAGCGACAGCGGGCACGAAGGACGACATCGCCCGGTCGAAGATCAGGGATTCCTCGGGATGGTCGATGCGATACTGCCAGACGCCTGTCCCATGGGCATGGGCGAAGGCATTTTCGCCGGTGCGCACGCTGTGCAGGAGTTCGCTCCAGGCGTCGCGATAATAGGCTCGCCCGACCATGCGCGCCCAAGGCGCGACGGAATGCTCGACATCGGAACGCAGGCCTGCCCCAAGACTGGTGAGGGAAAACTGGCGTGCGTCGCCTTCATGCAGCACGCCAACGGAGGCCAGCGCGCGCAGAAGCCGGTAGAGGGATTGTGGATGTGCAGAGGTGGCTTCGGCCAGGTCGTCGCTGGACCGGACGCCCGACACCAGATGATCGGCAATGCCGAGAGTTGCCGCAACACAGAGCGCCTGGGACACCTGGTACCCATTCACCATCTGCATAAGCTGTGATGCGGCGGCCTTCTCGTCCATGACGAAGCCTCAAGTGCCTGGTGCATTCACCGATACAATCGTTCAAAGTGTACAGGCGGGTTTGCGCACCCCACGAAGCAGCACGCGCTGCAGGTGAGAGGCGCCTAAAATACCAGCAGGGATTGTTCGCCGCAACGCGCTACAGTCTTGCGCACCAGTAGGCAGCAGGCGTGACCTAGACCAGTTCGACCTCGACCACGCCAGGCACCGCCCGCATGGCCGATGCGATCGAAGGCGTGATGCGGTAGCGGTTGGGCAGTTCGATCTCGATCTCGCCCTGGGCCTCGCCTTTCAGCACGATGAAACTGACCTCGCCTTCGCCGCGGGTCGTAAGCTGATTGGAGAGCATGTTCAGCGGTGCTGCGTCGCGCACGAATATGCGCAATGTCTTCTGCACGCGGCTGGCCTCATCTTCCAGCGACTGCACAGTCTGGATGCGCAGGTTGACGCCCTCGGGCCGATCTTCGGCGGCAACGGTGATGACCACCGACTTGCCCGGTTCGAGCAGGTCGCGGTACTGCGCCAGCGCCTCCGAAAACAGCACCGACTCATATTGGCCGGAGACGTCGGAGAACTGGACGACGCCCATCTTGTTGCCGGTCTTGGTCTTGCGCTCCTGCTTGGTCGTTACCGTGCCGGCGAGCCGGCCGGCTGTGGCGCCACGCTTCACCGCTGCGGCGAAATCGGTCCAGTTCTGCACGCGCATCTTTTCGAGCGCCGATTTGTATTCGTCGAGCGGATGCGCCGAGAGATAGAAACCAACGACCTGGAACTCTCGGTGCAAACGGTCGGCCGGCAACCATGCATCGGCCTGCGGCAGGTGCAGCACGGGCGCCTGACCCGAAAAGGCGCTGCCGAAAATATCCGATTGGCCAAGCGTGGCGTTTTCGTGCGCCAGCGAGGCGAGGCCCATCATGCGCTCAATGCCGGCCATCAAGGCCGCGCGATCGTGGCCGAAGCAATCGAACGCACCGGCCATGATCAGGCTTTCGAAAACACGCTTGCCGACGGTCTTCGGATCGATGCGCTCGCAGAAATCGGCGAGGCTGGCGAAGGGCTTTTCCATCCGCTTGGCAACGATATGCTGGACCGCCGCTTCGCCGACGCCCTTGATGGCGGCGAGCGAGTAGAAGATCTTCTTTTCGCCGACCTCGAAGTCGCGGAAACTGGTCATGACGGACGGCGGCACGACATCGATGCCGAGGCGCATGGCGTCCTGGCGGAAGTCGTTGAGCTTGTCCGTGTTCGACATATCGTAGGTCATCGAGGCCGCGAGGAACTCGACCGGATAGTGCGCCTTCAGATACGCCGTCTGGTAGGAAACAATGGCGTAGGCTGCGGCGTGCGACTTGTTGAAGCCGTAGTCGGCGAACTTGGCAAGCAGATCGAAGATCGCATTGGACTGGGGCTTGGAGACGCCCTTTTCCATCGAACCGGTGACGAAGCGCTCGCGCTGCTTGTCCATCTCGGCGCGGATCTTCTTGCCCATGGCGCGGCGCAGAAGGTCAGCTTCACCGAGCGAATAGCCCGACAGCTCCTGGGCGATCTGCATCACCTGTTCCTGGTAGACGATGACCCCTTGGGTCTCCTTCACCAGATGGTCGATCATCGGATGGATCGAGGCGATCTCCTCGTCGCCGTGCTTGCGGGCGTTGTAGGTCGGGATGTTCTCCATCGGGCCCGGGCGATAGAGCGCCACCAAGGCGATGATGTCCTCGACGCGATCGGGCTTCATGCCGATCAGCGCCTTGCGCATGCCGGCACTTTCAACCTGGAAGATGCCGACCGTCTCGCCGCGCGACAGCATGGCATAGGTCAGCGGATCGTCGAGCGGGATCAGCGCGAGGTCGATGTCGACGCCGCGCCGGCTGATGAACTGCAGCGCCTTCTGCAACACCGTCAGCGTCTTCAGGCCGAGGAAGTCGAACTTCACCAGGCCGGCCTGCTCGACATATTTCATGTTGAACTGGGTGACCGGCATGTCCGAACGCGGGTCGCGGTACATCGGCACCAGTTCGGACAGCGGACGGTCGCCGATGACGATGCCGGCGGCGTGCGTCGAGGCGTGGCGGTAGAGCCCTTCCAGCTTCTGCGCCATGTCGAGCAGCGTCTGGACGATCGGTTCGCGCTCGGCTTCTTCGGCAAAGCGCGGCTCGCCCTCGATCGCCTGGCCGAGCGTCACCGGGTTGGCCGGGTTCTGCGGCACCATCTTGCACAGCTTGTCGACCTGGCCATAGGGCATCTGCAGCACCCGGCCAACGTCGCGCAGCACGGCGCGCGCCTGCAGCGTTCCGAAGGTGATGATCTGCCCGACCTGGTCGCGGCCGTATTTGGCCTGGACATAGCGGATGACCTCTTCGCGCCGGTCCTGGCAGAAGTCGATGTCGAAGTCGGGCATCGAGACGCGGTCGGGGTTGAGGAAGCGCTCGAACAGCAGCGAAAAACGCAGCGGATCGACGTCGGTGATGGTGAGCGCATAGGCGACGAGCGAACCCGCGCCCGAGCCGCGGCCCGGGCCGACCGGAATGCCCTGCACCTTCGCCCACTTGATGAAGTCCGCAACGATCAGGAAGTAGCCGGGGAATTTCATGCGCTCGATGATGCCGAGCTCGTATTCCAGGCGTTCCTTGTACTGCTCCGGCGTATAGCCCTCGGCCAGGCCGCGCGTTTCAAGCCGCATGGCAAGGCCGTCATGGGCCTGCCGGGTCAGTTCGGCCGCTTCGGCTGCAACGGCGGCGTCGGCGTCGGCAATGTCGCCCCCGGTGAAGCGCGGCAGGATCGGATTGCGATTCTTGGGATAATACGAGCAGCGCCGGGCAATCTCGACCGTATTGTCGATCGCTTCGGGCAGATCGGCAAAAAGCTCCGACATCTCCTTCTGGGACTTGAGGAAATTGTCAGGGGTCAGCCTGCGCCTGTTGTCTTCGGCAACCACCGAACCCTCGGCGATGGCGATCAGCGCGTCGTGCGCCTCATAGTCGGCGCGGGTCGGGAAGAAGGCCTCGTTTGTCGCCACCAGCGGCAGGCGGTGACGGTAGGCCAGCTCGATGGTCGCTGCCTCGACACCCCGATCGTAGCCGGCCACACGTTCCAGCTCGACATAAAGCCGGTCGCCGAACATTGCCTGCAAGCCCAGAAGCCGGGCTTCGGCGAGGACCTGGTGATCGCTCCTGATCGCCGTGCCGATCGGCCCCCGCGGCCCGCCGGTCAGACAGATGATGCCGTCCGCCAGCCCGGCGACCCAGTCGAGCTTGGCATGCACCGGTTCGCCATTGGGCGTTTCGAGATAGAGTCGGCTGACAAGCCGCACGAGGTTGGCATAACCTGCCTCGGTGGCGGCGATCAGTACGATCGGGAGAAGATCGAGCGCCTGCTTGAACACGGGTCCGCGCTGGCTGGAATCGGCAGTCTCGGCGAAGTCGACGTCGACCTGGCAGCCAACCAGAGGCTGCACGCCGTCCTTGGTTGCCTTCTGAGCAAATTCCAGCGCGCCGAACAAATTGTTGCTGTCGGCCACTGCGATTGCCGGCGCGGCATCCTTCACGGCATGTCCGACGACCTTGCCGAGCGGCAATGCGCCTTCGAGCAGAGAATAGGCGGAATGAACGCGCAGGTGAATGAACGTCCTTGCGGAAGCCTCTGGCTTTGCTTCTGCTTTTAGCGCTTCACGCTTCAGGGGATCGCGCGGGAGCCGTTCACTCGACATCGAATCGTTTGCCTTGCAAGGAAGATTTCAGCCGGCATGTTCGGCCAGGGGCGCCATCGTGTCCATCCCGCATGGGGTCACGCCGGAAACGCCTTGTGGAGGACGATGCCGAACGCCGCTTTAGCACGGTGCGGCGTCACCTTCCCGGTTGATCGCCCGGCCAAAACCTGAAACCCTGCCGCCGGATTTTTGCCCCCGAAATTACATGAAGGAACATCGCCATGAAAACCCGCGCCGCAGTTGCCGTCGGAGCCGGAAAGCCGCTCGAAATCATGGAGGTGGACCTCGAAGGCCCGCGCGAGGGCGAGGTGCTGGTCGAGATCAAGGCGACCGGCATCTGCCACACCGACGAATTCACCTTGTCGGGCGCCGATCCCGAAGGCATCTTCCCGGCGATCCTCGGCCATGAGGGTGCGGGTGTCGTCGTCGACGTCGGCAAGGGTGTGACCTCGCTCAAGAAGGGCGACCACGTCATCCCGCTTTACACGCCCGAATGCCGCTCGTGCCCGTCGTGCCTGTCGCGGAAAACCAATCTGTGCACCGCGATCCGCTCGACGCAGGGCCAGGGCCTGATGCCGGACGGTTCGTCGCGCTTTTCGATCGGCAAGGACAAGATCTTCCACTACATGGGCTGCTCGACGTTCTCGAACTTCACCGTGCTGCCCGAGATCGCGCTGGCCAAGGTCAACCCCGACGCGCCCTTCGACAAGATCTGCTACATCGGCTGCGGCGTGACCACCGGCATCGGTGCGGTCATCAACACCGCCAAGGTCGAGATCGGCGCAACGGCCATCGTCTTTGGCCTCGGCGGCATCGGCCTCAACGTGCTGCAGGGTCTGCGCCTGGCGGGTGCCGACATGATCATCGGCGTCGACCTCAACAATGAGCGCAAGGCCTGGGGCGAAAAGTTCGGCATGACGCATTTCGTCAATCCGAAGGAGGTCGAGGGCGACATCGTTCCCTATCTCGTCAACATGACCAAGCGGGGTGCCGACCAGATCGGCGGCGCCGACTACACCTTCGACTGCACCGGCAACGTCAAGGTGATGCGCCAGGCGCTCGAGGCCAGCCATCGCGGCTGGGGCGAATCGATCGTCATCGGCGTCGCCGGTGCCGGCCAGGAGATCGCGACGCGGCCGTTCCAGCTGGTCACCGGCCGGACCTGGAAGGGCACCGCCTTCGGCGGCGCGCGCGGCCGCACCGACGTGCCGAAGATCGTCGACTGGTACATGGAGGGCAAGATCCAGATCGACCCGATGATCACGCATACGCTCAAGCTCGAAGACATCAACAAGGGTTTTGATCTGATGCATGCCGGCGAGAGCATCCGAAGCGTCGTGGTTTATTGATGAGCGGTGTCGCATACGAGGTCGACGTCAGAGGCTTGGACGACCTGTCTCCGCGCGACCTCTATGCGATGCTGAAAATGCGCATCGACGTCTTCGTCGTCGAGCAGAAATGCGCGTTTCCCGAACTGGACGGCAAGGACCCCGAGGCACTGCACCTCAGGCTGCTTGCCGGCAAGGAATTGCTGGCAAGCACGCGGATCATCGCCCCCACCAACAGCGACGGCCCGGCCTATATCGGCCGGGTCGTGGTTTCGCCCGACCATCGCGGCAAGCAATTGGGCGGCATGTTGATACGCGAGTCCATCGCCGCCTGTGGGCGGCTGTTTCCCGGGCGCCCGATCGCGCTTTCGGCGCAGAGCCACCTCCAGAGGTTCTACGCGTCCTTCGGCTTCGAGACCGTCTCGGAGGAATATCTGGAAGATGATATCCCCCATATCGACATGCTCCGGCCCTTGCCTGCCTGAGCCTTGCGCATGCAAGGTGGTGCGATGGACAGCAAGCCTATCATCTACGTCGATGCCGACGCCTGCCCGGTCAAGGACGAGGTGGTGAAGGTCGCCGAACGCCTCGATCTCATCGTCACCTTCGTCTCCAACGGCGGCCTCAGGCCGTCGCGCGATCCGATGATCCGCAACGTGGTGGTGTCCAAAGGCGCGGATGCTGCCGACGACTGGATCGTCGACAATACCCATGCCAACGACATCGTCGTCACCGCCGACATCCCGCTGGCCGCCAGGGCGGTAGCGCTGGGCGCCCATGTGCTGGGACCGACCGGCAAGCCCTTTACGCCGGAGACCATCGGCATGGCGGTGGCCATGCGCGACCTCAAGCAGCATCTGCGCGAGACCGGCGAGAGCAAGGGTTACAACGCATCCTTTGCGCCGCAGGACCGTTCACGTTTCCTTGGCGCCCTGGACCAGATGGCGCGACGCGCGCTGAAGGCGGCTCCGCCGTCATGAAGCCATTCAAGCGCCATGTCGTGTTCCTGATCAGCGCTGCCCTAGGCGTCGCTGCTTTGGCTGGCGCACTGTTGTTCGGCCAGCCATTGGCCTTCGCCATCGGCGCAAACGTCTTCTTCGTCGCCTACATCGCGCTGATCCTGCGGCAAATGCCGGCACTGGATGCCGCCTATCTCAGCCACCGCGCCCAGGACGCGGACGAGCCGGTGGGCATCATCTTCCTGGTCACCATCGGCATCGTGGCGGTGGCGGTCGGCTCGCTGTTCATGCTGATCAACGCCAAGGAAGCTACCAATCCGATTGCCTTGGTCTTCTCGCTGCTTTCGCTGCCTTTCGGGTGGTTCACCATCCACGCCATGGCTGCGTTGCACTATGCTCACCTGTTCTGGAAGGGTGACGACAAGTCAGACACGGCATCAACGCATGGACGTAAGCCCATAGGTGGATTGGGTTTTCCTGAAACATACCGACCGGTCGGCTGGGACTTTCTCTACTTCGCCGTTGTCATCGGCATGACCGCGCAGACCGCCGACACCGACATCTCCACCACGGACATGCGCCGCGCCGTGATGCTGCATTCGATCCTGTCGTTCTTCTTCAACACCATCATCGTCGCCGCGGCGGTCAACCTGGTGGTCTCCTTGGCCAACTGAGCCCGGCTCACGCGAATATCATCGCGGCCCCGAAACCTATCTCCGACCGGACGCGTAGTTTGACCAACACCAGCGCGCTTCCGCCCAAGGCCGCGTGCGCCATTGGAGGTCAGGCCAGATGGAAAGCCAGTCGCGTATCGTGCAGCAATCGGACGGGCACCCGGTGCCGACGTCCAATCGCCCGGAGAGCGAACTGGTCTATCGGCAAACGCGCTGGACGCGGCTGACCCACTGGGTCTGGGCGCTGTCGCTGTTCTTCCTGCTGCTCAGCGGACTGCAGATCTTCAACGCCCATCCTGCGCTCTACATCGGCAAGCAATCGGGCTTCCAGTTCGACAACGACGTTCTGGTCATTGGCTCCGACTATAGCTCAAATGGACCAATAGGTTACACCGAACTCCTCGGCAAACGATTCAACACCACCGGCATCCTTGGCCTTTCAGGCCCCATTGATAATCTGGACGCCCGCGCCTTTCCGGCATGGGCGACGATCCCGTCCGGACAGGACCTCGCGACCGGCCGCGTCGTGCACTTCTTCTTCGCCTGGGTCCTGTCGGCAACGCTGCTGGCCTGGCTTGTCGCCAGCGCGCTCAGCGGCCACCTGCGCCGCGATCTTGTGCCTCGCGCGGACGACATACGTCGCCTGCCCAGAGACATCTCCGACCACGCCAGACTGAAGTTCCACCACAGCCGCGACTACAACACGCTGCAGAAACTTGCCTATGGCGGCGTGCTGTTCGTGCTGTTGCCGCTGATGATCCTGACCGGCCTCGCCATGTCGCCGACCATGAACGCGGCGATTCCCTTCCTCGCCGACATGCTCGGCGGGCGCCAGACAGCCCGCACCATCCACTTCGTTGCGATGGTGCTGCTCGTCGGCTTCTTCATTGTCCACATGCTGATGATCCTGGCTGCAGGCCCTATCAACGAACTGCGCTCGATCATCACCGGCTGGTACCGTACGGATCCATCCGAGCGCGGCAATTCCGACAAAGGGAGTGCCTGAGATGCCAAAGTTTCAGATCAGCCGCCGACGCTTCCTGACCGCCGCATCCCTCGGAATTTCGGGTGCAGCGCTTTCCGGCTGCGATGCCTTCGACTTCCTGCAGGACCGCGACAACGGCGTGCGCAATGTGCTCGAAGGCGCCAATGGACTGACCTATCGCGCGCAAAGGCTGATCGCGGGCCACGCCTCCCTTGCCCAGGAATTCTCCGAGGCGGACATTCGCCAGCCGCAGCGTCCGAACGGTGTGACGGCGCCCGACGACGATGTCTACAAGGGCCTGCTGTCCAATCAGTTCGCCGACTGGCGGCTCGAGGTTGTCGGGCTCGTCGAAAGGCCGCTGTCGCTGTCGCGGGAGCAACTGATGGCGATGCCCTCGCGCACCCAGATCACCCGGCATGACTGCGTCGAAGGCTGGAGCTGCATCGCCAAATGGACCGGCGTGCCGATGGCGCTGGTTCTGGACCAGGCGGTGGTGAAGCCTGAAGCACGTTATGTCGTTTTCCACTGCCTCGACACGATCGAGCGAAGCCTGTCGGGCGAGGTCAAGTATTACGGCTCGATCGACCTGGTCGACGCACGGCATCCCCAGACGATTCTCGCCTATGGGATGAACGGGAAAGCGTTGCCGGTCGAGAACGGCGCGCCACTGCGCGTCCGGGTCGAACGCCAGCTCGGCTACAAGATGCCGAAATACGTGCACCGAATCGAACTTGTCGACGGCCTCAATTCGATGGGCCTCGGCAAGGGCGGATATTGGGAAGACCGCGGCTACGACTGGTACGGCGGCATCTGAACGCAGTGGCGCTGGTTGCCGCGGATAGGAAACTGCCACCCGAAAGTATTGGCCTGGACTATCTACTTTGCAAATAAGGCTTGGCCGATAGGTGACAAAGTGTCGGCCTTGGGATATTGACGAGTCGTCTGGGGCCTTTGCGGGCTCCACCTGTTTGCGGGAGAGAGCAGCGAAAGCTGACGCCGAAGGGGAAATCGCCCGAAATCTCTCAGGCAAAAGAACCGTAAACAGGAAGGACACTCTGGAAAGTCGGGACCTGGATCCCGCGCCGAAGGTGTAAGCGCTGCCGACAGAGATCCGGAGCGCGAGTCTCTCAGGCTTCAGACAGAGGGGCACGGAATAGCTGCCAAAAGCGGCTGGCAACGTGCGACTCTGGAGAAGACATGACGGGCGACCATACTAATCAATTGCCACTCGAAGACCTGCATTCCGCAGCCGGTGCGCGCTTCGGCGCCTTTGCCGGCTGGAACATGCCGCTCACCTACCCCGCCGGCGTGATGAAGGAGCACCTTCACACCCGCGAGCATGTCGGCCTGTTCGACATCTCACACATGAAGCTGTTCGTGGTCAGCGGACCGGGTGCGGGGGACCTCATCAACCGCGCTTGCCCTCTCGATGCCAAGGCACTCGAGTTCAAGCAATCCAAGTATACTTTCTTCCTCACCGAAGCCGCAGGCATCGTCGACGACCTCATCATCACCAGGCTCGGCGAAGACCGTTTCATGGTCGTCGCCAACGCCGGCAACGCGGCCACCGACGAGGCGCATCTGCGTGAAGTCGGCAAGAGTTTCGACGCCAACATCGAGCCCCTGGATCGCGTCTTCATTGCAATCCAGGGACCGGAAGCGGCAGCCGTGCTCGAAAGTGCCGGCGTCGACACCGACGCCCTGTTCTTCATGCAGGGCTTCGAACCGCGCACCAACTGGTTCATGAGCCGGTCGGGCTATACCGGCGAAGACGGTTTCGAGATCGGCCTGCCGGAAGCAGACGCCCGCGAACTGCTCGCCAAGCTGCTCGGCGACGAACGTGTCATGTGGATCGGCCTTGCCGCCCGCGACAGCCTGCGGCTCGAAGCCGGCCTCTGCCTGCACGGCAACGACATCACGCCCGACACCGACCCGGCAAGTGCCGGCCTGATGTGGGCCATCCCCAAGGACCTGCGTACCGACGGCAAGTTCATCGGAGCGGCAGCGCTTTCGAAAATTCTCGCCGACGGCGCCAAGGAAAAGCGCGTCGGGCTGAAGCCCGAAGGCCGCCAGCCGGTACGTTCGGGCACGCAACTCTTCGACGCCGACGGCAATCCCGCCGGCCGTGTTACCTCGGGCGGCTTCGGTCCCTCGGTCGGGTTCCCGGTCGCCATGGGCTATGTCTCGGCACCGCTTGCCAAGGCCGGCACTCGTGTCTTCGCCGATGTTCGCGGCACCAAGGTGCCTGTCGACGTCCACTCCCTTCCCTTCACGCAGCATCGCTATCGCAAAGGATAATTTCCATGACCAAGACCTATTACACTGAAGACCACGAGTGGCTGCGCGTTGAGGGCGACATCGCAACGGTCGGCATCACCGACTACGCCCAGGAACAGCTTGGCGACCTCGTTTTCGTCGAACTGCCTGAAGCCGGCCGCAAGCTCGCCAAGGGCGACGTCGCCGTCGTCGTCGAATCCGTCAAGGCGGCCTCGGACGTCTACGCGCCGCTCGATGGCGAAATCACCGACTCCAATGCTGCGCTCTCCTCTGATCCGGCGCTGATCAATTCGGCAGCCACCGGCGACGGCTGGCTTTGGAAGATGAAGATCGCCAATACGGGCCAGCTCGAGGGCCTGATGGACGAAGCGGGCTACAAAGCCCATATCGGTTGACAGGATTGCCTGACATGACCACTGCACCATATCCTTTTTCGGCCCGTCACATCGGGCCCGGCGCGACCGAAACCCGCGCCATGCTTGCCGCGATCGGCGTGCCTTCGGTGGAAACGCTGATCTCGCAGGCGGTTCCGAAGTCGATCCGGCTGGACCGGCCGCTGGCGCTGCCGGCACCTGCGAGCGAACATCAAGCGCTTGCCGAACTCGGCGAGAAGATGGGCCGCAACAAGGTGCTTAAGAGCTTCATCGGCGCCGGCTATCACGGCGTCAACGTACCGCCGGTGATCCAGCGCAACCTGTTCGAAAACCCGGCCTGGTACACCGCCTACACGCCCTACCAGGCTGAGATCAGCCAGGGCCGCCTGGAACTGCTGTTCCACTTCCAGACGCTGGTTGCCGAACTGACCGGCCTGCCGGTCGCTTCCGCATCGCTGCTCGATGAAGCCACCGCCGCGGCCGAGGCCGTCGGCATCGCGCTGCGCCATCACCGCGACAAGCGCAGCCGCGTCGCCCTCGCAGGTGCCGCTCACCCGCAGATCCTTGACGTCATCCGCACGCGGGCCGAACCGCTCGGCACCGAGATCGACGGCGAGACCATCGACGACAACACGGCAGCCCTCATCGTTTCCTGGCCCGACACCAACGGCGTCTATGGCGACCACAAGGCGGCGATCGAGAAAGCCAAGGCAGTCGGCGCGATCGTCATCTTCGTTTCCGACCCGCTCAGCCTGACCGTCACCGATACCCCTGCCAGCCTCGGCGCCGACATCGCCACCGGTTCGATGCAGCGCTTTGGCGTACCGATGGGCTTCGGCGGCCCGCACGCTGCCTATTGCGCCGTCTCCGACAAGCTGACCCGCCTGATGCCGGGCCGCCTCGTCGGCCAGTCGGTCGACAGCAAGGGCCGCCCCGGCTATCGCCTGGCGCTCCAGACCCGCGAGCAGCATATCCGCCGCGACAAGGCGACGTCGAACATCTGCACGGCGCAGGCCCTGCTCGCGAACATGGCGGCATCCTATGCCATCTGGCACGGCCCGTCCGGCCTGCAGGCGATCTCGGAGCACATCCACGCGCTGGCTAGCCGTCTTGCCGAAGGCCTCAAGGCTGCCGGCGTCACAGTGCTCGGCGACAAGCGCTTCGACACCGTCACCGTCGAGGCAAAGGGCAAGGCCGAAGCGATCGCTGCCGAAGGCGAGAAGGTTGGCCGTCTGCTGCGCGTCATCGATGCCGACCATGTTTCGGTCGCCTTCGACGAAACCTCCACCGGCGTGGATCTCGAAGCGATTGCTGCGCTGTTCGGTGCCAAGGCACCGGCGGAAGCCAAGCGCGCCCTGCCCGGAAAACCACGCGGCAAGGAGTTCCTGACCCAGCCGGTATTCCACGCAAACCGTTCGGAAACCGACATGATGCGCTTCCTGCGCAGGCTCGCCGACAAGGATCTGGCGCTCGACCGCGCCATGATCCCGCTCGGCTCCTGCACCATGAAGCTCAATGCGGCGGCAGAGATGATGCCGGTCAGCTGGCCGTCGGTCGCCAACCTGCACCCGTTTGCGCCGACCAGCCATTCGCTCGGTTATCGCGCGATGACCGACGATCTCGAAGCCTGGCTCTGCGAGATCACCGGCTTCGACGCCGTCAGCCTGCAGCCGAACGCCGGCAGCCAAGGCGAATATGCCGGCCTGCTGTCGATCCGCCGCTATCACCATTCGCGTGGTGAGACCCAGCGCAACATCTGCCTGATCCCGTCTTCGGCGCACGGCACCAACCCGGCAAGTGCGGCCATGGCCGGCATGGAAGTGGTGGTCGTGCACTGCCTCGACGACGGCGACATCGACGTCACCGATCTCAAGGTCAAGGCCGAACAGCACGCCGACAAGCTTGCGGCGCTGATGTTCACCTATCCCTCGACGCACGGCGTGTTCGAGGAAGGTGCGCGCGACATCTGCGAGATCGTGCATGCGCATGGCGGACAGGTCTATTTCGACGGCGCCAACCTGAACGCAATGGTGGCACTTTCGCGTCCAGCCGACATCGGCGCCGACGTCTGCCACATGAACCTGCACAAGACCTTCTGCATCCCGCATGGCGGCGGCGGCCCCGGCATCGGCCCGATCGGCGTCAAGTCGCACCTCGCGCCGTTCCTGCCCGGCCATGTCGAGGCCGGCAGCGCGCATGCGGTTTCGGCGGCTCCCTTCGGCAGCGCCTCGATCCTGCCGATCACCTGGATGTACATCCGGATGATGGGCGCTTCGGGCCTGAAGCAGGCGACGGAGCAGGCTATCCTCAACGCCAACTACATCGCCACCAAGCTCGAGCCGTACTATCCGGTGCTGTTCAAGGGCCGCAACGGGCGTGTCGCGCATGAGTGCATCCTCGACACCCGCGTGCTCAAGGAGACTGCAGGCATCAGCGTCGAGGACATCGCCAAGCGCCTGATCGACTATGGCTTCCATGCACCGACCATGTCCTGGCCGGTCTCCGGTACGCTGATGGTCGAACCGACCGAGTCCGAGCCGAAGCACGAGATCGATCGTTTCTGCGAAGCGATGATCGCGATCGCTGCCGAGGCGGCCAAGGTCGAAAAGGGCGTGTGGCCGAAGGACGACAATCCGCTGGCCAATGCGCCGCACACGGCGACCGAAACGCTGGCAGGCGAGTGGAAGCACCCCTACTCGCGCCTCGAGGCGGCCTATCCCGGCGGCGACCCCGACACCGCGGCCAAGTACTGGCCGCCGGTGTCGCGCATCGACAACGTGGCCGGCGACCGCAACCTGGTCTGCGCCTGCCCGCCGCTGTCGGAATATCTCGGCGCCGCCGAGTAAGCAGATCTGAAACCAGACGAATCGGCCGGACACCTAGTCCGGCCGTATCCTTTTGCGGGCGGCTTCTCGACGGCTGTGCCTAATGGCGCAGCCGAGCCTAGGCAAACAACCGTGCCGGCTCGTAGGTTGTCGCACCACCCGTCATATCGGCTGTAACTGCCCGGTTTCGGCCGGCGCGTTTGGCGGCATAGAGCGCCGCGTCGGCGGCGGTCAGCATCTCATCGAGCGTCATTGCGCCATCGTCCCCGAAACAGATGCCGACGCTGACGGTGCTGCGCAGTGGCCCGAGCCTGGTGACGACGATCTCGGCGCCAAAGGAACCTCCGATAGACCGCAATATGCCGTGCGCCTCATCAGGGGCGACGCCTGACATGATGACGGCAAACTCCTCACCGCCCAGCCGAAAACATTCGACGCCGTCCTGGGCATGATTCCTGACAACGTCGGCGAAGCGTTGCAGAACCGTATCGCCCGCAGCGTGACCGAAGACGTCGTTGGTGCGCTTGAAATGGTCGAGGTCGAACATGGCCAGCGCCGTCGTCGATCCGAACCGCGTGTCGCCATGGAACATTGTCAACGCCCTGCGATTCAACAAGCCGGTCAGAGGGTCGGTCAGCGTCTGGACGGTCAATTCTCGCTGGGTGCGCAGGTGATGCAGCGAAATGGTCAGCGCCCCCAGTGCCGTCATGCAGGCGACGACGACGGCGGTGTTGAGGTCTTCGGCCCAATTCTTGGGGACGGTCCCCAGAGACCACTGCCCGTCCAGAACCAGCACCAACGCACAGAGCGTGAAGGAGACGGCGGCGCTGCCAGCGAGCAGGGTGACCGCAGCCAGGATACGCCGGTCATATTCCCCGGCAGCCCAAAACATCACTGTGACTACGATCAGCAGAGCTGTGACGGTGGAATAGGCGAGGACGAAACCCAAGCCGTCGTAGCCGGAGGCGGTCACGGCCGTGATCAACACCACCGCCGCGAGCACGGGCGCCGCGGCGATCCTGTGCCAACCCTTATCAAGGTACTGAGCCGTCGAGCACAGGATGACGAAGAAGCCGCCCACCAGCAGTGTCAGGGTCAGTTGGCCAAGCCACGGCGAGGCGTTGCGGCCATATTGCCAAAAGCCGATGACATGGACGACAAGAAGTAGTATTCCGGCCGCCATCGTAAAGACGAAACGCGCTTGGCGCGCCGTCAGCCAGATGGCGAGCAGCGTCCCGCTCAGACAGGCGCCGGACAAAGCCGTCGCGAGCAAAAGGGAACCGAAGTCAAGCACGAGGCCCCCGCCTTGTTGATTGTCCGATTGATTGGGAAGCACTTATGGACTTAGCGGTCGCCCAGCAACCGCCTAAGGCCAGATCGTCGCCACTCATCAACCGGCGATTTCGGTTTGCGTTTACGAATAGTTGCACGGTTCCGTCGCGTTTGACAACATGACGCACGAACATAACCGGAACTTCTATTGCGCTGACGGCAAAACTGGCACACTTGGCAAACTGATTCGCAGCATCGGAAAACTGTATTGAGCATGGACGATAGCAACGATCTTTTCGGCAGCCTCGACAAGCAGCCGCCCCGCCCCGTGTCGCGTCCGGCGGACCCGCTGGTGCAGGCGGCAGCGGTGGCAAAGCGCCCGGTCCCGGCCGCCAAGGATGGCAGCGAGGGCTATAGTGCAGCCGATATCGAAGTGCTCGAAGGCCTTGAGCCCGTGCGCCGCCGCCCCGGCATGTATATCGGCGGCACCGACGAGAAGGCGCTGCACCATCTCTTTGCCGAAGTCATCGACAACTCGATGGACGAGGCGGTGGCCGGCCATGCCACCTTCATCGAAGTGGAGCTCGACGCAGAGGGTTTTCTGACCGTCACCGACAACGGCCGCGGCATCCCTGTCGATCCGCATCCCAAGTTCAAGAACAAGTCGGCGCTCGAAGTCATCATGACGACGCTGCATGCCGGCGGCAAGTTCGACTCGAAGGTCTATGAAACCTCCGGCGGCCTGCATGGCGTGGGCGTTTCGGTGGTCAACGCGTTGTCGGACCTGCTCGAAGTCGAGGTGGCGCGCGGCCGCCAGCTCTATCGCCAGCGCTTTTCGCGCGGCGTGCCGCAAGGCGGCCTCGAAAGCCTCGGCGACGTCCACAATCGGCGCGGCACCAAGGTGCGTTTCCATCCCGACCCCGACATCTTCGGCAAGGGCGCCCATTTCCTGCCGGCCCGCATCTACAAGATGGCGCGGTCGAAGGCCTACCTGTTCGGCGGCGTCGAGATCCGCTGGAGTTGCGACCCGGCACTGCTGAAGGAGAAGGACGAGACCCCGGCCAAGGCGGTCTTCCACTTCCCCGGCGGGCTCGGCGACTATCTCAAGGCCTCGCTCGGCGACGAGATGCAGGTGACCCGCGAAATCTTCTCTGGCAAGAGCGACAAGCAGAGCGGTCACGGCTCGATCGAATGGGCCGTCACCTGGTTCGGCGGCGACGGCTTCATCAATTCCTACTGCAACACCATCCCGACAGGCGATGGCGGCACCCACGAGATGGGCTTCCGCAACGTACTGACGCGCGGCCTGCGCGCCTATGCCGACCTCGTCGGCAACAAGCGTGCTGCGATCGTCACCAGCGAAGACGTGATGATCTCGGCTGCGGGCATGCTGTCGGTGTTCATCCGCGAGCCCGAATTCGTCGGCCAGACCAAGGACAAGCTGGCAACGGTCGAAGCCATGCGCATCGTCGAGACGGCGATCCGCGATCCGTTCGACCACTGGCTCGCCGACAACCCGCAGGAAGCCTCCAAGCTGCTCGACTGGGTCATTGCGCGCGCCGACGAGCGCGTGCGCCGGCGCCAGGAAAAGGAAGTGTCGCGCAAGAGCGCGGTGCGCAAGCTGCGCCTGCCAGGCAAGCTGGCCGACTGCACGCAGAATGCCGCCGCAGGGGCCGAATTGTTCATCGTCGAGGGCGACTCGGCAGGTGGCTCGGCCAAGCAGGCGCGCGACCGGAAGATGCAGGCGATCCTGCCGCTGCGCGGCAAGATCCTCAACGTCGCCAGCGCGGGCAACGACAAGCTGGCGTCGAACCAGCTGATCGGCGACCTGATCCAGGCACTGGGCTGCGGTACGCGATCCAAGTATCGCGAAGAAGACCTGCGCTACGACCGCGTCATCATCATGACCGACGCCGACGTCGACGGTGCCCACATCGCTTCGCTGCTGATCACCTTCTTCTACCAGGAGATGCCGCAGCTCGTCCGCGGCGGCCACCTCTACATGGCAGTGCCGCCGCTCTACTCGATCCGCCAGGGCGGCAAGGTGGCCTATGCCCGCGACGACGCCCACAAGGAAGAGCTGATGCGTACCGAGTTCAGCGGACGCGGCAAGGTCGAGATCGGCCGCTTCAAGGGCCTTGGCGAGATGATGGCAAGCCAGCTCAAGGAAACGACGATGGACCCCAGGAAGCGCACGCTGCTGCGCATCGAGGTCCTCGACGACGCCGACGAGACCAAGAGCGCGGTCGACGCGTTGATGGGCACCAAGCCGGAGTTGCGCTTCCGCTTCATCCAGGACCGCGCTGAATTCGCCGCGGCGGACGCGCTCGACATCTGAGGCTAACGGCGGATCAGGCCGCCGCGATTGCCAATGCGTGGCCGCGGGCGTTCTCGCGCAGGGCCTCGAGATGGATCGACTTGACCAATCCGGCCAATTCGCCTTCGGCTGCTTGGCCGCCCAGTTCCCTTAGCATCAGCCAGCTGACTTCCTGTGCTCCGGCGACGCGGCGCCCATTGGCGACCTCGCGCCAAATCTTCAGCGCCCGCAGGATGATTGCATGTGTCGCATCGGCAAGGCCGGCCGAGCGGAACAAGGCCGTCAGCGCCACATCCTGCCCGGCAGACAACAGCGCCCTCACCCGTGGTTCGTCTCGGCCGGTCAACACGACCAGGGCTGCCCCAAAGAAGTCGACCTTGCCGTGGGCGAGGATGCGGATGATGAAACTGGCTGTCAGGTCGCCGCGCAGTCGCAGATGCTCGACAAGTGCCGCATGCTCTTGGGCACGCGTGCCTTCGATCAGCGTCATCGAGGCTTTCACGCAGGCGTCGCGCGTCACGCGTTCGGCGCGCGCGGCACCCATCAGGGCCAAGACGAAGGGCGATGCCTTCAGGGCTTCGCCGAGCTTGACAAGAAGCAGGTGCCGGCAATCCGAAGGCAGCCGCTGATCGGCCACCAACGCCTCGCGCACACGCGCATCGCCACCAAAGCGCTCGGCAATGCGACGGAAGCTCAGCGAGGCGATATCGGCGCCATAATTCTGCAGCAGCGTGACGCAAGCCTCAGCCTCGCCCACCTCAGCAATGGCCGCCGAGAGCGACATGGAGACAGCAGGCCGGTCGGCGATGAGTTTCTGGATGGCGCACGAGCCTGAGGCGACCCGGTCGATGAGGTCGGAATCGGTCAAAAGCGGCGAGCGCGCCAGAACCAGCGCTGCGACGTCAGGCTGATCGGATGCGAGGGCTGCGATGATCTGCAGCGGCGCGTGTGCGCTCATCGACAGCGCCTCTGCCAGCGACTGGCGCACCTTCGACGAGGGATCGTCGAGTAACAGCGTCAGCGCCGCCTCTGCGGCGCATCGGTCCTCGAACGGCAGTTCGCGATTGACGTAGGCATTGGCCAGGGCGGCTGCCGCGGCTGCGCGCTCGGCCACCTTCGCGGTGTCGATCCATCTCAGGAAATGCGAGACCACCATTCGCTTTTCTTCGCCCCCGGCAAGCCATGCCAAACCCCTGAAACCATCCTAGGAACAAAAGGTTTACGAACGGTTCACCATATCCGTTAACCCGCTTGCCGCCCGCCGTGGCAGCGCCTATCAAAACGGGGCAACAGGAGAAAATGCGGATGGCCGGTCTTTTTCTTGAGGAGTTCGTAGTCGGCCAGGTGATCCGGCATCAACTCACCAAGACCGTCACCGAGAGCGACAACATGATGTTCTCGACGATGACGCTGAACCCACAGCCGCTTCACATCGACTTCGACTTTGCCGCCAAGAGCGAATGGGGCAAGCCGCTGGTCAATTCGCTCTTCACGCTCGGCCTGATGATCGGCATTTCGGTGCACGACACCACGCTGGGCACCACCATCGGCAATCTCGGCATGACCGAAACCACCTTCCCGCACCCTGTCTTCCACGGCGATACCATTCGCGTTGAAACCGAAGTGCTTTCGGTGCGCGAATCGAAGTCGAAAACCGACCGTGGCATCGTCGAATTCCTGCATTGCGCCTATAATCAGCACGGCGCACTGGTCGCCAAATGCCAGCGCCAGGCAATGATGAAAAAGAAGGCCGCCTGATGCGTTCGTTGCTGTTTGTTCCCGGAGATTCGGAAAAGAAGCTCGAACGCGGGTTCTTGTCCGGCGCCGACGTCGTCATCGTCGACCTCGAAGATTCGGTGGCACCCGACAACAAGGGCCATGCGCGCGGCGTCGCCGCCGATTTCATCGCGAGCAGAAGGCGCACGACGCGGTCCTCAATCTATGTCCGCGTCAACGACCTTTCGACCGGAATGACCGACGACGACCTGCGCGCGATCGTACCCATCGCACCGGATGGCATCATGCTGCCAAAGTCGAATTCCGGGGCCGACGTCCAGCATCTTTCGACCAAGCTCAGGGTGCACGAGGCCGAAAACGGTTTGCCGGACGGCGCGATCCGCATCATCCCGATCATCACCGAAACCGCTGCCGGCACCCTCGCAACGGCAAGCTATGCGGGTGCCAGCGCGCGCGTGGCCGGCCTGACCTGGGGCGCGGAAGACCTCTCGGCGGCGATCGGCGCGCGCGCCACGCGCGACGGCCAAGGCCGCTACACCGATGTGTTCAGACTCGCACGTGCCTTGACCGTTCTCGCCGCCTCGGCGGCCGAGGTCGCCGCCGTCGACACGGTGTTCGTCAATTTCCGCGACCACGAGGGCCTTCGCACTGAGTGCCTGGAGGCCGAACGTGACGGTTTCACCGCCAAGATGGCCATTCATCCTGACCAGGTGGCGATCATCAACGATGCGTTCACGCCCGCGAAGGAAGCCGTCGAACATGCGCAAGCGGTGGTCGCTGCGTTCAGGGAGGCCGGTAATCCGGGCGTCGTCGGCATTGGCGGGCAGATGTACGACCGGCCGCACCTGCGCCGGGCCGAGCGCCTGCTGGCGCGCGCCGAGGCCGCTGCCGGAGCCTAGTCTTCTTCCCAGCGCGGCCGGCGCATCGAGAAGACTTCGCTGATGCTGGAATAGTCCATGTAGCCGAGGCGCGAGACATTGCCGGCCTTGACGACGTCGTACAGCCCGTCGGTCAGGAATGCCTCGTTGATATGCACGCCAACGACTTCGCCGACGACGACGAAAATGTCGGTCTGTTTTCCATCCAGCCCCTTCGGGCGAAAGATTTCCGTGACCTTGCATTCGAGCGCTGCGGGTGCTTCGGCGACACGCGGCGGCGCCACCAGCCGCGAGGGTGCTGCCGTCAGCCCGGCATAGCCGAACTCGCTCGTGCCCCTGGGGGCATTGACCGAGGTTCGGTTCATCTTCTCGGCGAGTTCGCGCCCGACGACATTGGCAACGAACTCGCGGGTCTCGCCGGCGAAGGTGGAGCTGTCCTTCGGCCCCTCGGAGGAAAACCAGACCAGCGGCGGCTTGCCCGTCAGGGCATTGAAGAACGAATAGGGCGCAAGGTTCAGCGCGCCATCCTTGCCGATGGTCGAGATCCAGCCGATCGGCCTGGGCGAGACGAGCGCCTTGAACGGATCGTGCGGCAGGCCGTGCCCCTGCGACGGTTCGTAGAACATCGCGCCTAGCCCTCCCAGGGGCCAGTATAGTCGCTATGGAGCTTCGCCACATCAGGACGTGGCCGCTCGGGTGCAGAGCCGTCATAGCTACCGATGTGGATGAAGCCGACGACCCGCTCATGCGGTGCCAGGCCCAGCAGCGCGCGCCCTTCCTCGACATCGGAATACCAGTTGGTGATCATGTTGGTGCCATAGCCGAGCGCGTTGGCGGCGGTCATCAGGTTCATCGCCGCCATGCCGCCCGACAGGAACATCTCCCACTGCGGGATCTTCGGGTTCTCCTTGGGGCTCGACACAACGCCGATCACCAGCGGCGCGCGCGAAAAGCGGGCGAGCTCCTGGTTGCGCCGCCCCTCGGGCAGCGGCCCTTCGCGGCGCTCTGCCAGTTCAGCCAGCTTCTTGCCGATTTCGATGCGCGCATCACCACGATAGAGGATGAAGCGCCAAGGCTCGAGACGGCCGTGGTCGGGCACGCGCGTCGCTGCCCGCAGCATCGTCTCGATCTCGCTATCGGAAGGCGCCGGCGCGCGCAGTTCCGGGATCGGTGCGGAATTGCGGGTCAGCAAAAAGTCGATGATCGGCGATGGCACGGCGCTGGCGCTCCTTGGGTTTTGGGCTGAAGCGCCGACCGGAATGGCAGCTGCTTTGGCGGCGGGGCTCATTGGTCGGAATCCATGGCGCCCGAATAGCCTTGAAATTGCCACCGCCTTGCGCTTCAAACAAGGGATGTCGAGGGGATGCTTCCGCTTTTTCGCACCGATTCTGGGTGCCGCACTGTTCGCGATGCCGTCTTCGGTCGCGTTTGCCCAGGATGGCGCCTCGGCAATCGAAGGCCTGAGCCTTCCTGGCATCTCAAGCTTTGCCGCGCCGCGCGACGACGAATCCCTGGCAACCAGTGCGCTCGGCGAGATCACCCTGACCGCCCAGCTCACCGACAAGGGCGGCGACATCGGCCGCGGGCTGGTCTGGCGCGTGTTCCGTCCCGAGGCGGGCCCCGATGGCAAGCTGCCGCTGGTGGCATCCGCCCAAGGCGGCACCAGCATGTTCCAGTTGCCTCCCGGCAGCTATCTCGTCCATGCCTCCTACGGTCGCGCAGGCGCCACCAAACGCATCACCGTCGGCAAGGAAGGCAAGCGCGAAAGCCTGGTGCTCGATGCGGGCGGCCTCAAGCTTGACGCGGTGCTTTCGGGCGGCGTGCGCATTCCGCCGGCCAAGCTCAAATTCTCGATCTATGAGGCAGACGAAGGCAGCGATGGCGAGCGTGCGCTGATCATCCCCGATGTCGAACCCAATTCGGTGGTGCGGCTCAATTCAGGCACCTACCATGTCGTCTCGACCTATGGCGCCGTCAATGCAGTGATCCGCTCGGACATCCGCGTCGAGGCCGGCAAGCTGACCGAGGCGACGGTCGAACACCGTGCCGCCGACCTGACCTTCAAGCTGGTGCGCGAGGCCGGCGGAGAAGCCATCGCCGATACGTCTTGGTCGGTTCTGACAGAGTCCGGCGACCCGTTGCGCGAAGCGGTCGGCGCCTTTGCCTCGATGGTCCTGTCGGAAGGCGACTACACCATCATCGCCAAGAACCGCGACCGCATCTACCAGCGCGATTTCACCGTCGTTGCCGGCCGCAACCAGGACGTTGAGGTTGTCGCTTCCGAGGCTGCGGCAATCGACCCCAACGAAGGCGCCGACTGACCAGGCGCGGGTTGCTCCGTCCGAGCTTTTTGAATCCAGGCAGATGAAAAAAGTGGCGACATCTCTGCCGCCCCTTTTTCGTGTCTGGTTGGCCGCTCAGCCCTGCGCGGCGCGGCGGCGATCTGGTGTCGTCGCTTCTTCACGCAGCGAGGCAATGGCCTCGTCGAGGCCCATCGACTGCTGGTCGCGCGAGCCGAGGCGACGGACGTTGACGCTTGCCTCTTCCGCCTCGCGCTTGCCGCAGACGAGGATGACCGGAACCTTGGCCAGCGAGTGCTCGCGGACCTTGTAGTTGATCTTCTCGTTGCGCAGGTCGGCTTCGGCCGACAGGCCGGCGGCCTTGAGCTTGGCCACCACCTCTCGGGCATAGTCGTCGGCATCCGAGGTGATCGTCGCCACCACCACCTGCTGCGGCGCAAACCACAGCGGGAAATGGCCCGAATAATTCTCGATCAGGATGCCGAGGAAGCGCTCCATCGAGCCGCAGATGGCGCGGTGGATCATCACCGGCTGCTTCTTCTCGGAGTCCGAGCCGATGTAGAAGGCGCCGAAACGCTCAGGCAGATTGAAGTCGACCTGGGTCGTTCCGCACTGCCATTCGCGGCCGATGGC
This sequence comes from Aminobacter niigataensis, assembly GCF_946995915.1. Classification (GTDB taxonomy): domain Bacteria; phylum Pseudomonadota; class Alphaproteobacteria; order Rhizobiales; family Rhizobiaceae; genus Aminobacter; species Aminobacter niigataensis. The sequence continues at coordinate 3,496,766 of NZ_OX341517.1, forward strand.
ATCACGCAGGACGTATTCGAACTTGGGGCCGTAGAAGGCGCCCTCGCCCGGATTGATCGACGTCTTGATGCGATTGCCCGACTGCGCCTCGATGGTCTTGAGCACGTTGCCCATGATCTCTTCGGCATGGTCCCACGCCTCGTCCGAGCCGACGCGCTTGTCCGGCCTGGTCGACAGCTTCACCGAGATCTCGTCGAAGCCGAAATCGGCATAGGTCGTCAGGATCAGGTCATTGATGCGCAGGCACTCGGAGGCGAGCTGTTCCTCGGTGCAGAAGATGTGCGCGTCGTCCTGTGTGAAGCCGCGCACGCGCATCAGGCCATGCAGCGCGCCCGACGGCTCGTAGCGATGGACATTGCCGAATTCGGCAAGCTTTACCGGGAGATCGCGATACGACTTCAAGCCATGCTTGAAGATCTGCACGTGGCCGGGGCAGTTCATCGGCTTGAGCGCGAAGACGCGGTCGTCGTCGGTGTCGTCGCCGGCAACGGTAACCTTGAACATCGCGTCGCGATACCAGCCCCAGTGGCCCGACGTCTCCCACAGGCTCTTATCAAGCACCTGCGGGGCGTTGACCTCCTGATAGCCCTGCGTATCAAGGCGGCGGCGCATGTAGCTGACGAGGTTCTGGAACATCTTCCAGCCCTTGGCGTGCCAGAACACGACGCCCGGTCCCTCTTCCTGGAAATGGAACAGGTCCATCTCGCGGCCGAGGCGACGGTGGTCGCGCTTCTCGGCCTCTTCCAGCATATGGAGGTACTGGTCGAGTTGCACCTGGTCGGCCCAGGCGGTGCCGTAGATGCGTGTCAGCATCGGGTTGTTGCTGTCGCCGCGCCAATAGGCACCGGCCACCTTCATCAGCTTGAAGGCGCTGCCGATCTGGCCGGTCGAAGCCATGTGCGGTCCCCGGCACAGGTCGAACCACTCACCTTGCGCATAGATGTTGAGGTTCTGGTCCTCGGGGATCGCATCAATCAGCTCGAGCTTGTAGGCCTCGCCCTTGTCGCGGAACACCTGCTTGGCCTTGTCGCGCGACCAGACCTGCTTGGTGAACGGCTTGTTGCGGCCGATAATCTCGCGCATCTTCTTTTCGATCGCCGGAAAATCTTCGGGCGTGAAAGGCTCGTTGCGGGCGAAATCGTAATAGAAGCCGTTGTCGATCACCGGGCCGATGGTCACCTGGGTCCCTGGCCACAATTCCTGCACCGCTTCGGCCAGCACGTGGGCAGCGTCGTGGCGGATCAGTTCCAGCGCGCGCGGATCGTCACGGGTAACGATCTCGACCTTGCCGGACTTGCCAAGCGGATCGGACAGATCGCGCACGGTGCCGTCGATGGCATAGGCCACCGCTTTCTTGGCCAGCGACTTCGAGATCGACTCGGCCAGACCAGCACCGGTCAGCGCCGCGTCATATTCGCGGACGGAACCATCGGGAAATGTCAGGGAAACGGAATTCGACAAAGCTCTTCTCCTATCCAGTCCCGCAAACGAGCGCGGGTGGGCAATAAACCGGATGCGTCCGGCAGCGAGCGATCTTTTAGGGGGAGAATGCGCTGCCGTAAAGCCGGGCGGCGTGCCCGCCGCCGCCCCGCCAACGGCGGCGGAGCCCGCTACTTGGCCGACTTCATCAGGTCAGGAAGGCTTGCCAGGAAGATGTCGCGTCCCTTGGGGCCGAGAAACACCGGACTCTTGCCGTCATTAACCAGCAGCCGGGCGAACACGATGCGGCGCTCGCCCTTGTCGGCCCAGCCGACAAACCAGCCGAAGGGCTTGTTGCGGTCAATCTTGCCCGACTTTCCGGTCAGCCAGCCGGTGCCAGTCTTGCCCTTGACCTGCCATTCGCCGGCCTGGAATGGCGGCAACACCGCCGCCGTGAGATCGGCCGCTCGCGCGGAGACCGGCAGGCTGCGGTCAAGCATGCGACCGATGAAGCCGACCTGCTCGTCCGGCGAGATCTTCAGCGAGGAACTCAGCCAGCTGCGGGTAAGCCCGTCCTCCTTGCCGGGATTGCCCGATAGGTCGCCGTTGCCATAGGCAAAGCCACCGACATAGCCGGCAAATCGTTTGCCGCCGAGCTTGCGCGTGATCTCCTGGGAGAACCACAGCACGGAGTCCTTCTCCCAGATCGTCGGGTCGACCGGCTTGTGGTCGCGCTTCACCGCGTTGAACTCAGGCTTGTAGTCCCAGCGCGGCGAATGCTCGTCGGCGAGAATGCCCGAATCATAGCCCATCAGGGCCAACGGCACCTTGAAAGTGGATGCCGGGCTCACCCGGCGATCGCAGGCGCCGTCGCGACGCAGCTTCGCGCCGCTGCCGGCATCGACGATGAGCGTGCATTCAAGAAATGGTTTGAGGGCCGTCGTTTCGGCCGCCGAAGACGCCGGCACCAGAGGCAGCGAGACAAGAAGCGCAGTGCTTGCGCCGATGGCATAGTGACGAATTGAAGCGAACACGTGTGACACCTCTGTCGTTGGCCGCCGACACCTAGGGTGAGCGCTTGGTTCGAATATGACTTAACCTGGGATTGTTTCCGATAGGCTGACCAAACGGTAAATCACGCAGCCAACCGATTAACGGTTCCGGCAGCCGACAGAATGTCAGGCATCGGTCGCCTTGCTGCCGATCTTCCAGTAGCGCCAGGGTGTGAACCAGCGATAGCGCGACGCCAGCTGTTCCGGCACACGATCGATCCCATGAGTGCCCCACGGCCCGCAGCGCGACACCCTGAAAAGGCCCATCCAGCCGCCGGCCCACAGGCCATGGCGGGCAATCGCCTCGTGTGCGTATTCCGAGCAGGTCGGCATGTGCCGGCACGCATTGCCGATAAAGCCCGAAAGCGTCAGCTGATAGAGCCGAACGAGCGACGTGCCGAGCACACGACCCGGCGTCTTGCGCCAGGGGCCGGGCCAATTGCGGCCCCGCGCCGCCGGTTCGCCATGGCTATGGTCGTGTCCGCGGCTCATCGCCAGCATCGCTCTGAACTGTTCATCCGCCATAGATGTCAATTCCGACATGCAGACGCAATGTCCGGCGCATAGGACGGCGCAGTTGCGGCGCCGTGTCACGCAAGCCAGCTGAGTTTCGCCGGTCGGTGGGGGCACCGATGCTGCGGGGCCTCAAGCTGTTGCCGCCCGGCGCCGCAGCGTCCTGCGAAGCGAGGCGAATGGTCGGCCTGGAAAGTCGCGATGCGGAACATCTCCGCATAGGCGTTGAAGAGCATCGGCATGGTCTTGCCTCCTTGATGGGGAGGATTTGACCGCCTCTGGTCGTTTCCTTCAAACGAGTATAACGTCCACCATGGATAACTTGAGATTATGCGAATGAAGCGCGGGCGGTTGCCGCTGACAGCACTCAGGAGTTTCGAAGCAGCCGGGCGGCACCTGAGTTTCAGCCGCGCGGCGGAAGAGCTTTTTGTCACCCAGGCCGCCATCAGCCGCCAGATACGCGAACTCGAAACATTCCTGCAGCAGCCGCTGTTCGTGCGCTACCATCGACGTGTCGAGCTTACGGACGCCGGACAGAAGCTGCTTGGGCAATTGATCAAGAGCTTCGACGACATCGACAAGCGACTGTCGGAGCTGGCTTCAAAGCCCGCGCAGTCCGTGGTCAGCGTCAGTGTCGAGCCGTCGCTCGCCGCCGCCTGGCTGGTGCCTCGGCTCAACCGGTTTCGCCTGTTGCGTCCGGACATCGACGTTTCGCTCGACGTGGACCCGCGCCTGATCGATTTCCGCAGCGACCAAGCAGAGCTTGCATTGCGCTTCAGCGCGCACAGCACGTCGTGGCCGCGCAGCGAGGCCGAACGCCTGGCACCGGTCATCGATTCGCCGGTCGTGTCGCCTGCCCTGCTTGCCTCGGGCCCTGCCCTGGCGTGCCCGGCAGATCTCCGGCGCTACACGCTCCTGCATGAGGAAAACCGCCAGGGCTGGGCGCGTTGGTTCGAAGCCGCCGGCGCTGTAGAAGATGCGGCTGCCGCGCGTGGCCCGTTGTTGGCTGACGCCGCACTGTCGAAACAGGCGGCGATGCTCGGTCACGGGGTTGCGCTTGGCGATCTCTTGCTGGTGCGCGAGGAACTGGCGACGGGAGCGCTGATCAAGCCGTTCGAAACCAACGTGGTCTGCGGCGCCTACTGGCTGGTTGCCAAAAGCCTGCGCAAGCTGTCGGAGCCTGCGGAAGCCTTTGCCGACTGGATCAGGGCAGAGTTCGAAGAATGCCGGCGCTATCTGGAGAAATGCTAGGCCGCGGCCTGCTTGCGCTCGATCTGGCCGATGGCATCTACCACGGCGTCGAAGGTCAGCATGGTCGAGGCATGGCGCGCCTTGTAGTCGCGCACCGGCTCCAGGTATTTGAGGTCGTCGAAGCGGCCCTCGGGCGGCGTGCCGCCCTCCTTGAGCATGCGCAGCATAGCCTCGCGCACGGCGCGAAGCTCGACGGCGCTGGCGCCAACGACGTGCTCGGCCATGATCGACGACGACGCCTGGCCCAGCGCACAGGCCTTCACTTCATGGGCGAAGTCGGTGACGACGCCGTTTTCCATCTTGAGATCAATGGTGACGGTCGAGCCACACAGCTTGGAATGCGCGGTGGCCGACGCATCAGGATGATCGAGGCGTCCAAGCCGGCCGATATTTCCGGCAAAGCCAAGGATTTTCGTGTTGTAGATGTCGTCAATCAACTTTTTTCACTCTGAGTGCGTGTTATGAGCAACTCTTGTCGCTGTCGCATCTTTCAATCGTCGTCTCCACCTATATATAATGGTGGCGCTCGCTTCCCGGCAAGGCAACAGGACTGACATCGGGAGGAAGGGCGAAAATGAGCAGCTTTAGGTACGGCACTCAATCGGTGGTCCCTGAAGTGGCTGTGTCCGTTCAACTCGTCCCTGCTCAGACAGGGACTACTGGAGACGCCTGATATGGATGCCGTTGCCAAGAAGCTGATGCCGCAATCAGCCTATATGGAGAAGCCTGCAACCGACCGGCCGACAGAGGCCGAGGTCGAGGCTGCAGTGAGTGTTCTTTTGCGTTGGACTGGCGACAATCCGGCGCGCGAAGGCCTTATCGACACGCCCAAGCGCGTGACCAAGGCTTTCCGTGAGATGTTCAACGGCTATGACATGTGCCCGGCCGAAGAACTCGGCCGCACTTTCGAGGAAGTGGCCGGATATGACGACCTCGTCATCGTCCGCGATATTAAATTCCATTCGCATTGCGAGCACCACATGGTGCCGATCATCGGCAAGGCCCATGTCGGCTATTTGCCGGACGGCAAGGTCGTCGGCCTGTCCAAGATCGCCCGCGTGGTCGACATCTTCGCCCACCGGCTGCAGACCCAGGAAGCGATGACGGCGCAGATTGCCGGTGTCATCCAGGACGTGCTAAATCCGCGCGGCGTCGCCGTGATGATCGAGGCCGAGCACATGTGCATGGCCATGCGCGGCATCCGCAAGCAAGGGTCGTCGACCCTGACCTCGACCTTCACCGGCGTTTTCCGGGACACCCCCGAAGAACAGGTCCGATTTGTCACCATGATACGAGCCGGCGGGCTCTAATCCCCCTCGCCGGTTCCCGAAACCCAGGATCCGGCGATGTCTGCTCTGAAATTCTCCGAAGCTACCAGCGACAAGCGCGCGCTCGAAGAAGGCGAGGTGTTCACGCCGCGTTTCGACGCGAACGGCTTGGTCACCGCCGTCGTCACCGATGCCACCGACGGCATGCTGCTGATGGTCGCGCATATGAATGCCGAGGCGTTGGCGCTTTCGATCGAGACCGGCATAGCGCACTACTGGTCGCGGTCCCGCGGCTCGCTCTGGAAGAAGGGCGAGACCTCGGGCAATTTCCAGCACATCGAGGAGATGCGGACCGACTGCGATCAGGACGCGGTCTGGCTGCGCGTAAAAGTTTCCGGCCACGACGCAACCTGTCACACCGGCAGGCGTTCCTGTTTCTATCGGACGGTGGGGCAAAAAGACGGCTTCGCGACGCTTAGCGCGGACGGCAGCGCCCCGCTGTTCGATGCAGACGAGACCTACCGCAAGAAATCGTGAACCGGCTTCCCGTCCTGCAACACAAAGATTCACGATTTTAATACGTGTCCAGTGTACTCTGTACGCGGGACAAGGGAGATCGTGATGCTCGAATGGGCGTCGTTCCATGCGCGTCAGAACGTCCGGGAAGCAAACGGCTTTTCCTCGGGCACGGGCGCCGACGATCCGAAGCTAGCCAAAGAAACCGGAATCTCCCTCGCGCTCGGCGGCGGTGCCGCGCGTGGCTGGGCACATATCGGCGTCCTGCGTGCACTTGACGAGGCAGGCATCCGCATCAACATGATCGCCGGCACCTCGATCGGCGCACTGGTCGGCGGCTGCTATCTCGCCGGCAAACTCGACCAGCTCGAGGAGTTCGCCCGAAGCCTGACCAAGCGCCGCATCTTCGGCCTGTTCGACCTGCAGATCGTCGGCAATGGCCTGTTCGGCGGCATGAAGCTGGACTCGCGCATGCAGCAGCACATGGCGGGCGTCACCTTCGAGGACCTGCCGAAGCCATTCGTCTGCGTTGCCGCCGAAATCCGCACCGGCCACGAGATCTGGCTGTCGAGCGGTTCGCTGATCAAGGCGATGCGCGCGTCCTATGCCCTGCCCGGTGTTTTCGAGCCGGTGACCTGCAATGGCCGCGTCCTGGTAGACGGAGCGCTGGTCAATCCGGTGCCGGTCTCGGTCTGCCGTGCCAACGAGCAGCCGCTCGTCGTTGCCGTCAATCTGCACTATGACCTGTTCGGCCGCGCGGCCGTCATCAAGCACAGCGCCGGCGAATTGATGGTCGAGCGCGACGCCAAGCCGGCCGACCAGTACGACGCCAACCGCAGCGCGCGTGAATCGCGGCTGGGCATCAGCGGGGTAATGGTCGAGGCCTTCAACATCATCCAGGACCGCATCTCGCGGGCACGGCTTGCCGGCGACCCGCCCGACCTGTCGCTGCAGCCCAAGCTCGGCCACATCGGCCTGTCGGAGTTCCATCGCGCCGACGAAGCGATCCGGCTCGGCTACGAGGCCACCAAGGCACAGATGGACGAGATCGTCAGGCTGCAGGCCGTCCTGGGCTAAGGCCCGGCAAGCGACGCGTCGATGACGCGCAGTTGGACCGTGCGGTTGCCATTCCAGTGATTGACCGACAGCGACCCGGCGACATGGACCGTGCGCCCGCTGTTCCTCAGCAGGAACTCGCCGAGCGGCGCTTCGGCGGACCGGAACGAGATGCCCTGGATGCGGCCGCCACTTTCAGACCTGAGGTCGATGCGCACGTGGCCTGTGCCGATCACCCTGACATCGGCCAGCTTGTGCCTCGGCAGGACGAAGGTTGGGGCTACGTGGCCCTGTCCGAACGGACCCGCCTTCTCCAATGACTCGACGAGTGCCAGCGTCGCACCTTCGGCGGCGAGCGCGCCGTCGACAAGCAGGCTTTCCTCGTCCTGCAGGCGGAACACGTCTGCGGCCGCGCGTGCCTCGAAGAAGGCGCGCACCTCACCGAGCTTGGCGCGCTCGACGGTGATGCCGGCCGCCATGGCATGACCGCCACCCTTGACCAGCAGCCCAGCCTCGACGGCCTCCCGAACCAGACGACCGAGATCGAAGCCCGAGACGGACCGCCCTGAGCCGGTGCCGACACCATTGCCGTTGAAGGCGATGGCGAAAGCCGGGCGACGGGCATGGTCCTTGAGCCGCGACGCCAGCAACCCGACAATGCCGGGATGCCAGGTGCTGTTGGCCGTCACCAGCACCGCTGGTCCAGGCCCGGCACCGATCTCCGCATCGGCCTCGGCGCGCGCCTCGGCCAGCATTACCGTCTCCATCGCCTGCCGCTCCTGGTTCAGGCGATCGAGCGTTTCGGCGATCGTGCCTGCCTCGACCGGATCGTCGGTCGCCAGCAGCTTGCTGCCGAGCGCCGCGTCGCCGATGCGCCCACCGGCATTGATGCGCGGACCGAGCAGGAACGACAGGTGGAAGGTGTTGAGCGGCTCGCCGATGCGGGCGACGCGGGCGAGCGCGGTGAGACCGGGATTGTTCTGCTGGCGCATCGCCTGCAGGCCCTTGACGACGAACGCCCTGTTGACGCCGGTCAGCGGCACCACGTCGGCCACGGTCGCGAGAGCCACGAGGTCGAGCAGCTTGAGAAGATCGGGCCGCGGCGCGTCAGGCAGCCGTTCGCGCAGCACCTTGGCGGTCTGCACCAGCGTCAGGAAGGTGACGCCGGCGGCGCAGAGATGGCCCTGGCCGGAAAGATCGTCGTCGCGGTTCGGATTGACCACGGCAACCGCGTTCGGCAACGCACCGCCGACCTGATGGTGGTCGAGCACGACGACATCGGCACCGGCCTCGTTGGCCGCGTCGATCGATGCCGCGCTGTTGGTGCCGCAGTCCACCGTGACGATCAGGCCAGCGCCACGGCCGATCAACTCGCGCATCGCATCAGGGTTGGGGCCGTAGCCTTCAAAGATCCTGTCGGGAATGTAGATTTCGGCCTCGACGCCGAAGTGGCCGAGAAAACGTTTCATCAGCGCCGACGAGCAGGCGCCATCGACATCATAGTCGCCGAAGATGGCGACGCGCTCGCCCCGCAGCACCGCATCGGCAATGCGGCCGGCGGCCTTGTTCATGTCGGTTAGCGTCGCCGGATCCGGCAACAGGTCGCGGATGGTGGGGTCGAGGAAGCGTTCCGCATCCTCCGGCAGCACACCGCGCCCGGCCAGCACGCGAGCGACGATGTCGGGCACACCATGGCCCTGTGCGATGGCAAGCGCCAGCATATCCTGGCGTTCGGTCAGCCGGTGCTCCCATGAAACACCGGTGGCCGAACGCCGTACGCCGAGGAAATTGCGCTTTTCAGTCGCCATTCAGAGGAGGTCCACCCGCTTCGGATCGACCATAGGCGACCGCGACAAGCGCGTAATCAGAATTTTTCCAGATCCTGATGGCGCGCCTTGATTTCACGAACAGTCTTGGACGAGGAGCGCAGCACGATGGTGTGCGTGGTGATCGAATCGCGTCCGAACTTCACGCCGGCAAGCAGGTTGCCGTCGGTGACGCCGGTTGCCGCAAACAGCACGTCGCCGCGCGCCATTTCCTCGATCCGGTAGACCTTTTTGGGGTCTTCAATGCCCATGGTGGCGGCACGGGCGATCTTCTCCGGGCTGTCGAGCAGCAGTCTGCCCTGCATCTGGCCACCAGTGCAGCGCAATGCTGCGGCTGCCAGCACGCCCTCGGGCGCGCCGCCGGTGCCGAGATAGATGTCGATGCCGGTTTCTTCCGGGTCGGTGGTGTGGATGACGCCGGCAACGTCGCCGTCGCCGATCAGGCGAATGGCGGCACCGGTGGCGCGCACGGCATCGATCAGCTTGGCATGGCGCGGACGGTCGAGGATGCAAGCGGTGATCTCTCCGACCGGCACGCCCTTGGCCTTGGCGACGCTGGCAATGTTTTCTGCCGGCGACGCATCGATGTCGATGACGCCATCGGGGTAGCCCGGGCCGACCGCGATCTTGTCCATATAGACGTCGGGCGCAAACAGCAGGCTGCCCTTTTCAGCAATGGCGATGACCGCCAGCGCGTTGGGCAGGTTCTTGGCGCAGATGGTGGTGCCTTCGAGAGGGTCGAGCGCGATGTCGACCTCGGGGCCACCAGCGCCGACTTCCTCGCCGATATAGAGCATCGGCGCTTCGTCGCGCTCGCCCTCGCCGATGACGACGGTGCCATCGATGGCGAGGCGGTTCAATTCCTGTCGCATGGCGTCGACGGCCACCTGGTCGGCAGCCTTCTCGTCGCCGCGTCCGCGCAGCCGGGCGGCAGCGACAGCCGCGCGTTCGGTGACGCGCACGAGTTCCATGGTGAGTATCCGGTCGAGGCCGGCAACAACGCTTTTCGCCATATCAGGGTCCTGGAGTCGATGAATTCGGAGCGCCCGAACCGGGCCGGCTCTTATTGTCAAACCCTTGTGACAACGGCAAGACCTGTAGCCCGCTTTATCGAAAGCGAAACAATATCAATCGATTGAAAGGGAGTTGAGGCTTGACTGCCCCGGCGAAGGCGCATTTCCGCCCTCGCCCGCGTCGCTAGCCTCAGCCGGCGCGCTCGATGCGGATGACCTGCGGCTTGTCTGTCAGGTGACCGTCCTTGGTCACGCCGTCGACGGCCTTGCGCACGGCCGCTTCGGTGGTCTCGTGGGTCACCAGGATGACGGTTTTCTCCGATACGCCATCGGAACCGTTGGCGTGCTGGACGATCGATTCCAGCGAGATGTCGTTGTCGGCCATGCGCTTGGCGATCGCCGCGAAGACGCCTGTGCGGTCGTGCACGGTCAGGCGGATGAAATAACCGCCGGCGTGGCTGCGCATCTGCGCCTTCTTGTAGGGACGCAGTTCCTTGGCCGGCCGGCCGAAGACCGGGCCGTGCTGGAAGCCGGGGCGGCTCTTGGCAATGTCGGCGATGTCGCCAACGACCGCTGAAGCCGTGGCATTGCCGCCGGCGCCGGGGCCGGAAAGCAGCAGTTCGCCCAGAATATCGGTCTCGATGGCAACCGCATTGGTCACGCCATGCACCTGGGCGATGACCGAAGCCGTCGGCACCATGGTCGGGTGCACGCGCTGCTCGATGCCGCTTTCGGTGCGCTGGGCAACGCCAAGCAGCTTGATGCGGTAGCCGAGTTCGCCTGCGGCGCGAATGTCTGCCTGGGTGATGTTCGAGATGCCCTCGAGATAGATGTCGTCGGAGGCAATCCGGGTGCCGAAAGCCAGGCTGGTCAGGATTGCCAGCTTGTGCGCCGTGTCGTTGCCCTCGATGTCGAAGGTCGGGTCGGCTTCGGCATAGCCCAGACGCTGCGCGTCCTTGAGGCACGCCTCGAAGGTCAGCCCTTCCGCTTCCATGCGGGTCAGGATGTAGTTGCAGGTGCCGTTCAGGATGCCGAACACGCGGTTGACGCTGTTGCCGGCCATCGCCTCGCGCATCGTCTTGATGACCGGGATGCCGCCGGCTACCGCCGCCTCGTAGTTGAGCAGAACGCCCTTCTTTTCGGCGACCTCGGCGAGCGCCACGCCATGCTTGGCGAGCAGCGCCTTGTTGGCCGTCACGACGTGACGGCCAGCGGCGAGCGCGGCAGACACGCAGGAACGCGCCGCACCTTCGTCGCCGCCGATCAGTTCGACAAAGACGTCGATGTCGGCCTTTTCGGCCAGTTCGATCGGATCGTCGAACCACTTGGCGCCACTCAGGTCGACGCCACGATCGCGCGAACGGTCACGCGCGGAGACAGCGGTGACGACGATTTCGCGGCCGCACTGGCGGGTGAGCTCGGCCGCCTTGTCGCGCAGCACGCGCGCCACCGAAGCACCGACCGTGCCGAGACCGGCAATTCCAACACGCAATGCTTCAGCCATGGTCGACGGCGCCTCTTACTTCAGTCGTTCTGGGAATGTTGTTCGTGGCGCCGCTCAGCGATGGGCTGCGAGCGGAACCACGTTGTTTGGATGCTTGGCGGTGGTTTGCAGGAAGCGCTTGATGCTTCGTGCCGCCTGGCGGATGCGGTGTTCGTTTTCGACCAGCGCAAGACGGACATAATCGTCGCCGTGCTCGCCGAAACCGACGCCCGGAGCCACGGCCACGTCGGCGTGCTCGATGAGCAGCTTGGAGAACTCTAGCGAACCGAGATGCTTGAACGGCTCGGGGATCGGCGCCCAGGCAAACATCGTCGCTGCCGGCGCCGGGATTTCCCAGCCGGCGCGCGCGAAAGAATCGACCATGACGTCGCGGCGCTTGTGGTAGACCTCACGCACCTCGGCAATGTCGGTGCCGTCGCCATTAAGGGCCGCGGTCGCCGCCACCTGGATGGGCGTGAACGCACCATAATCGAGATAGGACTTCACGCGCGTCAGCGCCGCGATCAAGCGCTCGTTGCCGACGGCAAAGCCCATGCGCCAGCCCGGCATCGAGAAGGTCTTCGACATCGAGGTGAATTCGACCGTGACGTCGATCGCGCCCGGCACCTCAAGCACTGAAGGCGGCGGATTGCCGTCGAAATAGATCTCGGAATAGGCGAGGTCCGACAGGATGATGATGTCGTTCTTCTTGGCGAAGGCGACCACGTCCTTGTAGAAATCGAGCGTCGCGACCTGTGCCGTCGGGTTCGAAGGATAATTGAGGATCAGCGCCAGCGGCTTGGGGATCGAGTGGCGCACGCCGCGCTCTAGCGCCGGGATAAAGCCGTCATCGGGCTTCGCCTGCAGTGAACGAATGACGCCGCCCGACATGATGAAGCCGAAGGCGTGGATCGGATAGGTCGGATCCGGGCACAGGACCACGTCGCCGGGGGCCGTGATCGCCTGCGCCATGTTGGCGAAGCCTTCCTTCGAGCCGAGCGTCGCCACGACCTGCGTGTCGGGGTTCAGCTTCACGCCGAAACGGCGGGCGTAATAATTGGCCTGGGCACGGCGCAGGCCGGGAATGCCGCGCGACGAAGAGTAGCGATGGGTGCGCGGGTCGCGGACCACTTCGCACAGCTTGTCGACGATCGCGGTCGGCGTCGGCAGGTCGGGATTGCCCATGCCAAGGTCGATGATGTCGGCGCCGCGCGATCGGGCGCTGGCCTTCAGCCGGTTGACCTGCTCGAAGACATAAGGCGGAAGGCGGCGGACCTTGTGAAATTCTTCCATGTCAGTTCCAGGTAAACGGGGGCTCGGCGATGCGTGCGCGATATACACTCAATTGCAGGCGGGGTCGATAGTCTCGCACTTGCCTTCGATGGCCTTCAGCGTGTCGTCGCCGTGCTTTCGGGCAAGCGTGGTCATCGCCGCCGAATTGCCGCTGCCGGCACCGGCCTTGGCACCTTGCCGCCGCTGCGCGGCGTGAAGTTGGGCGAGTTTTGCCGCCTTCTGCTCCTCGGTGAACTGGGGTGCCGCGGCCGTCGGCCGGATGTTGAGATTAGGATAAGTGCCGGTGTCCTGCGCACCGCGACCACCTGCAAGGGCGGGACCAGTGTCGGCGCTCGTCGTGCTGGTGCAGCCGCTGGCGACCACGGGCAAGGCCAGCAATCCCGCCGATACGACCAGGCGGGCGCAGAAAAAAATATGCCGACCAACACGATGTGTCATAAAGTTTCCCCGACAGGCGCGGTAGAGCGCGTTGGACCCGGTAAGACGTCGCATGATAGTATGTCAACAAAAGGCCCTTTGGGAGGACCTCGAAAGACCATGGCGAAGGTAGACGATTCGGACAAGCCGAGTGGCGATTCCCCCTCCTCCGTCGAGCAATACCTCGTCAAAGATCCCGAGCGCTTCGCGCTCAACATGGCCCGCATGATCGAACAGGCCGGCAAGGCCGCGTCCGCCTGGGCCGAGCCGCGCGAGAAGGGCGAACTGCGCGACACCGTCGCCGAGCCAATGACCGACATGGTCAAGACCTTCTCCAAGCTCACCGAATACTGGCTGTCGGACCCGCAACGCGCGCTCGAGGCGCAGACCAGGCTGTTCTCCGGCTATCTCGATGTCTGGAGCAAGTCGGTCCAGCGCATGGGCGGCGACGAGGTCGAGGACGCGGTCAAGCCGGAGCGCACCGACAAGCGCTTCCTCGACCCCGAATGGGGCCGCAATGCCTTCTTCGACTTCCTCAAGCAAGCCTATCTGGTCACCACCCGCTGGGCAGGCGACCTTGTCGACCACGCCGACGGCCTCGACGAGCACACCCGCCACAAGGCCGGCTTCTATGTGAAGCAGGTCGCCAACGCGATTTCGCCGTCCAATTTCATCCTCACCAATCCGGAACTGTTCCGCGAGACGGTCGCCAGCAACGGCGAAAACCTGGTGCGCGGCATGAAGATGTTCGCCGAGGACATCGTGGCCGGCAAGGGCGACCTCAAGCTCAGGCAGGCCGACTATTCCGGCTTCGAGATCGGCAAGAACATCGCCACCACACCGGGCAAGGTGGTCGGCCGCAGCGACGTCGCCGAAATCATCCAGTATGCGCCGACAACCGACAAGGTGCTGAAGCGTCCGCTGCTGATCTGCCCGCCCTGGATCAACAAATTCTACATCCTCGATCTCAACCCGCAGAAATCCTTCATCCGCTGGGCCGTCGAGCAGGGCCACACCGTCTTCGTCATCTCCTGGATCAATCCCGACCAGCGCCACGGCCTGAAGGACTGGGAGGCCTATATCCGCGAGGGGCTGCAATACGGCCTCGACACGGTCGAGCAGGCGACCGGCGAGCGCGAGGTCAACGCCATCGGCTATTGCGTCGGCGGCACGCTGCTGGCCGCGGCCCTGGCGCTTCTGGCGCAGGAGGGCGACCACCGCATCCGCTCGGTCACCTTCTTCACGACGCAGGTCGATTTCACCTACGCCGGCGACCTCAAGGTCTTCGTCGACGAAGACCAGATCGCCGCTCTCGAACGCGCGATGAAGGACAAGGGTTTTCTCGACGGCACCAAGATGGCGACCGCCTTCAACATGCTGCGTTCCGGCGACCTTATCTGGCCCTACGTCGTCAACAACTACATGCGCGGCAAGGACCCGCTGCCGTTCGACCTGCTCTACTGGAACGCGGATTCGACGCGCATGGCGGCAGCCAACCACTCCTTCTACCTGCGCAACTGCTATCTCGAGAACAACCTGTCGCAGGGCCGGATGGAGCTTGCCGGCCGAACCATCTCGCTCGCCGACATCACCATTCCCGTCTACAATCTGGCGGCCCGCGAGGATCACATCGCCCCTGCCCGCTCGGTCTTCCTCGGTTGCCAGTATTTCGGCGGCGATGTCGACTATGTCGTCGGCGGCTCGGGTCACATCGCCGGCGTGGTCAATCCCCCGGCCGCCGGCAAGTATCAATTCTGGTCGAGCGGCAAGCCAACGGGCGACTTCGACACATGGCTCAAGGGCGCCACCGAGACGCCCGGCTCGTGGTGGCCGCACTGGCACCGCTGGATCGAGGCCAAGGACGACAGGCGCGTCGACCCCCGCAAGCCCGGGATAAGCGGCCCGGTGCTGGAAGACGCGCCCGGCAGCTATGTGAAGGTCCGCGTGTAACCTGCTGTAATGCGTGGTGAGTTGACGCCCTTAGCAAAGGGGGCGAGAACATGGCGCCTATCATGATCTCGCCTTAATTGGCGCATAGCCCGACACTGGGGAGATCATTGCAAGTGATCGGGTGCCGTTTCTTGTTCAGAAACGTGGTTGCGTAAACGTACGATTTTCATCGCCAAACGTGATCTTTGGCCTGCAGTGCATGAGAGGGGACCAGCTTGAGGTCAGGACGACTGCGATTCGCAGACCGGCGATGCGGCGTTGCGCTGACCGTCCTGGTTTCGCTGCTGGCCGTATCCTGCTCCTCGACGGGCGAGCCCAATCTCGAGCTCGCAAACCCCGCACTCACCGCTGATGCAACCGGCCAGGCTGCCGGGACCGACGCGGCCGCGACGCCTGGTACGGCGCCCGCCACCGCCAATCTGGCCATGAACGCCGAGGGCAACGCCGCCCTGCCCGACCAGGTCGGTTATGTTCCCCTTGCCAAGCCAGGCGGAGAAACGCCGGCCGAAGCTGCCCTTGCCAGCGAAGAAGCTGCGCAGGCGCCCGTCGCGGCAGCGGCGGCCGCCCAGCAACCGGCGACCGAGCAACAGCCGGTTCAAGCTGCCGAAGCCCATGCCGCCAAGCCGCCGGCGCAACAAGACACCGGCTTCTATCTGACCAACGGCCCTGCCCCCCAGCAGGCCGAGCAGCCCAAGAAGAAGGGCTTCCTTGCCTCCCTCTTTGGCTCTTCGCCGGCGAAGGCCGCGCCGGCCGAGCAAAAGGCAAAGCCGTTGATCGCGACGGCCGCCACCGCTCCGTCGCCGGAACCCGTGGAAGCCAAGGCCAAGCCGATCATCACGCTTGCCTTGGCAAAGTCGGATGCCAAGCCGGTCGAACTGGCCTCGCTCGGTGGCGGCGGCGATTCGAACTGGGCGCTGCCCGGCGTGCGCCAGACCGACCTATTCGAGATCAAGCGCAAGTCGGGCATCGACGACGACAGCGACGTCGACCTGCACGAGGACGAGGACCCCGGCCTGGAAGTGGCATCCGCCGCCGGCATGGCGCGTCTTGCTCCCAACGGATTGCTCAAGCAGACCGAGAGCGTCGACGTCGCCTGTCTGAAGCCGTCGCTTGTGCGCATCCTCAAGGCGGCCGAGCAGCACTACGGCAAGAAGATGATTGTGACGTCTGGCTACCGCAACGCCGAGCGCAATCGCCGCGCACGCGGCGCCAAGAACTCGCAGCACATGTATTGCGCTGCCGCCGACATCCAGATCCCAGGCGTCGGCAAGTGGGAACTGGCCACTTTCCTGCGGGCGATGCCCGGTCGCGGCGGCGTCGGCACCTACTGCCACACCAATTCCGTGCACATCGATGTCGGACCGGAACGCGAATGGAACTGGCGCTGCGGCCGCCGCCGTGGATAAGCCAAAAAAATTTCGCGACGCAGCAAAAAGACGGGTTGCCTGTCGCGAACAAGCCAACTATACACCGCCTCACCTGAGCGCGCCCATCGTCTAGCGGTTAGGACACCGCCCTTTCACGGCGGTAACAGGGGTTCGATTCCCCTTGGGCGTACCAGGTTTTCCAACCACTTAGCAGGATGTGAGCCAAGCCGTCAGGCAAGGATCAAACAAGAATTTGTTGGAATCGACGGCCGCCAGCCCTTGACCGTTCGTCTTGCGGTTTCAATGTGAAATTGGCTCGCTTGCGGTGCCACGACCGCCAGCCAGAGGTAGACTGCCGAGACAGCGGCAAGCTCGCAATCACGACCAAGCCTCAACGAAAGTGCGGCAGCCTCACCGGCCGGCGACAGTGAGCGTGCGCCGCATGCGGTTCAGGCGTTGTTGAGCGACAGTGCTTGGACTTCGTCCAATGAACTGGCGATGATGCCGGCAATGGCCTTGCCGGTATCGGTCAGCGCGTTCACGTCGCGCGAAGAGAGAGACAGCGCCACCGACATCCTCGGGCCGGAGAGCGGCACGAAGCCCAATTTTCCGCTTTCGACTTCCTCGTAGACATCAATCAATGTCAGTATGCTTATTCCAAGCCCTTCCTGAACTATTGCCTTCAATAGAGCTATGGAATTGGAAACGGCAATTTTGTGGATCGGAGATCTCAATCTCTGAATGAGCAGGTCGGCCATAGGCCCAATGGTCAGGCTGTCATCCGTCGACAGAAAATATTCGTTCAATATGTCTTCGATATCAACGTGTTTTCGCTGCATCAATTTGTGCGACGGGTGAGCGACTATTCCAAGCCTTAGATGGGCAGTCTTGACGATATTCAAGCCGATATCCTGAGGCGTATTGAATGCGATCGCCAAGTCTATCGAGCCTGATTTGACCTTATCGAGTATGATGTTGGTACCATCGACATACGCCCGCAGGCTGACGCCGGGATGCTGCGCCTGAAGCGCACGAAACGCCTTGGGCAGGAACCCTGTCGACAGGCACTCCATGATACCGATGCTCACGCTGCTGCCGTGCGAGGGACGCAGGCCTTCCACTTCGGCGCCGGCCGCGGTGATCTCCTGCTGCGATTTCCGAACCTGCCCCACCAGGATGCGGCCAGCCTCCGTCGGTCGCATACCCCGCGGCAAGCGCTCGAAAAGCGGCTGCCCATACTCCAGTTCCAGATTAAGTATCTGGCGATTGACAGCAGAGGGTGTCGCATTCATCTGCTCCGCCGCCTTACGGATCGACCCAAATCGAGCGACCATTTCCAGCGCCTTCGCGCCTTGCGTAATCAAGGGCATTCCCGACACCTGTAAAGTGACTGTACTACTTTTTGATACACTACTGACGCAAATATTCGCTGGTCAATGAGGGGTTTGAAAAACTAGCCTTCACCTCGATTTCGGGGGGAATTCGATGAACTATAAGCATAACTTTTCTCGTCGCCGGTTTTTGGCCCTTTCGGCCGCTGCTTCTTCATCTCTCATCATGCCGCGCTGGATCGGCCAGGCTCGCGCGGCACCTCTCGCAGCCATCAATGAAGAGGATGCCGTCATCGCCTTTGGCTTGACAGGCCCGGTCTCGGACGAAGGCTGGAACACCAAGCAGAATGAAGGGGCCAAGGCGATCCAGGCTGCCTTCCCGAAGGCCAAGACGCTGGTGGTCGAAAGCATTCCGTTCTCCGCCGACGCAAGCCGCACATTCCGGCAGTTCGTGCAGGAAGGCGCCCAGATGGTGTTTTCGACATCGAACTATGGCGACTTCTTCGCATCGGTGGTCGAGCGCTCGCCGGAAGTTGCCTTCCTGGAAGCCGACGGCCGCCGGGTGGCCGACAATCTCGGCTGGTACTACGCTGCCCATTGGCATCCGACTTATGTCATCGGCGTGGCAGCCGGCCTGCTCAGCAAGTCCGGCAAACTCGGCTTCATCGCTTCCTTCCCGGTGCCGATGGCGATCTCATCGAGCAATGCGTTCCTGATGGGAGCACGCTCGGTCAATCCGGCGGCCACCCTGCAGGTCATCAGCATCAACTCCTGGTTCGATCCGCAAGGCGCCAACCAGGCTGCAAGCGCGCTGATCGACAATGGCTGCGACTTCCTCTTTGGCGTCATGAACGAGGCCTCCTATCTGCAGGTCGCCGAACAGCGGGGCGTGCGGGCTGCGATGTGGAGCTCCGACATGCGGCGCTACGGCAAGAATGCCTATGTCAGCTCGATCATCCCTGACTGGACGGCGTTCTATGTCGATCAGGTGAGAAAGCGGCTGGAAGGCACCTGGTCGGGTGGTGGCCAGACCCTGCTTCCCCTGGGCGGCGGCATCGACCGCGATAGCTGGGGTGAGTCGGTTCCTGCCGACGTCGCGGCCAAGGCCGACGCAGTGCGCGAGAAGATCATCGGCGGCTGGAGCCCGTTTACAGGCGAGATCAAGGACACGACCGGGGCAGTGCGTGTGAAGGCGGGCGAAACGCTCGACGAATTCGCGCTCTACAACTGGGACTGGTCGGTCGAGGGCGTTTCCGGGCTCGGCACGTAAGTGCTGATCGCCTAGATCGATGGACGCTGCAATGCCTGATCCGAGACTTCGCCTTGTCGGCGGCGACACTGCGCCGCCGCTCGTATCACTACGCGGAATCGCCAAATATTTTCCTGGCGTCGTCGCCAATGCGGATGTCGACCTCGACATCCGTGCCGGTGAGATCCACGCGCTTCTCGGAGAGAATGGTGCCGGCAAATCGACCCTGATGAACATCCTCACCGGGATCTATCAAGCCGATGCCGGCGAGATCGCCATCAATTCAAAGCCGGTTCGCTTCGGCTCCCCTCTCGATGCGATCGCAGCAGGCATCGGCATGGTTCATCAGCACTTCAAGCTGGTCCAGGCCTTCACCGTGGCCGAAAACATCCATCTCGGATGGGGGCAGACGCCAAGGCTGGCGTCGGCCAGCCAGTTGGAAGCGAGAACGGCTGCGATCGCCGACAAATTCAATCTCGCCGTCAAGCCCAACGCCCGCATCCACACCTTGTCGGCAGGCGAGCAGCAGCGCGTCGAGATCCTGCGCGTGCTGGCGCGAGACGCGCGCGTCCTGATCCTCGACGAACCGACCGCCGTGCTGACTCCAGCCGAGGCACGGGAACTGTTCAAGGCCCTCGACGCCTTTCGCAAATCCGGCAACGCCGTCATCTTCATCAGCCACAAGCTTCATGAAGTCCTGGAGATTTCCGACCGGGTGACGGTTCTTCGCGGCGGCCGCAAGGTCGGGACGCATGACACCAAGGACTGCAACCATCGCATGCTCGCCGGGCTGATGGTCGGGCGCGAAATCGTCCTCGGCAACTACCGCGACCGATCGACTGAGCCTCGGCAGCATGCCCGCCCTGCCGTTTTGGAACTCAAGAATGTCTGCGCCGACGACCAGCGCGGCCTGCCGGCGCTGCGGAATGTCGACCTCTCCATTCGGGCCGGCGAAATACTGGGAATTGCAGGCGTTGCAGGCAATGGCCAGCGCGAACTGAGCCAGGTCATCACCGGCATCCGGCCGCTTGTTTCCGGCGAGATCCTGATCGGCGGAAAGGCCGAAAGCCGTCAGGATGCGGCGGCCTTCGCGGCGTTTGGCATCGGCCACATCCCGGAGGACCGCCTGCGCAGCGGCATGGCGCCTTCGCTTTCGATCGACGACAATGTGGTGATCCGGGAATACAAGACCGACGCGGTGTCGCGCGGTCCGTTCTTCGACCCGCGGGCCGCCAACCGACTGGCCCGGAAGATCGCTGCAGACGCCGAGGTGGCGATTCCCGATTTTGGCATGCCGGTGCGAAACCTCTCCGGTGGCAACCAGCAGCGCCTCGTCGCCCGGCGCGAGATCCGCATAGCGCGGAAAGTCCTGGTCGCAGCCTACCCCAGCCGTGGCCTGGATATCGGCGCGATCAACACGATGCTTCGCTATTTCGTCGACCTTCGAAACCAGGGCGTCGCCGTCGTCCTGATATCGGAAGACCTCGAAGAATTGCTCAGTCTCTCGGACCGTATCGCGGTTCTCTACGAAGGCCGGATCATGTCTGTTTTTGATGCCGAAAGTGCCGATATGGAAACCATCGGTCTCCTGATGGGCGGGCAGACGGCGGCTGCGCCCGCAATCAACGGCAAGAGGTCGTGATGGCCTGGCGTCTGCAGCGCTTCCCCTCGCCCAAGCCTTCCGTTGCTCTTGCGGTTCGCGTCGCGGCGATCGTGCTTGCCCTCATCGTCGGCGGCCTCGTTGTCGCCGTCTCCGGGCTCAATCCGTTCGCCCTTGGCGGCCAGGTCATCAAGTCGACGTTTGGCTCGAGCTTCGGACTGGAGGATCTTGGCCTTCTGGCGACGCCACTCATCCTGACCGGCCTTGCGGTCATGATCATGCGACGCATCGGGCTATGGAACATCGGCGCCGAAGGCCAGTTCTATGCAGGTGCGCTGGCAGCCGCGGCGATCGGCCTGTTTGTCGACGGCCCGGCCTGGCTGATGCTGCCGGCGATGTTCCTGGCGGGCGTCGCCGGCGGCATGGCATGGATCGCCATCCCGACCCTCGCCCGCGCCTTTGTCGGCGTCAACGAACTCATCACCACGCTGTTGCTGAATTTCGTGGCCACCCTGCTCGTCTACTATTTCGCGACCGGACCGTGGCGCGACAAGGGTGCCGGAACGCTCGGCTCCACGCCGCGCATTCGCTACGAGATGCCGGAACTCTGGGGCATGGTTCATTGGGGCTTTGCAATCGCGGTGGCTCTGACGGTGCTTGTGGCAGCAGTGCTGTCCTTCACCCGATGGGGCTACGAGGTGCGGATCAGCGGCGCCAATCCCGAGAACGCGATCTATGCCGGCATACCCGTGCGGCGGCGCATCATAGCGGTGATGCTGCTTTCGGGTGCAGTCGCGGGCATTGCCGGGATGCTGGAAGTGGCCGGAACCGTGCATCGCCTGCAAGGCGGCATCTCCAACAATTTCGGCTATCTCGGCATCATCGTTGCGGTGCTTGCACGCACCTCGTGTCTTGGCGTCCTTGCCGCCGCGGCACTGATGGCCTTCATCCTCAACGCCGGCATCATCCTGCAGACGCAGGGACTTACCACCAGCGCAATCGTGGCGTTGACCGGCCTCGTATTGATGTTCACCGCCATCGGCGACGAGTTTGCGCATTACCGCCTCGTCCGCACCGATCGAGCCACCGCATAGGATGCCGACATGGATATCATAACGGGGTTGCTGACAACGGCGGTGCTTGCCGGAGGCGTCCTGGCACTGGCAGCACTTGGCGAGGTCATCTGCCAGCGCGTCGGAGTGGTCAACCTGGGCGTCGAGGGCTTGATGGCGCTCGGTGCGGTAACGGCGATCGCGGTCACCATCAGCGTCCCGAACCCGTCGGTCGGTTTTGCCGCAGCACTTGCGGTCGGGCTCTGCTTCGGGATGATCTTTGCCGTGGCGACCGTGCTCTTCCGCGCCAATCAGGTGCTGTGCGGACTGGCGCTTACCCTGATGGGGACGGGACTTGCCGCCACCGCAGGCAGGGCGTTTTCCGGCATGCCGGCCAAGGCGACCTTCCAGCCGGTGGTCGTGTCCTATCTGAGCGAAATTCCAATTCTGGGACCGGCCTTCTTCTCCCAGAATATACTCGTCTACCTGATCTTCATCATCCTGCCCGTCGCCATCCACTACCTGATGTTCAAGACGCGTCATGGCCTCAACATGCGTGCGGTTGGAGAAAACCCCGCAGCAGCTGACGCGGCCGGCATACCGGTCCTGGCGATGCGCTTCTGGTACGTGTCGCTGGGCGCGGCACTGGCGGCGGGGGCCGGTGCCTATCTCACGCTGGCTTTTGTACCGTCATGGTCGGACGGCATTGTCGCTGGCCGCGGCTGGATCGCCGTCGCCCTGGTCATCTTTGCCCGCTACAGGCCGCTGAATGTCGTGATGGCGGCGCTTCTGTTCGGGCTGATCACGGCACTTGGCTATGTGGGGCAGGCACGCAACTGGCCGGTCGCCCCCGCCCTGCTCGGCATGCTGCCCTATCTCGGGACGCTGTGCTTCATCATCGTTCCCGTCATTGTGCTGCAGCGCATGAGGCAATTGTCGGCGGCGCCGGCGGCACTGGGCCTGCCCTATTTCCGCGATGTGCGCTGAAATCTGAAACTCTGAACTCTGAAAACCGGATCGCGAAACGGATCGCGTAGGAGGATACGCATGACTATCGATATCGCCATCATCAACGGCACCGTGATGCCCATGGGCGGCGCCAAGCCGATCGAGCGCGGAGCGATCACCATCGCCGGCGGCAAGATCCTGGCTGTTGGCCCGCAGGAGACCATCGACATCAGGGGGGCTGCGAAGGTCATCGATGCCTCGAACTGCGTGGTCATGCCCGGCTTCTGCGACAGCCACACGCATATTGCCTCGAACCTGCTGCTGCGCGGGCTTCTGGAGGACGTCAGGCTGTTCGAATGGCTGTCCACCATGT
This sequence comes from Aminobacter niigataensis, assembly GCF_946995915.1. GTDB lineage: Bacteria > Pseudomonadota > Alphaproteobacteria > Rhizobiales > Rhizobiaceae > Aminobacter > Aminobacter niigataensis. The sequence goes on from NZ_OX341517.1 coordinate 3,519,743, forward strand.
GGCAGCTCAAGCGCAATTTCGATCCCGAGACGCTGTACTGGGCAAGCCTGAACGGCCTCGTCGAAATGGTGAAGTCGGGCGTCACGTCCTTCAACGAGCATTTCGATGCCTATGCCGTGGAGCCGCAGATCGAGGCGCTCAAGAAGATTCCGCTTCGCGCCACCCTTGGCTATGGATTTGCCGATCGCGGCGTCTATGCATCGATCACCGACTGGTCATGGAAGACACTGCACAGCTTCGGCGATCTCGTCGCCAAGCACCACAAGTCGCAAAACGGATTGCTGCATGTCGGGCTGTCGCCGCATGCCACCTATTCCTGCGGGCCAGAAATGTTCCGCCTGTCGCGCGAGGTCGCCGACGCGCACAACGTGCCGATCCACATCCACCTCGCCGAAGCGCCCCAGGAGACCGTCTATGTCGCCGAAACCTACGGCACATCGGCGGTCCGCTGGCTTCATTCGCTTGAATTCCTGAAGTCTGACGTGACAGCCGCCCACTGCACGCAGCTCGATGAAGACGACGTGAAGATCTTGGCGGCGACCAATACAAAGATCGCCCATTGCCCCTGCTGCAACGCCAAGGTGGTCTCCGGCACACTGCCGCTCAAATGCGTGCGCGAGCATGGCGTCACGGTCGGCCTGGCCACCGACGGGCCAGCCAGCCACAACACGCTCGACATGTTCCAGGAAATGAAGTTCGCCGGCCTCATCCACAAGGACAAGACAGCCGACCCGGAATTCCTGAAAACGACAGAAATCCTGGAAATGGCAACTTCCGAGGGTGCCAAGGCAATGAATCGGCCCGAAACCGGCAAGCTTGCGCCCGGAATGGCCGCCGATGTCATCGTCGTCGACCTCGACAAGGCGCACACGCAGCCGGTCTATGACACTGCTGCGGCACTGGTCTATTCGAGCCGTGCCGACGACGTGCTGCACACCATAGTCGGCGGCCGGCTGCTGATGGAAAACCGCATTGTCGCCGGCATCGACGAGGCTGAAATCAGAGCCAGTTTCCGCAGCAAGGCACACGCACTCCGCAAGCGCAGCCTGGGGTAATCGGTGCAGCAGGCGGAGCCTGGAGTACCAGGCTTCGTCGGTCCGCTGACTGTCCGAAGATATTCAAAAGGATGCCACTCGATGCTCTTGCGTCGAGCGGCAATGGCGCGTTCGGTGAAAGAAGGCTCAGCGGGCGCGTCAGTATCTGTGCTTGATCGTACTCGTGACCACGGGGTCCAGGTTTCGGTCACCGTTGCCGGACAGCGCCACCAGCACACCAAGACCGATGGCAATAGGCGCAAAGAGCAGCGCCACATTTGCCAGGCACTTCAGTGGAGCCCACCGGTCGGAGGTGATTTTCCGTTCGTCATCCATCGGGCAATCCTGAGTCGGCTGTTTCACTCCCGTCGGTAGTTGCGCCATTTGGCGCGATTAAGCCCCATCCACCGGGTCTTCCGGACATGGTTAAGGATGCGCTAAGCGCCCTCGGGCGCCGCTCCCGTTCGCGACAGACGACGAGATGAACAGCCTCGACCTTGCCGTTGTCCTTTCACGGCTAGGCGCTTGGTGCGCTTGCGCCTACAGTCTCAACCACCTCCGTGAGGCTCCGGCATCTGACCGGAGCAATGTCCGCAAGTGGAAGCGCGAATCGATGCCTGCCATGAAAGCCACTGTCGTTCTTCTTGCCTGCCTGGCCGTTTCCTCATGCGGCATGGCGAAAGCCGCAAGGCAAACCGGTCAGACGTTCGACAAATACGGCTGCCTGGCGCGGGATTTCAAAGGCCAACCCTCGTGCGACGCGGCTGACAGCGCAACACCCAAGCCGTGACGACACCTGACGGCCGGCCAACCAGCACAGCGCGCTCTACTTCGCAGCGCGGCGCCTGGTTGCCTTGCCCGTGGCGGCGGTGGTCGAGGCGTCTTTCAGACCAGCTTCGATAAGCTCTCCCGTGCGGCGATAGTGTTCGGCAAGGAGCTTGACCGCGCCCTCGCCGTCCCGCTGCAACGCGGCTTTCATGAGCGCCGAGTGCTCTTCCATCAGATTGCGCGGCCGCGCCCGCAACTCATCCGATAGCACCGGCCGGCGATATCGCTCCGTCCTGGTGTAGAGCTGCGCCGCTATGTCGAGCAACGCCGCCGAGCCGCAGGCCGAGATCAGCGCGTGGTGGAAGCTCTGATGCCGATCCTCCAGGGCCTGGTCGAAGGCGCCGTCGACTTGCGTCGGCTGCGATTCGTGCCTGGCGACGGCCTTGCCGAAAGCATGAAACGAGGCCACCACCCGCGCCTCCCAGTCGTCGGTGCCCAGGCTGACGGCCCGCCGCAGCGCCTCCGATTCGACCAGGATGCGGATGCCTATCACATCCCACATCTCGTCCAGCGACACCCCCGCGACGCGAAATCCGCGCAGCGAAGCCAACTCGGCAAGCCGATCGCTGCTCAGCCGCGTCAGCGCCTCCCGCAAAGGAGAAAAGCTGAGGCCATAGCGGTCGCGTAGCACGGCAAGGCGCAGCGGCGCGCCGGCCGGGAAAACGCCGTTGAGAATATCGTCGCGGATCAGCCGATAGGCGCGGTCGGCAAGCGATCCTTCGGGGACGGCGAACTCTGGCTCGGGCACGGGGCTCTGTCTCGAATAACGATGGACATGGCAGACCTCGGCCAATCTACCGGCTTACGGATTTTGTGCAATGTACAAGATTTTATAAAATCTGTTGACGTGCGCCGACGGACATCTATGTTGCGGGCGAACGAAATCGGGACGGAGGCGCCAGGTCGGCGGACGCTTCGTCGCCATCAAACAGAGGTGAAAACATGCGTTTGGTTACCTATCGCAGCAGCGTGACTGCGGCTGCGCGTCTCGGCGCGCTCGTCAACGACCTGGTCGTCGACCTGCAGGCGCTTGCGGCCTACTACGACCTGGAATTGCCAAACGACATGCTGGAATTCATCGACCTCGGCCCGGCGGCGCTCGATACGGCGCGCAAGATCATCGAGGATTCGACCGATGACTGGCCGGTGGGCACCGTCTTCTACGCCGCCAACGTCAAGCTGCTGGCCCCGATCCCGCGCCCGCGCAAGAACATCTTCGGCATCGGCCTGAACTATGTCGAGCACATCGCCGAATCGGCGCACATGCTCGAAAACGCCGCAAACCTGCCAAACGAGCCAGTCATCTTCTCGAAGCCCCCGACCACGGTGTGTGGCCCCGGCGACGCCATCGAGCACAATGCCAAGCTCACCCAGCAGCTTGACTGGGAAGTGGAACTGGCCGTGGTCATCGGCCAGCGCGCCAAGCGCGTTTCGGAAGAAGACGCGCTGGACCACGTCTTCGGCTACAGCGTCATGATCGACGTGTCCGCCCGCGACTGCCGCCGCGCCGGCCAGTGGATCGTCTCCAAGGGCCAGGACACCTACGCTCCCTTCGGCCCCTGCATCGTCACCGCCGACGAGATCGCCGATCCGCACGCGCTCGATCTCTGGCTCACCGTCAACGGCGTCACCAAGCAGAAGTCGAACACGCATCACATGCTGTTCAAGGTTCCCTACCTGATCTCTGACATCAGCCAGGGCATCGCGCTCGAACCCGGCGACATCATCGCCACCGGCACCCCGGAAGGCGTTGGCGCGGGGCGCACGCCCAAGGAATGGCTGTGGCCGGGCGACGTCGTCGAAGCAGGCGTCGATGGCATCGGGCGCCTGCGTTGCCCGGTCGTCGCCGTCTAAACGTCCAGATGCGCGGAGCCGCCTCGTCGAGAGGCGGCTTCCATCATCGTCCCCAGCTTTTCTCCAAGAGCATGCTCAGCATCGACCGCAGATCGCGATGCGTCGAAAGCAAGAACCTTTGTCGTCTGATGGAGCAGGATTGCAAAGGCCGCAGGCGTGAATTTGCGGGGGCGAGCACAGGCAATGTGTCGTGTAACTCGCCTTCCCTGGCATCCGGCGATTGCGCCGACGCCTAGGACTTGATCGCTGACAGGCGGTTCCTCAGGTCGAGCAGATCGAGCGTACAGGCACCGTTCCTGATGGCTTCGCGCAATGCCGCCTCCTTGGCTTCGCGCTGACGCGCCGCAGCAATCGCGTCGGCGATATCTGCCCGACGCACGACGACGAGACCGTCCTCGTCGCCCAGGATGGCGTCTCCCGGTGCGACGGGGTCTCCGGCAAGGCTGATCGGCCGGCCAATGCTGCCCGGCTTGTTCTTCGTCGTGCCCTTGATGCACAGGCCGCGCGCAAAAACCGGGAAATTCATCTGCCTGATGGTCGTTGCGTCCCGGACGCAGCCGTCGATGACCAAGCCACGGATACCCCTGGCAAGGCACGCTTCCGCAAGCAGGTCGCCGAAGGGACCATCGTCAAGCGTCCCCTGGTGATCCACGACCAGCACATCGCCGGGCCGCGCCACGGCGATCGCAGCATGGATCATCAGGTTGTCGCCGGCCGGACAATGCACGGTCAGGGCGGAGCCGCAGATGCGCATTGCCGGATCAAGCGGTTTCAGGGCGCCGGACACCGCGCCGCGCTGCCCGTTTGCCTCGTGGATCGTCGCCGAAGAGAACGCGGCGAGTTCTTCCAGGAGGGATGGAACGGGCCGCTCGAAGTCAGCATCCATGATCGCGCCCTCGTCGCGTTTATTACGCCGCGGCCGAGCCGATGCGGATCGTCAGCGGTTCCAGTCCGGCAATGGTGCCGACCAGTTCGTCACCGGGTCCGACGGGCCCAACGCCGTGGGGCGTGCCGGTCAGGATGACGTCGCCGGCGTGGAGCTCGAAATAGGTCGAGAGGTTGGCGATGATTTCCGGCACCTTCCAGATCAGCAGGCTGATGTCGGAGTCCTGCCTGGCCTCGCCATTGACGGTGAGCTTGATGTTGCCCGAGGAGACGTGCCCCACCTTCTCCACCGGCGTGATCGGGCCGCAGGGGCAGGACTGGTCGAACGACTTGGCGATTTCCCACGGCCTGCCGCTGCCCTGGATGTCGCGGCGCGTCATGTCGAGCCCGACGCCATAGCCATAGACATGATCGAGCGCTTCGGATTCGGGAATGTTGTAGCCGCCCGATTTCAACACGACCGCCAGTTCCATCTCGTGGTGGAAGTCCTTGGTCATGGTGGCGTAATGGATCGTCGCCCCATCCTGCACGATTGCGTCGGTCGGCTTCTGGAAAAAGATCGGCGGATCGCGATCCTCGTTGCCACCCATCTCGCGCACGTGGGCAACGTAGTTGCGTCCGACGCAATAGATGCGGCGAACCGGAAACCGCTCCGCCTTGCCCACAACCGGCAGCGATACCTGCTGCGGTGCCTCGACTACGTACCCATTGGCCATATTGGCTCCTCCCTGTTGAACGACTTACGTAGAGCACACAAACGCGCGCCTCGCAGCAAAAATGTATGATTTTTTCCTGCTGGCATTTTTATGCATTCAAAATTCGAACAGCGCTAGACCATGGAGTTTCTGAAATTGCACCAGACTCCGCGAATTCTTGGTGCAACATCACGCGAGATTAGGTCAATCCCCGCGAAAATACCCATCAAAGGCTGGAGAAGGTCCGTCGACGCCCCCTTCAACCCGGACCTTTCATACAGACGCAGAAATCTAGGAAATATGTTTTTGACAGGTATTCCGAAAAATGTAGATTGTTGGAAGGCGTTGTTGACGGAACAAATCCGCGCAGCCGCCACGGGAGGAATAGCTTATGAAAATGGGTCCGGAACTACACCGTAGCGCCAGGGTGGCGTTGACTTTGGTTTTCGCCTCGGTCGCTGGCGCAACCGGAAGCGCGTATGCCCAGGAGACCAAGGTCACGATCGTCGTGCCCAATCCCTCGGCCATCAACAATTTCCCGCTCCACGTCGCGATCGGAGAAGGCTACTTCAAGGAACAGGGCCTTGATGTCACCGTGGAGGCGGTGAACGGCTCGGCTTCGGTGCTTCAGTCGATGGCGGCAGGCCAGGCCCAGATCGGCAACCCCGGCCCCGGCCCGCTGCTCGGCGCCCGCGCCCGCGGCGAAGACGTCGTCTTCATCTACAACCAGTTCCCGAAGTCGATCTTCGGCCTCGTCGTCAAAGAGGAATCGGCAATCAAGACGCCAACCGACCTCAAGGGCACGACGGTCGGCGTAGGCACGGCCGATGGCGCTGAAGTCGGCTTCAGCCGCGCCATCCTGTCCAAGGTCGGCCTGGCAGAAGGCAATGACTACAAGTTCCTCGCAGTCGGCGACGGCGGCACGGCGGCTGCGGCATTCCTGAACAACGAAGTCGAATCCTACGCGGCGGCTGTGAGCGACGCGGCGATCATCGGTGCGCGCGGCATCCCGTTGCGCGAGATCACGCCTGAGGAATTCCTCTCCTTCTTCGGCAATGGCTGGGCCGTCACCCGTAGCTATCTCGATACCAATCCGAAGGTCATCGAAGGTTTCGGCAAGGCGCTGGTCAAGGCAACGAAGTTCGGCCTGGATCCGGCCAACAAGGACGCCGTGCTCGCCCATGCCGCGGTCGGCAATCCGCAGGAAGCCGAAGATCCGAAATTTGCGGCGGCACTTCTGACCGCCATCCAGGATCGCGTCACGCCACTCGATGTCTCCACCGGCTACGGCTACCAGCCGCCGGAGCACTGGAAGATGTGGCATGAAAGCCAGGTGGCAACGGGCGCCCTGTCCAAGCCCCTGGACGACCTGAACGCAGCCTACACGAATGATTTCGTGAAAGCCTGGAACGAATGAACGCACCTCAGCGATCCGCATTCGATGGGGCCGGCCTGGCGGGCCGGCCCGTATACGAGCTCAGGGGCGTCGCAAAAAGCTATGCGCGGCGCTCGATCCACGCGCTCGACCGGGTCGACCTGACCTTGACCGAGGGGAGCTTTTCCTCGGTCATCGGCCCCTCCGGCTGCGGCAAGTCCACGTTGCTCAAGATCATGGCGGGCGTGCTGCCGCCGACCGAAGGCAGCGTCTATCTCGAGGGCACACCGGTCACCGGCACGCGCCGGGACATCGGCATGATGTTCCAGCAGGCGACATTGTTCCCGTGGCGCACGACGCTCGAGAACATCGTCCTGCCGATCGAGATCCGCGACGGCAAGAAGGCGGCGCGAGCCATGCACGACGAGGCGCGGGCCTTGCTCGACCTTGTCGGACTGAAGGGGTTCGATGCCGTGCGGCCGAACGAACTGTCCGGCGGCATGGCCCAGCGCGCGGCAATCTGCCGGATGCTGATCACCAAGCCCGCAGTGCTGTTGCTCGACGAGCCATTCAGTGCGCTCGACGAACTGTCCCGCGACTTCATGAACATGGAGTTGCAGCGTATCTGCATGGAACGCAACGCCACCGCGTTCCTGGTCACCCACTCCATTCCCGAAGCGGTGATCCTGTCCGACACCGTCTATGTCATGTCGCCGCGGCCCGGAAGCTTCGTCGAGGCGATCAAGATCGACCTGCCGCGGCCAAGGACGCTCGACATGATGACCGATCCGAAATTCGGCGAGTATGTGCGCCGCATTCGCGCTCGGCTCGACAAGGGAGCATTCCTGTAATGACCGCTATCGACAATACGGATCAGCGCCCGGAAACGATCTGGAGCGAACATGTCTCCTTCATGGACAGAATCCCGCGCACGATCGCCATGGCCGGACTGCTGGTCGGCTTCGTCGCCCTGTGGCAGCTGATCTATGCGATCGGGGTCGTCTCGCCGATCATCCTTCCCGGGCCGTGGGAAACCGGTGCCGACATCGTCTTCGTCGGCAAGAACTTGCTCTCGGGCGGCTATATGCTGACGGCGTTGTGGATCACCATCAAGGAGGTGATCTTCGGTTTCGCCATTGCCATCACGATCGGCTTCCTACTTGGCGTTCTTGTCGGCGAGACGACGTTCGGCGAACGTGCCGTGCTGCCTTACCTGGTTGCCATCGACACGATGCCGAAGGTTGCCTTCGCGCCGCTGTTTCTTGCCTGGCTTGGTTTCGGCATTGCTTCGAAAGTGGCGCTTGCCGCGTTCATCGCAACGTTCCCGATCGTGGTCGGAACGGCAGCCGGGCTTTACGTGGCCGACGAAAACGCGCGCATGCTGTTCAAGACCATGGGTGCCAGCCGCTTCCAGACGCTGTTCAAGATGAAATTGCCGCTGGGCCTGCCGCAGATATTCACCGGACTGAAGATCGCGGCGGTCGGCGTGATGGCAGGCGCCATCACGGGCGAGTTTCTTGGCGGCGGCAAGGGTTTTGGCGAACTCATCCGCGTCGCCTCCTCCCAGCTCAACACGCCGAGGGTGTTTTCGCTGATCATTTTCCTCAGTCTCCTGGGACTGACACTGTTTTGGTCGGTGGTGTGGCTGGAGAAGAAGCTGGTTTTCTGGCACAAATCCAGCGTGAGCGGAGGCATCGGCACGTGAGGCTTGGCGATAGATTGGGCAACCCATGACACTGGTCGATCAGGCTCTCGCCGAGTCGAAGACTGGCGAAGGCAGCCGTGCCGAAAAGGTGACGACGGCGACCTTCGTCTACCAGCACCTGCGCCGGGACATCCTCAAGGGCGAGTTGAAGCCCGGCCAGAAGCTGCAGATTGACCAGGTCGCGGCACGTTATTCGGCCGGCACCAATCCGGTGCGCGAGGCGCTCAACCGGCTGTCGTCCGAGCGCCTCGTCGATCGCCACGAGCAGCGCGGCTTCTCGGTGCCGCAGCTGTCGCTCGAAAGCCTACGCGAACTGGTCAAGACGCGCTGCTGGCTTGAATCGAAGGCGCTGGAGGAGTCCATCGCCAACCGGACGCAGGCGTGGGAAGACAATGTCATCCTCACCTATCACCGCCTGTCACGCACCAAGGTCCGGCTGCCGGAAGACGGCGGCGACAACTCCGAATGGGAAATCAAGCATCGCGCCTTCCACAACGCGCTGATTGCCGCCTGCGGCTCCTCGCTGCTGATCAATTACTGCAACGAGATGATGGATCACGCCGAGCGGTACAGGTACATTTCCATGATCATCGCGACGACGCCGCGTCGCGATTCCAACGAAGAACATCGCCTCATCATGGAGGCGACGATCGACGGCAATGTCGAGCTGGCAAAAGAGCATCTGGTCAGCCAGTACCAGACGACGCTGCGGCTTCTGGAAGAACAGCTCGAAATAGTCGGGGCGGCGTAGCCCGCGACGACCGCAATGGCGAGATCGCTGTCCAGGTACTTTACGAGCCTCGCCTGAGCCCCTACTCCGACTGCAACATTGCCCGGCAGCGGAAGGAAGAATCATGTCCGACGACGTCATCGTGAAAGACAGCAACGGCGCCCAGCTCAACGACGGCGACTCCGTTACCCTGATCAAGGACCTGAAGGTCAAGGGAACCTCCGAGACCATCAAGCGCGGCACTTTGGTCAAGAACATCCGCCTGACCGGGAACTCCGGCGAGGTCGAATGCAACACCAAGCAGGTCAAGGGACTGGTGCTGAAAACCGAGTTCCTCAAGAAGGCCTGACCCGCCCTCGCAACAGGCGCGTCAACGCGGTTTTAAGCTCTCGGGTCCAGACTCGGCGCATGGGTGGATTCGCGCTTCCAAAACTGAGATGGCTGGTGCTTGGCGCGCTTGCGGCGGGCGGCTGGGCCATGACCCAGGACATGCCCAGCAAGGCGCGGATCGACGACCGCCCCGCGAGGGCGGCAAGCCGGCCCAAGAACGACGCCACCCCCCGCAGGGAAACGGCCACAGTACGACCCAAGGCGAGTGTTGGCTCAGCTTCCGAAACCAATGTCGTGCGGCCGAAAGCCGATGTCGCAAGGCGCGAAGCCAAGGCCGCGCCCAAGCCAAGCCAGCAGAAGCTGGCCGCGGCACAGCGCCCGAAGGTCGAACCATCTGCTGGCAAGCCCGCTGCCCTGAAGAAGCCGGCGCAATCCGAATCCACCCTGCGGCCGCCTGCCGACCTCAAGACCGGCTCGATCTCGCGGGCCCCGACGCCCATGCCACGCCCCAAGCCCTCGCCCGAGGCAACGGCCGCGAAAGCTGTGGCGGCCAAACCGAAGGCCGAGGCCGCACCCCAGCTCAACGTGCTCTACACCAGTACGACGGTCTATCTGCGCCAGCGCCCGCATGTCTCGGCGCCCGTCACCTCCAGCCTGAAGCAGGGCGAAAGCGTCCGCGTCTTTGCCCGCGACGGCAAATGGACGCTTGTCTCATCCTCCGGCCGCAAGGGCTGGGTCCACGGCGAAAACCTGCGGCCGGCCGATCCAGGCGCGCCACGGCCCAAGCAACAACTCGCGCAACCGGGATAGACGGTCCTACCCGGCTGACAAGGCAATTTCGCCGCCCAAATGGCGCATATCGCTGCGGTTTGGGCTTTGCGGGTTGAAACCGAACGCATCCGGTGCCAAATCTGCGGAAATGGCTCGCACGCGCTGCGGGCAGCCCCAGACACACCCGGCAGAGGTCAATGGTCAGCTATCTCGACGCCGCCACGGCGCCCCTCAGGAATACAGGCCAGATCCGCCTCTACGGCGCGGACGCCTTCGAAGGCATGCGCAAGGCCTGCGCGCTCACCGCCCGATGCCTGGACGAACTGGTCGACCGCGTGGCGCCCGGCGTCACCACCGAAGCCATCGACCGCTTCGTCTTCGAATTCGGCATGGACCATGGCGCGATGCCCGCCACGCTCAACTACCGCGGCTACACCAAGTCGAGCTGCACCTCGATCAACCACGTCGTCTGCCACGGCATTCCCGACAACAAGCCGCTCAAGGATGGCGACATCGTCAATATCGACGTGACCTACATCCTCGACGGCTGGCACGGCGATTCAAGCCGCATGTACCCGGTGGGCACCGTCAAGCGCGCCGCCGAGCGCTTGCTCGAAGTCACGCATGAATGCCTGATGCGCGGCATTGCCGCCGTACGCCCCGGCGCACGCACCGGTGCCATTGGCGCCGCCATCCAGACCTATGCCGAGGCCGAGCGCTGCTCGGTGGTCCGCGACTTCTGCGGCCATGGCGTGGGCGCCCTCTTCCATGATGCGCCGAACATCCTGCACTACGGCAACGTCAACGAAGGCGTCGAGATGCGGGAAGGCATGATCTTCACCATCGAGCCGATGATCAATCTCGGCCGGCCGCATGTGAAGGTGCTGTCCGACGGCTGGACGGCAGTTACCCGCGACCGTTCCTTGTCGGCGCAATACGAGCACACCATCGGCGTGACAGCCAACGGCTGCGAGATCTTCACGCTGTCGCCCAAGGGGCTCGACCGGCCGGGCCTGCCCGCATAATATCGCATCGCCGGAGACACTCCGGCGGGGGCGACATCGGCGGCATGGCGAGCGACGAGCACGACGAGCGCGGTTTCTTCGGCGAGCGGCCTCTGCCGACGATCAAGCGCGCGGCCGCTCAGGAAAAGCCCCACTATCTCGGACATCGCGACAGGCTGCGCGAGCGGTTTTCAGCCACGGGCGGCGAGGCGCTTGCAGACTACGAACTGCTCGAGCTGCTTCTGTTCAGGCTGATCCCGCGCTCGGATACCAAGCCGGTGGCCAAAGCCCTGCTTACCCGTTTCGGTACCCTTGCCGAAGTTCTCGGCGCCCCCGCCAATCTCTTGCAGGAAGTCAAAGGCATCGGGCCGTCAGTCGCGCTCGACCTCAAGGTGGTGGCGGCTGCGGCCAGGCGCCTGGCACGCGGCGAGATCAGTGGCCGCGAGGTGCTGTCGTCATGGAACCAGGTGCTCGACTATTGCCGGGTGGCGATGGCCTTCGAAGCGCGCGAGCACTTCCGCATCCTGTTCCTCGACAAGAAGAACGTCCTGATCGCCGACGAGGTGCAGCAGACCGGCACCGTCGACCACACACCCGTCTATCCGCGTGAAGTGATCAATCGCGCGTTGGAGCTGTCGGCAACCGCGCTCATTCTCGTCCACAACCATCCTTCCGGCGATCCGACGCCGTCGCGTGCTGACATCGACATGACCAGGACCATCATCGACACGGCCAAGCCACTCGGCATCGCGGTGCATGACCACATCATCATCGGCAAGAACGGTTTTGCCAGCATGAAGGGGTTGCTGCTCATCTGACCCGATGGCCGGTCGCCCAGGCGGCGCCCTGCACCATCAGGAATCAAAAAGGCGGCTGGATCGCTCCAGCGGCCTTTTCGTTTCGTCTAAGAGACGGCGCCTTATTCGGCGTCGGCTTCCTTGGCCTTCTTCTTCGGAGCGGCCTTCTTCTTGGGCTCTTCGCCCTCAGCCTTGTCGGCCTTCTTGGCCGAAGCCTTCTTCGCCGGCTTTTCCGATGCCTCGTCCTCGTCGTCGGCGAGCAGCTCTTCCTTGCTCACCTTCTTGTCGGTGACGGTGATCTGCGACAGCAGGTGATCGACGACCTTCTCCTCGAACAGCGGCGCGCGCAGGTTGACCAGCGCCGACGGGTTGTTGCGGTAGAAGTCGAACACTTCCTGCTGCTGGCTGCCCGGGTAGCGGCGAACCGTGTCGAACAGGCCGCGCTGCAGCTCTTCGTCGTTGACCGTCACGCCAGCCTTTTCGCCGATCTCGGCCAGAACCAGGCCGAGGCGCACGCGACGCTCGGCCAGGCGCTGGTATTCCGCGCGGGCTTCTTCTTCAGTCGTATCTTCGTCGGCGAAGGTACGGCCGGCGATCTCGAGATCGCGGGTCACCTGGCTCCAGATGTTGCCGAATTCGGCTTCGACGAGCTTGGAGGGTGCCTCGAACTGATACGAACCGTCGAGCTGGTCGAGCAGCTGGCGCTTGACCTTCTGGCGCGTCATGGCGCCGAACTGGTTCTCGATCTGGCCGCGAACGATGTCACGCAGCTTCTCGAGCGATTCCAGGCCGAGGTTCTTGGCGGTCTCGTCATTGACCTCGAGCTTGCCGGGAGCCGCGACTTCCTTGACGGTGACGTCGAAGGTCGCTTCCTTGCCGGCCAGATGAGAGGCCTGGTAGTTCTCGGGGAAAGTGACGGTGACGAGCTTCTCGTCGCCGGCCTTGGCGCCGACCAGCTGGTCCTCGAAGCCGGGGATGAATTCCTTGGAACCGAGCACCAGCGGCTGGTCGCCACCCGTGCCGCCATCGAAGGCAACGCCGTCGATCTTGCCGACGTAGTCGATGGTGACGCGGTCGCCTTCGGCCGCCTTGCCGGTCTTCGGCTCATAGGAACGCGCCGATTCGGCTACGCGGTTGACCTGCTCGTCGATTTCGCTTTCCGGCACGTCATAGACCGGGCGCGACACCTTGATGTCCGAGAAATCCTTGATCTCGATCGCCGGGATGACTTCGTAGCTCAGCGAGAACTCGAAATCGGCGCCGCCCTCGAGGATCTTCTCGGCTTCCTTCTCGTCCTCGGTCATCACCACGTCCGGCTGCATCGCAGCCTTTTCGCCGCGGTCGGAAATGATCGTGCGGGTCGAGTCGGTCAGGATCTCATTGACAACCTCGGCCATGAAGGACTTGCCGTAAACCTTGCGCAGGTGCTGCATCGGCACCTTGCCCGGACGGAAGCCGTTGATGCGGACCTTGTCCTTGGCAGCCGAAAGCCGCTTCACGAGACGGGCTTCCATGTCGCCGGCAGGAACCGAGACCTTGATCTCGCGCTTGAGGCCGGAGTTGAGCGTTTCGGTGACCTGCATCATCAAACCTTTGTTTTACGTATGGCGCGGCTTGGACGGCTCCCTGCCGTTCCGCCTGCCGGAATTCGTTTGCCGGGGGTGGCTTCAAGTTCGCAAATCGGCATCCAAGGTCCGCCATATGCGGTCCGTTTGTTCCGCCGTCGTCCGAAGATTACGATAAGCTGTTGTTTTTTTGACTTCTTATCGCATCCTGCAGAGACGGGCCTTTGCGTCCCATCTTATTCGACAGGCCTTTTGTCACAGGCGGGGCCAATTTTCAACTATCTTCGCGGTTTCTCCCGGTCGAGGTGATTTCCGCTCCGAGATTGACAGAATGATGGCAGCATGGGATTGGCGTTCGCATGCGGATGTGGCGGAACTGGTAGACGCCCTGGATTTAGGTTCCAGTGCCGAGAGGCGTGTAGGTTCGACTCCTATCATCCGCACCAAAATCACCCTGCTGGCGGACTAGAAACCTCTTGGTAGAGAGTACCAGCCGAGCAGGACCCGACACCATTCACAATGGCGCCGTGCTGCCTCGCAATGCCGACGCATAGACGTCCAGAACGGCGTCCACCTTGCGCTCCCAATCAAATTCGGCGCGGACACGAAGCTGCGCCGCCTGCCCCATTGACGCCCTGAGATCCGGCGAACTGGCGAGCTTCCGCAATGCCTCCGCCAGACCGTCGATCAACGCATCAGGCGAAAGCGGCGGCACGAGTATGCCGCATTCCGTGTTGAGGTAATCCAGCGGCCCTCCCCAGGCAGTGGCGATCACCGGCTTGGAAAGCGCCATAGCCTCAAGGACGACAGCGCCTCCGCATTCATACAGGCTGGGAAGCACCAGGGCGTCTCGAGCGGCCAGGGCCTCGGCGCATTCCTTCTGGCTCAGCCATCCCGCAAAGCGCACCTTGCCCGCAGCCTCGTCCGAGGAAAGAAGGCCCAGTTCGCGGGCAAGCTTTTCCAGCCGCTCGCGAGCGTCCCCGTCCCCCATGATCAGCAGGCTCATGGGCGCAAGGTCCCTGGCCCGGGCAAACGCACGCAACAGCAGATCGACGCCCTTCCAGTCGACAAGACGCCCGGTGAAAACGAAGCGCGTATGCGAAGGTCCCGACTGCGGGTCTTGTGCGGCGGTTCCGCTCCACAGGGAAAAGTCCACGCCATTCTCGCAGATCTCGATGACCTTGCCACCCAGGCCACCAGGCAAGGCCATGCGACTACGCTGGTTGGCGACCATGACCACGCTCGCCAGGCGCTTGCCGGGGATGAGCCGGTTCATCACATTGGTCATCGCCCGGGCAGCGGCAACGGCATAATCCTCGAGCACGGAACTCCGATCGCGGAACCCCGGCGGAAACTCCATACCGCCATTCAGGGGGCCAACCACAACCGGCGCCCCAAGGCGAAAAAGCATCGACGGTTCACGAGGCGAGACAGGAATCGGCTGGTGGACGATTTGCACACCTTCTTCCACGACGAGACGGCGTGCTTCTTTGACCTGTCGTCGCTGCGTCAAAATCCGCATCAGATAGCCGGTCGAAAAATTCGCCACACGCTGCGGAAGAAATGCCCCAAGGCGCCAGAGAAGACGAATTAACGGCGTGTCGGGTGTGAATATCACCCGCGGGTCATTACCGAAGAGACCTTCGAGTTCTTCCCGCGTCCGTTCATGCACGATAAGCCAAACATCGTAATTTCTGTCACGCAGGATGCGGAAGTACTGCAACGGCAGAATGGCCTCACCGCCAAGACGGGCCGAAGCGTGCTCTGCAACAATGGCAATCTTCATTTCATGCAGACTTCTTTTGCAAAATTGACAGAGACATAATTCGTCTCGTTATTTCACACATTCCTGGCCTCTGGAAGCGAACGTCTCAATAAAGCGGTTCCTCGAACAGCATGGTCTCGCCGTCCATCAAAGCCTTGATCTGGCCGCTGCCGTCCCTGGCCACCGCTACCTTGATGCCAAAGCTGCGTAATTCGGGTTCCGCGCCGGAGTTGCGCTTGCGCATCTCCTCCTCGATCGCCAGCCCCTCGCCTTCCGGCACGTAGAAACGCTCGATGCCATAGTCGACGCCGATGGTCGAGCCCGGGGTCAGGCTCCAGCCATCGGACACGTGCCCGACCATGTCGACTTCGTCTGCGCCGGCGGGCGTTGCAGCAGCAGCGCCCAGCCATGCGGACGTCGCGCGCCAGTAGCCGTCAGCGTCCTTCTTCAGCCGCACGACGACGGGCCCTTCGGCCGTCGCCAGCTCGCCCTGGGGCAGGTTGGCGATATTCTCCACCTCTATGCGCGAAATGTCGTAGCCCAGCCGGACGTAGTCGCCGCGCAACAAATCGCGCGGGTCGACGGGCTCGACCTTGAGCAGCACTTCCTTGCCGTCGCGCAAGATCGCCGCACGTCCGGCGATCATCCAACCGAGAAAACCGATCTGCGCGAGCGCCAGCACGATGGCGGCAATGACGAGCTTGTAACGGGACATCATGCTGCTCCTCGAGCCGGTTCGGGCTTCATCCGTCGTTCGATGCGGATGATCGCATAAGCGAGCCCCGCCAGGATTATTGCCGCTGCGAAGAAGAAGCCGGCCGTGCCGAGCATCGAGCCGACTGTCACGAGATAGACAATCGCCAGTTCGAAGGCGAAGCCGACATAGGCGATCCAGCGCAAGCCGCGACTCTCGCGGCCAAGGAAGACGATGGTCGCGGCAATGACCGCCAGCGCGACGGCGGCGGCAATGACAAAACCCTGCTCGTCGAACCTGTCGAGCTGAACCATGCCCATACCAGAAAGGAAGCCGATCAGCGCATGCAGGGGCAGTCGCCCACCGAGTTGGACAAGGCGTTCCGCAGCGACAGGCGCCAGGGCCGCAACGGCGAGAAGCACCGCCGAGACCAGCGCAAGCACCAGGCCAACCTCCAGCGACTCATAGTGAAAGCCGAGCAGCACCGCATAGAGAATGACCGACAGCGCAATCAGATGCCGGGCAGCGCGGCTCTGCGTCCAGAACGACAGCGCCCAGAACGCCGCCATGAAGACGACGAAGAAATGCGGGAATTCCGAGCGACGGAAGATATCGAAGCCCTTCAGCACCAGCCAGGCGTCGGCGATGCCGACAGCTGCGACGGTCAGCGCGTTGGAGCGCAGCGCGGCAGCGGCAATCGCGGTGCCGATGCACCAGGTGACCACGGCCGCGCTTTCGTCGCCGGCGAAGTGGTACATCTGGCCGATCAGCGTGATCGAGCCACCGAACGCCGCGGCAGCGACCAGCCACAGCGCTTCGGCGATACCACCGTGGCCACGCTGCTTGAGCGAGGCGCCGCCGACATATCCGATAAAGATGACGGCGAACAAGGCGCCAACGCGAGCAATGCGCGGGATCGCTTCCCAGTTGGCGGCGACAAGAATGAGGATGGCGGCAGCAAACAAAAGAGCCGCCATGATCGCCAGGATCGAACCGAAATTGAGCCCGTTGCGCTCGCTGGCCTCGACGTCACGAACAAGCGCATCGCCGGTTGCCCGGTCAAGCAACCCGGTTTCGACCCATCGTCCGATGTCGTTCTTCACCTTGGTGGCATAGCTCGCCATAAGTCGCGTCCCCCCTACCGACTGCCTGTTGTGGCCAAGCCGTTGTGATCATGGCGAATTTCAGATTCGGTCGCAATTATGACCGAAGGCTTAATGCCCATTAATGCTGCAATGCACAAAACGCATTGCTGCCATGCGAGCATAGCGCTTCAATTTTGGGCAAGGCCATCCTATCTACGCCTCGTACACAGAAGAGAAAAGAAGACGAACGGAAAACGAAGATGAACCTGATCCGCAACTACCGCAACTGGCGCCGCTACCGTGACACCGTCTCCGAGCTGAGCCGCCTGTCGAACCGTGAACTGACCGACCTCGGCATCACCCGCAGCGACATCCACTTCGTCGCGCGTAAAGCCATCTAACCGAAACCGGGTCCACTGGACCCACCTGTCCGAACCGAAAAGAGAACTAAAATGAACTTGCTCCGCACTTACCGTAACTGGCGCGCTTATCGCGAGACGGTGAACGAGCTTGGCCGTCTGTCGAACCGCCAGCTTGCCGATCTCGGCATCAATCGTGGCGAGATCCAGTCGATCGCCCGCCGCGCAATCTAATTCAAGCTTTCCGTCAGCGCCGACCTCCTCCCCGGCAATGGCGGATCCGGTCAGCTTCTTCCTCCCGATAAGCTGACCACCTTAACACACCCGCCCGACCTCCTCCCCGGGCGGGTGTCGTTACCCGAGAGCTTCGCCCTCTTCGAACTGGCGACAAGAATTCTGCCTGCGCCGACCTCCTCCCCGGCAAAGGCGAATAGGTCAGCTTCCTCCTCCCAGAAGGCTGACCACCCAAAACGACACCCGCCGGATCTCCTCCCCCGGCGGGTGTTGTTGTTTTGGGCCCGCGAAAGTTCCAATTCGGTCCGATGTGCTGCTGTCTAGTTCAGCGCGCCGCTTTCGAGCACGCCACGCTGCTTCCAGTCGCGTAGCGGGATGATGTCGGGGGCGCCGCCCATCGGGGCATACCAGGAATCAACGACCCATTTCACGCCATCGGGCGCGCGGACCACGGCTGTCCAGTGCGGATAGCGGCCGTCGAGCAGGAAGCCACGCGAGGTTCGCGCCTCGACCTTGTGGTACCTGAACAGGCCACGCCCCTGGAGATAGCGCAGCAGCGCGTCAGTGTTGGTCGATTCGTCGACGCAATCCATCTGACCCTTGATCTTCGAGGCGCCGAACTCCGACTGGGGTGCGTCGCGTACGCCGGTCACCTGCTGCGCCCGCTTCTCGAAATAGCCCACTGCCCTTGCAATCGCCGCGCGCTCGGCTTTCGGCGAGGATCGGCCCGCAGCAAGGATCGAGGCAAATCTCGCAGCATCGCCTGGCCCGATGTCGAGGCGCGAACGGAAAGCGCAACCATAGCCATGGCAGATGTCGATGCGCTTCGTGCCCGGCGCGGCGTGGCTCGACTTGGGGACTGCACCGACGGTCGAGACGGATAGCAGGCCCGCCAGCAGCACGTGAGAGATTGAAAGCCTCGTCATGGCAGCATCTTAAAAGTTGCCGCGCAGCGCCCGCAACCCCCTATCACCCGGCGCAATCGTTGCATTCGCCCGCCCAAGGGATTATTCCCGCGACCATGAGCACAAAACCCATTCACATCGTCGGCGGCGGCCTCGCCGGATCGGAAGCAGCATGGCAGGCGGCCTCGGCCGGCGTGCCGGTGATCCTGCATGAGATGCGTCCCGTGCGCGGCACCGACGCGCACAAGACCGAGGGCCTGGCCGAACTGGTCTGTTCCAACTCGTTCCGGTCGGACGACGCCGAGACCAATGCGGTCGGCCTGCTGCACGCCGAAATGCGGCTTGCCGGTTCGCTGATCATGAGTGCCGGCGACGCCAACCAGGTTCCCGCCGGCGGGGCGCTCGCCGTCGACCGCGACGGCTTTTCCAATGCTGTCACCGCCCGGCTCGAAGCCCATCCGCTGATCACCATCATGCGCGAGGAAGTGACCGGCCTGCCGCCCGCCGACTGGGACCAGGCGATCATCGCCACCGGCCCGCTGACTGCTCCCTCGCTCGCCGAAGCGATCGCCGCCAGCACCGGCGCCGACGCGCTCGCCTTCTTCGACGCCATTGCGCCAATCATCCATTTCGACAGCATCGACATGAATGTCTGCTGGTTCCAGTCGCGCTACGACAAGGTCGGCCCCGGCGGCACCGGCAAGGACTACATCAACTGCCCGATGGACAAGGAGCAGTACGAGGCCTTCGTCCAGGCACTGCTCGACGGCCAGAAAACCGAGTTCAAGGAGTGGGAAGGCACGCCCTATTTCGACGGCTGCCTGCCGATCGAGATCATGGCCGAGCGCGGTCCCGAGACGTTGCGTCATGGCCCGATGAAGCCGATGGGGCTGACCAACGCCCACAACCCGACAGTCAAGGCCTATGCCGTCGTCCAGCTGCGCCAGGACAATGCGCTGGGCACGCTCTACAACATGGTCGGTTTCCAGACCAAGCTGAAGCATGGCGAGCAGGTCGATGTGCTGCGGATGATTCCGGGTCTGGAAAATGCCGAATTCGCCCGCCTCGGCGGCCTGCACCGCAACACCTACCTCAATTCGCCGACGCTGCTCGACCCGACGCTGCAGCTCAAGTCGCGGCCCGGCCTGCGTTTCGCCGGCCAGATCACCGGCTGCGAGGGTTATGTCGAAAGTGCCGCCATCGGCCTGCTCGCCGGACGCTTCGCCGCAGCCGAACGCCTCGGCCAGCAAATGCCGCCGCCGCCTGCCACCACAGCCTTCGGCGCGCTGCTCAACCATATCACCGGCGGCCACATCGTCTCCGACGATGAGCCGGGCAAGCGCTCGTTCCAGCCTATGAACGTCAATTTCGGGCTGTTCCCGGTGATGGAAGCGCCCAAGGTCGAAGGCAAGCGACTGCGCGGCAAGGAAAAGACCATTGCCAAGAAGAAGGCGATGACGGCGCGCGCGCTGGTCGATTGCCGCGCCTGGCTTGGCATTGCCGAAGCGGCACAGGCGGCGGAATAAGCGGGGCAAGACGATGGCTCCCCCCGAGACCAAGCGCCTGATCCTGAGGGAGATGGTGCCTGGCGATCAGGCGGCCATCCTGGCGGTCTTTGCCGACGACTATGCGCGCCGGTTCTATCCGGAGATGACGACCGAAAGCGCCGCCATCGAATGGATCGGCAGAAACCGGGATCGCTACCGGCAGGACGGTTTCGGGCTGTGGGCGATCGTCGACAAGGCCAGCGGCGCGCTGATCGGCGATTGCGGGCCGACCTGGCAGGACGCCGGTGGCGTTCGCATCCTCGAGATCGGCTATCATGTCGCCCCCGCCTGGCGCGGCCGCGGCATCGCGCTCGAGGCAGCCCGCGCCGCAATGGCATACGGCTTCGCAACCAGGGACGAAATGGAGATCGGCTCGATCGTCGCCACGGACAATACGGCCTCGGCAAGCGTCGCCCGACGCCTGCATCGCGACGTCCGGTCCTACGTGAACTCACGTGGCCTCGACCGCTTCTTGTTCTTCACCAGACGCGACGACCACGACGCGACCGCCTGAGGTCACTACCAGCCGCGCGAAGCCGTCTTCAACATCAGCAGATGCTTGCGCAGCACTGAAATGCCGTCCTTGCCGCGCTCCAGCCGGTCGAGATAGGCGCCCGTCAGGGACAGCGGCAGGAATGCCGGCCGCAAGCTTACCGGCAAGGTCTTGGCGCCGCGTTCGAAGGCGCGGAGATGTTCACGCGCGAGCGCAGCCATCGCCTGGACGGCATGCCTCGATGAAGGCGTCTTGCCGCCGGCGACAAATTCGTCCGGCGTCGTGCCGGCCGCAGCCAGGATGTCGCGTGGCACATAACATTGGCCGCGGGTGCTGTGGGCCGGCAGCAGCCGCAACAGCCCGGTGATCGCCTGCGCGCAGCCGGCGTGGCCGGCAAGCTCGGCATGTTTCGGCGCCTCGTCGGCATCGAGAACCAGTGCCGCAAGCTGGATCATCGCCGCGGCGGTCTCGCCGCAATAGCCCTCCAGATCGGTGCGCGAAGGCATCGGGTCGTCGTAGAGGTCGAAGATGCGTGCTTCGAGGTAGTTGTCGAAGGCGGCGACCGGCAGCCGATGGGTCGCAATCGCCGACATCAGGGCCGAGGCCACGGGATGGCCCGCCCCCAGCTCGCTTTGGCCCGACGCGATGACGTCGCGCCACCATTGCAGCCTGATCTCGCCCGGCATGGGCTCGCTGACGCGGTCGCGGATGGCTGCGATCTCGGCATTGAAGGCGTAAAGCGCGAGAAGCGCCGGGCGCTTTTGCTCGGGCGCATAGAGTACGGAGAGATAACGGTCGTGGTCGGCAACGCGCACCGCGTCCAACAGAGACCCTGTCGCGTCGTTCGCCTTGCTCACGTCAGTCGACGGCGATGAAGGCGGCAGCCACGGCGCGGTCTTCGGCAAGCAGCACGTTGTAGGTGCGCACGGCAGCGCCCGTCGACATCGGGTCGGCGGAGATCTTCGCTTGCTTGAGGGCCGCCCTGAGGCCCTCGGGCAAACGGCGCAACTCCTTGCCCATGCCGACGAGCAGGATTTCCACGTCGGCGGCTTCTGCAAACAGCTTTTCGAAATCCGCCGGCGTCAGCGCCAGCGGATCAGTGGGCTGCCATCCGTAGATGCCGGACGGCAGGCACAGGATCGATCCGCGGTGCGACATGTCCGCGAAGCGGAAGCCGCCGTCGCCATAGGCGTCGACGGGTGCTCGCCCGGGAAAATGCGCCTCGCGGATGATCAGTCCAGCCATGGCCTGCTACGACTTGGTCGGCTGGGCGCCGGCCGGCACCGCCGGCTTGTCCTTGTCGTCGGCCTCGACGCTTTCGGGCCGCAGCCTGAACAGGATGAGCAGCGGACCAGCGACGAAGATCGACGAGTAGGTACCGACCACGATGCCGAAGATCATCGCCAGCGTGAACGACCGGATGACCTCGCCACCGAACAGGTAGAGCGAAATCAGCGCCAGAAGCGTGGTCACGCCGGTGAGCACCGTACGCGACAGCGTCTGGTTCATCGACAGGTCGAGCAATTGCTCGATCGGCATCTTCTTGTATTTTCGCAGATTTTCACGCACGCGGTCGTAGACCACGACTGTGTCGTTGATCGAATAACCGACAATAGTCAGGATCGCCGCGATACTGGTCAGGTTGAACTCGATGCCAGTCAGCACGTACAGACCGATCATCATGGTCACGTCGTGGATGGTGGCCAGGATCGCGCCCATGCCGAACTGCCACTCGAAGCGGAACCAGATGTAGATCAGCATCGCCAGCATCGCCGTCACCACGCCGATCGTACCCGACCAGGCAAGTTCGCTCGACACGGTCGGTCCGACCGATTCCACGCGGCGGAATTCGTAGTCGTTGGCAAGTTCGCCACGCACCTTTTCGACCACGCTCTGTTCGGCGTTGTCGCCGGCCTTCTGGCCCTCGACGCGGATCAACAGGGTGCTTTCGGAGCCGAATTCCTGGACCTGGACGTCACCGATGTTGAGTTCGCCCAGCCTTGCGCGGACCTCAGACGAATTGGCCGTGCCGCTCTTTGACTGCACCTCGATACTGGTGCCGCCGCGGAAGTCGATGCCGTAGTTCATCTCCATGGTGAAGAACAGGGTCATCGCTGCCAGCGATGCCAGCGCCGAAAGCGTGAAGGCATAGCGGCGCAGGGACATGAACGAATATTTGGTATTGTCCGGAACGAAGCGCACGAGGCCCTTCGGCAGTTCCTTGGGCTTTACCCGGCGCAGCCAGATCGAAACCAGCCAGCGGGTCAGGGTGAAGGCGGTGAACACCGTCGTCACGATACCAATGGCCAGGGTGACGGCGAAGCCACGCACCGGACCCGAGCCGAGATAGAACAGGATGAGCGCGGCGATGAAGGTGGTGAAGTTGGCATCGACGATGGTCGCCAGCGCTCGCGCAAAGCCTGAATCGAGCGATTGGACCAGAGATCGACCCAATTGTCGTTCTTCACGCACGCGTTCGTAGATGATGACGTTGGAGTCCACCGCCATGCCGACGGTCAGGACGATACCGGCGATGCCGGGCATCGTCAGCGTCGCCCCCAGAATGGACAGGATGGCGATGATCAGCGCCACGTTGGCGGCGAGCGCGATGTTGGCGATGATGCCGAGCGTGCCGTAGGCCACCAGCATGAAGCCGACGACGAGGGTGCCGGCGATGACCGAGGCAAACTTGCCGGCCGAGATCGAGTCGGCGCCGAGGCTCGGGCCAACCGTGCGTTCTTCCACAATCGTCAGGTCGGCAGGCAGCGCGCCAGCGCGCAGCAGCACGGCAAGGTCGTTGGCACTCTCAGCCGTGAAGCTGCCAGAGATCTGGCCCGAACCGCCGAGGATCGGCTCGTTGATACGCGGAGCCGAGATCACCTGGTTGTCGAGGATGATGGCGAACAGACGGCCGACATTCTGCTGGGTCGCCTGACCGAAGCGCGAGGCGCCCTTGCCGTCGAAGCGGAACGAGACGACGGCCTCGCTGGTACGCTGATCGAACGTCGCCTGCGCATCGACGAGGTTTTCACCCGACACGATGACCCGGTTCTCGATCAGATAGGGAATGGGCGGATCATCCTGCGAATACATCACCGTCGAGCCTGCCGGCGGACGGCCCTGCAGGGCCTCCTGCGGCGACATCGACTGGTCGACCATCTGGAAGGTCAGCTTGGCGGTCTTGCCGAGGATTTCCTTGAGGCGGGTCGGATCCTGCAGGCCCGGCACCTGGACGAGGATGCGGTCTGCGCCGGCACGCTGGATGATCGGCTCGGTCGTGCCGAGTTCGTTGACGCGGCGGCCGACGACCTCGATCGACTGCGTGACGGCGTTGGCCACGCGATATTCGATGCCGGCATCGGTCAGCGTATAGCGCAACAGGCCGGGTTCTGGCTCTTCGAGCGCAAGCTCGGTCACCGAGCCGGCGCCGAACATGCTTGCCGACACCGGCGCCACCAGCGTGGCCAGTGCGGTCTTGGCCGCCTCGACCTCGCTCGCGTCGGTGATACGCACCTGGATGGTCCTGCCGGTGCCGGTCAGGCCGGTATAGCCGATCTTGGCATCGCGCAGCATCGTGCGGATATCGTCGCGGGTCGTCTGCAGCCGCTCATCGATCAGGTCCTGCCTATCGATGGCGAGCAGCATGTGCGAACCGCCCTGAAGGTCGAGTCCGAGCGTCAACGCGCGCTTGGGAAACCATCCCGGAAGGGAATCGAGCTGAGATTGAGTCAGCATGTTCGGGAGGGTGAAGAGTACCCCGAGGAGCACGACTGCCCAGATCGAGATCGTCTTCCAGCGCGAAAAATAGAGCATATGGCCTCGTCCGTCAGGCGTGAAAGCGGTGCGTTCCGCCTCGAATACGGTTATTTCTTGGCGTTCTGGTTGGCGATCGGCTCGCCCTTGACCCGAACGTCGGAGATGGTCGCACGCAGCGCCGTCACCTTGAGGCCGTTGCCCAGATCGACCTCGAGTTCATTGTCGTCGATGACCTTGGTCACCTTGCCGACGAAACCACCACCCGTGACGACCGTGTCGCCGCGGCGGATCGACGAAAGCATCTCGCCACGCTTCTTGAGCTGGGTGCGCTGCGGGCGGATGATAAGAAAATACATGATCACGAAGATCAGCACAAACGGCAGAATGCTTACGAGAACGTCTGGCGTTCCCCCGGTGGCCTGTGCGTATGCCGGCGTGACGAACATGAATGTCTCCTGAGAAAGTATCGGGATACCGCACACCGGGACCCCGCAAATGTGCGCGGAATATAGTCGCTAAAGCGACCAATGCAACTGCGCTTGGCCCAAGCAGCGGCGCTTTTCCGCGCAATTTGAGCGTGTTACAGCGTCGCGCATTGATGAAATGTAGAGATGGACAGGATTGGTCATGGAAAAGGCGATCGAAGCACTCAACGACAAACTCGACCGTCTGATTGCCGCCGTGGCGACGTTGGCGCCGCCGGCAGCTCCGGAAACCGACATCGACAGCACCGACTGTTTCGTTTGGGCTGCCGATCCCGGCTATCTCGAACCCGTCCACCGCGTCAACCGGGTCGACATCGGCCTGATCAAGGGCGTTGACCGGGTGCGCGACATCCTTGTCGACAACACTGAGCGCTTCGCCACCGGCCTGCCCGCCAACAACGTGCTGTTGTGGGGGGCGCGCGGCATGGGCAAGTCGTCCCTGGTCAAGGCGGCGCACGCCAGCATCAACGCCTCGGGCAAGAGCGTCGCTCCGCTCAAGCTGATCGAAATCCACCGTGAGGACATCGACACGCTGCCCAAGCTGATGAACCTGCTCAAGGCGGCGCCCCATCGCTTCATCCTGTTCTGCGACGACCTGTCGTTCGACCATGACGATACGTCCTACAAGTCGCTCAAGGCGGCGCTCGAAGGCGGCGTCGAGGGCCGGCCGGGCAATGTGATCTTCTATGCGACGTCGAATCGCCGGCATCTTCTGCCCCGCGACATGATCGACAATGAGCGCTCGACGGCGATCAACCCGTCCGAAGCCGTCGAGGAAAAGGTGTCGCTGTCGGATCGCTTCGGCCTGTGGCTCGGTTTCCACAAGTGCTCGCAGGACGAATATCTCGACATGGTCAACGGCTATGCCCGCTATCATGGCTTCGACGGGGATGCCGAAACGCTGCGCGCCGAAGCGCTGGAATGGGCAACGACCCGCGGCAGCCGCTCGGGCCGCGTTGCCTGGCAGTTCATCCAGGATCTCGCCGGCCGGCTGGGCAAGTCACTGAAGGATTAAGCCGACCTTCCAACGAAAACGCCCGCCCCTGGTCGGGACGGGCGAAGCTGGCGGGCGAATTGGAGGTCAGGGTACCCGCTATTCCAGGAAGCCGTTCGGATCGACCGGCGTCGAGTTCTTGCGCACTTCGAAGTGCAACTTCGGCGCATCGGTGGAACCGCTCATGCCGGAAAGCGCGATCTCGTCGCCACGCTTGACCTTCTGGCCGCGCTGCACCTTGAGCTGACTCGCGTGACCATAGACAGTCACGAGGCCGTTCTCGTGGCGCACCAGCACCGTGTTGCCGAATTCCTTGAGCCCGTCGCCGGCATAGATGACGACGCCGTTTTCGGCTGCCTTGACCGGCGTGCCTTCCGGCACCGAGATGTCGATGCCGTCATTCGACTTGCCGCCGCCCTTGCCGTAGCTGGAAACGACCCGACCACGCACCGGCCAGCGCATGCGGTCGATACCGGTGGCATTCGGTGCAGCTTCGGCCGATTCCTCGGCCTGCTGCACCAGCTTGTCCTTCTTCGGCGGCGTGTAAGCTGCGACCGTCGGCGCTTCGGTGGGCTTGGTTGCCGCAACGGCCGGCTTGGCCGGAGCAGGCGAGCTGGTCACCACCGGATCGACGGCGGCCGGCGCTGCCTTGGCAACGGTCGTGGTGGCGGCACCGGGCACCTTCAGCGACTGACCAATACGGATGCGGCCATCCTGCAGGCCGTTGGCCTGCTTGAGAGCTGCCGTGGTGACGCCGAGCTTGTTGGCAATGCGGTTGAGCGTGTCGCCTTCGGCCACCTTGTAGCTGCTGCCAGTGCCCGTGGGCTTGGCATTCTTGTCAGCCGAAGAGTCGACCTGAGCGAGCGCGCCATTTTCCTTGGTCTTGGGCTGCTGCGGCAACACCGCAACCTTGTCGGTGGACAGTGGCTGCTGGTTGGCCGGCAGGGGCTTCTTGCCGGGCACCTTGAGCACGTTGTCCTGGGCGGGGGCCTGGGCAACCGTCGACGTCGTCGTACGATCGACGGCCGGTGCCAAGGCGGGAGCCTGGGCCGTGCGGACCGGAGCCGGAGCCATTGCCGGAGCCTGGGCAACTGCGGGAGCCGGCAGCGGCTGCGAAGATACAGGCTCCAGGCTGCCGCGGCTCACCGAACCTGAATTGCTGGCCGCGAGCGGCGCTGCCTGGGTCTCACCCGGATAGGGCTGCCGTTGCTGGCTGATGATCGAACGCTGATTGGGCGTCGATGCCGTAAAGATGTCGTCGACGCCACCGCCGCCGAATCGCGACACTCCGGAACTGCAGCCTGCCGCCATGCCGGCAACCAGCAGAACGGCGCCACTGCGCGCCATAGAGCGTTTATTCGCCTTCAAAATACTGAAACGCATCGCACTGACCCGCGCTTTACCCGATACCAACTAGGCTTGATTAAAGCGCGTTAATGTTACCGGCCGGTTAAGGGGATCAAATAAATCAAAAGCTTCGCAAGCCACGTCGCGATAGCAGTCAAGCCGGGGGTGGCCGGGTTTCAATCGGACAGATGCGGGAGGCTCATGGGATAGGCTGGGCGTGCCGAGGCTCAGGTCAGGCCAGCGTTGCCTGAAGCTCAATACCTAGATGACGGCAGCGACGCCACGCGCCAGGGGCTGGAGCCGAACGACGCCCAGGTCTTCGCGTTCGAATCGGCTGCCGATCTTGGTCAGCTTGCAGAGCACCTGCTCGCCCTCTTCAGGACCGATCGGCGCGATCATCGTGCCGCCGCTCGACAGTTGGTCGACAAACATGCGCGGATGGCTGTCGAAGGCGGCCCATACCACGATGCGGTCGAACGGCCCCTCGCCCTGCAGCCCGTTCGAGCCGTCGGCCTGGCGCACCAGCGCGTTGTTGATGCCGAGCAGCTCGAAGCGCTGGCGCGCTTGCTCGGCCAGTGTCTTGAAGCGGTCGACGGTGATGACGCGCCCGGCCAGCCGCGCCATCACGGCAGCCGTGTAGCCCGTACCGGTGCCGACCTCGAGCACGCGGTTGCCCGGCTCGATGTTGAGGGCCGCAATCACCGCAGCCTGAAGGTCGGCGCCCTCGATCGCTTCGCCGCATTCGATCGGCAGCATGCGATCCGACCAGGCCATGGAATGGAATTGCCCGGCGATGAAATCCCGCCTTGGCGTTGCCTCGAAAGCGGCAATGAGATTTTTCGGAACGATGCCGCGCCCACGCAGGCGAAGAAGAAAGGCGGCGAAGCCTTCACGATCGTCCGGCATCATGTTCATGCAATTGCCTTGGCCAGTTGATCGCGCAGTTCATGCGCCGTCATGTCGAGCTTGAGCGGCGTCACCGAAATCTGCTTGTTGCGTACGGCATGCAAATCGGTGCCCGGCTTGACCTCGGGCTCGTCGCGGCCGAATCGCAGCCAGTAATATGGCAGGCTGCGGCCGTCGCGGCGCTCCTCGACCCAGATGCCGTAAGACAGCTTGCCCTGGCTCGCCACAACAGGACCCGTCACCTCTTCCGGCGGGCAGTTCGGGAAATTGACGTTGAGCAGCACGCCGATAGGCAGCTCGGTGGCGATCAGCTTCCTGAGTAGCGCCGGCGCCAGCGCTTCCGCCGTCTCGTAAGGCACGATGCGCTCTTCGTTCTCGTAGACATAGGCCTGGCTCAGCGCGATCGAGCGGATGCCGATCAGCGCGCCTTCCATGGCACCGGCGACCGTGCCCGAATAGGTCACGTCGTCGGCAACGTTGAGGCCCGAATTGATGCCCGACAGGATCAGATCCGGCGGCTCAGGCAGGATCTTCCGCGCGCCCATGATGACGCAGTCGGTCGGCGTGCCGTTCACCGCGTAGTGCTTGTCGCTGATCTTGCGCAACCGCAGTGGTTCCGAGATCGACAGCGAATGGGCGTAGCCCGACTGGTCGGTCTCGGGCGCCACCACCCAAACGTCGTCCGACAGTTGGTTGGCGATGCGCTCCAGGACAGCAAGCCCTTCGGCATGGATGCCGTCGTCGTTGGTCAGCAGAATGCGCATGTCACTTCGCTTCGATCTTGGTCAGGCCACCCATGTAAGGCAGCAGCACTTCAGGAATGGTTACGCTGCCGTCCTCGTTCTGGTAATTCTCGATGACGGCGATCAGCGCACGACCAACGGCGACACCCGAGCCATTGAGGGTGTGCACGAAGCGCGTGCCCTTCTCTTCCTTCGGACGATAGCGGGCATCCATGCGCCGCGCCTGGAAGTCACCGCACACCGAACAGGAAGAAATCTCGCGGTAGGTATTCTGACCCGGCAGCCAGACCTCGATGTCATGGGTCTTGCGTGCGCCGAAGCCCATGTCGCCGGTGCACAGCACGACAGTGCGGAACGGCAGGCCAAGCATCTTGAGCACGTTCTCGGCGCAGTCGGTCATGCGGTCATGCTCGGCAAGCGCGCTTTCGGCATCAACGATCGAGACCAGCTCGACCTTGTAGAACTGGTGCTGGCGCAGCATGCCGCGCGTGTCGCGGCCCGCCGAGCCAGCTTCCGAGCGAAAGCACGGCGTCAACGCCGTCAAGCGCATCGGCAGCTGCTCGCTGGCAAGGATTTCCTCGCGCACGAGATTGGTCAGCGGCACTTCGGCGGTGGGGATCAGGCCGAGGCGGCTGTCGCCATGCGGCACGAAGAACAGGTCTTCCTCGAATTTCGGCAGCTGGTTGGTGCCAAACAGCACCTCGTCGCGCACCAGAAGCGGCGGCTGCACTTCGGTGTAGCCGTGTTCGGTCGTATGCAGGTCCAGCATGAACTGGCCGAGCGCGCGTTCGAGCCGGGCAAGTTGGCCTTTCAGCACGGTGAAACGCGCGCCCGAAAGCTTGGCGGCACGCTCGAAGTCCATCAGGCCGAGCGCCTCGCCGATCTCGAAATGCTCCTTCACCCAGTTCGGGCGCGGCATTACCTTGCCGACCTTGCGCAGTTCGACATTGTCGTTCTCGTCCTTGCCGACGGGAACGTCCTGCAGCGGAACGTTGGGAATAATCGCAAGAGCCGAATCGAGCGCCTTGTCGAGCTCGCGTTCGAGACCCTCGCCGTCCTGGATGAAGCCCTTGATCTCGGCGACTTCGGCCTTCAGCTTCTCAGCCAGGGCGGAATCACCATTGCGCATGGCGTTGCCGATTTCTTTCGACGCGGCATTGCGGCGCTCCTGTGCCTCCTGCAGCTTCGAAACGTGGGCTCGCCGCGCCTCATCCTTGGCGATCAGGTCGTCCACCATCGAGCTCGCGACCGAAGCCGGCTGCCCACGCTTGGTCAGCGCTTCGACTAGAGCTTCAGGGTTCTCGCGAATCCATTTGATATCAAGCATTTAAAAATTTTCCGGTCGCGGCGGTTGTCGAAACGACCGCGACGGCGGATCGGGCTGTCAGCCGGCTTTCGTGCCGCTGCCTGTGCCTTCGAGCGAGGTCGGTGCTGCTTGCGTCTGCTCGGCGGGGTTGTCACCCTCGCTCTGCTTCTCGCTCGCCACGCGCTCCTGCTCGCGCTTCTTTTCGATCATCCGGGCGGTCCAGATGGAAATCTCGTAAAGAAGGATCGTTGGAAGGGCAAGGCCGATCTGGCTGACCGGATCGGGTGGCGTCAGCACGGCGGCAACCACGAAGGCGATCACGATCGCCCATTTGCGCTTGTCGGCCAATCCTTGCGACGTCACCATACCGACGCGGGCCATCAACGTCGTCACCACCGGCAGCTGGAACACCAGGCCGAAGGAGAAGATCAGCGTCATGATCAGGCTGAGATATTCCGACACCTTGGGCAGCAGCGAAATCTGTACCTCGCCTTCGCCGCCGGTCTGCTGCATGGCGAGGAAGAACCACATCACCATCGGGGTGAAGAAGAAGTAGACCAGCGACGCCCCCATCAGGAACAGCACCGGCGAAGCGACCAGGAACGGCAGGAAAGCGGCGCGCTCGTTCTTGTAGAGGCCGGGGGCGACGAACTTGTAGATCTGCGAGGCGATCACCGGGAACGCGATCACAAGGCCGCCGAACATGGCGAGCTTGATCTGGGTGAAGAAGAATTCCTGCGGCGCCGTGTAGATGAGCTCGACCTTTTCCGGGTCGAGACCAGCCCAGCCGGTCGCCCATTTGAACGGGATGACCAGCAGGTTGAACAGCTGCTTGGCAAAGAAAAAGCAGACCAGGAAGGCGACGAAGAAGCCGCCGATGGACCACATCAACCGCGTGCGCAGCTCGATGAGATGCTCCATCAGCGGGGCCGAGGACTTTTCGATCTCGTCGTCTTCGGCGCTCACGAGGCTTTTCCTGCTTTGGTCGTCGTCTTGGCGACGGTCTTCTTGGGCGCAGCAGCCTTTGCCGGCGCTGCCTTGGCGGCGGCCGGCTTGGCTGGACTTGCCTTGGCCTTGGCTTGCGCCGCAGCCTTGGGCTTCGCGGCCGCTTTCGGCTTTGTTGCCGCCTTGGCAGCCTTGGCAGGCGTTTCGGCAACCGGCACCGGCGTAGCCTTGATTTCGGCGGCCGGGACAACCGGCGCTGCCGGCATTGCCTCCGGTCCGGCCACGCCCGGCATGACGGTTGCGCCGTTCTTCAACGGCTCGGCCGAATGCACGGAATTAGACGCCGGGTCAGCGGGTGCTGCCGGCTGCGACGGCTTCATCGCAGAATCGAGCCCGGCGCGCACGTCGGCAGCCGCCTTTTCGAACGGATTGAGCTGCTTCCTGATCTCATTGGCCGGATTGAGGCCCTTGAGATCGTCGAGCGACTTCTTGACGTCGTCGAGTTCGGCTTCTTTCAGCGCCTCGTTGAACTGGCGCTGAAAATCGCCCGCCATGGACCGTGCCTTGGTGGTCATCCGCCCTATGGTGCGGAGCATCTTGGGCAAATCCTTCGGGCCGACGACCACGATCATGACGACCGCAATCACCAGCATTTCGGTCCAGCCGATTTCAAACATGTCGGTGCGATCCGGCTAGCAAGAGACTATGGTCAGCTCTTGCTGGCCTTTTCCTTGGTCGAGTTTACGGCCTCGTCGTTGCGATGCTCGACCGTCTTGGCATCGTCGGCTTCCTCGTCCGACATGCCCTTCTTGAAGCTCTTGATGCCCTTGGCCATGTCGCCCATCAGTTCGGGGATCTTGCCACGGCCAAACAGCAGCAGCACGACGACCAGAACGATCAGCCAGTGCCAGATTGAAAACGAACCCATTGAACTCTCTCTTGAACAGTTTCCCTGCGATTGATCTAGGCTCTTTCGCTTCCAGATTCAAACACTAGAACATCCGCTTTCCGAAGCGACAGCCATATATCACGAGCTTTTACGGACAAAGCGCCGCAGCGCACACGCGCCCTGACCGGCGTCTCCGCTCCCGGCACCGCAAGCTCCAGCAATTCGACGACGCCGAGATAGCGGCGCGAAATGATGCGAGCCTGAGTCTCGCCGGTGTCTTCGCTGACATCGATGCCGGTCAGGCGCACGGCTACCGATACTTGGGTACCGTCGGCGACCGACGTTTCGACCTCGCCGACCGGTGTATCTGCATAACCATCGACAACCTTGGCCGAAAATACATTCAACTCCGAAAAGAAGCCGGCGGCGAACAGATTTGCCGGCCTGAGGTAGAGGTCGTCCGCCCTGCCCGTCTGCACCAGTTGGCCGTCCTTCAGCAGGGCGATGCGGTCGCCCATGCGCATCGCCTCCTCGGCGTCGTGGGTGACGACGATCGCGGTCGCCCGGCTTTCGCGCAGAATTGCCAGCGTTTCGGCGCGCACCGTATCCTTTAGCCGCGAATCGAGGCCGGAAAACGGCTCGTCCATCAACAGCACTGCCGGCCGCGGCGCGAGCGCACGGGCAAGGGCGACGCGCTGCTGCTCGCCGCCGGACAGCGCGTGCGGGTAGTTGTCGGCATAGTGCTCGAGGCCGACGCGGTTGAGCGCGATCAAGGCCTCGCGCTTGCCCTCGTCCCGCGACAGGGCAGTCAGGCCAAAACGGACATTGTCCAGGATGGTCAAATGCGGAAACAGGGCGAAATCCTGGAAGACCAGGCCGATCGAGCGCTGTTCCGGCGGCAGGAATACCGTGGGACCGGCAATCTCCTTGCCGTTGAGCATCACCTGGCCGGATGTCTGGGCCTCAATGCCGGCGGCGATTCTCAGCAGCGTCGTCTTGCCCGAACCGGAGGGGCCAAGCAGACACAGAACCTCACCCGGTTCAGCGGCAAGGCTGACGCCGCGCAGCGTCTCGGCGCCATTGGCGAAGGAATGTCGGATATTTTCGAAAGCCAGGCGTGCGGCAAAAGTCACGCCCGCGGTGACGCGGGAAACCGTCTGGGCTTGATTGGTCGTCACAGAATAGACCTCGCAGGGCCGGTTCCACACCGGCGCCGGTCAATCATCTGTGACGCGGGGTGTCAACAGGCCAAGCTCTTCAAGATCGATGTCCGTCAGTGGATCCTCATCTTCGGTGAGCAGGTCAGGGTCGGACGGCGGCAACGGCACCGAGAAGCCGGGCGGCATGCGCGTGGAGAGCAGCCCTGCTCCCTTCAGCTCTTCCATGCCGGGCAGGTCGCGTATTTCCTCCAGGCCGAAATGGTCGAGGAACTTGTCGGTGGTGCCATAGGTGACCGGTCGGCCCGGTGTCTTGCGGCGGCCGCGCATGCGCACCCACTCGGTTTCCATCAGCGTGTCGAGCGTACCCTTGGAGGTTTCGACGCCCCTGATGTCCTCGATCTCGGCGCGTGTCACCGGCTGGTGGTAGGCAATCACCGAAAGCACTTCGAGTGCCGCGCGCGACAGCTTCTTTTGCTGGACCGTGTCGCGGCTCATCAGGAAAGCGAGGTCGCCGGCGGTGCGGAAGGCCCATGAATCCGCGACCTTGACCAGATTGACGCCGCGGCGCTCGTAGATGCGCTGCAGTTCGGCCATCGCCGCAGGCACGTCGATGCCTTCGGGCAGTCGCGAAACAAGCTGCCGTTCGCTCACCGGCTCGGCGCTGGCGAAGACGATCGCCTCGGCCATGCGTACGGCCTCGGCGAGATGCAGCCGTGCCGCCGGGTTGCGTTCGACGGCATCGCCATCCTCGTCGTCGAGGGAGAACGGAACGACGTTTGATCCTTCGGTCATGAAGCACCTTCGGTCTGCCGGGGGGCGGATTGGCGTTCGCGCAGATAGATCGGCGCGAACGGCTCGTGTTGGCGGATTTCGACGCTGCCGTCACGAACCATTTCGAGGCTCGCGGCGAAGGAACTGGCAAGCGCTGTTGCGCGCTCCTCCGGGCCGGTCATGTAGCGGATGAGAAAATGGTCGAGCGCGGTCCAGTCCTTCAGTTCACCGACCATGCGGGCCAGGATGTCGCGCGCCTGCTTGAGCGACCAGACGCCGCGCTTGGCGATCTGCACGTTGGTGATGGCCTGGCGCTGCCGCTGGCCGGCATAGGCGCTCAACAGGTCGTAGAGCGAGGCCGAGTATTCGTTGCGCTTGTCGATGATGACGAGTTCCGGCGCGCCGCGCTGGAAGACGTCGCGTCCGAGCCGGTTGCGGTTGACCAGCCGCGAGGCGGCATCGCGCATGGCTTCAAGCCGCTTGAGCCTGAACTGCAGCACGGCTGCCAGTTCCTCGCCGCTTTCGCCTTCATCGCCCGGCAGCTTGGGGATCAAGAGCTTCGACTTGAGGAAGGCGAGCCACGCCGCCATGACCAGATAGTCGGCGGCAAGCTCCAGCCGCAAGGCCCGCGCCTGCGAGACGAAGATGAGGTACTGCTCGACAAGCGCCAGGATCGAAATGCGCGACAGGTCCACCCGCTGGCTGCGCGCCAGGTGCAGCAGGAGGTCGAGCGGGCCTTCGAAGCCGGCGACGTCGACGACCAGCGACGGATCGTCCGTCATGCGCTCGTCGGCGTTCTCCGCCCACAGGCGGTCCATCGGTGCTGGCTTTTGGGCCTTGCTTTCCAATGCGTCCGCCAAATCCGTGCCTTCTCCTTGAGAGGCTATGCAACTGCCTCGAAATATTGTCCGAATTCCGCCCGAAGCGACGCTTCGTCGTGGCCGTCACCCGCCTTGACCGCGGCAAGGGCCTTTTCAGCGCGCTCAAGCGACTTCCCGGAAAGTGCCGTCGCCCGCGAGGCGATGCCCTCCATCTCCTCCATCACCCCATTGCAGTGAAGGACAAGATCGACGCCCGCCGCAAGGATCGCCGCCGACTTTGACGGGAAATCCCCAGAAAGTGCCTTCATCGAAGTGTCGTCGCTGACCAGGAGGCCGTCGAAGCCGATCTCACCGCGCACGATCTCCTCGATGACCTTGCGCGACGTGGTCGCAGGTGCTGACGGATCGACGGCGCTGAAGATGACATGCGCGGTCATGGCGATTGGCAAATGGTTCAGCGCCTTGAACGGCGCGAAATCGTGCGCGCGCAGCTGGTCGAGCGGCGTGTCCACCGTCGGCAATTCGAAATGGGTATCGGCAAAGGCGCGGCCATGGCCTGGAATGTGCTTCATGACCGGCAGGATGCCGCCTGAAAGCAGCCCCTCGGCAGCGGCGCGGCCGAGTGCCGTAACGCTCTCGGGGTCCTTGCCGTAGGCACGCGCGCCGATGACGTCGCTGGCGCCCTCGACCGGAACATCCAGCACCGGCAGGCAGTCGGCAGTGATGCCGTAGCGGGCGAGATCGAAGGCATGCAGGCGGGCGAGCAACCACGTCGCCCTCAGGCCCGCCTCGCGGTCGCTGCGATAGAGCGCGCCGAGCGCGCCGCCTGCGGGATAGTTCGGCGCCAGCGGCGGGCGCAGGCGCTGCACGCGCCCGCCCTCCTGGTCGATGAAGACAGGGGCGTCCTGCCGACCGACACTGTCACGCATGGCTGCGACGAGATCGCGGATCTGCTCCGGCTCCTTGACGTTGCGGGCAAAGAGGATGAAGCCCCACGGCCGCTCCCGGCGATAGAAGGCAATCTCTTCAGCGGTGAGCGACAGGCCTGCACAGCCAAGGATGATGGACTTTGATTCGGTCATGTCAGGAGCTTAGCGCCTTTTTGGGTGAGATAGAATCGGCTGCAATCTGCGGGCGAGCCGGAAACGAAAAACGGCGCAGCAGTTGCCGCGCCGTTTCCCGATTGGAAAGTCGCAAGCCTACTTCGAGACGAAACAGTTGCCGCCTGCAGCCTTGTAGCTCTCGCACAGGCTGACCGCGTCGTTGCGGGTGCCGGCCGGCACGCGGACGCGCCAGAAGGTGCCCTTGCCGGCGATCTCGGCCTTGACGATGCTGACCTCGCGGCCGTTGAGCACGCTGCCGTAGCGGCGCGCCAGATCGGCATAAGTCGACTTGGCCGCGGCTTCGCTCGGCTGCGAGGCGATCTGCATCGCCCATGCGCCCGAGGCTGCTGCGGTCGGGGCCGACGGTGCAAGGGCTGCGACCTGGTCCGGCTTGACCTCGCCGACGACGTTGACGGGCTGTTCAGAAGGACGCTGCGGCGCGATCGGAGCCGAAGCAGGCGTATTTGCCGACTGGGCAGCCGCCTGGGTGTTGGCAACCGGCGCAAGCGCGGGCTGCGAAGGCACCGTGCCGGTGGCCTCGCTGGCCGGCTCGGCAACGCGCTGCGGCGCCGGATCGTTCGGCTCGGCTGCGGCCACGGCAGCAGGTGCCGGATCTTCGCGTGGCACCAGCGTCCCGTCAGGCCTCACCACCATGGTACGAACCTTGCGCGGTGCGACAGCGGCAGTCTCGGTGCTGGCGTCGGGCTGGTCGGCCTGAGCCGCCTGCGCGACGCGATCCTCTGCCTTCGGCAGCGGCGCATCGGCAGTCTCGTCCGCATCCAGCGGCGGGGTGTCGTTGGCGCGTGCCTCGGCGTCCTGCGCCACCACGTCGATCGGCTCTTCCGTGTTGGTGACCAGCTTTTCCTGCGCCGGCGCACCGTTGGCGGCACCGCCTGCGACACGGTCGTAGACCTTGTTGTCCTGGTTCGGCACGGTCATGCCGCCCGGATTTTCCGGCTTGACCTTGATCGGCGTCCCGTCAGCCTTGACGATGACAGGCGCCCCAGCGTCTTCGCTGCCGCCGAAGGACAGTCCCCAGGCGCCGATGCCGCCGACAACGGCGACCGCACCGACGATGGCGGCGATCATCAGGCCGCGACGGGCCGGACGGGCTGCGGCCGGCGAGCCGGGCAGCGCTTCCATGGCTTCGTCGAAATCCGGATCGTAGTCGAAGTCGTCAACCGGTGCCTGCTCGCGCGGCGCGGAACCGCGTCCCTGGTGCATGCCACCAAGGTCAAATCCGGTCAGTCGATCGTCGCCCTGCTGCGCCTGTGACTGGCGCCCGGCATACATGGCGGCCGCGCCGGCGGTAGCAGCAGCTGCAATTGCCTCCGAGGGAAATTCGATCGGCTGCGACGCATCGCCATCGCGCAGCGTCTTGCGATCGAACCCGCTGGCATAAGGATTGGGCTCGTAGCTCGACGAAACCGACGGCTTGCTTGCCTCGGGAGCATTCATCTCGTTCATGAGATTCGTGAATTCGCTGTCGAGATCATCGTAGGCCGGCGCCGGCGGCGCATCGTCTTCGAAGGACAGTTCGGGAATGTCGAGATCGTCGGCAAGCGCGACGGCCTTCTCCGGCACGTCCACTGTCTCGACGTCTGGCGCATCGTCGAAGGACGAAACGGCGGCGAACAATTCGGCTTCGAGATCGTCGGCAACGTCGGCGGCCGGCTCGGCCTGCTGCACGTAGGGCTCGGGCTCGGCCTCCTGCTCGTAATGCTCAGGCTCGGCCGTCGGCACATAAGCTTCGGCAGGCGCAGCATAGGTCTCGGGCTGATAGCTCGGCTGCGTCTCGGCGACAGGCGCCGATGCACGCGGAGCCACTGGTGTGCCCAGACCCCAACTGCGGGCCTGCTCGTAGCGCGAAGCAGCAAGCGGCCGATCTGCTGCCGCAGCGATAGCTGCAGGCGCGATTACGGCAGGCGCGACGGCTTCGGTCGCAGCCGTTGCCACGCTGCGTTCGAAAGCCATGTCGAAGGCGTCGTCGTCGAAATTGACATCGACGTCGGCCTGCTGGTCATAGCTGGGCTCGGTGTAGCCGGCATCGGATGCGACAGCAGCCGCATCATCCGTGGCTGCGAAATCCTCGATCTGCTGAGCGTCATCGGCGTAGGACGTCGCATAGTCGGCGTCTTCAACCGACTGCGGCTCGATTTCAGCGGGCTGCTCGGGCGCCCAGAATGAGCTGGTGAACGCCGGCTCCGGTTCGACGGCAGCAGGCTCTTCGACGCGTAGCGGTGCAGGCTCGGAAAGGGCCTTGGCCTGGCTGCTCATGGTTCCGAGCAGCGCATTGAGTTCGTCCTCGAGGCTGGTGTCTTCTGCAACGGCGACTGCGGCTGCCGGTGCAACCTCGGGTTCATAGGCCGGCTCCTCAGCAACAGCAGGCTCGTAGGCAGGCTCTTCGTCGCGCAGGGCGTCCTGCAAGCGACGCTCGAACTCGTCGTAGTCCTGGGCCTGGGCGACGGGGGCCACCACTGGCTGTGGTTCTTCGACCAGGTCCTCGTGGGAGAAGGCAATTTCAGCATCGGCCGGCTGATATTCGCCAAGCGTCAGCTGATCGTCGGCCTCGCTCGCGGCGGCATAGTCCGCACCATCAGCAACATAGTCCGCACCATCATGGGCAGCGAAATCCATGTCGACATCGGCAAGGGCGACATCGAATTCGGCATCGAGATCGGTTTCAAGGGGAGCCTGGTAGGCAATCGGCGCCTCGACCTGGGCGGCAGTCTCCTCGATCGGCAGCTCTTCGAGCGTGAAATGTTCGTCGAGGGAGGCGGCGACGGCATCGTCGAACGCCGCTTCGCCCGCGACATCGGCCACGGGCGCATAGGCTGGTTCAACCGCGAAAGTCGGCTCCACTGCATAAGCCGGCTCGGCGGCGAAAGCCGGCTCAACGGCATAGGCCGGCTCGACCGCATAGGCCTGGTCTTCAGGGCGCAGCAACTCGTCCTCGAGCGAAAACTCCTGCTCGAAGGATGCGGCAACCGCATCGTCGAACGAGGCGTCGGAGACGAATTCCGGTTCCTGCGCGCGGCCATAGCCAGACTGTTCGAAACCAGCCTCGACGGGCGTGTAGGCGGACGGCGCGTCAGCCTGAACATAGGCCGCGGGCGCGTCACGCTCCGGTGCTGCCACCAGATCGTCGCCGGCCAGTTCGCCAAGCAATTCCTTTTCCAGGTCGATGCCGAAATCGTCGTCCATCGCCGGCTCGACACGAGCAGCGGGCGCACCAACATCCTGGCGCACCACAGGCTGGCGCGGATCGAAGCCCATGATCCTCGTCAGCTCGGCGAACGGATCTTCATCGGCGAAATCGTTCTTATCGGCGATCTTCAGCTGGGGTCTGTCTGCCATTCTTTTTCCCGAACTCTCGCACTTTTTTCGGACGCCATGAACGTCGCGTAAGGTTGGCCCTTACCAGCGCAATGTGGGCAAAAGGTGACAGAAAGCCTCTGTTAACCTAGCGCATTTCGGTCGGCGCATCCGCCCCGATCAACGCCAGGCCCGACGTCAAGACGTCCGAAACAGCCTGCACCAGCCCGAGTCTGGCATGGGTCAATTCTGGATCGTTAACCTTAACAAACCGTAAGTCGGGGTTGTCCGTGCCGCGATTCCAGTGTCCGTGGAAGGTGCTGGCGAGATCGTAGAGGTAGAATGCCAGCCTGTGCGGCTCCATCGACTGGGCAGCGGATTCGATCAGGCGCGGATACTCGGCAAGCTTCTTGACGAGCGCGATCTCGCCTTCGTCGGCAAGCCGTTCGACACGCCCGATCAGGCCTGCACGTGCGAACTCTGCTACGCCGAGCTGTTCCTTCGCCTGCCGGAACACCGAGTGGCAGCGCGCCGAAGCATACTGCACGTAGAAAACCGGGTTGTCTTTCGACTGCTCGGTGACCTTGGCGAAATCGAAATCGAGCGGCGCATCGCTCTTGCGGTAGAGCATCATGAAGCGGATGGCGTCGCGGCCGACTTCCTCGACCACTTCGCGCAAGGTGATGAACTCCCCTGCCCGCTTGGACATGCGCACCGGCTCGCCGTCGCGGAACAGCTTGACCAACTGGCAGAGCAGCACATCGAGCTTCACGGCACCGTCGGTAACCGCGCGCGCCAGCGCTTCCATGCGCTTGACGTAACCGCCATGGTCGGCGCCGAGCACGAACACCAGTTCCTCGAAACCGCGATCGACCTTGTCCTTCAGGTAGGCGACGTCGGCGGCGAAATAGGTGAATGCACCGTCCGACTTGACCAGCGGCCGGTCCATGTCGTCGCCAACCTCGGTCGAGCGGAACAAGGTCTGCTCGCGGTCTTCCCAGTCATCCGGCTTCTCGCCCTTGGGCGGCGGCAGCTTGCCCTTGTAGATGTGGCCCTTCAGCGTCAGGTCGCTGATCGCCGAGCGGATCGCCTTGGCGTTGTCGGCGTGCAGCGTGCGCTCGGAGAAGAACACCTCGTGGCGGACGTTGAGCAGCGCCAGGTCTTCGCGGATCATCACCATCATGGCGTCGATGGTCCGGTCCTTGATGATGGCAAGCGCCTCGTCCTCGGGCTTCTGCAGGAGGTCGCGGCCAAACTCCTTGGCGAGGTCCTGGCCGACCGGCACGAGATAGTCGCCCGGGTAAAGCCCGGCCGGAATCTCGCCGATCTCGTCGCCCAATGCCTCGCGATAACGCAGCATCACCGAGCGACCGAGCACGTCGATCTGCACGCCGGCGTCGTTGATGTAGTATTCCTTGGTCACGTCATAGCCGGCAAAGCCGAGGATGTTGGCAAGTGCATCGCCGACCACCGCGCCGCGGCAGTGGCCGACATGCATCGGCCCGGTCGGATTGGCCGAAACGTATTCGACGTTGACCCGCTTGTTGTTGCCGAAGCCAGAGCGGCCGTATTCGGCGCCGCGAGACAGCAGATCGGCCAGATGCTTGTGCCAGAACGCGTCCTTGAGCTTGAGGTTGACGAAACCCGGGCCGGCAACCTCGGCCTTGACCACGTCGGCGTCCTTGGCGAGTTCGGCGACCAGCCGTTCGGCCAGCACGCGCGGGTTCTGCCCCGTCGGCTTGGCCAGCACCATCGCCGCATTGGTCGCCAGATCGCCATGGGTGGCGTCGCGTGGCGGCTCAACGGCAATGCGCGTCAGGTCGAGCGCGCCGCCATCTTTGGGAGTCAATTCAAGCGCTTCGACGGCTTTGGTGATCCGCTCGCTGAAATCGGCGAAAATATTCATGTGCTCGGCTCTGGGTGGCATTGCGTGGCAACCGGCAAAATAGCCGGAAATTGCGCCCGGCCTAAACCAAATCGGGCGTATGGTCAAACAAACGCCGGTGTTCCTTGACCGCGTAGGTGTCAGTCATGCCGGCCAGGAAATCGGCGACAGCGCGGGCCTTGATGCGGTCCTCGGCCCGGTCGAGCCCCTCACGCCAGCCCTCCGGCATGGCACGCGGATCGGCGTAGTAGGCGTCAAACAGCTCCTTGACGATCCGGTCGGCATTGGCCCGCACCCGCATCACCTCCGAATGCCGGTACATGTAGCGGTAGAGAAAGGCCTTGAGCTCCTTCTCGGACGCCGCCATCTCGTCGGAAAAGGTCACCATCGCCGCGCGGGCTGACCTGACCTCGTCGGCGCTTTGCGGTGCCACAAGAGTGATCTTTGCGGAAGCTGTCGAAATGACGTCCTCGACAAACATGGTGATCTGGCGGCGCATCAGTTCGTGGCCGGTGCGCACCGCATCGAGTGCAGGATAGCGCTCGCGCACACCGCGCAGGATCGAAGCCGGCAGGCCCACCTCGTCGAGCATGTCGAGCGTCAACAAGCCCGCACGCAGGCCATCGTCGATG
This sequence comes from Aminobacter niigataensis, assembly GCF_946995915.1. Classification (GTDB taxonomy): domain Bacteria; phylum Pseudomonadota; class Alphaproteobacteria; order Rhizobiales; family Rhizobiaceae; genus Aminobacter; species Aminobacter niigataensis. The sequence goes on from NZ_OX341517.1 coordinate 3,561,456, forward strand.
TCATGGGTGTTGTAGGCGATGTCGTCGGCGATCGCCGCGCATTGCGCTTCGAGGCTGGCGAAGCGGTCGAGTTCGAGGTCGTGCAACTCGGAATAGTCGCGGATCGCTTGAGGCACCGGCCCTTTCAGGCCCTTGCCGGTGGCGTCGGTCAGCGGACCGTTGTGCTTGACCAGCCCCTCCAGCGTCTCCCAGGTCAGGTTGAGCCCGTCGAACTCGGCATAGCGGCTCTCGAGCCGCGTCACCACGCGCAGCGACTGGGCGTTGTGATCGAAGCCGCCCCAGGTCGCCATCTTCTCGTTCAGCGCGTCCTCGCCGGTGTGGCCGAATGGCGTATGCCCGAAATCATGGACCAGGGCGATCGCCTCGGCGAGATCCTCGTCGCAGCGCAGGGCACGAGCCAAAGCGCGGGCGATCTGCGCCACTTCGATCGTGTGGGTCAGCCGGGTGCGGTAATGATCGCCCTCATGGGCGACGAACACTTGTGTCTTGTGCTTGAGGCGGCGGAAGGCGGTCGAGTGGATGATACGGTCGCGGTCACGCTGGAACGGCGTGCGCGTCGGGCTCTCGACCTCGTCGAACAGGCGGCCCCGCGAACGCGCGGGATCGCAGGCATAGGCCGCGCGCGGCCGGTAGCCGAAGCCGATATCGCCAAGTTGCCGCTCGCCTGCCATACTCCCCACCTGTTGACTTGCCCCAGGTGGCTTCATACCTATCATAAGAAACTGAAAGCAAGGTGACGCCGATGGGCGCTGATGCCAAGACTGCCATGAAGGTCGACATGACCGAAGCCGCTGCGAAGCGGATTGCCAAGATCGTCGCTAGCGATCCGGGCAAGATCGCGCTGCGCATCTCGGTCGAAGGTGGCGGCTGCTCCGGCTTTTCCTACAAGTTCGACCTGGTCGACGGCCGCAACGACGACGACGTCGCCATCGAACGCGATGGCGCGACGCTGCTCGTCGACGACCTGTCGCTGGTCTATATGGGCGGCTCGGTGGTCGACTTCGTCGACGACCTGATGGGCCAGTCGTTCCAGATCAAGAATCCCAACGCGGTCGCCGGCTGCGGCTGCGGCACCAGCTTCTCCATCTAGCCATGCGCCGGGTCGGAGCGCTCCGCCAGGTTGCGCTCTCCGCCGGCCGCGACATCGACGACACGCTCGGCTTCTGGCTCGACGTGTTCGGCCTGCCCGTGCACGCCCGCTACGACCCGCCCGGCATTGCCTTCATCATCGCCGGCAATGTCAGGCTGTTCTTCACCGGTGGCGTGCCGCAGGCGACCGTCTATCTCGACATCGCCGACTTGGACTCCTTCTACGAAACCGCATCCGACAACGGCGTCGCCTTCACCACGGCGCCGACGCTGGTCCATCGCGATGCCGCGGGCGAATTCGGCCCGGCCGGCGAGTGCGAATGGATGGCTTTCCTGAAGGACCCAGCCGGCAATACGATCGGACTGGTGGAAAGGCGGGTTTAAACAACCAAAAATTGACTGTTCTTTGCCAGTATCTTCGAGCATCGCGAAAGCATCGATCGGAGACTTGGTAGATGGCCTTGTTCACATTCGGCAAACGCAAGCAACCGCCTTCGGGCAATCCGCAGATGCCAATCATCTTGCCGGCCTCTGCTTTTGAGCAGTCCAAATATTGCGACGACGACATCGTTCAGGCGGTCGTCAACTACGTCAACAGCCTTTTCGACAACGGCCTGTACCATCGCCACGAACTGCCCAGCGTCGCTTTGCAGGCCTACCACGCAGATTTCTATCTGGCACAGGTCAACAATGGCGGGCACAGCCAGTTCATCCACAACAGCGGCCGAAAAGCACCGCACATCTTCGCCGACGCGCTTTCGGGGCTGCTTGCGATGGGCGCCACCACACAGGCAGCACTGCTGCAGGAGATGATTGCCTGGTTCGACGCGAACCCGGTAGCTGCAAGGGAGCAGACCGGATTTTCCGGCGGCCGCGCACCCGCCTTGGACAAGCTCGACGACCGGCTTTACGCCGCCGAGAAAGCAGACCCGATCCCCCGGCGTGCTGCCGAGTGGGTTTCGCGATGGCCCGGATTGCGAAAGGTCGACGACGGATTCTATGAAGCCGAGATGCAAGCTCTCATCCTTGCCAATCCAAGGCGAGGCAAGCGCCTTTCTGCCGCCCGTATCGCGCGCTTCCACCACTCGGTGACAGATCCGCTGCACGCGGCCGTGGCGCTTGCTGCGGCAGCCGTCGGGACGCCGGAGGCGCTGACCGGGATTCGTGGCGGCTACCTAACAGATATCCATGGCAGACAAGAGAAAGCCTGGGTCGTGGACACCGATGGCGGCATGCGCTTTGCCGTGGTGGACGACGCCGGGGCGCGGCTCTACGAATACATCGAGGGGCATGGCGACCCGCTCGGAAACTATCGGCCGCCGGCAGCCGGCGCGATGTTGGGGACCGCGCAACGCCCTGCTGTCGAGGCACTGATCCGATATGCCACGAGGATGCCGGTAGCCGCCGCGGGTGACCTTCTGCTGCGGCGTGCCCGGCCTCTTGTCGACGATGCGGTCATGTCGGTGCAGGGCGCGACAGCCGACATTCCAAATCCGGTCTTCTGGATCGTCATCGCCGAGGAGAGTTTTGCTCTCGTCGAGTCGCCGCGGGGATTCGTCCTTGCCGGCAGCGCCAGTGGCGAAAGGTACGGCCCGCTGTCGCTGCGTGAAGCCGCAAGCCATGCCGAGGCGTTGCAGGAGCGCTGACCCGTTTGCCGCGGCCCGCGGCAAGACGGAAATGTCGGCGGGTCTGCCCTTGCACGATCAGACCCGCCGCGATTGCCCTTTTGTTACGCCTCCGAAGCCATCGCCGCTTCGCGGATTTCGGCTTCATTTTCCTTGGTGCCGTTGAAAAAGGCGTTGAGCACCACCGCCGAAACCGAAGCGAGCAGGATGCCCGACTCGATCAGCGGGTGGATGCCATGCGGCATCCACATCTTGAAGTCGGGCGCCACCAGCGGGATCATGCCGAAACCGACAGAGACCGCCACCACGAACAGGTTGTTGCGGTTGGTCTTGAAGTCGACATTGGCAAGGATGCGGATACCCGTCGCCGCCACCATGCCGAACATCACCAGCCCAGCCCCGCCGAGCACGAAGGTCGGCAGCGCCTCGACCAGGGCGCCCATCTTCGGCACCAGGCCGAGGATGATCAGGATCACGCCGCCAGCCACGCAGACGAAGCGACTTTTCACGCCGGTAACGCCGACCAGACCGACATTCTGCGAGAAGCTGGTGTACGGGAAGGTGTTGAACAGACCGCCGATGATGGTGCCGAGACCATCGGTGCGCAGTCCGGCCGAGAGCATCGGCTGGGTCACCTTCTTGCCGGTCATGTCGCCAAGCGCGAGGAACATGCCCGTCGATTCGATCATCACCACGATCATCACCAGCACCATGGTGATGATCAGGATCGGCTCGAAGATCGGCATGCCGAAGCGCAGCGGCGTGACCAGTTCGAACCAGCCGGCGGACGCCACCTTGTCGAAACTCATCATGCCGAGCGCCGCCGTGATGACGCCGCCGATGACGATGCCGAGCAGCACGGCGATGTTGGCCATGAAGCCCTTGCCGAACCTGGCGATCGCCAGGATCGACAAAAGGACAACTGCCGAGATGCCGACATTGGTCAGCGGCGCATAGGCCGGGTTAGACACCGACGCTGCAAGCCCGAGCTTCTCGGGCAGCGGCGGAATGGTCGAGCCGGTTGCGGCGGCCATCTCGGTCACCGTCTTCAGCCATTCGGCATGTTCGGGCGAAACCAGCTTTGGCGCGGTCGGGCCGAACGGATTGCCGAAGATCCAGTTGATGCCGATGCGCATCAGCGATGCGCCGATCACCACGATGATCGTGCCGGTCACGACAGGCGGAAAGAAGCGCAGCATGCGGCTGACAAGCGGTGCAATGAGAAGTGCGACAATACCGGCGCCAATGATCGCGCCGAAAATCATGCGGGCACCATCGGGCCCCTGGTTGGCGTTGGCCATGGCAACCATCGGGCCGACGGCGGCAAAGGTGACGCCCATCATGACCGGCAGCTTGATGCCGAACCACTGGGTCGCGCCGAAGGACTGGATAATGGTGACGACGCCGCAGACGAACAGATCGGCCGAGATCAGGAAGGCGACCTGCTCCGGGTCGAGCTTGAGTGCACGCCCGATGATGAGCGGGACTGCGATTGCACCGGCATACATGACCAGCACATGCTGGATGCCAAGCGCGGTTAGACGAGGCGCCGGTAGCACCTCGTCCACAGGATGCGGACTGTTGGACATGGCATTTGTTCCCCTTTTGCCAGCCGGTCCGAAGAATGCCGAAGAGGACCGGTTCCCTTCTCCCGAGGGATGGTGCAGGATCGTCTGTATCGAGCCATTCGGCTATCAAGATTTATTTGAAATAATCGCGTGAAATTCATGAAGATCGTGACCTGGAATATCAACGGCGTCAGAGCCCGCATCGACAACCTGCTGCATTGGCTCAAGGAAAGCGCACCCGACATCGTCTGCCTCCAGGAAATAAAGACTGTCGACGAGGGATTTCCCCGCTTCGAGATCGAGGCACTCGGCTATAACGTCGAAACACATGGCCAGAAGGGCTTCAACGGCGTCGCTATACTTTCGAAGCTGCCGTTCGACGAAGTCAATCGCGGCCTGCCGGGAGATGATTCCGACGAGCAGGCGCGCTTCATCGAGGGTGTGTTCTCGACCGACAAGGGCGCCTTGCGCGTGGTTTCGCTCTATCTGCCCAACGGCAATCCCGTCGGCACCGAAAAATTCCCCTACAAGCTGTCATGGATGGCAAGGCTGGAGCGCTGGGCGGCCGAGCGGCTGGCGCTCGAAGAGGCGCTGGTGCTTGCCGGCGACTACAACGTCATTCCCGAGGCGATCGACGCCCGCAACATCGAGCTGTGGCTGGGCGACGCGCTGTATCAGCCCGAGACGCGGCAGGCCTTCCGGCGGCTCGAAAACCTCGGCTTCACCGAGGCGGTGCGCTCGGTCACCGACCAGCCCGACGTCTATACCTTCTGGGATTACCAGGCCGGCGCCTGGCAGAAGAACAACGGCATCCGCATCGACCACCTGCTGTTGTCGCCGGAGGCAGCCAACCGCTTCACTTCCGCGTCGATCGAAAAGCATGTGCGTGCGTGGGAAAAGCCGTCGGACCACGTGCCGGTGGCGATCGACCTCAATCTCGTGGCCGCCTGAGGCAAGCCCGCCAGAGCCGGCAGGTGTTCGGCAGCGGGAGCATCGTCAGTTCAATGCTGGGAGACGAAACGTGGGAGGCCTAGCTTTCCACGTGCTCGGCGCGCCTGGCAGCTAGGCCTACTGGTTGCCCTTGGTCAGGATGTCTTCGGCCAGCGAAATCGCGGTGCGGCGGTCGGATTCGTCGGCGAGCGCGAAAGCTTCTTCCTGCATGCCCCTGATCCAGGGCTGGTCGGCCGGCTGGGCGCGCTCAAGGGCTGCGGTCATCATGGCGAGACCGCGGACCACCTTGCCACTCTCGAAGAGCAGATTGCCGAGCGTCGCCTGGGCACCCGCATGGCCCTTCTCAGCGGCAAGCTGCAGCCAGCGGCCGGCCTGCCTGACGCTGGCCTTCACGCCGCCGTCGCCCTTGAGGAACATCTTGCCCATTTCGAACTGGGCATTGGGATTGCGGTAGTTGGCGGCGGCGCGCATGTAGTATTCCTGCGCTGCGACCGGATTGGCCGACACCGGGCTGCCGGGAATGCCATGTTTCATGTAGCCGCCGAGCGCCACCAGCGCGTCGGAGACATAGCTCTCCTCGGGCGAGCCGGGCTCGACGTCCTGCTCGGCGATCTCAGAGAAGAACTTAAAGGCTTCGTAGTCGTTCTGGGCCACGCCATCGCCTTCGGCATACATGCGGGCGAGCTTCCAGGTGGCGCCGATCTGGCCGTTTTCGGCAGCGTAGCGATAAGCTTCGACAGCCTGGTCCTTGTGGCCGCTCTTGTAGGCGGAGAAACCGAACTGGAACACCGCCCACGGGCTCGACTCCGGCTTCACGCCGGTCTTGTCGTCGAAGACCTTGTCGTCGAACGCCTGCGCCTCGCCGGCGGCGCCCAACAGGGAAGCCGCGACAAGCGCAGAATAGGCTGATGCTCTTACCAACTCAGATATGCGCATAGCAGTGCGTTTCTTCCGCCCACCTGGGTGGGTGACCGTGCCATTGCTGTCCGACGGGACGGTTTCGGCACAATTCGAGATCGTTCCCGACCGCTGGGCAGTCGGGCACGGCTTCCATTCTTTCGCCCTCTCCGCGAGTTCGACATCGGACTGCGTCATGCCGATCCGCTCGGCCGGACGCGCCATGTCCTGAACATCGATAACGTCAAGATGCGCGCTGTTTTCGACTAAAGTACGGCCAAATTCCTGCAAGCAACCGCGATCGCGCAGAGGATGTGCAGGCATAGCCCGGGCGCCGACGACATCAAGACTACTTCCACGCACGGCGCGAAATCTCGCGGGCAAAGAACAGGCAGGCGCATGCGCCGACGCTGCCGTCGTCTGACGGCTGGGCAGCTTGGCCTTGAAGATCGCCTTGGCGTTCATTCCTGTTCCTGCCGCAGAATTGCGGCCCCTTGCACATGTCGTCCGATGTCCCGTCACGGGCATCCCGGGTTCTGGTCCGAAGACCTATCCGGGGTGCGCCGGGTTTATGGCGGGAAATGGGCAATTGCCCCGCTTGGTTTCTTAGCCGAAAGCTTGATGCAAAAGTGTTGCCGAATCGTCACAACTGTTGCCGACTTGCCGCGCCATGGTTTCCGAATGGCAAACGCGCCGGGGGCAACAAAAAAGCCGGGCACAAGGCCCGGCTTTTGGAGGATTAGGAGGTGGTCGCTACCACTTGACGCTGTAGCCGCCGGAAAAGGCGAAGGCCCAATCGTTACCGACAGCACGGTTTGCGGCGCCATACTGAGTTTCTTCGCCCGCCGTGAGGTAACTCACGCCCGCGCCCGCGCGCAGTTCACCGCCAATCTTGTCTTTGAGCGAGATGCCCGTGCCGATGGTGTAGGTATCAGTGTGAAGATCCCAGCCAGTGCTGACGCCGCGATCCCAGGTAGCAAAGACCGTACCGGCTATAGAGTCACTAAACGAGTGACCAATGCCACCGGTGACGGTCCACCCGTCCTGCCAGTTGTAGGTATCGATGCGGTTGACACCGGGGAACAGCACGAGACGCAGTTCCTCGTTGACTGACCAATCCGTCCATTTGATGCTGCCATAGGCTAGCCAGCCCGGCGCAATGCCACTTTGAACCTTGAGCTCCACGCTTTGCGGAAGCTCTGCAAACCCTTGTGCGACTGGAAGGCCGTTGGTGGTGCCTTCAGCTGACACACTCGTTGCAGAGCGGTACATCAGTTGCGCGCGAAGGGCAATTTCCGGGATTTCATAGGCAATGCCGGCTCGCCAGCCCAACCCCTGATCCTTCAGATCGACCGTAACACCGCCGTCGGACCCGACAAGATTGTAGTCGACGCTTTCGATGAAAGCACCGCCCAGCACCGAAATGCGTCCGTTGCCAAGTTCGTACTGGAACGCACAGGTAGCCCCATACTCCATGACGGTGAAGTCTTCTTCGCGCTTCAGGAGCGTTCCATTGCCACCAGCGCCATAGGTCACACCGCCGCCATAGGGCATGCTCACCGTGCCTGCGCATGAAAGCTCGTCGAATATCTTGAACTTCACCGCCGCCGACGGAACTACATAGGTGTCGGAGTAATCGTAACCCGTCCCATCTGGGTAAGGGTTAACTGTAAACTTACGTTGCGGGCTAACCACCGTCATGCTGGTGCGCAGATTGAAGTTGCCCTGCTCGTACAAAATATCCGTATCGGCCGTACCGCGCGAAAACCCGCCTGCCTGAGCCGTGCTTGCCGCCACGATCGTCAGCGCCGTTGCCCCCAGCAGCGCTTTTGTGAGACGCGAAATGTTCATTTGTGTCCTCTCCCGAATGCTCGCGATGAGAATTGACCGATTTCATTCTGATCACGCAACATTGATTTTTTGCAAACGCGGCGGCGCTACGGTCAGGTTCGGCCATCGCCGCTGACCTTCCGCTTACGCAAACGTCAATTTTGGTGATTTCGCTCTTCCACCGGAAAGATTTCCAGGAAAATCCGGAGAACCCGATCCGGAAATCGGCGTTTTTGCGGGTATATCAGCGCCTTGTTACATTATGGCAACAATCAGGCGCAAAACGGTTACATCGACCACAATTTACGCTGCGGCACGCCCGTTCCGGCAGCCAAAGACGCCCCTGCCGCAGCGTCATTCCGCGGCAGGATTTCAGCCTCGAATCGTCAGCCGGCGTCGCGAACCCGCGACAGCGCGGTGTCGAGCTTTTCCTGCGTCTGGCGATAGTCCTCGAGCTTTTCGCGCTCGGCTGCGACAATCTCCTCGGGCGCGGAAGCGACGAATTTTTCGTTCGACAGCTTCTTGTGCAGCCGGGCGATCTCCTCGGTCGTCTTGGCCAGTTCCTTCTGCAGGCGCGCGGCTTCAGCCGTCAGGTCGATCAGGCTGCCGAGCGGCAGGCAAGCGGTCGCTTCGCCGGCGACGATCTGTGCCGCGCCCTTGGGCGCTGCCGCCTCATGCGTGATCTCGCCGACACGGGCCAAGCGCGCGATAGCCGACTGATGGCGCTTGAGGCGCTCAAGCGTCTCGTCATTGGCACCGACAAAGACCAGCGGCGCGATCGCCGCCGGCGGCACGTTCATCTCCGAGCGCACCGAGCGGATGCCGCTGACCAGGTCGACCAGCCAGTTGATCTCGGCAGCGGCGGCCGCATCCTCGAAGTCGGGCGCCGGCCAGGCCGCATGGCAGAGCAGCGACGACCGCTCCTTGCCCTCGCCCGCCGTGTGCGCCCACAGCTCCTCGGTCATGAACGGCATCATCGGATGCAGCAGCTTGTAGATCTCGTCGAGCACAAACGCCGCGACCGCCTGGCTTTCGGCCTTGGCCGCCTCGTCCTCGCCCATGAAGATCGGCTTCAGCAGCTCCAGATACCAGTCGCAGAAGGTGTTCCAGACAAAGCGATAGGCCGCGCCCGCCGCTTCGTTGAAGCGGTAGGTGGTGATCGAAGCCGTCACCTCGCGCGTGGCGCGGGTGAGTTCGGTCAGGATCCAACGGTTGACGGTGAGCTTGGCATCGTTGAGCCAGAACTCGTCGTTGCGCGCCACGCCGTTCATCTCGGCAAAACGCGTGGCGTTCCAGAGCTTGGTGCCGAAGTTGCGGTAGCCGGCAATGCGGGCCGGGTCGAGCTTCACGTCGCGGCCCTGGGCGGCCATGATCGCAAGCGTGAAACGCAAGGCATCGGCGCCGTATTCGTCGACCAGCTCGATCGGATCGATGACGTTGCCCTTCGACTTCGACATCTTCTGGCCGCTCTTGTCGCGAACCAGCGCATGGACATAGACCGTGTGGAACGGCTCCTCGTCCATGAAATGCAGGCCCATCATCATCATCCGGGCGACCCAGAAGAAGATGATGTCGAAGCCGGTCACCAGCACGTCGGTCTGGTAGTAGGTGTCGAGTTCGGGCGTCTTGTCGGGCCAGCCGAGCGTCGAGAACGGCCACAGCGCCGACGAGAACCATGTGTCGAGCACGTCTTCGTCGCGGGTCAGGATCTTGCCGGGCTCGAAATTCTCAAGCTGCTCCTCGACCCAGGCCTTCCACGGCCCGTCAAGAGCGAGATAGTGCTGGACCGCCGCATCGAGCGCCTCTTCTTCGGTGCGCTCGACGAAGACGTGGCCGTCCGGGCCATACCAGGCCGGGATCTGGTGTCCCCACCACAGCTGGCGCGAAACGCACCAGGGCTGGATGTTTTCCATCCAGTCGAAATAGGTCTTTTCCCAGTTCTTGGGCACGAAGTTGGTGCGCCCCTCGCGCACGCTGCGTATGGCGGGCTTCGCCATCTCGGCAGCGTTGACCCACCACTGGTCGGTCAGATACGGCTCGATCGGCACGCCGCCACGGTCGCCATGCGGCACCATGTGCTTGTGCGGCTCGATCTTGTCGAGGAAACCGCCCTCTTCCATGATCTGGACCACCAGCTTGCGCGCCGCGAAGCGGTCGAGGCCGTGAAGCTGAGTCCAGACGCCGTCGCGCATGTCGCTACGCTCGAGGCCTTCGAGGAACTCGTCATTGTCGACGATGTTAATGCTGGCCTCGACGGTCAGGATGTTGATCGCCGGCAGATTGTTCCGCTTGCCGACCTCGAAGTCGTTGAAGTCGTGCGCCGGCGTGATCTTGACCGCGCCCGAACCCTTTTCCGGATCGGAGTATTCGTCGGCGACAACGGGAATCTTGCGGCCGACGATCGGCAACACGACGTTCCTGCCGACGAGATGCGCATAACGCTTGTCGTCGGGATGAACGGCGACAGCCGTATCGCCCAGCATCGTCTCGGGCCTTGTGGTCGCAACCGTGATGTAGGTGCTCGGGTTCTCCGGATCGTAGACCTCGCCCTCGACCGGATAGCGGAAGTGCCAGAGGTTGCCGTTGACCTCATGCTGCTCGACCTCGAGGTCGGAGATCGCCGTCAGCAGCTTGGGGTCCCAGTTCACAAGGCGCTTGTCCTTGTAGATCAGGCCCTGCTTGTGCAGCGTGACGAACACCTCGATGACGGCCTTGGACAGGCCCTCGTCCATGGTGAAGCGCTCGCGCGACCAATCGCAGGAGGCACCCAGCCGCTTCAGCTGGTTGAAGATCATGCCGCCGGATTCGTCCTTCCACTCCCAGACCTTCTCGACGAACTGCTCGCGCGTCAGGTCGCGGCGATGGATCTGCTTTTCCATCAGCTTGCGCTCGACCACCATCTGGGTGGCGATGCCGGCATGGTCCATGCCCGGCTGCCACAGCACGTTCTTGCCGCGCATGCGCTCGAAGCGCACGAGGATGTCCTGCAGGGTATTGTTGAGCGCGTGGCCCATGTGCAGCGAGCCGGTGACGTTGGGCGGCGGGATGACGATGGTGAACGGCTCCGCGCCCTCGGCAGCACCCGCGCCGGCCTTGAAGGCATCGGCGTCTTCCCAGGCCTTGGCAATCTTGGGTTCGACTGATTTGGCGTCGTAGGTCTTCTCAAGCATCGGAATTGGTTCCGTTTGGTCCGGATTTTGCTGGTCCGGTGTAAATCGGATGGGTGGGGGCAAGTCAACAGCATGGCCTGCCGCAACCAGAAACGAAAACGCCGCCCGAAGGCGGCGCTTTCATGTCGGCAAGGCCGAAATCACTACACGCCGCGGGCCACGCGCTCGATCTCTTCGCGTACCAGCCGTTCGACCAGCGTCGGCAGGTTGTTGTCGAGCCAATCCTGCAGCATCGGCCGCATCATGTCGGCGGCAATGTCGTCGAACGACTTGCGGCTGCGCGCCGCATAGGCGTCGTTGAGCTCGCCGAAGGCGGCCGAAACCTGGCGGCCAGCCTGCTCGGAGATAATCGCGGGCTTCACAGCGAAGGGCTCTTCGGCAGTTGCCGGCTCGATCGGGGAAGCTGCAGGTTCGATCGGGGACGCAGCAGCTTCGCCCCTCGCTGCTGAGACAGGAGCTTCGACTTCGGGTTCGCGCGCGGGGCCGGCCAGCCGCTCCATCTGCTCTACCGCCAGGGTGGACTTTGGCGCCCAGCTCGCCGTCGGCGTGCGCGGCAATGCAGCGGCCTCTGCCACGACTGCTTCAGCCGTCTTCGGATCTGCCGGCGGCCACGTCACGGCGCGGGGCTCGGCTGCCTTGCCTTCGGGTGCAGTCGGAACCTGCACGGCTTCAACGGGCTTGACCTCGACCGGCGCCGGCTTGGCAGCCTGGAGTTCCGCCCTGAATGCCTCGACCTCGATGATATTGCGGTCACCGCGATCGTCTTCCGGCTCCGGGCGCATCTGCTCGAAGTCGACTGCCGGGCGTCGTCCGGTGTCGTTGTCCTCGATGATCCTGCGAATGGAAGCGAGTATCTCTTCCATCGAGGGTTCGCGCTGAGCGCTGCTAGCCTGGGCCATCGTCACATCCGCCGCCTTTGTGACAGGTTACAAAACCCGCCCGTCGAAACGAGCTTCGAATCAGTGCTTTAGCGTAGCCGACTGATTCCCCTTCGAGAATCCCCAATCGGACAGCCCCGGCGATTTCAACAGATTACCTCACAAGGGGGTTCGCAAACGACAACGGGCGCCCGCTCCAAAAGAGCAGGCGCCCGCCTCAAATCCCGCACGCGGGGTGCGGAAGGTCAGCGACCGTCCGGCGTCCGCAGCCCGATCCACTTGTCCTTGACGGCATTGAAGTGTTCTTCCGGCCGGTACTTCGTGACGTTCAGCCCAAGCCGTTCGACCGACAGATTGCCGGCAGCAGACAGGATGGCATAGCTCGCAACCACGACATCGCGCTCGGCGGTCGCCAGGTTAATCTGGGCGTCGATAACGTCCTGCTGGGCATTCAGCACGTCGAGCGTCGTGCGCTGGCCGACATTGCGTTCCTCGACAACGCCGCTAAGTGCAAGCTGAGCAGCCGAAATCACTTCGCGATTGGCTGCCACGGCCTCGCGGGCCGCGGTGTACTGCGTCCAGGCGGAGGTCACCGCGGCGCGCACCTGATCACGGCTGACATCGACTTCGATGCGGGCCTGGCCAAGCGATTCCTTGGACTGGCGCACGGTCGCCGAGGCCCGGCCACCCTGGTAGATCGGCACGGTCAGCGTCGCGCCGATATTGGCCGACGTCGACCAGCCATCCTGCGTGCCAGGAGTCGCTCCGGCAGTATCCCGATTGATCTGGGAAACGCCTGCCGAAGCCGACAGCTGCGGCAGCAGCGCGCCTTCCGCGGATTTGACGGCAAAGCCGGCCGCGTCGACCAGGTGCCCGGTAGCAAGGATCGCCGGATGCTGATCGGCTGCGATGGAGGCAGCGCCCTCAAGGCTCCTGGGCAGGAGCTTGGCGAGCGGCGATGCCGCCTTCAGGTTCTTCGGTTCGTCGCCGACGATCTGGCGATAGATGGCTGCGCTCGACAGCGCCTGGGCCCGGGCAGCGCTGAGCTGGGCGAGTGCCGCCGAGCGGGATGCGTCAGCCTGGGCGACGTCGGTGCGGGTGCCCTCGCCCACGTCGAAGCGCGAACGCGCGGCCCGTACCTGCTCGCCCAGGAACTGCAGGTTGCGCTCGGTCAGCGCCGCCACCTGGCGGTCGCGGATCACATCCATGTAGGCGCTTGCCGCGTTGAACAGAATGTTCTGCTCGGTGTTGCGCAGGCTCTCATTGGAGGCCCGAACACGTGCCTCTGCGGCAGCCACATTGTTCTTGGTCTGGAAGCCGTCGAACAGCGACTGGCGAATCTCGACGCCGAACGAACCGGTCGTCAGATGGCTCGTCGATGAATTCCTACGGGTCGTAGAATAGTCGATGCTGGCGGAGCCATTGATCGTCGGACGCCAGCCTGACTTGGCGATCGCGACGTTTTCGTCGGTGACGCGCACACCGGCGCGGGCCGAATTGAGCTGGGAGTTGTTCTGATAGGCCTTTGCCAAAGCTCCGAGGATCGTTTCCGCGGAGGCCGACAACGGCGACAGCGCCGTGGCAGAGACCAGAGCTACAGCAAACACACTTTTACGGAAAAACGACACGCGCGTCCCTCATTCATTCTGCGGCGAGCTGCCCGAAAGCAGCCTGAAGTGCCCCTCGCCGAAACCGGCCTAATGCGCTGATTCCAGACTGAAACAGTCCAGAATCAAATCACCCTCGTCCGGTCTTAGAACATCACGACGCGTTGCGCACAGCAAGAAAAAGGCGCTCAGAACTCAAATTCGCGTGTGCGATTGAAGCCAGGTAGTGGCTTAACTGCCGCATTGAACGCCCTGCGGGCCGTCACATTGCCGTCTGCCTTGAGGTAAACGCTGGCCACGCCGGCGTTGCCGCGCCCTTCGACGGCAACCAGGCGGCCGCCTTCCTTGAGCTGGGCCAGCAGCGCATCGGGCACCTGCTCGACGCTGCCGCCGACGAAAATAACGTCATAGGGAGCCTGCGAGGCATAACCTGCGGCAAGCGGCCCGGAGACCACAACCACGTTGTCGCAGCCAAGCGAGGAAAGGGTCGAGGTCGCGGTTGCCGCGAGCGTCGGATCGCTTTCGAGTGCGATCACCGAGCTGGCGAGTTTCGACAGCACGGCCGAGGAATAGCCGGTGCCGCTGCCGACATCGAGCACGAAGTCACGCGGACCGATCTCGGCCAGTTGCGCGAGCTTGGCGAAGGGCGACGGCTCCATCAGGTAGCGCGGCTGATCGCTGTCGGCGGTCACACCGTAGCGCAGATCCTCGTCGATATAGGCAAGCTCGCGCTGGGCGCTGTCGACGAACGCCTCGCGCGGCACCGAAAGCATGGCGGAAAGGATGGCAGCGTCGGTCACGTCGGTGGTGCGGACCTGGCCGTCCACCATCTTCACGCGACGTTCGGAGAAATCAGCGTTCATTTTCAAACAGGCCCGCCTTCGGCGCATGAAGCGCAAATGTGACTGTGCCCGAATTCGGTCCTCGGCGGCGGTTGCCGAGAAAGCTGGAGGCCTCGCCCGGAATCGAACCGGGATGCAAGGATTTGCAGTCCTCTGCGTAACCACTCCGCCACGAGGCCTCGCCGCTTCGGGCGTCTACACGGCTCCAATAGGTTGCCAGGAATCCGGCGTCAAGCGGGGAAGCTTCTTTCCCCATCGGTTTTGGACACGACACGCTCAAGCAATGCCGTTGGCCACTCCGATCGCGCATCCCGCTTCGGCCTGCCTTATCGATCAGCCGGACGCCGGCGCCGCTCCCACCAGACGATCAGTCGACGGCGCACCCGCCGCACGACGTGGAACTCGTGCGAAAGAATCAGCAGGCCGAGCGGAATCATCCAAAAGCCGAGCACCGGCAGGAACCCAAGCAGCCCGAGGAAACAAAGCGCCACGCCGAGTCCGATGCGGACGCCACGCGATTGCGGCATGGCGAACTCGCGCCCCAGCACCGAAATCTTCCGTCTGGGCGGCTGCTGAGGTTTGTAGCTGGTCATAAGTCCTGCATTTGTGGCGATCCGTATGCGCCCGAATGCCGCGCCAAGCCGGCAAAAATGCGGGCGAAGCCGTCATATGAGGCCGCGCGGCGGCGATTACCAGAAAGGCTGCTGGGAAAAACTCGCAAAAAGTTCGATTAGCGCTTTGCAAATCGCGAAACCGTTTGCTATACGCCGCCTCGTTCACATGAGCCCTGTTCCCCGGTAGCTCAGTGGTAGAGCAACCGGCTGTTAACCGGTTGGTCGCTGGTTCGAATCCGGCCCGGGGAGCCACTTGCTTCGTGCAAGTTACTGATTTCCTTATAAATCACGGAAAGTCTAGCGGGGTTTCCCCGCTTTGCCTCCCCGCTTTTGGCTCGCCCTGTATCGGTGCGGCGTGGCACGCGATATCTCTGGGTGACATATCGAATCGGCCTGTTTTCGGAGGCCTACTCGTTTAGGGGCGCAATCTGGTGCGATTAGTCTACTTGGATGAGGCAGGCATATCACGCGGCGAATCGGCGATGGCCGTCGCTGGGGTGATAATCCACGGCGACCAACAGTCGACCAGCATACAAAAGAAGCTCGCCAAATTGATCCGCAAGCACATCCCCGAGCCGGATCAGCTCGGCTTCGTTTTCCACGCCACCGATATTTACCACGGCGCGAGGTACTTTGATCGCAGGAAGTGGCAATGGGACAAACGAATCGAAATCTTATCTGATTTGGCCTCCATCATTGACGAATTCCACCTTCCAGTGGTCGTCGGCGCCTACGTAAAAGAGACGTTCGGCGGCGGCGCCGTCCCCGCCGATCTTGCTGAACAAAAGAAGATTGGATTGATGCAATCAGCAGCAACGATGGATTGTGCGGTCCAAGCAGACCGGTGGTTGGCAAAATACTCACCTGACGAAAACGCTCTGCTGATCGCTGAAGATGCGGATCGCGTGAAACCACTCATAAAGCTCATAATCCTGACCCTCAGATATCCCGACAGGTTGAAAGATGCAGGCCTGGATACCTTCGCCAAAGACTTCAATCTTCCACTTAGGAGGATCATCGACACCGTGCATTTCGCTGCGAAGCCAGACTGCGCCCCGCTTCAACTCGCAGACCTTTGCGCATTCTGTATAGCGCGCGTAAGCAAGGGCAAGGACGTGCCGCCCGAGGTGTTAGATCCGATTACCCGACATGCGGGGTGGATAAGGGATAGTTGGCCAGATGCCGTTACGGGTTGACCTAGGTTCTAGGTGATGCGCTCAAGCCGCGCTTCGAAACGGCTTCTAGGTTCGGGCCGGTGGTGACCTTACTCCCCAAAACTTGGGAACAAGCGGCCCTGTCGCTACGCTGGTGACGCAGCAAGTTAGCGTCGGGCGCCGATTAAGCGGCGCGAGGAATCTGAAGCTGTGGCGATCGGCGCGACGTAACCGGAAAACCTGAAGCGTAGCGATCGCGCGCTGCTGGCGCATGGTCAGGGCTAAGGTGGTCACCTAGAACAGTTCGGACCGGCCGATCGGCGCAGTCGAACCTCACCGTGTAGATTTCCCGGCCCGCGAGCGTGATGTCACGGGCCGAAATGACGCCAAGCAGGTCGCCTAATCTGACGGCCTGGGCGTGAGCAAACCGGTAGGCGGCGTTCGGTCTTAATCTACGTGCTGGCATTCGGGTGGTCTCCTCAATTGCTCCGAAAGTCTCGATGTGATACATATGGATCAAAGCGACACTTATGTCAACACCTTTAGATCGAAATGATACCTATGGATCAAAATATCACAGGCCATCAGATTGCCGCTGGCCGCGTTCTGGTCGACATGACGCAGAAGCAACTGGCAGAAGCCGCGAAAATTTCGATCCCGACTTTGAAGAGGATGGAGAGCGTCAAAGGGGAAGCGGTGGCGCTGTCAAACAACGTCAGGGCAGTTCGAGCTGCCCTAATCGAGGCCGGCGTCCTCTTCATCGACCAGAATGGTAATGGGCCTGGCGTCAGGCTGCGTGACCGGCAGGACTAGCCGTGAAGAAACCGACGGTTCACGGCGCCGGGCTGCCCTCTTATGGCATCTTAGTGTAGCGCCCGACCGGCGCAAATGTCGGGGGTCGGCGTGCATGCGGCTCCTCGCTCAATTGACAGCCAAGGCAATATTGTAAAAATCGCTTTTTTTGGGCGGGAAAAGCATGGCTTACTTTGTAAGAGACTGTGTTCGATGTGGCACCAAACGGACCCAACACATGGTCGCGGGCAGTTGCGCAGTGCGCACCGGTGGATGGGAGATTTTTGGCTCCTGCTCTGTTTGCGCCAATGGATCTATTTACCAATGGCGAGCCAATAGCGGAGCGGGACCCAGCCAAGTAAGCGGGGATATAGAAACTCCTAGTCAGCATCTTTCCGACCAAGCGGTTCGCATAGCGACTACCGCGATCGAAATATCGCCGCACGTTCCCGAGCGCATCGCGAACCTCTTTCGCGAGGCGAACGAATGCCGACAAATGACGTGGTACGAGGCGGCCGGCGCGATGTACCGGAAGACGCTCGACGTAGCCACGAAGCATATCTATTCGCACGACGCGCGCCTAGCCGAACGAGACCCTGCAAATGCTCTTAGATCGCGGATCAAAGCGCTGGGAGAACTGAAGATTTTGGAGCCGGACATCGTCGAGTTGGCCGATGTTGCGGCACTCGACGGCAACGATGCCACCCACGATGTCGATCCGTATACGGCGGAAGAAGCGGAGGCACTTGAAGACCTCACGCAGGATTTACTCGATCGGCTGTTCGTACGCCCCGCCCGCCTTGCGGCTGTGAAGGCAAAGCAGATTGCCAGTGGCCAGAGGAAGGCGGAGTAACACCTACCGTACACCGTTTGCTACTGTTTGAATGAAACGTCTGGCGGATGGCATGGCGCTCGTCAGTATGGGAGGGCAACATGCGAAAATCTTTGACGCCTTGGCAAATTGGCCTCGGTGTCGTTGCAGCGTTCCTACTTCTACGTGCGTTGGCCACATACATTGATTGGTGCCCACCAGATCGATGCGCAAGCATTATTGTAGAGAGCTACATTGAGCTCCTCACCTTCGCCTGGGTCAGCGAGTATCAAACACTGCTTGGCGGCCTCGCCGCGCTCATTGCTGGAGCGTTTGTTCTCATATCTGGACGTGAGCAAATCCGGCATGTCAGGGAAGCGAAAAAAGAACAGCGAATTGAGGATGCCCTCGACAGCATTTATGCAGCAGGCGTGGAGATAAGCGAGTACTACAGGAAAATAAAATCGGGCAGTACAGCCCCAGATCCACTCCCAGAATTATCCATAGATATACTAAAAGATATATCGTATATCAGCCCTCATCTTGCGCAACATTACACGCGGGTTCAGGATTACACGCATACTTTTTTCGAACAATGCTCTGCGAGCAAGAATTATCTTTTGACAAATCGAAAGAGAGCAATTGCGCATTCGTTGTGCTTGTTTCAAATGTTTAGACAAATCCCAATCTACGCCAGAGAGGCCACGGATTTTCAGCCGCGATTGAACCTTCGTGAATTCAATTTTGACTCCACGCCGGTCATCTCGGCAGCTAAAGAGCACAAGCTTCAAGTAACTCACCTGGGGTTGTTCAAAGACTTTTTCAAAATAGACGATGCCAAACAATCGTAGATCACAACAAAGATTGGATTGACCGCCACCCCGCCCCCGCTATCCTGCCTCTAGCCGTCCCACCAAGCCGGCCAGCATTCACCACACGAGGAGAATAAAGCCCCAAGGCGCATGGTGCGCCAGGGCTTCTTACGTGTGTGAAGGCTATGGGACTCAAGCTGCTTCGCCGAGGTCAGTTCTGGTACTTGCGCGGCTCCGTGTGTGGAACGCATGTCTACCGCAGCACAAAGCTCGAAAATCGCCGGCTTGCCGACGCGCTAAGGGTGCGCACAGAGCGCGAAATTGCGGAGGAACACGCGTTCGGAGTTAGCGCCACCAAGACCTTCGCCGATGCCGCAGAGGCGTACCTGGCATCGGGCGGTAGCGGCCGGTTTCTGGAACCGCTGCTGTCTCGACTCGGCAAAAGCCGCCTGAACGCCATCACCCAGAACGATCTGGACGCTGCCGCGCGCGAACTCTCCCCCAATGCGCAGCCAGAAACGCGTAATCGCCAGTGCTACACGCCATTCGTCGCGGTCTGGAATGAAGCCGTGCTCAATGATTGGGCAAGGTCTAGGAAGTGGCGCCGCCCCCGCAAGCCAAAGGGAACCCGCGTCGTTCGCAGTGTCGCCCGCACCGGGACGGCGCCCGTAGAATACGATCGCGCGGCGACGTTTGTCGCAACCATGTCCCCTGCTCCGGCCATGCTGATGACGGCGCTGTTCTACACCGGGCTTCGGCCTATCGAGCTTTTCGCACTCGAGGCGCCAGACATCGACATCGCCAAGCGGTGGCTGGTGGTACGATCCAGTAAAATAGGCGAGCCTCGAGGCGTACCGTTGCACTGGTTCCTGGCAGAGTGGCTGGGGCCGCTCGTCACGCGGGGCGGTATCGTGTTCCGTACTCATAAGGGGCAACCCTACCCGCCCACCCAAGGCGGCGGCGGCCAGCTCAAGTCAGCAATCACTGGCGCCAGGAGTCGCAGCGGGATTATGGACATATCGCCCTATACGGCGCGCCACAGCGTCTCGACGCAGTTGGTGGTGAACGGCATCCACCCGCACATCAAGGACCAGATCCTAGGGCATGCAGTCGACGACATGAGCCGGCGATACACCAACGTACCGCAGCGGCCGATGATAGAGGCGATCGATACACTGCCGGTGCCAGATGCCTGGCGCGGGCTGCCATGGGTGGCCGATCCATTGAAGTGGGTTAACCGGCTGGTCGAAGGAACGGGCAGGAGAACGGACTTGGAGCGGGATGTAAGCGGCGGGTAGGGTCAAAAGCTCCCGCTGCTTTCTGCGGTAACTTCTACGACTGGCGACTGGAGCAGGTACGTAGTCAACCGCTCACCATTGCCTGTAGCCCCTTGGAAAAAGTCTCGAACTTCACCAAACTTCTTTTCCGACTTGATGAATTCAAATTCACTAACCGTATAGTTTTCCTTCAGCTTATTTTCGAACTCATCCCGAGATATCGTGGACGGCAGATCAAAGAAGGTAGATAGCAACATCAGCGAATCGATTGTTGATTTGTCTCTTGTCATTATGAACCCGACCGAAACGTCCTCCTTATCGACGTTGTATTGGAAGTCGCTTTCTTTCTTCAGGCGAAGCCCATTGGGCAAACTCTTCTGCGCCGCATCGAGCGACTGCCCCAGAAACAAGCCCCTGAACCCTGTCTTTTCACCGGACCACGCTTGCGATGAAATAACTGAAAGAGTAGTGGCCACTAAAATCAACCGGCGAAGATTCATTCCCCTGCCCCCAGCATTAAATCCAATCGCGCACTAATAACATGAATCAAACAGACGGCCAGCCCGGGTTAAATTGGGGCACTGTACGGATTTTTTGCACGTATGCGGTTTCTGACTACCCGCCCTTCGCCTTCGCATACGCGTTTCCGCCACCAAGCAGCCGCGCCAATTCCTCATACTTTGCGCCGCACCGATCGTAGACGCTGAGGCTGTTGGCCTTTGGGCAGCCTATGCGAGCAACAATGTCGTCGAGCAGGTGCGCCAGCGTGCGATCTCCGCCCGCGCGCACCATCGCGTCCCTGTCGTATTGTTTCCACATCCCGCACTTCTCGCAGGAGACGATGACCTTCTCAGAGGGGAATTCAGACAGCATCGGCATGGACTATCCTACCGCCCTCGCCGCATCTGCCGATAAAAAAGGCGGGAACTTCCAAACCACCCGAACTTCCCGCGACCCACAGCGCGGACAACGCAGCCGTTGAGACAGTCGAGCTATTGGAAAATCTCGACCGCGCGTGCAGACCAGCGTCTCCATGTCGAGATCCTTGCGGAAATGACACTCGCGGCCCCGCTTCATGCCCTTGGTGTAGGGGCCAAAGGCGCATGCCATCCACACGGATGCACTATGCGCCCAGGCATCTCCAATCGTCTCGATCTGCATAGAACAAAATAGGAACAAAGTCCTTGCGGAGTCAATTCACAACCTGGCTGGCATGACAGCTAGTGGTTTCCTGCCTGACCACTTCTCAGCGGAACTTTCGACACGATGACCTTCCAATTGAATTTGCTCATGTCGTCATTTGGCCCCCACGCTGGCGAACAGCGCCTTCGTCATTTCTGGGTTTTCGACGTCCCGACTCTTGCTCACCTGGTCGACGTAGACCACGCGCCAGAAGCTGGAGCTGACCTGTCGTAGGAGGAGAGCAGCCGGATGGTTCCCGTCCTTTATTGTGGCGTTTCGCTTCCAGACGTCGGGCAGGTCGTATCGGGCCCAGTCGTCGACGAAGTTCATCGTTTTCGACAAGGAGGATTCTAAGGCGTCGGCGTAAGCTACCAGTGTGAGGTCCTCGGCTGTCTCGACGGCTAGGAAGGCAACAACGCCTGTCTTAAGGTTCGTGAATCCGTAGAGCACACCAGTTCCAGACGGCCCCGGCAGCGTATAGCTTTCCCAGCCGCCCGGGATCGTCGTGCTCAGGCTGGTTTCCGGGTTGATCCATGTATATGGACGAGACGTCCTCTCCAGGTTCTCCTTGTCGA
The DNA here is from genome assembly GCF_946995915.1 of Aminobacter niigataensis. Lineage (GTDB taxonomy): Bacteria > Pseudomonadota > Alphaproteobacteria > Rhizobiales > Rhizobiaceae > Aminobacter > Aminobacter niigataensis. The sequence continues at coordinate 3,583,130 of NZ_OX341517.1, forward strand.
TAGTGTTCGACGCGAGGATCGCGATGAGAACGAGCGCGGTGACGAGGAAGCCGAATGTCCTGCGGCCGGTGTTGTCGGCGTACGGCCGGACGGAGGCGAGGCCTTCATCGTAGAGGGTCGGCCGGCCCCCAGCCACCCGCTTGTACGCGGGGATCATCGTGAAAAAGTTCAGGATCGGGATGCCCAGCGCCATGCCCCGTCCCCACACGCGCAGCTCCCGGGCGAGGTTCTCCTGGAAGGAGAAGCGCTTATGCGACTGCACATTGACCGCATGGATGCCGAAGATTTTCTTGCCCAACGAGTTGCCGAACATCGTGATGATAATGGCGTTGAGCACCATCACGAACGGCAGCGCGAACAGCATCAGCAGCCTGTTGTCGGCGGTATACATGTAGAGAGAGAACGGAAGGCTGACGTACGGCGAGATCAACAAAATGGAAGAGATCAGCACGGTGCCGAGGACCGAAACGTCGAAGGTGCGGGCGAAATAGCGAGTCCACGGGATCCGAGGCTCGGACACCCGCAGGTTCGACAGTTCGATCTGCTGTCGTTCCAGCGCGGACACAGGTCTTTCGTCGATCTCCAGGTGCGGAACCGCGTGCGCAGCCTCTTCCACGGCATTGACAGGGATTACGGGAACTTCCGGGACGACCGGCGAAACTCCTGGAATGGGTGGCGGGAGCTTCTTCTTCGTCAGGCTGTCGAAGTCTTCGATTTCATGGATGGCCCGCCATCCAGGCATGCCGTCAGTCCATACAAGCGTGTCGCGCTTGATGGTGCCGTCTCGAAACCTCTCGTGGATGTCGTCTGCAGTAACCGGGCCGACAGGGTTCCCGTCGGCCACATAGTGCCATTCCGCCATAAACACAGTTCCCCCACAGGCCCAGCGTCACATTACAACCTCATGTATTCACGGCAAGTCTGTTGACCTTTGTCCCTTGCATCGCGCCGCCGAACCATCGGGCTGCAAACATAAGGAGGAAGCGCGGATGCTGCGCATGGGGTAGATGTGGGAGTCGCGGAATGAGTTGGCTATCGTGAGGTCGGCCGAGCAATCCCGGCAGTGCCAGGCGGCCAGCGTGACGACCTCTGGCAAGCGCTGGAGTTCCTGCACACCAGCCACTTCGCAACGCCCATCGGCGCCGGCAACAAAGGTGCCGTGCCGGTGCATCCTGTGCTGAAGGTCATGGCCAAGCACTTGCGCGGCGAGGAGAAGCTTCGGCACGCGACGGTAACCGAGGTCTTGATACCGCAATAAGAATGAGCCCTGCCACGTATCGAAGGCAAGGCGTCTGAGCCAAGTCACACTAGAAAAAATCGACAACTGACGTATACTTCCACGTCGCATGGTTGTGCCTTGCTCGCGCTACTGCGGTGGGACGAAATGAGGGAGCTTTGCGATGTCCGATGGTTATCTCAATCACCAACTAGAATGCCCGTTCTGCGCCACCGTCAGGTTGAGAATCCCTGATGATGCAGGTCCAGACACGGCAATCACCTGTTCAGATTGCGGCCAGTTTCTGGGCCTCTGGGATGACCTTCAAACCGACTTCGCACGGCAAGGCGGCACAAACGGAATTTTCCGTATCGACAAAGGGCGCATCAAGCGTTTGGCGTGAAATAGCTTGTCCGAGGTGCAACGCAGACCCTGTAAATGAAAGGCCTGCCGGGAGGGGTTCACGTCAGGCCCCATGCAAGAGCGCCTGACGGTTCGGGTCGTTGCCTGGCGCTCCGGCATCACAATTCAACAGCGGGCAGATAGTTCCCCCAGATATGTGAAAGCCTGCCGGAGGCGAACTGACCGGCAGGCTTTCACCTCAAAACGTGGCTGAAAGGGTAGACCACGTAGCCCACCTCGAACCGGGCATGCTCATAACCCGACAAGTCCGGCCTCAGTTCCCGGCAAATGCAAAAAAGCCCCACCACCTTCCGGCAGCGGGGCAGATCGTACCACTCAAGGCGCCATCTTAGCATATTGCCGGGGCTTGGAGAATGCTCAGGCGGCCGGCGATGATCTGGCTAGCGTTTTTTTGCTAGGAACCGCGCTTCCCTTAACAGGGACGCCCACTGATATCCGAGATCAGAAACAAGCTTTCGAGCTTGCTCTTCAGTGACACCGGTTTCTTTCATCAAGCGCCGAACCACAAAATCTATAGTCTGCGGCTCATTAGGTTCATCGGCCACTTTGGCATTCCCTTTGAACGCGCAAACGAACCGACAGCGCTCCTGTTCCATCAATTTCGATCACACCCGCCACCTTCGGCCGCGGGGCGCCCGGTGCGCCTTCAGTGAGAGGTAAACGTTTAGGATTGACGCTTCCCAGGAACTGGCGCCGAATAGACACGACACCGGGAGAGGGCAAAATGGAAATACTTCAGTTTCTTAAGAACGCGCTTAGTCGCTTAGTCGGCCGGCCAGGGCCACGGGAACCCGCCAACCTGGGAAAAGCGGGATCGAACCACAAAGCTTTCAACGAAACAGCGCGGCTGGACAAGGTCACCAAAGGCGTTGAGCGCGCAAAGAATCTCTCAGTCGAGCGTAAGGCGAATCTGGTTGAGACCTCTGATATCGCCGCGCGGAAGAAAAAGAAGAAGGTCGATGATCTGATCGACAAAGCTGCCAAGCTCTCGGCTAGCGGGGAGCAACCAGACCAGAAGAAGGCAGCAACCACAACGGTCAAGTCAGCCCCGCAACCTGCCAAGCCGACGGTTAAACCCGTCAAGACAAAACCCAAGGTTCAAAAAAAGACCTGACCAAAGGCGCCGGGTGGAAACAAGGTGTTGGCGCGAGTTTCATCAAGCGCCGGGTGGAAATAGTTCTGGTGGATGCGGCCGGGCAGTGTTTCCCGGCCCCAATTGAAAATCAAACGGCTCCCAATTTCGCAACGAAATCAGATCATTTACCGCCGCTCTCCACAGGCCGACATTCACTGTCAGCATCGTGGGCTTGCCCTGTCCACTGATTCGAGCCTACATAAGAAATCGGCACCGAACTTCTCCATGAGATTGTTAATGGAGAAGTCTGCCCGTGCCCAAGAAAGCCCCCAGCCCTAAGAAACGCCGTAAGCGCTGGACTGTGCCACGAGCAGACATCGTCGCGTGGCTGCCCGTGGCGAAGTTCGTCATCTTCGTCGGAATTGAAGCGCTACGGCTTCTTTCGTAGCGCTACTGCCTCGCCCGCGGCGTCGGCTTGCCGTGGCTCTCCCACATGCGGTCGATGCGTAGGTTGGTGCCCTCGACTGCGGTCTTGACCGCGCCGATAGCCTCCATCACCTGATCTGTCGCTTCGCGGTGGCCCTGCTTGCTGACGTAGGTTTCGGCGACGTGGAGCTTGTGTGCGGCAAGATCCGTCTGTGCCTGCTCGCCCTTGCCAGACGCCTCCCGAATGAGCCCCCAGATGCGCCAGAACGCACCGAACAGCGCGCCTACGATTAGGAGCACAAAGCCTACCATTCCTTCTGTGATAATCATCCCACCAGCCCCCGCAGCCCCACTGCGAGCGACAGCGCCTGCAGCCAGGCGGCTGCATACAAATTGTTCATTCAGTTCCCCGTAGCCGCGCGTCGCGGTCATTGTAGAAGTCGACGAGCGCGCCATGGCGCTTGCCACAGTCGATCAGCGCTTTGCGATCAGCGGTCCAAAGTCTCTCGATGTTGCGCTGGGTCATCTCGACGGTAAGCCGCACCGGGCGATTGCAAGCGGCGGTTAGCGTCGTGTCCGCTCGCTCGAGTTGCGGCGGCACGGCAGGCCTAATGAACGGCGTCGATGCGCACCCGGCCGCCATCAGACAGGCAAACGCGGTCGCGATCAGGATCAGCGTCTGCTTCATCCGATAGTTCCTTGATTTTGGATTCGAGCACGGCGTTGTCTGCGGCGAGTTCAGCCAGGCGCTTTGCCTCAACAACTTTAGCCATGGCGTTCGCCTGAGACATGCGGGACATTTCCGCCGTTGCCTGCTGCGCCATCTCGACTTCGCGCTTGGCGTATTTGGCTTCCCACGAGGCAGAGGCGTTGGAGTGACCCCAGCCATAGACCAGCACCGCGGCGAGCAAGATGGCGACTGCTATGGCCGGGTAGAGGTATCCGCCAAGGAGTTTGGTGATCATTCGCCCTCACCTTCTGGCGGCGGACCGCTGTAGGTTGGGAAGTAGCCACCCTGCCCCTGCGCCGAGCCCAGCGTCATGAGCAGGCGCTTGAGGTCGAGGTGCCCGACGCCCATGTAGGCGCCACCCAGAACGGCGATCAGCGCAATTGCGCTGGCTGCGACATAGGCCGCCTGCGCGAAATAGATCGAGGCAAACACCGCGCCCCAGGCCAGCGCACAGTTAGCGATGACCATGCGCTTGGAGAAGCGCCGGCTGGACTTCGGCGGCACCTTCTCCGCGGTCATACCAGTTGCCCCAGCGGATCCTTGCGCACGTCGAAAGACGGGCAGGCCTTGGCTGCGTATTGGTTGTGACCGGACACCCTCTTCAGCCCGTATTTCGCAATGGCTGCCCGCGTGAGCGCCATCATCGTTTTCTTCTGGGCGTCGGTGCGGGTGTCCTTGGGTGTCTTGCCGTCAGTAGCAACACCGCCGACATAGACATAGCCGATCGTGCCGGTGTTCTTGCCTGCTACATGGGCGCCAATCTGGCTTTCCGGTCGGCCCTCCGACACAGAGCCGTCCAGGTGAACCACCTTGTGGTAGCCAATGTCGGCCCAGCCGCGCTGGCGATGCCACTGGCGAATAGTCTCGACTGTCACCTCCCTGCCCACAGGCGTGGCGGTGCAGTGCCAAATCAGTTCCTTGATCTGACGCATGTTGATTTCCTTAGATATTTGAAGAGCGCAACGCGCTCGGCGATCTCGGCCACGTGCCAGAGCAGGCGGCGAAGCGCGCGCTGGAAGATGCGGCGCATGGGGACAGGAATGGCGTCTAACGCAGCACAATCTTACCCACGACACCGGACCCAGCCGCTGTCCCGCCGTTGCCTGCAGTCCCCCGATCGGGATCCGACGCATTTCCGGGGGTTTGGCCTGTGCCCGTGTATAGTGTTGGCGAGACGATTGACGAATGCGCAAAGCCGGAACCGCCGCCGCCGCCCGAGCGACTTCCTGATCCGCCGCCGCCGCCGCCGCCACCCCAGTAGCCACCACCACCGGCGCCGCCACCGTCACCGCCGTTACCGCCTTGCAGCGCCGTACCTGTAGCGCCGTTGGCACTGCCGCCTGTGCCGCGTGCGCCGCCTGCCGTCTGCGTTCCACCTTTACCGGCTGCGGCAGTCGCTGCGCCGTCTTCACCTGTGGTGCCACCACCCGCGCCGCCATTGACAGCCGTTGAGCCACCACCTGCGCCGCCGCCCGCCATCAACCGTGCGTTGGCTTGAGAAACCGAAGTGACAAATATTCCTGAAAAGCCACCAGCGCTGCCACCTGCGGTATTGGACGTAATGCCGCCACCACCAGGGACACGAACAGCCGCGGAACCATGAATTGCGTTGTTGCCGACGAGAAGTAGGTAAGTCTGGCCGATCTCGAAAGTCATTCGTCCGACAGCGCCGCCGCCGGCGCCGCCGCCGACAGAACCCGAACCACCAGCACCACCACCTCCCCAAATTTTGGCATCCGAGTCGAAAGTCGAAAGCGGCGTGATCGTCCATGTTTCGGCAATATCTAGGAAGAGCGGTCCGTCAGATCCTAAGTCCCACGTCGATTTGCCGGCAACAGAGGGGGAGATGGAAAAGCGCCTGGTAGAGGCGCCAACCACACACGGCGCCAATCCCGGCAGCATCAGATATCCTCCGCCATGACCATTGCAGTATCCGCGCCCAGCGCCGCCAAGAAGGCAAGCGCATCGGGATCGTCGGCATATACGTTCGGCTGGTCCGGTGCGAACCAGCGCGCAAACAGGACGGCATTGGCCGTCATTGCTGCATATGCGGCATCCATCAGCCCGGCCTCGATCATCCTCGCCTGAACCGTCGATTTGCGAACCATCCGTCGAACAGGCGGGATGTCTTCCAGCGCATGCACGTAGCGCACGACGCCGGCCACTCGCTGCACCGAGGTGCCGACTATCTGCTTGCCCTGGGGTAGAGGTTCGGCCGGCTCTGGAGAATAGAGGCCAATCGCCTCGAGTTCGACAGCGGACCAACGCTGCTCGATGTCGCGCGAATGCGTCACGCCGTCGATCGGCTCACCGTTCCAGGCCCGGAACGCGCCGGGCTCATATTCCAGATAGAGAGTCATTACGCAGGCTCCGACATACCGAGATAGACAAAGGTCGAGGCATCGCGGCACATGAAATGCACGATGCGGCGGGCGGTGATCGATGGCGCGCCAGCGCTTCCAAACTTGTAGTTGGCATGCCAACTGGTGGTGAATGCGCCAGGCGTTATGTCGATGTTCAGCGGGAAGCCGGGCTTTGTTGCCGACGGCGCGCCCATGGTCGCATTGGCCGAATGCGTGATTGTCCGGTTGACGCCGGCATCATGTGCGATCGCAGGTGATGCACCCGCAGTGATCGCGACCCAGGCCATGGCGCCAGCCACGCCATCAGATGTCACCACCTTGTCGGCTGTGCCTGCGCGGATGTTGGCAGCAGTCGCCTTGTCGACCGCGAGCGTCCGGTCCGCCGACAGGTCTCCGCCGCCAGTCAAGCCAGTGCCAGTCGTCAGGGTGCGTGTTGCCAACGCGTAGAGACCGTCGAAATAGGCCTTCAACGTGGACTTGATGTTGGCCCATGTCGTGCGCCGCGTGCCGTTGCCATCGGTGCTACTGGAGAGGGCGAAGGTATCGGCATCGACGGGCGTCGCCTTAACCGTCGCGGCCGCGATCACTGCACCGAGTGTGACGGCGCCCGTTGCACCGTCCAGGGACAGGAATTGATCGGTGTAGTCCGCCTTGAACCAGTTTGCGGCAAATGCGCCGGTCGAGGCGTTGTCCGCGATCGCGATGATGCGGTCGTTGACGTTGAACGTGATGGCGTCGACCGTGCCGGCAACAGAGACAATCCAGCTCTGACCGGCCTGCGCCACTCCGCCACCTGGAAATGCGCCGCTGGAAGCGTCCCAGGTGCCGGACAGGACCACGGCAGCGTCCAGCGCCACGACCCGTGCCTCGATGGCATCTAGATCGACGGCCTGCGTTACCGAGATATGGCCGAGCTTGGCCTTATCGGTGGATGTAAACGCCTTGTTCGTCGCACCGTCGCCGATGTCGTCAAGGTCGAGCACGATGTTCGGTCCGGGATCTCCGTTAACGCTGTCGACCGATCCGGCTCCGGGCGGCCCCTGGATTCCCTGAATGCCTTGATCGCCGGTGTCGCCCTTGGGCAGAACGAGGTTCAGCGTCTGACTGGGTGCGCTGCCCGTAATCGTTGCCTCGGCTGCGGCACCACCGGTGACGGTGCCTATGGCAAGGCTGTTGGCCGGGCCTGTGGCGCCTACATCGCCGGTGTCGCCTTTCAGGCCTGTATCGCCAGTATCACCCTTCGGTCCAGCCGGACCAACAGCGGTCGGAATGAACATCCAGAACGCATCGTCGGCGTCAGTGACAGGCGGGGTGTTCCCGACGTTGCCGTCAACCAGTGAGACGAAAGTGCGCCCGGAATGGGAGACGAAATCGCCGCCCGCATATATGGCTCCAATGGCCCATGCGCCAACGGGGTTGAACCCTTCGCCAGCAGGACCAATCGACCCCTGTGGCCCCTCATCACCCACCGCACTAAACGGCCCATCCCAGCCGCCCCCCGTGCGCTTGTAGAAAGCAAGGTCGAAACCAGTCTCCACCCGGAGCCACAGGAAGCCCGCAACAGGAGCGGGCGACAGTGCATCGCGCTCTGCCAACGTGCCTGCCCCGTCGGGGTGGATGCCGGCGAGCGAAAGCTTGGTCAGTATCTGCGCCAGGCGGTCGTTGATCCACGCCGCCCGCACCGCCTCCGAAGTCTCACGCGCGATGGCATACGCGCCGGCCGATGTTGCGCCTGGCCACGGGTAAGCCAGCGTCAGGGACGTGTCGCTCTCGACACTGGCGATCGGCACCGACATGCCAGCGAACGAGAACATGCCGCCGGTAACCAGCGCCACACTCCAAGCCGTGCCCGTGCCGGTGACCACAGCGTTGCCGCCCGACACGGAGACCGTGCCGGTCAAATAAACCGAAGATGTCATGATTGGCCCTTTAGAGGCTGGAAATTAGAGGGTGCTGGATTACAGGCTGAGGATTACAGGCTGAGGGGAATGGCGAAGACGTAGTAGCGAATGCCGATCAGTGACGGGCCGTTTTGCGGGCTCGCCGTGTACGGGTCTCCGAAGGTTGCATCCTCCAATTCGATGCGCCACGGCTGTCCACTGGACTGATAGACGTGCAGAGCGTCGTCGAAGATCTTGCAGTTGATCGAGCAGCCGGCGGGTTTGTTGTTGTAGAGAAACGCGTTGTTGACGCTGCCGAAAATCCGGTGCGTTCTGTTGAACACCGACCGGTTGGAACCGTCTGACCACCGCGCAATCATCTTCGGAAAAGGACGGAAATCGCCGTTGGGGTTATCGACAGCGATTACTGCCTTCTTCGCCCCCAAGAAGGCGTCGTCCGTCGTGCCGAAATCGGCCGCGGCCAGCCAACCTTCCGCGACAATAGGGATCGCAGGCAACCGGCTGTCGAGGATGATCTCGTTCAGCCCCGGCGCGCTGTCCGACGACCCCGGCACCTTCAACTGGATGTAATCGACCGAGCCGTCATTGCTCTTGTGAAAGACCTTCGACCCACCGGACGTCGGTGCCGAGTTGTCGTCGGCGTAGACGACATAGCGCATGTTAAAATTCTGATCGCCGATGTTGTTGACGGTGATCCTGTTCTCCCCAATGACAGGGACGTAGTTGAGCTGAATCCTGTTTGTCCTGGACGTGCCAGACGGCAGAAACGGCGGGTGATAGAACTGCGCCTCCGACGTGCGCTTGACGATGAAGTCGACATAGGTGCCGAATGTTACCGGCATCTTGGTCAGGATGTCTGCCGAGGCGCCCGAGTTGATGGTGATCTGGCCGGCGCCGATGACCTTGGCCGGTACACGCTCGCTGCTGAAGATGAAGGCGTCGTGATCACCCTCGGCAACGTCATGCCCGGGATAGGCCATCTTCACCGCATCCGGCGCGATGCGCAAAACCTTCTGACCCTCCACGGGTGTTCCCGCATAGGAGGGCAACGGCACGTTGTCGATGGGCAATTCTAAGACAGAGTGCAGCTGGCGAAACCGGTCGCCGCCGCCGCCGAGAGCATGGGGTGAAAGGGTGATGGCAAAGTTGTTGAATTCGTTGATGCTGTATCCGAACAGGCTGTAGTTCCGCCTGTTCAGTGTGATCACAGACGACATGCTGACTCTCGTGTCGTCTCGGAACCACGTCACACCGGTTAGCCTGCCGCCGACATATCCCGACTCGTAGGCGCCACTGCTTCTGACATTCACGGGCGAGTACGAATTGCTGACGCCGTCGAAGCGGTTTTCAGCAATAGTGAACCTCCGCGTCTCGATGAGGGGGGTGTATGCAAAACCGAGATTTTCAGGGAAGATTATCTGCGCCTGCATTCCGTCGGTGATACTGCCATTGTTGCGCAAGGCGTAGACCACAAAGAGCGCGTTGACCGATGTGCTCCCCGAAGGCTCGTAATATGTGGCGGTCGCGCCGTCGGCGGCCGGCTTCGGCCACTTCGTCAGATCAAAGCTGATCTCCATCACGTCGAAGACGTAGCCGAGCTTGTGCGCCCATTCGCTGTCGAAGATGTATTTATGCCAGTCGATTGATGGCGTCGTCAGCGGATCGTCGCCGTCGTTCTTCATCACCTTCAGCACCGGGCCGACGCCGGGCTTCAGCCCCATGAACCAGCGTGTCATGCGAAAGTCTCGATGCTCGCGTTGGTGCCGGCACCCTTGATCTGGAGCTTGTTGTTGGCCGAACGCAGTTCCTCGACAATCGCCAAACCGATGCGCGCTACCTGCAGCTTCAACTCCCCGCCTTCGAACACCAGAGGCTGCCCCTCGGAGGTGCCGTCCGTCACGACGAACTGATCGGCCTTGACGACAAACCGCGAGAACGGCTGCATCGGATCTCCACCAACAAAACCAGCTTCCCACATGGTCGCCGCCGACACCCAGTCGTCACCGACCGTTGCGCGTACCTGCATGACGATCTGTGCCACGACATCACCGCTGCCCGCTTGTGCCGTCATGCGCCAGAGACCGCCGGCGGATAGGTCGCCGACAGAAGTCTCAACCGCAGTCACGGCACCCGCCAGAGCCACAAGCTCACCGTCGATCTCTTCGACCGAGGCCGACAGGCTGGACATCGCCGCTGCCGTCGCATTGCGGAACCGGACGGCTACTGAGTTCTCCTCGGCCACCACGCCGGCCGCGTCGGATGCGGCAAGCGCGATCTGCTCGAGGCGAGCCCGGATATCGTCGGCGTCCTGAGCCATCTGAAGCAGGCGCTGATAGATATCGGCCTTGACCTGGCCAAGCCCGACCGACACCGACGGCAAGGCCGCTTCGGGCGTCGACACGGTCGCCCATGCCGTCCAGAACGTGGTGCGCACCGGCGAGGTCACCAGGCGGTGGCGATACTCATAGTCGGCATTGGCCAGCACGCCGTCGCCTGTCACCAGGACCTGCACAGGCACATCGGCCCGCTTCACGATGCTTTCTGTGGCACCCTCAGGTCGATACTCGATCTCGACGGCCAAAACCGTGATGTCGTCAAAGGCTTCCCATGTGAAGCGGATGCCGGGAATACGTTCGGGCGAGCCGGCATTGAGCACCTGCACGCCCGAAGCGAGGAAGTTGGTGGCAGCAGTGGCATAGCTCCCCTCGCCCGGCGCTGTCGGCAGCACGGGCGTCGTGGTGTATGCAGTCGGGTCGAAGATGCCGGCGCCGACTTCCTGAAGCTCCAGATAGATATTGCGGGCGCCCTGCTGGCCGAGCGCACCAAGCCGCTTTTGCCCGATCTGGAACCTGCGGTCGCCATGCTTCGCCGAATTCCAGCGAACCCAGCGGCCCGGAGGCGTGCGATCGAGGAACTTCGGGTGCAGGCAGATCGCCGCATTTGCCTGGAACCGGCTCGCCTTGATGGCGATGTCGGCCAGGCGATCCGCCACCTTCGCGTCGTTGACCGCGCCATAGGGGATCGACGCCGCCAACCGCTCGCGATCCTCGGCAAGGGCGGCCTCGTCGATGCGTGTGGCAAAGGGCACGGTCTCGTAAAAGCTATCGGGGTCGCGCCAGGCACCGGCAACGGTGTTCACCAGCTCCGAGCGCGTGCGGTACTTCGAAAACCGGAATGGCTCGTCGATCATGATGTCGTCGTCGGCAAAAGTCGCAACGACCGCCTGCTCGGCGCCGACGAGCGGATATTCGCCCGAGGCATCTTCCACCCACGTCGCCGCGCATGTCTCCATCAGGGGCTGCATGTTGGCATCGTGCGTCACGCCATTGCCGGCAGCTGCAATCAGGCCGGCCTTGTAGCGCCGGCCGCCGCCCACGAACTCGTCGCAGATGTTGGCCGCAACCGTCCAAGGCCCCAGCGGCAGGCGCGACGCCGGCACGCCCTTTCCGACCATCAGTTCGGTGCCGTTGTAGAAGCCGCGCTCCAGCGCATACATCATCAGCACCGGGTTTTCGGAAAACTCCCATGTCGACTGATCGGCCCACCGGTGCAGGCCGTCGCCGCCGACGCTGGTATCCTTCCGCCAGTCATACAGCGGAGCGCCCTCAATCTCGTAGAACGGCTCTATCGGCTGCTGCAGTTTTTCCCGGTCGAGCGTCTGGGTGGACACCGCATAGGCCACGCCGGCGCCACGGTGGGCCAGAGTCCAGCGGGTCGGTGGATTGGCGTTCGCGACGAGACCGGCGTCGGCCGCCTGGTCCATCGTGCCGATATGCGACTTGACCCAGATTTCGCTGTCGATGTTCTGGACCCGCAGGCCGCGCAGGGCGTCGACGCCACCGCCGAGTGTGCGCCACTCGCCCTCGACACGCACCCGCAGGATGCGCGAGAAGCGGAAGCTGGACAGCACGCGCAAGTCCTGGACCCGGCGATTTCCCGATCCATAGGTGTTGCGGTAGATGTGGTGCCCCGGCGTGCCCACCTTGCCGAGCGCCACCGTGCGCGGAATATCCTCGCCGTAGCTCGTCTGCAGTTGCACTGCCTGAGCCTGCTGCTTCGGCGGGAAGATGGAGCCAAGCGCGTATTTGAACGCAATACCGAGCCCGAGGCGCGCAACGCCAGCAAGGATCGTCGAGCCCCCGAGCCAACTGACGGCGCCGGAGATCGCTCCGCCAATGGTGGCAAAGACTGGTGCGAGGAAACCCATGTATCAGCCGACCTTGAATGCGGTTTTGATGGCGGTCTGCGGATAAAAGACGAGGCCTGTCTCGACCTTCACCGCAAAGCCTCGTTCGGTGATGATACCGGCGGCAAGCATGCCGTCACGTTCGATCACGCCGGCATCGCCGCGACTGGCGGAGAGACGCCCGACGGGTGGGAACAGCTTGGCGAGCACCGCCTCGACATCGGCGCACTTCCGGCGCCGCATAACCTTTGCTGCACCGATCTCGCTCGAATAGGTGCCGCGCACCCTGGCGGCCGGATCGATACCGGTCATTGCCTCGATGACATCGGCCACGGTCAACAGGCAGTCGGCCACGCCCCATTCGCCGGGCATGTCGAGGTGATGCTCGACGACAAGCGCGAGCCGTCGCTCCCAGTCTGGGAGACGCTGCAGTTTCAGCATGATGTGAAGCGCCCTAGAGCTTGATGTCGAAATATTCCGAGCGCACGCGGCTCGCGAACTCGAAGAACTTGTCGCCAGGCGAAACCAGTTGCTGGTCTTCGTGGCTGGCCGAGCGGTAGCCGTCACGGTGGTTGTCGAGCCTGCCGTCGATGATGTTGGCGACAATCTTGACCTCGCCGCCGTCGGTGACATGATCGACGGTATCGCAATAGCCGTAGACCATCGGCTCGACATGCAGCAGCGCCCGGGTATCAGGATCGAAATAGGCGTCGTAGACCGTCAGCGGCCGACCCTTGTAATCTTCGTTCTCGATCAGCTGCAGCTTGTCCGGCTCAAGACCGAAGTCGCGCTTGGCGGTCAGCTCCACCGTGAACGTCGCCGCGGCGGTGCCGACGCCATAGACCGGCTCCGATACCGATATCAGCGTCGACGGCCAATAGGTCAGGCCGCTCCACACCAGGTCGGCATTGCCGTTCCAGAAGCCATAGGTGCCGGTGCCACACTCGATCTTCATCAGCGAGCGGATGACCGCCCGCCCCTCGTCGAGCACCTGCTGGAGGCGTGTCGGAAAAGTCATTTCGGCACCTCTTAACGATTGTGCGCCATACCAAGACCCTTGGAGGGTCCGCGCATGTCAGAACGAGACGATCTATTGGCCGCTGTCGGTCAGATGCTGGTGACGTGGAACCAGCTTGAGCATGAGACGCGCCGGCTTCTGCAGGAAATCTGCGGCGGCGACACTGTCGCCAACCGAGTTCTGACTGCTGAGTTCAACGGCATGGCCCTTGCCAGCGCCTTGAAAACTGCCGCTGCAACAATCTTGCCCGACGACCTCAAAGCGCACGTTGTGGACTGCGCCAAACGCTTCGATGATCTGAAGGACTACCGCAACCACTATGTTCATGGGGTGGTCGGACCGGAATGGGAGAAAAAGGGTCATATGAGCGTTGAACGCCACACCGCCAGATCGACGCTCAAAATCTACGACACACCTATCTCAACGATGGAACTTACGAATCTGACCGAACAATTCGCTGTCCTGTCCATCGTGGCAATTGATCTATCCCTCGTGGTGCGGGATCATAATAGGGGGACGCCTTATACATTGCCGCGAACACCCGACTGGCAAAAGATGGATTCACTACCTCATCGTATAGGTTAGCCGCCCGCTGCATCGCCACCGTGATGACGAGGCCGTCCTCTTCGTAAAGCACCGTGTCGTCCGTGAACTCAGTCATTTCGGCACCTCGACCAGCGTGAAGGATGCCACAGGGAATAGCTCGTCAGGGATGGAAAACGAGCCCGGCAAAACCCGCATGTTGAGTTCGGGCGCCTTGAATTTCACGACCGCACCGGCCGCGATGTAACCGGGCACAGGCGGCTCGACGGTCACGCTGATGGCGCTGGACGCTGCGACACCACCCGACTGGATCCGATGCAAACTGCGATAGTCGCCTGTCGCCAGCGAGATCAGATCGCCAGCGCCGAGCGTCAAACCGTTCGAAACACTGCTCACAGCCAGCACCCGGCCATCGGTGATCGAGACCAGATTGCCGCTGTCGTCCAGCGCCGGATTGTCGGCATCGCCCCAATAGGCGCGGGGAATACACATGTGCGTCGGGCTGTAGCGAACCGTCTGGAGCCCGCCACGCGTGGCATCGCGGAAAGCCTCGACCGCCAGCCTGGGTCCCGCCTTCAGCGGCACGGTCCTCATGGTGATCTGCCATGTCGGGTCCGCAAATTCCACGAACGCCATAGCCCGGTTGCCGGCGCGGGCCATCGACACGGACTCGACTAGCTGGGGATAAGCGACCTGGTAGCCGACGTCAGGTAAGGCAATGGCCGCCATCATATCATCCCTTTGGTCTTCGCCTCGCGGAGTGACTTCACTACCTTTGGCGTGAACTCGCGCTCGAACTTCCGAAGCGCTTCCGTCACCTGCTCGCCGGCATTGTCGCCACCACCTTGGACGGTGATGCTTGGCGCGAAGGCCACGCTGATCGCTTGGTTTGCTGGAGATTGGAGGCGGGGTGCGATAGGAGCGCCAACGTAGCCTCCAGAAGCATAGCCTTTCAGGCTTTGCCTAAATGCCTCAAGGGCGGAGGGGCCACCGGCAGCGCGCACTGCGTCTTGGTCAAAGACATACTCACCCTTGTGCACCAAGCCAGCCGGGTCGTACTTGCCACCAGGGCCAGTGTAACCGCCATCGCTCCATAGCCCGGCCCCCGCTGGAAAACTGAAAGAGCTCTGTGCAGGGCCAAAAAGTCCACCGAGCAGCCCCAAAAGCCCGCCCCCCTGCCCGCCTGACAGCGAGGCAAAGAAATCGGAATACGCTCCCTTGCCCGTAAGCGCCGACTTTAGGATTTCAATGCCCAGCTTTTTGAACGCGTCCGCAGCATCTTCCGTGCCGGCGATAACGTTGCCCAGAGCGTCAATTGCGTCGGCGCCGAGCTGTTCAAGACCGTTGTTGAAATCCTGCTGGGCCTTGTTCAGTTTCGCCTGGGATTCCGCCAACTCCGCGTTCTTAGCGACTAGCTCGGCGATTTGCTTGCCGGCCTCGCTGTTCAGGTCGACGCCAGCGCGCTTTAGTTCGTTGTAGACGCGCTGCTCTGTCGCCGTGCGCCCAATCTGCTCCTGCTCGAACTGCAAGCTAGCAATGACATCGTCGATTGCCTTCTTTTCTCGTTCGGCGTCGGAAACGGCGCTGCCGCGGCCAGAAGACCCAGATTTGGCATCCTTGAATAGGCTCGGAAAGATATCCTTCCACTCTTTGCCGCCAGGCACTCCGGATCCGAACCGGGAATTGAAGGCTTGGTCGGAGAGGACGCCACCTTGCAGCCTGCCATTCTTGCCTGCCGCTCCTGCGATGGCATCGAAGCCGCTAGCCGCCAAGGCCGCCGCCTGCGCAGCAGCCAGGTATGTCTTGGCAAGTTCTTCAACTTTGTCGCGGAGCCCACCGGTGGCTGGAATCGCGGAACTGTTGACGACATCTGCAACCAATTCCTGCACCCGTGCAAATTCATCGGATGCATCCTTGCCGGACTTTATGGCTTCGTGAAACTCGGAGCTGGCGATCTCCAGCCGCCCGACGTTGTCGACCATCTCCATGGCACCTTGGTTGAAGGCGCTGAAATTGGCTGATTGTACCTGGTCCAGGAAGGATCCTAAGGACGTGCTGGCGGCACTGAACTCTCTATCAATGGTGGAGTTTCTTGCGCTAACATCCTCGGCCGCGCGTTTGGTCCTCTCAAGCTCATCCGCATACTTTTTCAACGCGGGAACCGCAGCACCCCATCGGGCGGCGACCGTCTGAATGACGGCAGCCTGCTCCTCCAGAGATTTGGTCGTCTCTTCCGAGCCCGCCATAAATTTCATGAAGTACTGCGCGGCGGCAGCAGTCGCAGCAACGACACCGATAGTCACGAGCGAGACCGGGCTAATCACCGATGCAAAGGCTGCGGCAAGGCCCTTCACCGCCCCCGTGGCACCCATGGGACCTAGGACAGCGGAGAGCTGTGTGCCCTGCTGCAGCGCGATCTGCAATGGCGACATGCCCATTGCAGATGTGACTGCGATATCCTGAAATTGAGCCGCTAGGTTGGCAGTTTGAAAAGCCCCGACATTAGCTCCGTGCCGGCTTGGCGTATCGGCCATAGCTGCATTGCGCTGCTTTAGAGCGGCAACACTTGCCAATGTCGCTTGTCGCTCCCGACCTATAGCAGCGGTCATCTCGTCGGCCGAAATCGCACCCAGGCGATGAGCCTGTTGGATCTCAGCGACCGTCGCCTTGTAGCGAGTGATAGTCGAGAACACGGGATTGAACTTCCCGCGAAGCCGCTCAAGCTCCGCGCCTTGATCAGAAAGCGCGCCGGTCCATTCCTTTGTGGCCTTCGCGCCAATGCCAACCATCGCATTGATGCGGGTCTGCATCGCCGAGGTCATCGACTTGTCGATGCCTTTGCCGAGCCCATCGAACTGCTTCTGAACATTGCTGGTAGTGGATGAGATGTCCGATTCCAGTCGCTTGAGCGACCGGCGCACCGTTGCAAGATCGGTGCTGATGCTAATCAGCAGATCGTCAGTCTTCTCGGCCATGGAATGTCCTGATAAAGAAAAAGCCCGCGTGACGGGCTTTGGAGGTGTATCTGTGAAAGCACTGGTCGCCGCGACCTGCGTCGCCGTTCTGGCGGCGGTCAGCTATTTCTTCTGGGGCGAGTACAGCACGTATCGTGAGCGCGCTCACACGGAGGTGGTGCGCGCAGAAAATCAGCGAGCCAAGAATGAGGCAGAGCGGTTCGCGGCAACAACCACCCAAAATGCTGCCGATGAAGCTCGCAGCGGCATGTTAGGGAACCGAGGATGTGAAAAGGCCGCTGAAGACCTGCTTTTTGCCGTGGAAATGAACACTGTCCGAACCGCATCGGAAGTGCCTCCTCGCCTTGCCAACGACATACGCATATGCGTTGGCAAGGATATGCTTCATGCTTCCACTGTAAAAAGGCTAGAGGCCGTCAGCTTCTTTCGTGATATCCCACAGGGGTAGTGCCCTCGGCTATCCACCATACTTCTCGACAAGCCTCGCCAAGTCATCGTCGCTGGGGGGCTCGGTTTTCTTGCCGCTACCATTAGCCTCGTTGAACCCCTCGATCGCCAAGATGTACTCGGTGACCGTTGAACGCCAGAAGACCTCTGGCGTCCACTTCAGCGAACCAAACGCGCTGCGCATCCAAAGCCGCCAAGGGAAAGCCTGTTCTAGCTCTCTGTCTTGGCGGCGTCTTCGTTTTTTGGCTCACCGTCGAAGTGATGTGACAGTGCGGCTGCGAACGCGGCGGCACATGCATTAAAGTGCTTGAGCTTCAGCGCTCTGATAGCTGCAGCGCTATCACCGCGTACGGCCAGGAGTGACAGCGCGGCCATCGTGGCGACGAGCTCGACACCGGACAAACGCAGGAACAAATCCTCAAGGGACTTGCACTCCAGACGAGTGGAAAGGGCTGCAAGGCGCGACATTTCAGCGGCGAGAACCAGCGGAACGTTCCCGATCCACAAGGCCACCTCGCCGCGAGCTCCGTTTACCTCAAGCGGAAATGGCTTCTCCTCAATCGCCATGATTACACCTCAGCCGTAAACGTAAGCGGTCCGGCCGCAACGAACGTGGCCGAGAAGTCCATGTTGCCTTCCATCTCGCCGCTGAACTCGAATTCCGAGACGAACCAGGCTCCGGTATAGGTGCCGAGCCCAGGTACAATCACCTTGGCGTTGAACTTGGTCGCGTCGTTGACGTGTTCCATGAACGCAGTCGACGTTGCGCCCTTCACGAACTTGCCAGAGCCGGAGAAAGTCCGGTTCTTGATGCCAGGTTCCGCGGTCTTCTGCGGCGTGTCGCCTGGATTGAGGCAGTCCGGGATAGTCGTGTCGACTTCGTTGGCCGACATGTTGAAGCTTCGGGTCGTGATGCCGCAGAGGCTATTGAAAGTCTCTGGGCCTGGGGTGGCGCCATCACCGATCTGAATCAGGAGAAGGCGGCCAATCTGCTGTCCATCAGCCATGCTGGTGAATCCTATCTAATGGTCCGCAATAGCGGGCGAAATGTGGGGAAGCGGGCCGCCTACGGCCCTTCGATGATGGCGGAAAATTCCACCACGCCATGACCGGTGGTACCGTCAGTGTCGTAGAAGATGCGCTCGCCTCGGTGTTCGAGTGTCACCATGCGCTTGGTGGGGAGTGCCAACGGGTAGTCGTGCAGCGCTTGTGCAACTTCGTAGGCAATGGCCCGAGCGTCTTGCAGAGGCCCTCCTGCGCCAGGAAGTGCGTGGCTCGTGTCCGTCCAAATGTGGATATTTAGGTCTGCCGTGGTGCTGCGCAGACAGGTGACATCCGCTCGCCGGGTAGTCACATCGTCGACCACAACATAGGGCGGGACCACAGCGGCGTCCGGCTTGTAGAAAACCTTGCTTGCTCCGACGAGCGCAGTTAGCGGTGCGTAGTTTCGCAGTCTGGCTGTGGCCACACCGACGAGTTCATGTGCTGGTGCCGCCATTAACGTTTCCCCATGGCTTGCCGCACAGCCTTGTTCAGGGCGTTGCGCACCTTGCGGAGCGCCTTCGGCCGGAATGCGCGCCACGTCGGGAACACGTGCGGCTGTGCTGCCGTGCCTGGATGTTGCGTACCAGCGAACTGCCCCTTGTTGACATGCGGCTTGGTGCCGAATTCCAGAAAGTGCCAGATGTACTCGGCGTAGACTGCCGTTGCATCTGGATCCTTCGATGGCACCCCACCGATGGGCTGCTTAGTAGGGTTATCGGCCTGACGCTCACCCTTGATGCTGCGCCGGTAGTCGCCGCTTTTGTGTGGTGCCTTGGCTGCGATGAGGCTTGCCGCCTCCTTGGCCACGTCGATCTTAGCTTTTGCGGCTGCGGCTTCAGCAGCGGGGGCCAGGGCGTTCAATTTGCGGGAAAGAGCCTCGCGACCAAGGATTTTGGTTTTGAAGGCCATCTAGCTTGCCTCGCCTTCAACGACCAGCATATCGAGCAGGCCGTTACGCTCGTCAGGATTAGTGATGGCCTTAATGTTGTAGGTCGTGCCGCTGCGGGCGTTCACCACCCGCCAAGCAGGTGTCACCTCGCGCGTGCGGATGGAACTGCGAACTGACAGCGTGTAGGGCTGTATGCCAGTCAGACGAGCGGCAATGACAGGTTCAGAGCCAAGGCGCGGTGCAAGTCTGGCTGGCTCGGTGAATATAGGCTGGAATGGGCCGGCGACATCATTTCCGTAAGGATCAGAAATGACATCCCTGCGTTCGAACGACACGCGCTGGTTGAGGGCTCCGGCGCCAGATCTTTTGTTCATGAGGTAACCTAAATCAGATGGGTGCGCCTGGCATTCTTCTTCAGGTTATCGTTCGCCCAAAGCGGCCGAAGGTTTGTAAGTGCCCAAGCAGCCTTGAATTCTGGATCTTCTGGTGTTTCGTAATTGAATAATGAGTCCGGCAGTATGTGATCAACGTGCCATACTGGTCCGTAGTTGTCCCAACTCATTCCCTTTAGAAACTGCCGTTCTAGGTGAACTCGCAACACGTCGACTGCATAGCCAACCATTGCTTCCCATGACCGCCCAGCCTTTGTCCCTTTTAGAGAGTACCGAATGCCATTCGACATTGCATAGCGAAGTCGATAACGCCCATCTTGGCGCCGCTCTGCAGCATACTCGCGGCGACGCTCGGGATTATCAGTCTGCCATTTTTTGACGCGCCCGCGAATTTTGTCCGCGTTATCGTCATGATATTTGCGCTTGTTATCACGGAGTTTGTCGTCGTTTTCAGATCGCCACTTCGCTTGAGTGCGCTTCTTCACTACTGGCGCGCAGATCGTGCAGTATACCGCCTTCTTCGGACGCCATTCTGACCGGCCGCACTCTGCACAAATGGTCGGCTCGCGCCGTGGGCGCCCGTCCTTCTTCTTTTTTGCCCTGCCTAGAGGCTTGCAAGTTTCGCAGCGGATCTCACAGCCATGCCGTCGAATTGATCCAATGCCGCACAGTTCACACGAGAATGACTCACCTATCCTTCCTCGTGGACCTTTCTTGGCTGCGGCTCGGTCAGCCCGATCTTGCTTTGTTTTTTCCGCTCGGCAATTCAAACATCGCATTTGGCGAGCGCTAGTTCGTTCGCACGCGACCCCACACATTGTGCAGGTCATCATTTTGACGAGCGGGGATTGCGCGCTGTCAAACAGCGCACTAAGTGCGGCATCAGCCATTCGGTGCTCCTAAATAGCATCGCAGGGTTAGAGCCGACTCGGTGTTACCAGCACCGTTTCGGCTCGCTACTATTTAGGCGGCAAGAGCGATTCCAGCAAGGTTTCGGCCTCGCCTTTTCGTGGGGGCTTAAAGCGCACCGCCTTGCCAGCAGCCACTGCCTTGTCAGCGCATGCGCGAGTCACATTTCCCGACCAGCCGGCCTTGTATTCGATCGTGGTTCCGGCCGTGGGCTTGAAGTCCATGTCGGCCAGGAACCTGACCCACATTAGAGCGCGACACCCGGCGCCTGAATGCCAACAGCCAGGACGCTGGCGCTCTTGGCGATACCGAGAAGGCACACGTATTCGCCAGCACCGATGTCCGCAACGGGACAGATGCCGCCGGGTGTATCGGAGAGGTAGTAGGCCACGCCAGGCGTAAGCGTCCCGCCGATCGTGATGTCGCCAGCCTTGTGGACGGCAAGTGGCTGATTCAGGCTCGCCGAGTTCAAAGCAATGCCGCCAGCCTTGCGAGCGGCTGCCGTGGCGCTGTTCGAATCCGCGAGCATCCACTTTCCGGTTGCCGCCTTATAGACCGGCTGGCCAGCGGTGATTGCCTCGCCGGCAGAGCCTGTGTCACGGCTCGAGTTCTCGCCCGCGACGACATTCGCCGCGGTGATGGAAATGTCTGTCATGGGGATGCCCTATGAATAGAAGCGATAATTGCTGAGCAGGCTGTCGAAACCAGACCACTCGCTGTCCGGCTCGCTGCCGCGATGCTCGTAGAGGTCTTCGACGCGCAACAGCATGGCGTGCTTCACGGCAGGCGGGCATTCGGTGAACCCAGCGACAGCCGTAAGCGTTATGAGCGAACCAATCTGAGCGGCCGGCCACTGCTGGCCGTACTTGAGCACAAGGCCGTCGCCGCGTAGCTCGAAAACCGTGTCTGGCAACGGCGTGACAACGCCGGCCGTGTCGACATACTCGATGTCAGCGTCGGTCACCGGCGCGACCGGCAAGCGCGCCATGTCGGCCCAGCATGTCGCCTGAGCCTCGATAACCTGAGACGCAAAACGTGCGCCGCAGTATTTCTCGACGTGGTCGCGTGCAGCGGCAATGATGCCAGCAATCAGCACATCGTCGTCGTCATGGAAGACGTTAAGATGCCGCTTCGCCTCGGCCAGCGATATCGGCTCCGCCGACGGCGCTGTCGTCACCTTCGGTGGGTACCACATCAGATTTGCCCTTCTTTGTGCGACGTTCGCCTCGCGGTGAAGCATCAGCGGTTTCGGTGGCTCCGACCTCGATAGCGAATTCTGCGCCAACAAGGCGGCGAGCTTCCTCTTCAGGGAATTCCCACTCGTCGCCAGGTGAGAGTGCGTAAAGCGGGCCGGCCAAGCCGATCAACATTTTGAGCTTCATCTTCGCTCCGATGTGTTGGGCGGGGCCGAAGCCCCGCCACAGAATTAGGCCTGGATGAGGTGCTTGACCGCAGCCACATCGCCGAGCTCGCCGTCGAAGCGGATCAAGCCGGCAATACCGAGGTTCGGCCAGAAGCGCTCGCGAAGAACACCGATGACGGGCGCACCGACCTTGCGGACGAAGTACGAACCGAAGTCACCGAACAGCAGCGACTTCTGACCGGTCGCGATATTGGCCATGGCCTGATTGATGCTGTAGCGGTAGCCGAGGATTGAACCGGGGACGCCATTGGTAACGTCGCCCTGGGTCCAAATGTATCGGCCCTCGCCGTCTTTCAGCTTCCGCAACGAGCCGAGTGTGAGGTCATTGAACATAAACCTTACCTTCGGCGACTGGCGATAAGCAGGGTCGACAGAATGGACGAGGTCGATCACCTCGTCGTAGGTTACAGCAGCGGCGGCTGCGGCAGTCTTGCCGAGGCTCGAAGCAGTCACAATGCCGTTGGGATCATCCGTGCCATCGCCCACGGTCAGTTGGCTATTGGCGATACGCCCGAGACGCTTGCCGAGCAGTCCACCGAGGAGGTTCTCCATATTGAAGATGGAGTCCTGCGCCAATTCGAACGAGAACTTCACGAACTCGGTATCGAAAACGTACGCGTTGAGGTGCTTCTGACCAAAAGTGACGTCCTTGCCGCCATCGTCGGTAAGGGCAGCACCTTCAGTGTGCTTTTCAGCGGTAACGGCAGTGTCGTCGACGGTGGGCAGATCAATCTGGTTGCCAGACGCGGTATTCATGACGGTGCAGATGTCGTCGTCGTACATCGGGCCCCACGCTTTCATCGTTTCGATGATCACGTTGGCAAGCTCCGTCGGAACGGTATAGCCGCCAGCCGTAGCAGTTCCGGCAGTCTGGGTGCGGAATTCCTTGGTGGACTGCACACCGGCCTTGAGGACAGCTCGCTCCTCAGCGTCCAGTTCGCCTAGGTCGGCGCCATTCGCAATGAACTTGTGAAACACCGCGCGATATTCGAGTGCCTCGCCATCGTCTTGGCCGCGGGTATCAGTATCTGCGCCGGTTGGACGCTGGCGCTTGCGCTCTTCGTCAGCGCGGTCGGCAAGGCGCTTCTCGGCGTCTGCAAGGCGCTGCTCGCGCTCGATCAGCTTCTCGACGCGGTCGAATTCGGCCATGATCGTGTCGTGGCGAGCGTCAAGCTCGGCTGCACGGGCTTCGTCGGTGTTGGTCTTGATTTCATCAAGCGCTGCACGCGCCTGCGCGACAAGCGAGCCGCGCTTTTCGTTCAGGTCCTTAAGGGACATAGTATCTCCGGATATGAAAAAGGCCGCTCGTGGCGGCCATGGGGGTGTGATGGCAGGACTAGGTCCGGCCCTCCGGCTGTGCCGGGTGACTTCAGCCGTTGAGGCTGGCTACGTGGCGTCCTGCCGGATGCCCCGAATTCGCTGTTCCATTGCGGCGCGCTTTTCGGCTACCCGCCTTGCGGCAGCGGCAGCGTCAGAAGCTCGCTTTTCTGCGGCATCCTTAGCCGCGCCACCCTCAGCCCTTGCCGCCTCAAGCGAGCGAAGGCCGATCGTGGTGTCTTCGTAGGCCGGCCAAGCAACCGCCGACACTTCATGAAGCTCAAGCTTGTGGATGGTGCGCACCGGCGTATCACCGGTTTCGTCCCAAGTTTCCTTAGTGACGCGGAAGCCAAAGCTCATGCCGCTGATGTCGCCACGCTTGACCAAGACCCAGAGGTCGTTGCCGTCGCTGGTGTCCGGCACATCAATTTCGACACGAAGCCCGGTGCCATCCTCTGCAAGCCGAAGAGTGCCGGACTTGGTGCGGCCAATTACGCGGCCGGCGTCGTGATCGACCAAGGCGCGGATGTCACCGGCAATGGCATCGGCAAACGCGCCAGGAGCAATCTTTTCCTGAAAGTATCCGCCAATGTCCGCCAGACGGTCGAACTTCGCGGCGTAGCCAACAAGCGTTCGCTTGTCGCTGTCAGCGCGCACCTCGACCCCAAGGCCAGATGCGCGCTTCTCAATGTTGGTCGTCATGCGGCATCAGCCTCATCGTCATCGTCAGGGATGTTGTCATTTGCAGGCGGGTCGGCAGGCTGGGTTCCCAGCACCACCGTCGCGCCCTGCATGAACAGTTCGTCGGCCGCCACGTTCTTGTGCTTGCCGCGGTTCTCCAGGGCTCGCCCCTCGTTCGGAGTGAGGAAGCCGGCCTGAATGCCACGTGCGATGCCATCAATGCGGCTCTTGAAGTCGCCCCGCATGAGACCGTCGAGATTGTGCTCGATGTAGCGGTTCGTGCTGCCGCGTCCGAAGAACTTCAGGTTCAGTTCATCCTCCAGCGCCTTGGCCCACTGGCCAATGAGGTGCTTGACGAGGTGCAGGTCCTGCTGCTCAGCGTTGCTGAACGTGGCCCGCGACAAGTCCTGCAGAAACACTGGCGGTAGCTGATAGGCGCGAGAGATTTCCTCGACCTGAAAGCGCCGCGCCTCGATCATCTGACCCTTGGCAGGATCGAAGCCGACAGGCTTCAATTCGTATCCGCCGGGAATGGGAGTGATAGGCTTGCCGGTGGCTTTTGCGTTGTCGATTGCAGCGGTAACGTCTGCGAGGGCTCGCTTCATCGCCTCCGTGCCGGAAGGTAACGGACCAACTAGTGCCAGTGGCGGAACGCCTCCACCTGCAAAGAAGTTCGAGCCATAGTCGTTCATGGCGATGGCAAGCTGAATCGCCTTCGCGGCCATGGTGATCGGGCCATAGTGACTCGACCCGTCCGACTTCAGCATGAACGGCACGTCGATCACGTCTGCGGCCGCGTACGTCTTGCCTTCAGAGTGATAGGTGACCCGACCGGCAGTTCGCTTGACGGTCGTCTTTTTCGGATCGAGCGACCAAAGTGCCTCGATGCCTTGCGGCGCCCGCTCAATCCAGGCAAGACCCCGACCACCGGTGAAGACTTGCTGCCAGAAGTGCTGCCAGAACTTGAACGAGCCCATCGAGTCGTTGGGCGCGACGTTCACCACCGTTTCGAGCTTGCCGCCTGCCCGCTTCGCGCCTTCCTTGGTGTCTCGGTAGGCGTGGCGCGGGATAGCCGCCAACGTCCGAGACATGAAAGCGACCGCCGCCCATACGGCGGGCACCGTCAAGGCCTTGTCGATGGTGACATTGGGCAGGTTCGCGCCGTTAACGCCGAAGAATGAGAGGAAGTTCTCCGAGCTCACCGGAACCATCGGGTTTTCGATCGTTTCCGCGCGCTTTTCCGTGGTTTCCTCGGGTTTAGCCCGATCAAATGGCCACATTCTTGGCTCCAATTTTCGTCAGGCTAAATTCTGGGTCATCCCATGGGGATGACGGCGTCGTGACCGTCGGCTTGTCCGATGCAGCACCGACCGCCATTGCCAAAGCAACAGCCGCGTCGATGCGAACAGAGGCTCGTGTTTTGACGAACCAGCGATTGCCGTGCGGGTCTGGCGGGTGGTTGAACGTCGAGCCCATCAAAGCGGTCATGAGAGCCGGGTTCGACCGGAGCCGAATGCGACCGTCGATGATGAGGTTTTCAAGTTCGGTGACAGAGCCTGGCATCCACAACCCCAATGGGGGCTTCTCGCCGGCAGCCTTCGCCGCTTCGATCTTCTCTTCGGACGGCCTCGCCCTCACCTTCCCGCCTTGTGGGTGCGGAAGCTGTTCCGCAGTCACGCCGAAGATGTCGAGTTCGTCTTTGAACGCGGCATAGGCATAGTTGTCGTAGGCGATCGACTGGATGTCGTAGAGCCGGTCCAGTTCGGCCACCCGCGCGGCGACGATATCAAAGCGAATGCGTGGCCCCTCAGGCGCGTTTAGATGACCTTCGCGCACCCACACGTCATAAGGCTGCTTGTCGGCCGTAACGCGCGCTGCAAGCGTGTCGCCAGGCGTCCATGCTTCAATCCAAGCGTCATATGTCGGCAAATCCGCTGTTTCACCGTTCTCGCGTGTGACGGTCTTGAAGCCCGTCGGCTGGACGCAGGCAACGACTGTCATGTCCTTGGTGCCAGACAGGTCGACACCGAGAAATAGCGGCCCGCCTTCGGGCAAGTCCCATTGTGACATCACCTTGTCGACGGTTGCGCGAGGCATCCAGGCCTTATCGGCGTCCGTCCAGACACAGAAATGCAAGCGAAGAACGTTGTTGAGCTTGCCGGGGACGTCGCGCGCCTCAGCAACAACGCCGGCAAGATAGTCATGCGTCAGGATCGTACCGAGAAGCGGGTTTGCCTTCGCCCAGCACGACGGATCCGTCATCGGATCGTCGCCCTTGTCCAAAGCGCAGACATACGCGAAGACGCTGTCGCTGCCCTCCCATGTCTCACCAACGAAGGTAAACTCTTCGTCGGGTGTCTGGGTGCCAGCCAAAACCTTGACTGCTCGCTCCCGCTCTTCCCAGCAAACGCTGTTTCGATCCGAGCCGGAGTTCGTAATCATCAGCAGAAGTGGATTTTGACGGAACTTGAAGCCGCGCTGCAGCATCTCCATGATGCTACGGTCGGGGTGTTCGTGCACCTCGTCGCAAAGCGCAAAATGCGGTCGCGGACCGGAGCCGGTCTTGCCGGCCTCTTTCGAGATCGGCCGAAAGAATGAGCCCGACCGATGGTGAGCAATGTTGAACTCTTTGCCCAAGCCCCCGCTGAATTTCACACGGGACTCGATGGCAGGAGCCTGCCTGACCATCTTGCACGCGTCCTGAAACAGGATCTGCGCCTGATCTTTCTTGGCAGCCGCGGCGTAAATCTGCGCGCCGGATTCCTTGTCGGCCGTCAGGCCATAGAGGCCAACGCCACCAGCAAAGGGTGACTTGCCGTTACCCTTGCCCTCTTCGATGTAGGCGGTGCGAAAGCGTCGAGTACCGTCCGCCTTCTCCCACCCAAAGATCGAACCAAGTTTGAACGCCTGTGACGGATGAAGTTTGAAGGGCTTGCCGTCAAACTGACCTTCACTGAGGCGAAGCCGCTCCTCAAAGAACCGAAATACCCGGTTCGCCGCCTCGTCGTCCCAGTAGAGCCCGCGCTCGTGGCCTCGCTCCAAATCAGCAAAGTGCCGGCGGCAGGCATTCCGCACATGAGGCCCTGCAACCTCTACCCCATCCAGAACCGCCTGCGCATATCCACTGACGCGCCGCAGCGCCACCTTAGTCGAGGAGGTCGTCTTTTTCATCCTCGTCATCAAGCACCGTGATCTTGCTGGCGTCGGACGGGGTCGCCCCCATTTGGCCGAGGCACTGACGAAGCAAGTTCATCGCCTGAACGCCGACGTCCTGATTGGCCATGATGCGCCCCTGTATGCTCGCGGCCATGCCGACCAACATTCGGTGCGATTCAGTCAGCCAGGGAATTTCTTTCTGAAACAGCAGCCAAGCGGACTTGGCCTTGCTCGCCTCTGTGTCAGTCAGCCACTTCGGCGGAGCGCCCAAGGGGCCGTTGCCCTTGGGCTCTTTCCGAGATTTGAACCGCTGCGGGTTCTTTTTGTCGCTCGCCTCTACAGCCGCCTTGGCGCGAGGCGTTCTAGGCCTCGCCATGGCTCAAAACTCACTGTCTGGGGTCATATTCTGAATTGTGGATGCGCACGCGATGCGGGGGCGACGGTCTGGGCTATCGATCGTGTCTAGACACTCGACCCACCCCCTCCCAGGGCTACATGGGCCATCCGTTGGCATCGAACCGAACAACCGTTTGACCGAGATCCTCTCGCTTGCCGTCACTATCGTGGTGCGGCTTGCATAACGACTCGAACGGGCCTGACCAGAACTTCTCCTCGTCACCCTTGTGCCCACCATTTGCGTGGTGAACGACAGTTGCCGGCTCGACCACTTCCATCGTCAAGCAGCGCTCGCAAAGCGGCTGCATCGCCAACTGATATTCGCGGATGCGCTGCCAGCGGGCTGTCTTATACAGACGGCGGTAAGCGACGGCTTCGGCTGAGCGGTGATCTTGCATCCATGTTCCCTCACGGTGACGAGGAACAAACCCCGCAGTGCGTGCATTTCTACCCAGGCGAATTACCGCCAAACGAGAGGGTACAAATGGAAGACGCACAAGTAGGCTGGATCGCCGCTATCATCGTTGGCGGCATCGCGGGTTGGCTCGCAGAGATGTTCATGAAGTCCAACATGGGCATGCTCATGAATATCGTTCTGGGCATCGTTGGAGCGATAGTGGCCAACTTCTTGCTGGGCCTGGTCGGTATCGGGCTGGGTGGTTGGCTCGGCTACTTGATCGCAGGCTTTATCGGTGCCTGCATTCTCATTGCCATTGCTCGAGCCGTCCGGCGGTAAGAAGCCAGGAGGAAGCGAGCAGCCCGGCTGCAAAATGAAGCGGGCGCCATTCGCGCAATCCTGAACTCATCCGGATCGCCAGGGCGCAGTGCTATGCTGCCCTGGCAAATTCGCCATGCAGGTCATTCGCTGCACGACAGTACGCTAGATGAGCCTGCTCAGCAGTTTGGAAGCTTCCAAGGTACTTGCGAACGCCATTGTGTTTTATTCTCGCGACAAACGCGCTCTTTGTTGATTGTACGCCTTTTAGCCCTGCAGACGATGAGCTGGCTTTGTTTGCCCCGTTCTGAGATGGCGTTGCCGTGCGAAGATTCGACCAGGCATTGTTAGTTCTGACCCGATCCCGATGATCGACCTCACGGTCTGGAAACGAGCCGGTCATGTATAGAAAAGCCAGCCGATGAGCTCGATACTTCCCACCCCGGATTGATATGCGAATGTAGCCATCGTCGTCGACGGTGCCGGCAATCGCGCCGGCAGGCTGCACACTACGCTGAACCATGCTCGTGAAGATGCCGGTCTTGGGATCGTAGTGGAGCAGTTCCTTCAGCTCACGCTGCGATATGCATTTGCCCATGGTCTCGACTCCATTTGTGTTGAGGTCCGGGACCGAGGCCAAACTGTGCTTGACGCGAATCGCTTTAGTTGCACAATTTCCGAGGCACAACTTTCGCGCTGAGGAGCGTTAGCCATGGCTAAGACGCCGGATAAGAAGACAGTCTATCGAGACTCCGAAGACGGTCAGTTCACCACGAAAAAGTATGCAGACAAGCACCCCAAGACGACTGAGAAAGAACGTGTGCCTGTTGGGAAGCCGGCGCCCGCGCCGAAGAAGAAGCCGTAAGGCTTCGCTGCTGTGCCTTGGGCCACAGATCAGATAGACCCAATGCGGCAGCCTCAACCCAGTTAGTGGGGAGGCTGCCGCTGATCGCCCAGTGCTGCGGGAGGAGACGCGCAAGGGGTGATAGTTACCCAGAACTCAGCGGCTGCACCTAACTGCAGCATGGTTCCGGGGCCGCGAGGCAGACCGAATTCAGTGGATACAAAAATGACCGCACGTGGCGGTCCTGAATTGATTGGGAGGGGCTCACTGTACTCTCTGTGAGAGAGGTGGTTTCCCTACCCCTTCACATACACAGGTGCGAAGTGCACACGATTTGGCACCCCTTCACCATACTCTCCGCGAGATTGGAAAAAGGGTACTGCCTTTCATCCTACTGTATGGAAAAATCGGGAATTCCTACCCCTCACGTGCACTCACCATGAGAACCGGAAAAACTACTCCGCGCCCGCGCCATCCGTCGGACAGGGGAACTGCTCAAGCAGATTGAACCAGGGTATGGAAAGAACCAAAACATTACTGACGGCACCGACAGTAAAGTTTTGACGAGGACGGAGGCGGCAAAAGCGGCTGGAATGTCGGAGCGTCAGCAGACGACAGCGATCCGCGTCGCGTCCGTCCCTCATATATACAGGTGATAACTGTGCACGATTTTGTCATGCCGCCGAAAAAAATTTTAGATCCGAGGGCAAGCGGGGGTACCCTCATATGTATAGGGTCGCCAACTGTAAGAAAGCGAACTTTCTTATGCTGATTTCCCATAACTAGCTTTGCGGCTACTAGGGACGGTGGCGGCCCTAGTAGAGTTTCCGTGATGGTACAGCTTGGCGGCAAGACCCCTTCACCATACTCCGCACGAGATCGTAGAAAGCGGCGTTTAGGCGGCCGCCTCCCCCTTAAATAGGGGCGCCACCTCGTAGCAAGTGGACCCTCATATACATACGCTGTAACTGCACGCGATTTTGTCATGGTGCTGCAAAAATAGTCGTCAGGAATACTTGCTTGCCGAACTCGCTGCCCCCATATCCGAAGCAACACGAGTCAGCCGAAGGCAAGGGAGCGCCGCACCGCTGATTAAGGTCTGAAAAGCTCCCAAGCTGGTCTTGTGCGCGATGTTCGGCTCATCATGAGGCACGCGCAGGATAGAAGGAGAGGGAAATGTCCCTAACTCTTGCTATCGAAACCAGTAAGCCGAACGGTACTACGTTCCGCCTGGCCCTTGGGTGCACTGTACCCTTGGCCATGGTTTCGATGTTCGTAGCGATCGCGCGGTTGTTTTGATGGAGAAAGGGCGTTCCTCAAAAGGGAACGCCCTTTTCTTTTTACTGCGGTTCGGTTTGGCGTTCAGCTCTAACGGGGATGGCGTTCCCATCGCCTTCCCCTCTTTAGAGGGGTAAATTCTGGGAACGTGGGAACGGCAATGATTTCAATAACTTACGCCGTTCCCGGACTTCTTGGGAACGATGGGAACGGGAACGTTATGTCTTTGTTTTTATTGAATTTTCCATTCCCATTCCCGTGGGAACCACACGTTCCCAGAGTGTCCTGGGAGCGATGTTGCAAATCATTCGCAACTGGAAACATCAGCCAGCCCGTTTCATTCCAGCGCGGAATTCACCCATTCCGGCAGCAAACAGACCTGTGGGCACGTCCAACCATTTCGCCGTTTTCTCTCCTTTAGCTTTTGCCTTGACGATTTCTCCGCGCGTCAGAGCCTCCTCCGCCAGTGTGTCTAGCTTGCCCCTTGGCAGATCGCGCAAATCTTCGGGCAAGCCTTCGCGCATCTCGTAAAGGCCGCCCTGGCCAGTCTTCGTGAAAGGGCTTCCCGCCGCGGCTGCGGCTTCGATCGCAATGACCAGCGCTGTCCTGAGATCACCTTGGTCAGCGACTTGGCGGCCCCGAGTTAAGGCGGTGACGTCGACCAGCAGGCCGAAATCGTTCCGGTGGTAGGTAGAGAGGATGCGCCTGGCAGCGCCGTTCGCCTTCACCACCCCGCCGAACGCAAGCGCATTCGGCGAGTATGGCTTTCCGATTTCGCGACAGATCTTCTTCGCTTTCTCCGCTTCCGCCGGCCACAGGGCATAGGCAAGCCGAAGGCCGTCGACCAAGGCCGTAGATCCGCGAATGGCATCCCGCGCCTCGGCCAGGCTTTCAACCGCCTTGGTCGTTTTCTTCATATGGTGCGCAACTGCAACCGTCGCGCCAGTCTCTGCTGCAAGACGTCCAAGCGACGAACACACGAATTGCCCCGCCGCCGGATCCTCGTTGATTTGCAGGTGGGCAAAGCTGGCCAGCGGGTCGATGCCGACGAAGAGGAGGTCCTCGATCGACGACAACTGTTCGCCAATACGCCGGTACTCAGACGTTTCCTCGAGTCCGTTCTTTGTTTGACGCCAAAAGGGGATGGCGCCCCCTGCGCTAGGAAGCGGCACCACTATCAGTTTATCTCCACGAAGGAACCGATCGCCCCGTGCGTCCAGTGCATCCAGGCGTCGATGCACTTCGCCCGCGTCATCCTCCGAAGTGATGATAACTGCTGTTCCCCGGCGTTTGATTCTTCCGCCTAGGATCGGGGGAGAGAACTCGGATTCGCCAAATGCGACTCGGCGCCCCGTTTCAAGGAGGACAAACGACTTGCCCGTGTCACCCATGGCCGCCAGCATCATGGGCACACGCAAAGGTACAACGCCTTCGACCAAATACTCTACGGGAGGCGGCTCGCCGATAAACCGGGATGATCTCCAGGCGAAGATATCCAAGCCGGGCTTGTTGTCATTTGCTGCAACAACCGGCTCGGCCGTTTTCCGTCCAGCCAACAGTCTGGCACCTATGCCCTCGCCTGCCTTCCGTGCCTCTGCGAGCGGTTCAGCAACTTTCGGCCACATGCGGGTGAAGTCGGCAACGGCGCGATGCTCCGTGCCATAGCGCTGAAACCAGTCCCCTGACGCCGATAGAAACAGGGCAGCCGCTACTTCCGCTGCGTAGCCCTCGAAACCCAACTGCTCGACAACTCTGGCCGCGTGTGCGGAACGGTCGCCGACTTCATTAGCAGCTAGCAACCCGGCCAGCTTGTCTGACACTTCGACACCGTCAACGTCCGGAATTTCCCCAAGTGCGACTGGTGCCTTGTCAGCGACGGCGGCCGACCGACCGGCCACAGCCAGCGCGAGCGCGGCAGGATCTGTCAGCGTACCATCCCAAGGCTCCGCGGCAGTGACGTGTGCGGGGTCTGGCGATCGGCCGCGTGCGAGTTTCTTTTTGTTGGGGTGGTTCAGGGTGCCCGGCACGCGCCATACATGACAGACGTCGCCAGTGCCATGATCCGAGCCCGTTGCCACCTTCAGCCCCTTCGCAATGTCCTTGGCTATCGCGGGTGCGACTGGGCGATCGAACAGCCAAAACGGCTGCATGTTTCCAGGCGACGTCTCGACAACCAAGTTCGGCGGAAGCGGGTATTCGCCATCCCCCTTGCCGGTGTCAGCATCCATATCCGCGACGAGGCCGAGCACCGCTGCAATGTCGGCCTCTTTGCCTCGTGAGCCACGAGCGAGGCCTCGTCGCATGACCTGCAGACCCACATAGCAGTTCGCGCCAGGCGTCTGAGAATGAGCATCGATGGCGTCGACCATGCCGCCCACGTCGCCGATGGCGTGATGGGTAACGATCCCCTTGTCGTCGGGCAAGTTCGCATTGAAAACGGAGACGACCAGCACGCCGTCCACGCCTGCGGCGAGGCGGTGCAGCATTTCGACATGGTTGCGGACTGGACTGCTGGTAGGATCAAGCTGTTCGGCGGGTTGAGGCATGCAGAGCTCCCAAAGCTACGCCAGCGGCGCGCACCAGATCGTTTGCGAAGGATGGGCTGAACGTTGCCACACGCTCCCCGAAGGCATTAGGGGCGTAGACGAGCCGTCCAGAGTGGCCGTCGACAAGTTTCAAATTGAAAAGGCGGATGTCCGGCGTCAGCTGCACATCAAAATGCGCAAGCGTCCGCCCGCCGGCACCCTCAGGCGCCGGCCGAATTGATAGGATGTGCATTGGTGCTTTACTGGCTAATGGCGCGGTCGAGTGGGGCAAAGTCTGCCGCAGTTCGCCCCCCATCGCGGACCGAGAAATATCGCCCCTCGAGCTGACGCGGGTGATCCAGCCTTTCCAAACCTACAGCACGAGTGAGCGCGTCGAGTCTCTCGGAGTTTCCGCGCCCGATGAGAAAGGTGAGGCCAAGGTCATTGCCGCCCTCACTGGGGAAGCGGGAGGCGAATACCTTGAGCTCTGTCGCGCCATCAACGAGGTCGGGTTCGAAACCCGCTACGTACACGCGCCAGCCTGACCACGCGGTAGCGGCCTGGCGTCTCAGTTCCCGTTGATCTGCCGAATAGCCATGGCGTCGATAGGCGGCGGCGACCGAAATCATATCGCTCATGCTGCTGCCCTCGCTGCGATGCGCTGACCTATCCAGTCTTGAATCTCGGCCCGAACAAAGGCGACACGGCGATCGCCAAGCGGAACCGCTACGGGGAACCGCCCCTCGGCGCGGTATTTATTGAGCATCGACCGAGACATGCTGGTCATCGTGCAGGCGTCATTCAGCGAAACCAGCATAGGCTGGTTGTCATTACTGGGAATCATGGTGTTCTCCTCGGTGCGCCAGACGGAATCCGGACGCAGTTCAAAAGGGTTGATTTGAGAAGGATTTGGCTATGGCCGAAAGGCCGGTGTGTGGAGCTCCAAAGATCGGAGCGAGCTATGGCCTCAGGCCCAAACAGTGCTGGCACCACCCAGCGGCGAACGCCCACCACAAGCGTCCACATGTATAAAAAGCGATTTGGTTACAAACGTCAATCGGCTGGCTCGAGTTTATTTTCTTTAGGACAAGACCCGCAGTATTCGGCCCAATTAGCCATCAGCAATCTGCGCTTTTCAAGTGCATCCGAGCGAGCATAGGCCCGCGCAACAGCATCGCCGACGGCATGTGCCAGCGCCATTTCGGCAAGATCGCCGTCATGCGCCGTCGCCTCGGTTACCCAATCTCGGAATGTCGAGCGGAAGCCATGGACGGTAAATCCGTTGCCGCCATTCTCGGCTAGAACCTTGGCCATCGTATTCTCGGACATCGGACGTTTGGCGCGCACGCCCGGGAAGACAAAGTCATTGCTCCGTTTCTCTCGCATCTCCTCGAGAATCGTAACGGCGCGATCCGACAGAGGGACGCGGTGCAGCTTGCCGCCCTTCATTCTCTCTGCGGGTATGGTCCACAACTTGCCGGCCAGGTCGAATTCGGGCCAGCTAGCCCCCCTCACCTCACCCGAGCGTGCCGCATTCAATATCGTGAATTCAAGCGCTCTGGCGCCGATCGTTTCCAGGGCCGCCAGAGTTGTCGTCAGCACCGGCACGCGCGCCCATGGCATGGCTGCGTGATTGCTCTTGGTGGTCAGCGCGTCGGGTTTGTGGAGCACATGCTCAAGGTTGCCTTTCCACGCCGCGGGGTTCTCCCCGGCCCGCAGGCCCTCAACCTTCGCGGCGTCCAGAACTCGCTCGATGCATTCACGAAGCTTTTCGGCCGTCTCTTGCTTGTCACCCCACAAAGGCCGCAGCACCGACAGCACCTCGGTAACGCCGATTGACGCAAGCGCCTTGTCTCGTATCGCCTTGGCATGGTTGGTCAACATGTTCCGCCAGCGCGCCTCAGTCTTTCCACCTCGCCAGCGGCCCGCCTTCACAGCGTCGTCAACGTAGGCGTCCGCGTACTGTCCGAAAGTCTTCACGCATGCCCTCGCCTGGGCCGCCTCGATGGCCTCAACGCCGTGACGATGTTCTATCGGGTCAACACCCTGCCGGACCAGTAAGCGGGCAGCCTCTGCCTTCTGGCGAGCCTCGGCTAATCCCACCGTGTGAAGCGGGCCAAGACCCAGCTCGCGCCGCTTGCCCCCGAACCTAAAATCGAAGATCCAATAGCGGCCTTGCCCTTTGCTTACGAGCCAAAGGCCACCGCCATCGCGCAGCTTTGCCGCCTTACTGGCCGCAATTGACTTGACAGTCAGGACGTTGCGAGTGTGGCTCCCCATGCTGTCTTTCCCCGCTTTTTCCCCTCTATTGGGGTATGCGCTAGTGTTAGACAGTAATGTTAGAGGTGACAAGCCGTGTATTTGTTTTCAACGCGTTGCGCCGTTTTCGGTTGATGCCATGGACGACAAAATCACAGAAATGAATCCGGCCCGGGGAGCCACTTTTCCGCAAAGTGCAATTGTTGGCATCAGGGCACAAACGTGCCTGGCATGGCCACGACGTTTATGGCTCGGCCGGCCGGAGACGGCAATCACGCTGCCCGCCGCAGGCGCGGATGCCAAGCTCCACATGCAATGCAGCGACGCCTGTGAAGATCTTCCGGTTCCAGCAGCCCTGCCCCGCAGTAGTCCAGAAGATTTGCCGATTGGGCCAATCGTTGACCTTGAGTTGAACAGCCGCCGCCGCGGCATTCTGTTTCCGACACATATATTAGCCTGCGAAAATACAACAGACCATAAGACTGGCGATTCACAGCACATATTTTCCTAAATTCCAGTGACTGGAAGAATATTCTTGCCGTCACTCCCAACCCGACGTCATCATTCCGGTTACCGTTGCGTCAGGCTCTGCAGATTGCAGCTCGTGGCCAGCGGCGAGTTGTCGATCAATGGGAGATTTTCATGAAGCGGATGCGGATTTCACGAATAGCCCTGGCTGCCTTCCTGGCAGCGTCCACCTCGACATATGCATTGGCAAACGAACAGAAGCCGATGAGCGCCGAGCAGGTCGCGGACCTCAAGAAACGTGCGATCGAGGGCATCGAGTCGCGCGCCAAGCTCGCCCAGGAGATGACGGATTCGATCTTCAGCTTCGGCGAACTGGCATTCCAGGAAGTCGAAACCTCGAAATACATCACCGACATCCTCGAAGAAGGCGGCTTCACGGTCGAACGCGGCGTCGCCGGCCTGCCCACCGGCTGGGTCGCCAAATGGGGATCGGGCGAACCGGTGATCGCCCTCGGCAGCGACATCGACGGGCTGCCCAAGACCTCGCAGAAGCCCGGCGTCGCCTATCACGACCCGATGATCGCAGGCGCGCCGGGGCATGGCGAAGGCCATAATTCCGGGCAGGCGGTGAATGTCGTCGCAGCGCTCGCGCTCAAGGACATCATGGAGAAGGACAAGATCCCAGGCACCATCATGCTGTGGCCTGGCGTTGCCGAGGAGTTGCTGGCCGGCAAGGCCTACATGGTGCGCGACGGCGTCTTCAAGGATGTCGATGCGGTGCTGTTCACCCATGTCGGCAACAATCTGCAGACCACATGGGGCCAGCCCAACGGCACCGGCATGGTTTCAGTCGAATATACCTTCAGCGGCGAATCGGCCCATTCGGCCGGCGCGCCTTGGCGCGGCCGCAGCGCGCTCGACGGCGTCGAACTGATGAACATCGCCTGGAACATGAAGCGCGAGCACCTGCGTCCCGAACAGCGGTCGCACTACGTCATCCCGGATGGCGGCGACCAGCCCAACGTCGTGCCTTCCGCGGCAACGGTCTGGTACTTTATCCGCGAGCAGGACTTCGACAACATTTCCAAGAATTTCGAAACCGCCAACACCATCGCAGAAGCCGCGGCCAAAATGTCCAACACCACCGTGTCGCGACAGATCGTCGGCACAGCGGCACCGCGCCACTTCAACAAACCGATGGCCGAGGCCGCCTACGCCAACATCCAGCAGGTCGGCCTGCCCAGCTGGAACGACGACGAGCAGGCCTTCGCCAAGGCCGTGCAGAAGACGGTGAAAGCCAAGGAGGAAGGGCTGGCCGTCAAGCTCAAGGAACTGCAGCCGCCGCTGGAGAAACCCGAGAGCGGCGGGTCGGACGACATCGGCGACATCTCCTGGGTGGTGCCGACGATCACCGTGAACTACCCGTCGAACATCCCCGGTTTGCCTGGCCACCATTGGTCGAACGCCATGGCGATGGCGACGCCGATCGCCCACAAGGGCGTGGTCGCCGGCTCGAAAGTCGTCGCCATGACGTCGATCGACCTCCTGACCAATCCGGAACTGTTGACCAAGGCGACCGACTATTTCCAGAACGAACAGCAGAAGGGCCAGAAATATGTCCCGATGCTGAGCGCCGACGACAAGCCGCAGATCCAGAAGAACGTGGAGATCATGGCGACCTTCCGGCCGGAAATGCAGAAATTCTACTACGACCCGTCGAAGTATCCGACCTATCTCGAACAGCTGGGGATCAAGTTCCCGGTCCTCGAAAAGAAGTAGGCTGGCACTGCGCCACCAGCCTGGTGGCGCAAGCGAACGGCTGCAGCGGCGAGGCCCCGCTGCAGCCGAACTTTTTTCCAGAGCCAACTGCCCGGCCCCGCGTCGCAAAATTCGCGCTCGACGCGAAACTTTTCACAACCCGATTCACGTATCCATCACGTTGCGTGCAACATGGGGCTGTTACAAGCGGTCGCTAATATTCACCAACCACCGGCCAGGAGAGGCGACCATGCGTTTTTCGGATGTACGCGAGACCCTTCGCTCCATCGGAGTGGTCATGAGCAAGCGAGGCGAGACCATCCGCCTCAACCATTTCGGCGGGCTCGAAGACACGGCGAAATACACCACCGACCTCCAGGACGCGCTGGCGCTGGGCAGGCAGATTGCCGGCCCGCGACGTGCCAGCGCCAGCAGGTAACATAAGTAGCTGATCACCTGCGGCGACCGGTCGTGACCGTTCGCCGAGTCGCCGCCAGTTGCAGCTCTGCGGACCTGACCACATCGGCGCGTGCCCTGTCGGCAGCCCCGCTTTTTGACGAACCCGCGCCGAAATCCCTCCCCAACGGCGCGGCATTCCGGTCGGACCACCGGTTTTCCGCCCCTCTCCCGATACTTGTGAACCGCCACGCAACCAAGCGGTCGGCATGTCCGCACCTGTGTGCGCCACATGACGATTCAGCCAGGACGACCTGAGATTTTCGGCTGCTTTGACGTTTCGCTCACGCAGCAATCACCCCACCCCACTATCGTCTTCCAAAACAGGCTGGAATCGCCTCCGGCAAACATTGGTGAGGGACGCTGGAATGCTTCAGGTTTTGTCCGGATGCGAAGGCACACAAATAGGCGCGCTGGCTGGGTTGTCGTTGTATGATTCCAACCTAAGGTATCCACGCCCAAGGCGAGTCGAGTTGTGCTACCCTCGTCGCGGGCAGGAACGACCTGCTGCAAAGGTCCGCGCGATGACTGGTGAAGACGCCAGTACCCTGGGTCATATCTATCTGTTCGGGACGCTGGCCGTCACCGACGCAGATGGCGTGTCGTGCACGCCGAAAGCCCAGAAATCCCGCGCCTTGGTTGCCATGCTGGCGCTGGCCCCGCGCGGCGCCCGGTCACGCATCTGGCTTCGCGACAAGCTGTGGAGCGACCGTGGCGAAGAACAGGCGGCGGCAAGCCTGAGGCAGGCGCTTGTCGACGTGCGCAAGTCGCTCGGCCCGATGGCCGAACGCATCATCATTTCCGACAACCATACGATCTCGCTCGACCTCAACCGCGTATCGGTCGATGCGCTGCAGCTTCTCGACCCGGCACGCCAGTCCTCGCCCGACGACGTGCAACTCGAATCCTGGCCGGAGCTGCTCGAAGGGCTCGACATAGGCGACCCCGAATTCGAGGAATGGCTGATGCTCGAGCGCCAGGTCTGGCATGGCCGGCTCGAAACCGCGCTCGGCCAGCGCGACCTCAGCCCGAAAGACCGTCGAGCCAACGGCTTCATCCCGGCAGAGAACAAGCGGTCCGGCCCGGATTCGCCCGATGGCGGGGAGCGCAGAACGACGCCGCAACGCGGCAGCCTCACCGGCTGGTCTGTCGCCCTGCTGCCGCCCTCGATATCAGGCGACGCATTCAATGCGGCATCGCTGCCGGACATGTTCACGGCATCACTGGTCCGTTCGTTGCTGGAAGATGGCGAACTGGCCGTCTGCGACCTTTCGAGGCCAGACCTTTCAGCGGCCACGCAAGCCGGGGCCGAATTCGACGCCGTGGCCCTGGCCATCCAGGTCGGCTACCGGTTTTCGGCCCACCAGGCCCATATCAGCGTCAGCGTCCATCGCACCGCGGACCGCAGCCTGCTGTGGATGGGCGGCGCCACGCTGGAACGCCGCGCCATCGAGACGGGCGACACCTCGGCCTCGCACCAGCTCATCAACGAGGCGATGGACGAGTTGCGCCGGTACTTCATCGCGCGCTCCGAACAATCCGACGACGCGGCGGAGGGCGAGAGCCTCTTTGCTGCCGTCAACGCCATGTTCCGCCTGTCGCGCAACGACCTTGTGATGTCGGAGGCCTCGCTTCGGCGCATCATCGCCCAGCGGCCATCGTCGCAGGCCTATGCCTGGCTCGCCTTCCTGATGACCTTCCAGGTCGGCCAGCGCTTTTCCGATTCGGCCAATGTGACCGAGCAGGCGCAGCAATACGCACGCAAGGCGCTGGAACTCGACCCCGGCAACTCGGTCACCCTGGCGCTGGTCGGCCACGTCCATTCGTTCCTGTTCGGCGAATACGACTACGCATCGGGTCTGTTCGAACGGGCAATCCGGGCCAACCCGACCCAGGTCTTGGGCTGGGACCTCTACTCGATGCTGCATGCCTATGCCGGACAGCCGGAAAAGGGCTTGGGCCTCGCCAACTGGGCGCGTCACCTCGGCGCCCACAGCCCCTACCGCTACTATTTCGACACCTCGCGGCTGATCAACGCCACACTCGCCGGCAATCACCGCGTCGCCATCGAGGCCGGCGAACAGGCGCTGCGCGAACGGCCGGATTTCAATTCGCTGCTCCGCTATCTCGTGGCGAGCCATGCGCAGCTGGGCGACATCCGCGCCGCGCGCTCGCTTCTCGACCGCCTCAATACGGTGGAACCCAATTTCTCGATCAGTTCGTTGATCGATGCGCGCTACCCGATCATGCGAACCGAAGGCGGCGCCAATCTGATTTCGGGCCTCATCAAGGCCGGCGTCAAGAAATAAGCCTGACCGGCGCACTGAGCGCCGCAACATTCGATCAAATCAATGGGGTATAAAGTGGCTGGCAACGACAGTTTTGCGCCGCATGAAGGCGGCTTATCGCACTTCCTGGATCAGTACCGCTTCAAGATCGCCGGTGACGACGTGCTGCCTTGTGCGGCTTCCGACCGGCCGCAGGTTGCGCTGGAGACGAAATCGCTCGCAGCCGGCCCGCAGATGGTGATGGCCGCAAGGGTTGCCGGCGCGGTGATGAGTGCTGGTGTGCAGAACAAGGCTTCGCTCAACAAGAACAAGAATAAGAACAAAAACAAAAATAAGAACAAGAACAAGGGCAGCGCTCTGCAATCCGGGTCCGGAGGCGGTTCACAGAGCAACCTCATCCCCGCCTTCGAGCTTCGGCGCCTTCACACCTCGCCCTCGCCGCATGCATTCACCGCGGCGCGCAAATTCACCTGGGAGCAGCTCGACATCCCGCTGCCCCCAGGGCCCGACGTCACGCGGCTGGAAACCGCGGTCATGCTGTCGCTCCAAGCGCGC
Organism: Aminobacter niigataensis; assembly: GCF_946995915.1. Classification (GTDB taxonomy): domain Bacteria; phylum Pseudomonadota; class Alphaproteobacteria; order Rhizobiales; family Rhizobiaceae; genus Aminobacter; species Aminobacter niigataensis. Next base: position 3,623,786 of record NZ_OX341517.1, read on the forward strand.
GACCGCGAACGGACACGGCGCAAGGAAGACATCGAGCGCGAAGCCAGCCTCGACGTCTCGGATTTCACCAAGCCACTGGGCATCGACGGCATCAGCGGCTTCGATCAGACCGAGGGCCTGTTCCAGGCGATTCTCACGGCCTGCGAATATGTCGGGCTGATCTACAAGGCCAAGTTCAACCGCACGCGGCCGAACCAGATCGAGCCAAGGCTGCGGCTGATGCTGCCCAACCCGGCGCACCAGGCCTATCCCAGCAACCACTCGTTCCAGTGCCATACGATCGCTTTCGCCTTCAACTCGATCCTGCCCGAGCACCCGGCGACGGAGGAGCTGTCACGCATCGCCCGCAAGGTCGCCGAGAACCGCGAATGGGCGGGCCTCCACTATCCCAGCGACACCAATGGCGGACGCGCCCTGGCACAGCGTTTCCAGCCCTATCTCAGGGATGCCTTCATGGCGAACTATCTCGCCGCCCAGCGCGAATGGCTTTGAGGGAGAGACGAAGATGGCAAACGGCAACCAATTCTCCTTCCAGGCACCGCAGTCCTATTATTATCTCTGGCACCTCGCCGCGCTCGGCGTGATCGATGCGACTTTCGGGCCGCTCAGCCCGGGCGGCGAGATCGACTACTCATCGCCGGACATAGAAGGCACGGTCTGGGATACGATCACCCAGGCCTTTCCGGCGGCCAACACGCCGGCGACGATCGCCCTCATCGACGTCGGCGTCAGCCGCAGCCACCCAAACCTCAAGAGCCGGCTCGACACCGTCAAGTCGATCGATCTCGTCAGCCATCCCCATGGCGCGAAATATGTGGCCGCGCCTGCAGCCAGCCCCTACGACCCGGAGGTCAAAGCCGCGTTTTTTGCCGGTCTTTCCACCGCCGGCCTGGGCGCGCTGAACCTGACCGGACCTGAAACGGGCTATTTCAATAGCCTGATTGCCGAGCTCGTGGCCTCCGAGGGCGTCGTCCATACGCTGATCGAGGGGGACGAGACCTTCGGCAGCCACGGCACCGCCGTCGCCGGCCTGGCAGTTGGCGAACCGGCCGCCACCGTTGCCCCCGATCCCGCCATCGTGCTTCCAGATGTGCTGAACTGCGACGACGGCAGCGTCGTCCCCAACCCGAACCGCAACACGCTGCCCTATTTCGGCGTCGATCCCTTCTCGCGGCTGATCTCGATTCGCACCGGCTTCGAACAGCAGCCCGACCAGTTCATCACGGCTTTCCTCTATGCCTTCGCCAGCGGTGCCGACGTGATCCTGCTGCCCCGCGGGCTCCCCGATCCGAACCGCGGCGCCCTGAATCCGAAGCCCGAGCTGTCGCAGGACCTCGACGAGCGCCAGAACTGGGAGCGGGCCGATCTGTTTGCCCGGCTCGAGGAGGCGACGCCGCCAGCCAGCGAAATCCGTCCCAATGCGGTCGGCAAGACGGCAAATCGCGAGTTGGCCTGGAACATCCTCGCCAAGCTGATCGTCGCGATCAGCCGCAAGGTGCCGGTCGTGTGCGCGGCAGGAAACGACGGTGAAAGCCAGCTCATCTACCCGGCCAACCTCGCCGCGGCCAACAATGGCATTGTGGCCGTGGGCGCGGTGACGCCCAACGGCTATCGCTCCGGCTACAGCAACTACGGAACGAAGCTGACGCTGGTCGCACCGTCCGACGATTTCGAGATCTACACGCGGCACCAGTTGCGCGTGGACCGAACCGACCCGATGGTCGAGCAGCATTTCTACCATCCCGGCACCGGCAAGGTCATTCCGCACAGCCATTTCTCGCTGCTGACGACCGACCTGCCCGGCACGTTCGGCTATGCCGGCGGCTCGGATCCCTATTCGTCGATCCTGCCGCCGCACGACAATCCCGGCATAGGCGGCGGCTACTACACGACGTTCGGCGGAACCTCGGGTGCCGCAGCCCTTGTCGCGGGCGTGGCAGCCCTGCTGGCGCGCGCCAACAAGGCCAAGCAGGGCCCGGCGGCAAAACTCGACGGCCTGTCGTCAAAGGCGATCCTGGTGGCCGCCTGCGACCAGAACGCCACCGTCAAGCCGGGCACGACACCGCTGACGCCCGATCCGATGAATGCCGACAACGAGCCTGCGAAGGGCAAGGGCTATTTCTTTGGCGCCGGACTGCTCGATGCGGGCAAGGCGGTCGCCGCGGTCCTTGGCCCCTGACGGGCCACGGAAGAAGGCAGCGATAACGAAGGTCCGAGGTGGATGGCGTGAGCGCAGCCCATCCGCCGGCGGGAAACCTTTGTCGAAAATCATGGTTTGTCAGGATGCTGTCCGCGGGGGTTGTAGCATCCTGGCAATCAGGGGCCGAGATGATCCTCCCCTTGCCCCTGCCCCGCCCCGTTGGCTCGACGACGGGGCGGTTGGATTTGAAGGAGACCGGCGCTCAGCGCAACCAGCGCTCGATGCGGTCCATCGCCTCGATCATTTCGTCGTGGCTGCCGGCATAGGAGAAGCGCATATAGCGATGGCCGGCGAGCGGATCGAAATCCCTGCCGGGCGTTGCTGCGACATGGGCTTCGGCCAGCATGCGACGTGCGAACTCCATGCTGTCGTTGGTCAGGCGCGAGACGTCGCAAAAGGCGTAGAAGGCGCCATCCATGGGCGTTGCGAAGCTGAACCCCAGTTCCGGCAGCCGCTTGGCCAGTAGCTCGCGGTTCCAGGCATAGCGCGCCTTGATGACCTCGAGCTCGTCGGTGACGTTGAACGCCTCGATGGCCGCGACCTGCGACAGCTCGGGCCCCGAGATGTAGAGCGATTGCGCGATGCGCTCCACCGGCCGCACCAGCCGTTCCGGCAATACCATCCAGCCGATGCGCCAGCCGGTCATGCAGTAATATTTCGAGAACGAGTTGATGACGGTGACGTCGTCGTCATAGGCGAGCGCGGTCACGTCGGGCGCGCCATAGGCAAGCCGGTGGTAGATCTCGTCTGAGATGACGGCGATGCCGAGTTCGCGTGCCGTGTCGACCAGCGCCTTGAAGTCGCCCGGCGGCACGACCGCGCCGGTCGGATTGGCGGGGCTCGCAAACAGCACGCCCTTCAGCGGCTTCTGGCGATGCGCCTCGCGCAGATGCTCGGCGTGGAGATAAGCAGCGCCATCAAGCTCGATCTCGACCACGTCGAGCCCGAGCGCGCCCATGATGTTGCGATAGGCGGGATAGCCGGGTGCAGCGATCGCCACCCGGTCGCCCGGATCGAACATCGCGAGGAACGCCAGATTGAAGGCCGCCGACGACCCGGTGGTGACGGCGATTCGCGAAGCCGGCACCTCGATGCGGTAATGTTCGGCGTAGTAGGCCGAAATCGCCTTGCGCAGTTCGGCAAGGCCGAGCGCGTCGGTATAGCCGATACGCCCGATCTTGAGTGCTGCGGCCGCCGCATCGCGCACCCGTTGCGGTGCCGGATCGGAGGGCTGGCCGACCGCCATCGAAATGACGGGCGTTCCCAAGGCCTTGAGCCTGTTGGCTTCGGCCAGGATGTCCATCGCGTGGAAGGGCTCAACCTCGCCGCGCCGTGAAATCGCTACCGCCATGTTCGTCCACTTTCCCTTGCCGTCCGTCGGGCAATGCGCCGCACAAATGCCTGATTGATATGGGGATCACAAGTTGATGAGTTTCTTGGACCAGCCTTTTCACAGCCCAACGGCTCGTTTACGAGTGTTTCCCGCCATGCAGAGCAACAATAGTCTTTCGCGTTTCCTCGCAAGATCAACGCGCGCCTTTGCCGCGTTTGCATTGTCGGCCGGCGTTGCGCTGGGTTCGACGGGTGCAGCGCATGCGCAGCGGGTGCCCATAGTACGCGACGCAGAGATCGAGGCGCTGGTTCGCGACTACGCCCGGCCGATCCTCAAGGCTGCGGGGCTTGCCAATTCGAACATCAATATCGTGCTCGTCAACGATCCGGCTTTCAATGCCTTCGTTGCCGGCCGGCGCATTTTCATCAACACCGGCACTTTGATGACGTCGGAGACGCCGAACGAGGTCATCGGCGTGCTGGCGCATGAGGCCGGCCATATCGCCGGCGGCCACCAGGAACGCTTGCGCGACCAGCTGGCACGCGCCCAGACCATGGCGATCGTGGCCGCGCTGCTCGGCGCAGGCGCGATGGTGGCAGGGGCAGCCTCCGACACCAACGGCCTCGGTGCCGCGGGCGCCGGCATCATGACCGGCGGTTCGGAAATGGCACGGCGCAGCCTGCTCGGCTACCAGCGCTCGGAAGAGGCCACCGCCGACCGTTCGGCGATCACCTATCTCAATGCCACGGGCCAGTCGGCACAGGGCATGCTGAAGACCTTCCAGCGCTTCCAGAGTGCGTTGTCGCTGTCAGGCGCCCGGGTCGACCCTTATCAGGTCAGCCATCCGATGCCGCGCGAACGCATCGCCAATCTCGAAACGCTGGCGCATCAGAGCCCCAATTTCGGCAAGGCCGATTCTGAAGCGCTGCAGCTGCGTCATGACATGATGCGGGTGAAGATCGCCGTCTACACTCAGGGCCAGGCTGCCGCCTCGCGGCTGCTTCGCAACAATGCGGGTGGCCTTGCCGCGCGCTATGGCGACGCCCAGGCGACCTATCTGTTCGGCGATCTGCGCTCTGCGCTCAACAAGACCGACGCGCTGATCAAGTCGCAGCCCAAGAACGCCTATTTCCACGAGCTGCGCGGCGACATCCTGATGAAGTCGAACAAGGCAGCGGCTGCAGCCGAATCCTACGCCACCGCCGTCCGGCTCGACCCGGCCAAGTCGGGCATCCTGCCGATCCAGCTTGGCCAGGCCTATCTCGCAGTCGGCACCCCGGACGCATTGAAGCAAGCCGTCATCGAGGTGCGCAAGGGCCTAGATCGCGATCGCGAGAACGCCGCCGGCTATCGCTACCTCGCCCAGGCCTACGGCATGCTCGGCGACGTCGCCGACGCCGACCTTGCCACCGCCGACGGACACTACTACAGCGGTGCCTACCAGGACGCCAAGATCTTTGCGATGCGCGCGCAGATGAAGATGCCGCGCGGCTCGCCGGGCTGGGTGCGCGCCCAGGACATCATCAATTACAAGGCGCCGAGCAAGAAAAAGAAGTGAACCTTCTTTCGGCGGGTAGCGACATAGCCGAAACGGCTGGAGACTCAGGGATCATGAAAAAAGCACTTCTTCTCGGCACGACCGGCATCGCAGTCGCCTTCGCCATGCTGGCTTTCGGCCTGGCCGGCAATCCTGGCACCGCGCATGCCCAAAGCGCATCGCAACCGGCAGCAACCGGCAGCCTCGACAAGAAGCAGGTCGAGACGATCGTGCGCGAATACCTGCTCGACAATCCCGAGCTGCTGCTCGAAATGCAGGGCGCGCTCGAAGCCAAGCAGAAGGAAGAGCAGCGCATCGCCAGCCTCGAGGTGATCAAGCAGAGCAAGGACGAGATCTTCAACTCCGCCTTCGACGGCATCGTCGGCAATCCCGACGGCAAGACCACCATCGTCGAGTTCTACGACTACAATTGCGGCTACTGCAAACGCGCGCAGGCCGACATGCATGCGCTGACCAAGGCCAATCCCGACCTGCGCTTCGTCCTCAAGGAGTTCCCGATCCTCGGACCTGACTCCCAGAAGGCCCACGTCGTTTCGATGGCCTTCCGTAAGCTGATGCCCGAGAAGTACGGCGAATTCCACGACAAGCTGCTCGGCGGCGAAGGCCGCGCCGGCGAGGACAATGCCATCAAGCTCGCTCTGGAGCTCGGCGCCGACGAAGCCAAGCTGCGCGAGGCGATGAAGGATCCGGCCATAGGCGAGGCCTTCAACCGCACCTACGAGCTCGCCAACAAGCTGCAGATCAGCGGCACGCCGTCCTATGTCGTCGGCAACGAGGTCGTCTTCGGCGCGCTCGGCCAGGACGTGCTGGCCGAGAAGATCGCCGCGGCCGCCGCCTGCCAGGCCGATTCCACCTGCTGAGCCCGTCATTTGGACATGAGCCGTTGTGGACAGCGCAAGAAGTTGCTTGCGCTCTTTCCGCGACGGCTTATGCCGATTATAGAGGGTCCGCCGCGCCAGAGAGGATCTGGCGGGTGGAAAGGTCTGTAGATTGAAAACGGTTTTCGTCCTCAACGGTCCGAACCTTAACATGCTCGGCAAACGCGAGCCCGGCATCTATGGCGGCAAGACCCTGGCCGACATCGAGGCCGACTGCCATGCGGCAGCCGCTTCGCTCGGGCTTGCGGTCGACTTCCGGCAATCGAACCACGAGGGCGATCTGGTCGACTGGATTCACGAGGCAGGCGAAAACGCCGCCGGCATCGTGCTCAACGCCGGCGCCTATACCCACACCTCGATCGCGCTGCAGGACGCCATCCGTGCCGTCTCGCCGCTGCCGGTCGCCGAGGTGCACCTTTCCAACATCCACGCCCGCGAGCCGTTCCGCCATAAATCGATGGTGGCACCGGTGGCCGTGGGCATGATCTGCGGCTTCGGGCCGCTCGGATATACGCTGGCGCTTCAGGCGCTGGCCGCCCGGCTCTGACCGGAAACAGACAGAAAAGGTTTGAACATGGCGACGAAGAAGACCGATGGAGTTGACCAGCAGCTCGTCCGCGACCTCGCAGGGATCCTGAACGACACCAACCTGACCGAGATCGAAGTCGAACTCGGCGACCTCAAGGTGCGCGTCTCGCGCCAGACGCAGGCCGTGCATGCGGTGGCGGCCCCGGTCATGGCAGCGCCGGCAGCTGTGAATTCGACGCCGGTCGCGGTCGCCGCACCCGCGGTCGTCGACATCTCCAAGAACGCCGTGCCCTCGCCGATGGTCGGCACTGCCTATCTGGCACCGTCGCCGGATGCCAAGCCGTTCATCGAGGTTGGCTCGGTGGTCAAGGAAGGCCAGACGCTGCTGATCATCGAAGCCATGAAGACGATGAACCAGATTCCCGCGCCGCGCTCCGGCACCGTCACAGCGATCCTGATTGAAGACGCGCAGCCTGTCGAATACGGCATGCCGCTCGTCGTCGTCGAGTAAGCCGGAAGGCTGCGCGCAATGTTCCAGAAAATCCTGATCGCCAACCGCGGCGAAATCGCGCTGAGAGTGCTCCGCGCGGCCAAGGAGCTCGGCATCCAGACGGTTGCTGTTCACTCCACCGCAGACGCCGACGCCATGCATGTGCGGCTTGCCGACGAAAGCGTCTGCATCGGCCCACCGCCTTCGCGCGACAGCTATCTCAACATCCATCAGATCGTCGCGGCATGCGAGATCACCGGGGCGGACGCCGTCCATCCTGGCTACGGCTTCCTGTCGGAGAACGCCAAGTTCGCCGACATCCTGGCCGCCCACAACATCACCTTCATCGGGCCCTCGGGCGACCATATCCGCATCATGGGCGACAAGATCGAGGCCAAGCGCACCGCCAAGCGTCTGGGCATTCCGGTCGTTCCCGGCTCGGAAGGCGCTGTCAGCGACGAGAAGGAAGCCAAGCGGGTGGCCGCCGAGATCGGCTATCCGGTCATCATCAAGGCCTCCGCCGGCGGCGGCGGTCGCGGGATGAAGGTTGCCCTCACCGAGGCGGACCTCGAAGTCGCGCTGCAGACTGCACGCACCGAAGCCGGTGCGGCCTTCGGCGACGACGCCGTCTACATCGAGAAGTACCTGCAGAAGCCGCGCCATATCGAAGTCCAGATCTTCGGCGACGGCGCCGGCAAGGGCGTCCATCTCGGCGAGCGCGACTGCTCGCTGCAGCGCCGCCACCAGAAGGTCTGGGAGGAAGCCAATTCGCCCGCCCTCAACGCCGAGGAGCGCTCGCGCATCGGGGACATCTGCGCCAATGCGGTAGCTAACCTCGGCTATTCCGGCGCAGGTACGATCGAGTTCCTCTACGAGAACGGCGAGTTCTATTTCATCGAAATGAACACCCGTCTCCAGGTCGAGCATACGATCACCGAAGCGATCACCGGTATCGACCTCGTGCACGAGCAGATCCGCGTCGCTTCCGGCGGCGGCCTGTCTGTCACGCAGAACGACATCCGCTTCCACGGCCATGCCATCGAATGCCGGATCAACGCCGAGGATCCGCGCACGTTCGTGCCTTCGCCCGGCACGATCACGCATTTCCACACCCCGGGCGGCCTCGGCATCCGCGTCGATTCGGGCGTCTATTCCGGCTATCGCATCCCGCCCTACTATGACAGCCTGATCGGCAAGCTCATCGTGCACGGCCGCAATCGCGTCGAATGCATGATGCGTCTACGGCGCGCGCTCGACGAATTCGTGGTAGATGGTATCAAGACGACGTTGCCGCTGTTCCGTGAACTTGTTGGCAACCCTGACATTGCAAATGGCGACTACGACATCCACTGGCTGGAAAAACATCTCGCCAAAGGCGAGTAGGCTGGGGGGCGCATGACCCGCCCTTATGCGCCCGGCTACAGCATACCCACGGACCTTCTGTTGAAGGCCTATGCGTCGGGCGTCTTTCCCATGGCCGAAAGCGCGTCGGATCCGGAGGTCTTCTGGGTCCGGCCCGAGACGCGCGGCATCATCCCCTTCGACAGCTTCCACGTACCGCACAGCCTTGCCAAGACGATCCGGCAGGGGCATTTCGAAGTCCGTTTCGACAGCGACTTCGAAGCGACGATCGATGCCTGCGCCGAACGGCGCGCCGGGCGCCTGTCGACCTGGATCAACGCGCCTATCCGCGAAGCCTACACCCATCTCCACCGCATCGGCCATGCGCACTCGGTTGAGGCATGGCGCGACGGGCAGTTGGTCGGCGGTCTCTATGGCGTGTCGCTGGGTCGCGCCTTCTTCGGCGAAAGCATGTTCTCGCGCGAGAAAGATGCATCGAAGGTCTGCCTCGTCCGCCTGGTCGAACGGCTCCAGCAACGCGGCTTCCTGCTGCTCGACACGCAATTCACCACCGACCATCTCAAGCGCTTCGGCGCGGTCGACGTGCCGCGCGACAAATACGAGAAGCTGCTGGCCAAGGCGCTGGTCGGCGAAGCCAATTTCGCTCCCTGAAGCGCTAGTTCCTGGCCTTGCTGCCTTCCGGCTGGAGCGGCGCATGGGCGTGGAACATCATTTTCCAGCCTTGCAGGCGATGGACGTAGCCGGTGCTGACAAGCGCCGAATACGGCTCCCCGTTCTCGCGGACGGCCTTGGCCTCATAGGTCAGCACGACGATGTCGCTGCCCGGCTCGACGATGCCTTGCAGCTTGATCTCGAGGTTTCGCCAGCGATTAGGCTTCCTGGCGGTGGCGGCCAGATCGGCATTGCTCATCACGCAAGCCATCTCGGGAAATGCGACGAGGCACTCCCGGTCGGCGTTTTCGGCAAAGAACTGCTCATCGCCGGTCCAGAATTCCCGCTCGAGTTCGAGGAGTTCGTCACGGTTAACGGTCATCACAGCACGATCCTCCGCTGGCGTTGCTCGTGACGACAAACGCCGGGCGGTGGATGCGGTTCCGATAGAGATCAGTTGGTCTTGGCGGCTTCCGGCGCCGGCACGTCCGACTTGCGCTTGCAGGCCTTCAGCCAGACGTCATAGACGGCGTGCTCGACGGCGTTCAGGCCAGGGCTTTCGGCGAACATCCAGCCGGTGAAGATGCGCCGGATCTTGCGGTCGAGCGTGATCTCGTCGACTTCGACGAACGAGTCCGTCTTCGGCTCCTCGTTCTCCGGCCTAGAATAGCAGACACGCGGCGTCACCTGCAGTGCGCCGAACTGCACGGTTTCATTGACATAGACGTCGAAAGTGATGATGCGGCCGGTGATCTTGTCGATGCCAGCGAACTCGGCGATCGGATTCTTGATGCGCTGCGGTTGGGCTGCGGCCTGCGGCGCCGGCTGAGCCTCGCTCGGGGCAGGCTGGGCTTCGCCGGGCAAAGGCTCGAGATCGATGGCCGGGAGATCGTCGCCCTGCTGGACCTGTTCTTCGAGCGGCAGGCGCTGGATACTGTCCTGGGCCGTCGCCTGGCCAAGGCCGGCGCACAGCGCGACAGCAGCAAGCAGAGCTTTCGCCTTCGATCGTCCGCTCGACGGAACCCGGCCAGGAAGTGTCATACAGTCGTTACCGCCGTTGCGCCCGGAGTGTTCTGCACTCGGTGATTCCCATGCGCCAAGGCTAAACGCCTGACACCAATGGGCAAGCAGTTAGCCGCCAATTGTGGCGACAAATGTCCGCGCCTAAGAGCTGTCGTCTTACGAGCCGGGCGTCCAGGCGTCGTAGTCGCCGGTAACCTGCGGGCGATGCGTGTTGCCGAGCACCGAACCCTTGGGCCGGTATGCGCCGGAGGTGCCGGTAAGATTGGGCTGATGCCCCTTCTGCCACTCGCGCGGAATGTAGTTGTCGCTCGGCGGCGCCACGTCGACGCGGTGATGCATCCAGCCGTGCCAGCCGGGCGGAATCATCGACGCTTCCGACACGCCGCTGTAGATCACCCAGCGGCGCGTGCGGCCCTCGGAATCCTTGCCGCCTTCATAGTAGACGTTGCCGAATTCGTCCTGGCCCACCTTGGTGCCTTTGCGCCAGGTGTGGAAGCGGGTGCCAAGGGTCTGGCCGTTCCACCAAGTGAAAAACTGGACAAGGAATTTCTTCATCGGATCCTCGCGGCAGGCGCGTCGAAAGTCTCCTGCTTATGGCGTCAGGCTGGCGCGAAGGCAAGAGTTTAGAACGCGCAACTTGCGTCCTGCGACGATTGGCAGGCGATCAATCACAACCTACTGTTCGTCCCAGGCGTCGGATGGGATGCGACAAATGCCCTTCATGCAAACCCTTGAAATGCTGAGCATGCTGGTGACGATCTTCGGCCTGCCACTGGCTATCTTCATCTTCGTCTTCGAACAGCGCAAGGAAAGGGTCAATGAGGAGGAAGAGATCTACCAGATGCTCTCCGACGGCTACACCAACTTCCTCAAGCTGTCGCTCCAGCACTCCGACCTTCGGCTGCAGTCCGAAAAGGCTACCGTCGGCCTGAACGACGAGCAGCGCGACCGGCTCCTGGCGATGTTCGCCATCCTCATCGCGTTGTTCGAGCGTGCCTATCTTGTGGCCTACGAGCCAGACATGCCGGAGCGCCGGCAGCGGCGTTGGGCATCCTGGGAAGATTTCATGCGCGAATGGTGCCGGCGCGAGGATTTCCGCAACGCCCTACCCCAGTTGCTACCCGGCGAAGACCCCGAATTCGCCGTCTACATCCGCAAGTTGGCGCAGGAGGAAGCCGCTCGCGACCTGCCGTGACGACGGCCTCATCTCGCACTTGCTCACGGCTTGATCTCGCACTTGCAAAAATATTAGCCGGTCCGTAATGGACTCTGGCCCAATGCGGGCTCACGGACTGGCTTAGGCCGGCACCCGGTCGAGGGAGGAAAAGACATGGCTTCTGACGCGCCTGTGGCTGGCCGCCGCATCACGCCTGCCGAGCTGTCGGCCCGCAAGGGCGGCGTACCGATCGTCTGCCTCACCGCCTACACCTATCCGATCGCCCGCCTGCTCGACCCGCATGTCGACCTGCAACTCGTCGGCGACAGTGTCGCCATGGTGTTGCACGGCCACCCGACGACACTCGGCGCGACGATGGACATGATGATAGCCCACGGCCAGGCGGTGATGCGCGGTTCGAGCCGCGCCTGTGTCGTCGTCGACATGCCCGCCGGCAGCTACGAGGACACGGTCGAAAACGCCGTCGCCTGTGCCCAGCGCATCGTGCGCCAGACCGGCTGCGATGCGGTCAAGCTCGAAGGCGGCACGGCCATCGCAGCCCAGATCGCCGCCATCGTCGCCGCCGGCATCCCCGTCATGGGCCATATCGGCCTGTTGCCGCAGTCGGTCGAGAAGGAAGGCGGCTACAAGATCAAGGGCCGCTCCGAAGCCAATGCCGAGTTGCTCTACGCCGACGCCAAGGCAGTCGAGGCCGCCGGCGCATTCTCGGTCGTCATCGAGGGCACTGTAGAGCCCGTGGCCGCCGAAATCACGCGACGCATCGCCATCCCGACGGTCGGAATCGGTGCCAGCGCTCAATGCGACGGCCAGATCCTGGTCATCGACGACGCCATCGGCCTCACCGTCGACAGGGTACCGAAATTCGTCAAGGAATATGCGCTGCTGCGGGACACGGTCTCCAAGGCCGCCGAGGACTACGCGCGCGACGTCCGAAGCCGCGCCTTCCCCGGACCCGAGCACCTGTTTTCACTGAGCAAGGACAAGGCATGACCGTTGTCGTCGAAACCATCGCCGCCCTGCGCGCGCAAGTGCAGGCGTGGCGTGCCGAGGGCCTGAAAGTCGCGCTGGTACCGACCATGGGCGCGCTGCATGACGGCCACGTCTCGCTGATGCGCGCGGCCCTTGAGCGCGCCGACCGCTGCGTCGTCTCGATCTTCGTCAATCCGCGCCAGTTCGCGCCGACGGAAGACCTCGACAAGTACCCGCGCCAGCTGGTGCTCGACCTCGACAAGCTCAAGCAGGCAGGCGTCCACCTCGCCTTCACGCCCGGCGTCGACGAAGTCTACCCGCAAGGCTTTGCCACTTCGATCTCCGTCGCTGGCCCGTCGTCCGGTCTTGAAACGGCCTTCCGCCCGGCCTTTTTCGACGGCGTGGCCACAGTCGTCGCCAAGCTGTTCATCCAGGCGGCACCCGACCTCGCCGTGTTTGGCGAGAAGGACTACCAGCAACTCTGCGTGGTCAAGAAGCTGTGCCGCGACCTCGACCTGCCGGTGGAGGTCCTGGGCTCGCCGACGATCCGCGACGCCGAAGGCCTCGCCATGTCGTCACGCAATGCCTATCTCGACGCGGCGGAACTCGACATCGCGCGCAAGCTCAACAAGGTGCTGCGCAAGGCAGCGTCGCTGCTTCAGTCGGGCGCCGACGAGCAGGCGACCATGGCAGCCGCACGCCAGCAGATCCTCGATGCCGGTTTCGACATCGTCGACTATGTCGAGGCGCGGGAAAGCGTGACGCTGGCGCCATGGCGGAAGGACCGCGACGGCCGCGTTTTGGTCGCTGCCCGCCTCGGCAAGACACGCCTCATCGACAATATCGAGATATCGGCCAGCTAAACCTGGCCTGCCTCAGCCCAGCGTCTTCTCGAAGATCAGCGCCGGAATGCCGGACTGGTCGGCACCGCAATTGGCGGTCGCGCCCGCATGCACGAAACCATTTGCCCCGTAGAAGGCAATGGCGCCGGCATTCGCCTCCTCCACTTCGAGACGCAAAGTCCGCGCCTCGGGAAAGCTCTGCTCGATCTCTTCGAGCAAGCTGCGGCCAATGCCGGCGCCCTGATTTGCCGGGCGCACATATAGCTGATGGAGCACCACCACCTTTGGATCGCTGGTCGCCGCAGCATATGCCATGCCACCGATCTGCTTGCCGTCGTCCGCAACCAGGAACTCGGAATGCGGCCTTGTCAGCCGCGCCTTGAGCGAAGCCAGCGAATGCCACTCGCCGGTGATCTCGTTGACCCGATCGACGCCGTAGATGGCATCGTAGGTCGCGTGCCACGTCTCGGCGAGCAGCGCCTTGACCGTCTCGAGGTCGCGCTCGCTCGCCGTGCGTACGAACATCTCTATTCCTCGATGCCGAGCTTGGCCTTGACCAGGTCGTTGACGGCCTGCGGGTTGGCCTTGCCACCCGTCGCCTTCATCACCTGGCCGACGAACCAGCCGGCCATGGTCGGCTTGGCGCGGGCCTGGTCGGCCTTGTCGGGATTGGCGGCAATGACGTCGTCGACGGCCTTTTCGATGGCGCCGGTGTCGGTGACCTGCTTCATGCCGCGGCTTTCTACCAGCTCGCGCGGGTCGCCGCCCTCGTTCCAGACGATCTCGAAGAGGTCCTTGGCGATCTTGCCGGAGATGGTGCCTTCCTTGATCAGGTCGATGACCGCACCGAGCTGGTCGGGCGTCACAGGGGCATTTTCAATATCCTTGCCGGCCTTGTTCAGCGCGCCGAGCAGGTCGTTGATGACCCAGTTGGCGGCAAGCTTGCCGTCGCGGCCGGTCGCGACCTTCTCGAAATAGTCGGCGATCGACTTTTCCGAGACCAGGATCGAGGCGTCGTAGACCGACAGGCCGAGCGACTTGACCAGCCGATCCTTCTTGTCGTCGGGCAGTTCGACGATTTCCTTGGCGAGCGCATCGACATAGGCCTGGTCGAATTCGAGCGGCAGAAGGTCCGGGTCGGGGAAGTAGCGGTAGTCGTGCGCCTCTTCCTTGGAACGCATCGAGCGCGTCTCGCCCTTGTTCGGATCGAACAGGCGGGTTTCCTGGTCGATCTTGCCGCCGTCCTCGATAATGGCGATCTGGCGCCGCGCCTCGTATTCGATGGCCTGGCCGACGAAACGGATCGAGTTGACGTTCTTGATCTCGCAGCGGGTGCCGAACTCGCCGCCGGGACGGCGCACCGAGACGTTGACGTCGGCCCGCATCGAGCCTTCGTCCATGTTGCCGTCGCAGGTGCCGAGATAGCGCACGATGGTGCGCAGCTTGGTGACATAGGCCTTGGCCTCGTCGGCCGAGCGCATGTCGGGCTTGGAGACGATCTCCATCAGCGCCACGCCCGAGCGGTTGAGGTCGACATAAGACATCGTCGGGTGCTGGTCGTGGATTGACTTGCCCGCGTCCTGCTCGAGATGCAGGCGCTCGATGCCGATCTCGATGTCCTCGAACTCGCCCTTGCGGTCGGGGCCGACCGAGATGGTCATCGTGCCCTCACCGACGATCGGCTGCTTGAACTGCGAAATCTGGTAGCCCTGCGGCAGGTCCGGATAGAAATAATTCTTCCGGTCGAAGACCGACTTCAGGTTGATCTGCGCCTTCAGGCCGAGGCCGGTGCGGATCGCCTGGCGCACGCATTCCTCGTTGATGACGGGCAGCATGCCGGGCATCGCCGCGTCGACGAGGCTGACATTGGCGTTGGGCTCGGCGCCGAATGCCGTCGAGGCGCCAGAAAAGAGTTTCGCTTCCGACGTCACCTGGGCATGGACCTCCAGGCCGATGATGACTTCCCAGTCACCGGTGGCACCGGGGATGAAGCGCTTGGCGTCGGGCGTGCGGGTGTCGATGAGGGTCATGGTAATCCGAATACGTCCGTGTCTGTTTTGTCGCCTGTCGGCGAACGACAAATCGTCCTGTTTCGCTAGATCAATCGTTGCCTCGTTGCAACTGTCGCCGGCCCATAAGGCGACAAAGCCGCGGCCTGGCTGGCATCTTGAGGGCGGTCTGGCTATATAGCTCCCATCCGATGGAGTGTGGATGTTTAACTCGTCTGAGTCCCGCTAAGGCCCCGACCTTCGACTGAAGGCGGGGCGTGAAAACCAGAAACCCCGTGCCGTGAACAATCGCGGCGGCGGCTTTTTGTTTTGGCTGTGCGGCCCGCGGGCTGTCCGGCCAGGTTTTCCGGGACTCATCCACACATGGACATATCGCGCATAGAGCAGCGCATCCTGCACCTGCTCGCCCAGGGCGGGCGGATCGAAATCGAGAAAGACGACAACAGGAAGATCGAGGCCGTGATCTGCCTGACCCGCGACGGCTGGCGCTACCCGGGCTTTGATCTCGAACTTTTCAGGAAGCTGAAGCGGAAACGGGCGGTCGCGTCGTCGCAAGGCGGGCCGTACCGCATCACCAAGCGAGGCCTCAAACTCGTCCGCTCCGAACTCGACAACAGATAGTGCCAGCGACGCCGGATCCGCACCTTGCGGGTCCGGCGCATCGCCCAACCGCGTCAGGCGGTGGCGATATAGGCCTTGATCTCCTCCGCCTCGCGCTCGACATCCTCGATGCGGCGCTTTACGACGTCGCCGATCGAGACGATGCCGTAGAGATAGCCGTCGCGCTCGACGGGCAAATGGCGGAAGCGGCCGACGGTCATGATCTCCATGACCTGGTTGACGGTGTGGTTTTCGTTGCAGATCTTGACCTTGGGGGTCATCACCTCGCGCACCGTCTTTTCAAGCGCGGCGCCACCTTCCTTGCCGATGATGCGGACCACGTCGCGCTCCGACAAGATGCCGACGATCTTGCGGTCGCCGTTGGTCACGACAAGGGCGCCGATGCGGTGTTCGGCCAGGATGCTGACTGCCTCCGACAACTGCACGTTGGGCCCAATGGTAAAAACGTCGTGGCCCTTCCGTTCCAGAATAGCCTTCACTGTCATCGGGTCCTCCTGCTGCTGTCGGTCTGCGCAAACACTCCATGCGGCCCACGGAGCCAAGTGCATGGTGCTCTGCATTAGTCAGCATTTCAAGTACAACGCGCTCAGGCGTATTTTGGTCTGCGGTCGAAAAACCGGATGCCGAGGAACCCCGCCAGGAACCCGCCGATATGGGCCTCCCAGGCAATCTGGCTGTTGTCGCCGGGGGCAAGACCGACCACCCCGGTGACCAGGTTGACCACCATCCAAACCGCCAGGAACGTCACCGTCGCGCGCGAACGGAACACATCGCGGATCGGCAGAGGCGCCCCCGCGAAGGCCGGCTTGCCGTGCGAGCGGTCGATCTGGAAGCTGAAGCGGGCTGCCGCACCCATCATGCCCGAAATGGCACCGGACGCACCGACCAGCGGCGCCTGATCGAGAGGGTGAAGCACGTAGTGCAACGCCACGGCAGCGAGCGTGGTCGCTGCAAAGAAGAGACAGAACCGCAAGACGCCGAGCCGGTTCGCCAAGGGCGAGCCGAAAGCCGCCAGCCACACCATGTTGATGATCAGATGGGCAAAGCCGCCATGCAGGAATGCGTAGGTCAGCGGCGTCGTAAAAGCATAGATATCAATATCAAACTGCCCCGAATAGCGGATCGGGATGAAAGCTGCGCGGACCAGCAGCCACAGGTCCTGGTCGAGGCTGAGCAGATAGACACGCACCAGGTGAATGGCGACGCAGGCGCCGATGACGGCAACGACGATGGCCGGCAGGTTGAACACCGGTTCGCGCTGCGGCGGCAGCGGCTCGTCCGTGTCGCGGGCATTGTCGATGGGATTGGGCTGTTCGCTCATGCGCCTCTGGTCCGGTGTCGTCGGGCCGATGGCGCCCGGTCCCCATCTAGAACAGCCGGACTGAAAGCGCAAAAAAGAAAGCCGCCCAAGGTTTCCCCTGGACGGCTGGTCGAGCCCCCCTGCCCGTCCCCAATAAACTTTGACTGAAGTGCTGCTGGCCGCGCCTGAGCGGCCACTTCATGGAGTGACTTGAACATCTCACGGATGGCCCGCCCCGGCAACGTAAACCCTTTGTTAACCTTACCGACCCCCAAGCGTTAACAACTGTTACTGTGACTGGCACGCGTCCTGCTCCGCGCCTCATGTAGTCCTCAAGATTGAAGCGATTCTGTCCTCGGATGGCACATCAGGCACAGAAGCGCTCGGAGCGGAGCAATATGAAACAGAAAGGATCGCTGGCACTGTTCCAATACTGGAACCGCCTTCGCGACGGCAGACCCGCACCCAAACGCACGGAGGTCGAACCGGCCGACATCAAGGGCCTGCTTGCCGACACTTTCATCCTCGAACGCGACGCCCGCGGCGAAGCCGTCTTCCGCCTCGCCGGCACCCGGCTCTGCGCCACCTTCGGCCGCGAGCTCAAGGGCTTTTCCTTCCCCTCGCTGTGGCGCCAGAAGGACCAGCGGCTGATGGCCCGGCTCGCCTATGGCGTGTTCCAGCAAAAGTCGGTGGTCGTCATCACTTTCGAGGGCTTCACCTCCAGCCGGCGCGCCACGACCTTCGAGATGCTGCTCTTGCCGCTCGACGGCGGCATAGAGAACCCACGCAGCCTGGGCGTCCTGTCGAGCGTCGAGCGGCCGTTCTGGCTCGGTTCCGACCCGCTCACCGACGCCTCGATCGAAAGCGTGCGCGTCGTCGATCCCGACCTCGAGCCGATGTTCCTCAAGAACCGCCCGGCCGTCACCGTGCCGTCGCTCGCGCCGAGCGCCTCGGCGCTGGAGGGCGAGCCGAACCCGCTCGACGGCGCCCGGCGCATCCGCCATCTGTTCGTTCTCGAAGGCGGACGCGAGGAATAGCGCCCGCAACCTGACGCAAGGGTAGAAAACTACGCGTTTTGTTAACCTCTCCGGCGGTATTTTTCCGAGATAGCTCTCCGATGCTGTTCGATGGGAGCCTGCGGATATGAGGTTAGCATGAGGCCAGCGGCGATGGACTACGCGCCGTCACGGGCGGAGCGGCGGAATTTCCAGCGCGTCCGCGTGAAGATCTATGGCCGTTTCATGCTCGAGGATCGTACCGAGCATGCCGGCCAGGTGGTCGACATGTCGCCCGGCAACGTCGCCTTCCGCTCCGACCGTTCGGGCATGCCAGGCGAAAAGGTCATCGCCTATATCGATCACATCGGCCGCGTCGAAGGCGTCGTCACCCGCACCTTACCAGATGGCTTTGCCATGACGGTCATTGCCTCGGACCGCAAGAAGGACAAGCTGGCAGCCCAGCTCACCTGGCTCGCCAACAAGCATGAGCTCGACCTGCCCGAGGACCGCCGCCACGAACGCGTGGCGCCGCGCAACCCGGTCAGCGTGCTGCAGCTCATCGACGGCCGCCAATATCCCTGCCGCATCATCGACCTGTCGCTTTCAGGCGCGGCCATCGAGATCGAGGTCAAGCCGGCGATCGGCGTCCAAGTAACGCTGGGAACGATGCGTGGCCAGATCGTCCGCCATTTCGAGGACGGCGTCGCCATCGAATTCGCCGTCGTCCAGCGCCCTGAATCACTCGACACCGAGTTCAACCGGCCGCGCACCTGACGGCCGGCTGCTGCCTTTCTAGACAATAGGATTTTGCCTGACCTGGTCGGAGGTCAGGCTATTTACGTTCGGCCCTGACTAAAGCCGTACTGCACCCTCCGGCGCCGGCATGGCAGCTCGGTGAGCAAACACTTCCACAAAAGCCAAAACGAGCACATCCGCGCACCAGAACGCGGCTGCGCAACCCCGCCAGCCGCTGCTTCATCCTCGGGTCCCTCCAGCCCCCCCGAACGGCCAAACAATTGTGCGGCAAACCAACAGCCATGCTACATCGATAAAATTGTAATCAAATTTTCTGCAAATTTTATTATTATTCTCTTCTTTGTTTATAAGAGTTCTCTCCTGTTTTTACTCAACATCTACTTCGTTGCTTTGCGTGAAATAAATCCGACCCTGTCATTGTCCCCTCAAACGGGGAGACTAAAAAATGATCAAGCGTCGGGGATGGCTTCTGCTTCTGGCCGCGACACTTCAGGCCAGCGCCATCGGTAGCGCGCTTGCCGCACCGGTGGCCATGCAGACCAACGGCCGCACCACGCAGCCTGTCGGCCATTACGAGCTGTGCAAGCGTTCGCCCATCGAATGCAACGAAAAGACCGCCAGCAAGGCCCCCGTCGAGCTGACCCGAAGCCTGTGGAAAGAGATCGTCGCGATCAACGACGAGGTCAACACCGCGGTCGCGCCGCGCACCGACATGGAAATGTGGGGCCAGGAAGAGGTTTGGTCATACCCGACCACCGGCGCTGGCGACTGCGAAGACTATGTCCTGGAGAAGCGCCGCCGCCTGATGGCCTTGGGCGTGCCGGCCGGCAACCTGCTGGTCACCGTCGTGCGCCAGCCGAATGGCGAGGGCCACGCCGTGCTGACCGTGCGCACCAGCCTCGGCGAGTTCATCCTCGACAACCTCGACTCGCAGGTCATGGCCTGGAACGAGACGCCATACACCTATCTGAAGCGCCAGTCCGAGCGAAATTCGGGCGTCTGGATTGCCATTAACGATGGCCGCGCCGACGCCGTCGCGTCGGTTCGAGGCCGGGCTCAAGAAGATCGCGGACTGATACGAGGCTTGCGCCAGAAAAGGCGGAGCCGGCCCGGGGACTTGGGCCGGCTCCGCCTTTTCTGGCGCAAGCCTCGTATCAGTCCGCGATCTTCTTGAGCCCGGCCTCGAACCGACGCTGGTTGGCGACATAGTCGTCGGCCGACTTTCGCAGCCGCTGGGTTGCTGCATCGTCGAGCGTGCGGATCACCTTGGCGGGCGAGCCTACGATCAGCGAATTGTCCGGAAATTCCTTGCCCTCGGTGACCAGAGCGCCAGCACCCACAAGGCAGTTGCTGCCGATCTTCGCGCCATTGAGCACGATCGCGCCCATGCCGATCAAAGAATTGTCGCCGATGGTGCAGCCATGCAGGATGGCGCGGTGGCCGACGGTGCATCCCTCGCCGATGGCCAGCGGAAAGCCCGGATCGGTGTGCATCACCGTATGCTCCTGGACATTGGAGCGCGCGCCGATGGTTATCGTCTCGCGGTCGCCGCGAATGGCCGCGCCGAACCAGATGCCGACATCGCGCCCGATCCTGACATCGCCGACCACCGCAGCATCCGGCGCGATCCAATTGCTGGCGCGATCCTCGAACTGCGGCTCGATCCCGTCGAGTGCGTAAAGCGGCATCGTCACAATCCTCATTCGTTGGTGGCGCGCAAACTATTTAGGGAGCGGCTGCAAGGCAAGCGCGCGAAGCACGCTTAACGCGTCATTAACCATGCTCGCGCAATGTCGGATGGATATAGGCCCATGGATGGCAAGACTTGCGACCCGGTCGCGGCGACATCCAACCGGACAGATCCGGACGGCCGGCACCCTGGAGACGACGAATGAAACAAGAGGCAGCTGAAAGCTCCGGTTTCGAAATCGTCGATTCGGCGCTGATGATGAAGGTTTTCTGTGGTTTCGCCGTCCTGGCCGCGCTGTCGCTGGCGATCAGCTTCGGCGGCCGCTGGTTCGGCCACACCATCGCCATGGCCGGCTACACCGACGACACGACGACGCGCGAGGTCGTCATCGGCAACGACGTCGTCGCAGCACCCGCCAACACGATCCGCTTCGAAAAGGCCCGGCGCGACGGCGTTGCCGGCCGCCTCGACCTTTATCTGCGCTGGCCCGAACTGGACGGCTACAGCGAGGCCGCGCGCTTAGCCTTCAACAATCTCGACGGCAACAAGCGCATCATCTTCCTGAGCCTCGAGCCGCGCGTGATGACGCGCGACATGAGCGGTCGTCTCGCACCGATCTACAACGCACTCACCGTCAAGCCCGGCGTGCCCGGCCCCGAGGGCATGACGCTGTTCGGTTTCAGCGAAACTTCAGGTTATCTCAACGAGGTGCTGGCGGTGGCCGCGCGCAGCGGCGAACCGGCCTTCGTCGCCCGCTGCCTCAATGGCACCGAAGCCGACGAATCCCTGGCGCCCTGCGAGCGCGACGTCTTCGTCGGCAACGGCCTGAGCATGACCTACAGGTTTCCGCGGGAGCTTTTGGGAGACTGGCGTGCGCTGGATGCGGCGGTTGTCGCCAAGGCCAATGCCATGCTGCACGTCGAATGACGCCACGCGCGGAGCGCGCGGCGTCAGGCTTGATCAAAAATCAGGCCAGGTCGATGTCGAGGATCGCCATCGAGAAATTGTAATCGCCATCGTCTTCGTCCTTGAAGACGATGCCAAGGAACTCGTCACCGATATAGACTTCGGCCGAGTCGTCCTTGCGCGGACGCGCCTTGACCTGAAGCGTGGGGTTCTGGAACTGGCGCTTGAAATAGGCGTCGAGTTTTCGGATTTCTTCCGGCTTCAACTGGCTTCTCCGGCTTGTCGTTAAGAGACGCGCTTCTGACACGCAAAGCATGGCCCTGTAAAGGCAAGGCTTGGCTTAACCCCGCGCAAATCGCGCGCGGCGCCCGTCAAGGGCGCCGGCGTCCAGCCTCAGATGTCGAAGCTGACGACGTGATCCATGGTCTGCGACGGCAGGAGCTGGTCCATCTGGCTCGACGGACGGTCGCAGCCGGTTTCACCGACAACGCGCGCGGGCACGCCTGCCACCGTCTTGTTGTGCGGAACCGGCGACAGCACCACCGAGCCGGCCGCGATCTTCGAGCAATGGCCGACCTCGATATTGCCGAGGATCTTGGCCCCGGCGCCGATCAGCACGCCGTAGCGGATCTTGGGATGGCGGTCGCCGCCGGCCTTGCCGGTGCCGCCGAGCGTCACGCCATGCAGGATCGAGACGTCGTCCTCGATGACAGCGGTTTCGCCGACGACGAGGCCGGTGGCATGGTCGATGAAGATGCCCTTGCCCATGCGGGCGGCCGGATTGATGTCGGTCTGGAAGACCGAGGACGAGCGGCTCTGCAAATAGAGCGCAAAATCCTTGCGGCCACGGTTCCACAACCAGTGCGCCAAGCGATGCGTCTGGATGGCGTGGAAACCTTTGAAATAGAGCA
Source organism: Aminobacter niigataensis (assembly GCF_946995915.1). GTDB lineage: Bacteria > Pseudomonadota > Alphaproteobacteria > Rhizobiales > Rhizobiaceae > Aminobacter > Aminobacter niigataensis. Next base: position 3,645,988 of record NZ_OX341517.1, read on the forward strand.
CCGGCATCAGGTAGCGGTCGCAGGCCGGGTCGCGGTCGTAATAGGCCTGGATGTCGGTGCGAACGGTGTCGCTCCAGTCAGGGCTGTCCTCAAGCATGGCATAGAATGTCTGGCGGATAAGGTCGGCGCCGAGATCCTGATGCGCCAGCCGCTCGGCTAAGCGATGGATCACCGCCTCCTCCAGCGTGTCCTGGTTGAGGATCGTGGCATACAGGAAAGCCGCCAGCAGCGGGTCGCCCGCGACAGCGTCAGCCGCCTCGTCGCGCACCGACTGCCAAATCGGATCGACCGGCTTCAGCGCGCCGTGGCGCGCTGCGGATATGGTGTTCATCGACGTCTCCGTTCACTGCCGGCTTGTGCAATGCCGCGTCGGACATATAAGCCACATGCTAGCACGATTGAACTCAATTTTCCTTAGTGCTCGTTCAGATGGATTTGGTTCACGGATATTCAAGGCGCCATGGAAACTGAACCCTTGCTGGTCACAACGAGCGATGGCGTGGCGACCGTCGTCATCAACCGCCCGGCGCGCAAGAACGCCGTCACCCAGGCGATGTGGGTCGATCTGGCCGCCCGCGTGAACGCGTTTTCGACTGCCGCCGACGTCCGGGTCATCATCCTGCGCAGCATGGGTGGCGATTTTTCCGCCGGCGCCGACATCGGCGAGTTCGACACGCTGCGCGGCGACGCCAAGAGCGCGCGCGCCTATGAGGCGACCAATTCTGCGGCCTTCGCCGCCCTGCGCAACTGCACCGTTCCGGTCATCGCGGCGATCCGCGGCATCTGCTTCGGCGGCGGGTTCGGCCTTGCCGCTGCCTGCGATCTGCGCATCGCCACGGCTGATGCACAGTTCGCCGTGCCTGCCGCGCGCCTCGGCCTCGCCTATCCGCAGGATGCCATGGGCGACATCGTCTGGGCCGCCGGGCCGCAGATGGCGCGCTATCTCACCTACACCGCCAGGCGCATCGATGCGCGGGCAGCGCTTTCGGCGGGCTTCCTGCTCGAAATCGTCGAAGCCGAGCGTTTCGACGCGCGCCTCGGCGAGATCGCGCGCACCATTGCCGAAAACGCGCCGCTTTCGGTCCGCGCCTCGAAGGCCGCCATCCGCGCGGCACTGAGCCACGATGCAGAGGAGGCCGCCCTTGCCCAGGCCGCTGGCGATGCCACCTTCCTGAGCGACGACTATGCCGAGGGCCGGGCCGCCTTCGCCGCGCGGCGCACACCGATGTTCAAGGGGCGCTGACGCCATGTCTTTCGTAGACGCCGCAACCAGGGCAGAGTTGACCGAGCTCTACCAGGCGACAGACCGCCATTATCACGGCATACGCCACATCGAGGCGCTGCTCGCCCTGCTTAAAGAGCATCGCACCGCGTTCGCCGACCCCGAGGCGGTCGAGGCCGCCATCTGGTTCCACGATGCGATCTACGACAGCCGCCGCAAGGACAACGAGGCGCTGAGCGCCGCCCTTGCCGCCGACAAGCTCAAAGGTCAGATCGACGCCCCTCGCCTCGCCCGCATCGTCGCAATGATCGAGGCAACGGCGACACATGAGGTGCCGGTCTTCGATGATGCGCCAGCAAGGAACGATGCCGCCCTGCTGCTGGACATGGATCTGTCGATCCTGGGCGCCCCGGATGAGGCATTCGACGCCTACGAGGCGGCCGTCAGGCGCGAATATGGCTGGGTCAGCGATGCCGACTGGCGCGTCGGACGCGCTGCCGTCCTGCGCAATTTCCTGGCGCGGCCACGCATCTTCCACACCGACACCTTCGGCGCGCTCTTCGAGGCGCAGGCGCGCGCGAACATGGAACGGTCGCTGGCTGCGTTGGCCGGCTAGGCTAGCCAGTCAGAGCGGGTTCTCTTCCAGGAACTCCAGCACGCGCTTCTTGAACGCCTTGTCGCCGACGGCGAGCATGTGGTCGCGGCCTTCGATGTCGAACGCGACCGCCTTGGGCATCAGCGCGGCCAGTTCCGCCGCCGAGCCGCCGATGTCGTCGGTGGTGCCCACCGCCACCAGCGTCGGCTGGGTGATGCGGGACATGTCGGCTTCCGTCAGCAGTTCGCGCGAGGTTGCAATGCAGGCGGCCAGCGCCCGTTTGTCGCTGCGCGTCTGGTCGGCGAAAGCACGGAACGACTTGCCACGCCGATGGGTGATCGTCTCCGGATCCTCGGCCAGCAGCGCCGAAGCGATCGGATCCCAGTCGCCGACACCGTCGACCATGCCGATGCCGAGCCCGCCGAACACCAGCGTCGCCACCCGCTCCGGCGCTTCGAGCGCCAGGAAGGCCGAAATGCGCGCGCCCATCGAATAGCCCATGACATGGGCGCGCTCGATGCCGAGATGGTCGAGCAGCGCCAGCGCGTCGCCTGCCATCTTGCTCGGCGTGTAGTCGGCCTCGTCATAGCTCTTCGACGAGCCGCCATGGCCGCGATTGTCGAAGGCGATGGCGCGGTAACCGGCCTCGGTCAGCGTCTTGAACCAACCCGGGGACACCCAGTTGACGAAGTGGCTTGACGCAAAGCCATGAATCATCAGCACCGGGTCGCCGCGACCACTCGCCGGCGGCAGGTCGAGAAACGCCAGGTCGAAGCCTTCGTGGGAAAAATGATCGATTGCCATCGTCGCTCCGAATGGTCTTTGGCCGAGGTCTCGCCTCAGCCGGGATTGCCGGCCGCGGCGGTGATCGCCCGATGCTTCAGCATGACGCCGTCGGCAATGCCGGTCTTCGCCGCCGTGCCGGCGTTGAGTTCGAGCACGAAGCGAGCCGGTTCGTCAGGCGCGATGACGGCTTCCGAAAACGGTGTGCCCTGCTGGATGTCGAGCACCTTGCCGTCCGGGCCGACGAAGACGAGGTCGAGCGGCAGCGGCGTGTTCTTCATCCAGAAGCCGACCGGCTGCGTCTGCTCGAAGACGAACAGCATGCCCTGGTCGTCGGCAAGGTCCTTGCGGTGCATCAGCCCCATGGCGCGTTCGCCCGGCTCATCGGCAACCTCGATGCGGAAGGAAACCTCGCCCTTGGCAGTGACTGCGACCAGCGGTTCGGGATCGGCCGGAAGGGCCATCGCCTGCTGGGCATGAACTGGCGAGGCGGAGGAGAGCGAAACGGCAAACACGGCTGCCGCAAGCCATGCGGCGCCGGTCGTGCCAGCCAATAGCGATTTAAGTCTGGTCATAAATTCCCCTGCGGCGGTCTCAGCTTAGTGCGAGACCGGCAAGGTTCCTAGATCGGGGTGAATTTCGGCAGCCATAAGGCCTTTGTCGCCCTTGCCGAAACGGACCAGCACAACCTGCCCCGGACGAAGCTCGGTAACGCCAAAGCGGCGCAGCGTCTCCATGTGGACGAAGATGTCCTCGGTGCCTTCGCCGCGCGTCAGGAAACCAAAGCCCTTGGTGCGGTTGAACCACTTGACCAGCGCCCGCTCCAGCCCGCTTTCGGCAGTCACGGCGACATGGGTGCGCTGCTCCTGCATCTCGGCAGGGTGCACGGCGGTCGAGTTGTCGATGGACAGCACGCGGAAGGCCTGCAGGCCGCGATCGCCCTGCTTGACCAGGCAGACCACGCGGGCGCCTTCGAGGGCGGTCTGGAAACCGTCGCGGCGCAAGCAGGTGACATGCAGGAGCACGTCGGTGGCACCACCGCCGTCGGGAAGAATGAAACCGTAGCCCTTGGCCACGTCGAACCATTTTATGGCGCCGGAAAGCTCGACGAGACCCGCGCTGTCAGCGATGTCATCATGTTCGAAAGCTTCGCGGCCTACGCCGCTCTGCACCAAGAGAGAGGCCTTTTCCCCCATCAGAACGCCCCCTTTCCTTGCAAACGCCACTACTGATTCTTGACATAAGATTAACACTTCCACTTTGGACTTACGCAAGGGCCGTTCTGCCCTTTTTCGACTTGCCCACCAGATAGACACAAGCTTCGCGCCAGTTCCGCAGAAAAGTCACAGCTACGGTTGCCGAGGGCGCGGCACGCGCCCTATGTATCGGCCCGACATCCGCTGAACTTTCTGAGGAACCGAGATGCGCTATCTGCACACCATGGTCCGCGTCAAAGACATCGACGCATCGCTGGACTTCTATTGCAACAAGTTCGGCATGAAGGAGATCCGGCGTTCGACAAACGAGAAGGGCCGCTTTACGCTGATCTTCCTCGCCGCCGCCGAAGACGAAGGCGCCGGCGCCTCCCGGCAGGCGCCGCTTTTGGAGCTCACCTACAACTGGGACCCGGAAGACTATCAGGGCGGCCGCAACTTCGGCCACCTCGCCTACGAGGTCGACGACGTCTACGCCACCTGCCAGGACCTGATGAACAAGGGCGTCACCATCAATCGCCCGCCGCGCGACGGCAACATGGCTTTCATCAAGTCGCCAGACGGCATCTCGATCGAGCTGCTGCAGAAGGGTGAGCGGAAGGCGCCGGCAGAGCCCTGGCTGTCGATGCCGAACACCGGCACCTGGTAGAGTTTCAGGCGCCGCGCGCCATCTCACGCAATGTCAGCACGGTGCGCCAGTTGCGCGCCGTGCACGGCACCTTGAGAACCCGCGGCAGCACTTCTGCAAACTTCGACTTTCCGAGACCGTCGGGCGCGTGCAAGTAAACCACGTCGTCCTTGACCACGAAGCGCTCCGGCCCGGTGCAGCGTTCGGTCAGCGGCGCAATTTCCTCAGGCAGCGGCGCGCGCTCCAGCACGTAGGCGTGCAGCTTGGTGTGGTCTTCCGCAACTTCAGGATATGGGTTTCCCGCCACCAGCCTTTCATACCAGGCTGCGTCACGCACCATGATGCGCGAGTGAAAACCCCAGCGTCCTTCAAAAGCCTTTTCCAGCCGCTCGGTCAGTCCGGCCGCGTCGCCGTCGCCGGTCCTGAAGACGACATTGCCGCTCTGGATGTAGGTAGCAACGCCGGTGAAACCGAGCTCCTCGAAGAACGCCCTCAGTTCAGCCATCCTGACGATGCGATTGCCACCGACATTGATGCCGGAGAACAGCGCAACGAACATGCTCATATGATGAAGCCGCCGAGCGTCTCGTTGTCGGTGATGTCCTGGTACTGCACGCCCTCGACGTCGAAGCGCGCGCGAAGCAGGTCGAAATTGCGCCGGTCCTTGGTCTCGATGCCGATCAGCACCGAGCCGAAATTGCGCGCCGACTTCTTGAGATACTCGAAGCGGGTGATGTCGTCCTCGGGACCCATGATCTCGAGAAAGTCGCGCAGGGCGCCGGGGCGCTGGGGGAAGCGGATGATGAAGTATTTCTTCAGCCCCTCGAAGCGCAAAGCGCGCTCCTTGACGTCGGGCAGGCGCTCGAAGTCGAAATTGCCGCCCGACACCACCGCCACCACGGTCTTGCCCTTCAGTTCCTTCTTCGAGAAATCCTTGAGCACATCGATCGCCAGGGCACCCGCCGGCTCCAGAACCACGCCCTCGACATTCAGCATCTCGATCATCGTGGCGCAGAGCCTGTTCTCCGGCACCAGCTTGACCGCATCGGCCGGAAACTCCTTGAGCAGGCGCAGCGGCTCGCGGCCGATCTCGGCTACGGCTGCGCCATCGACAAAATTGTCGACCTTGGCGAGCTTCACGCGCTTGCCGGTGGCCAAGCTGTCGCGCAGGCTCGGTGCTCCGGCCGGTTCGCAGAAGACGAAGCGTGGCGTCCTGCCCGTCTCGGCGAAATAGCGCGTCACGCCGGCCGACAAGCCACCGCCGCCGACCGGCAGCAGCACGATGTCGGGCAGCTTGCCGCCCGGCATCTGGGCGGCAATCTCGAGTGCCACAGTCGCCTGCCCCTCGATGATGTCCCTGTGGTCGAAGGGCGGCACCATGTGGCCGCCCGAGCCCTCGGCAAATTCGATCGCGGCGCGATAACACTCGTCGAAGAAGTCGCCGACCAGCCTGATTTCGACGAATTCGCCGCCGAACAGCTTGGTCTTGTCGATCTTTTGCTGCGGCGTCGTGACTGGCATGAAGACCACGCCCTTCTTGCCGAAATGCCGGCAGACGAAGGCAAAACCCTGGGCGTGATTGCCAGCCGAGGCGCAGACGAACAGCTCGGCCTGGTTGCCGGCGGCAAGCGCCTTGCGGAAGAAGTTGAACGCGCCGCGTATCTTGTAGGACCGAACCGGCGTCAGGTCTTCGCGCTTGAGCAGCACGCGCGCGCCAGTCTTGCGCGAGAGATAGTCGTTCTCCTGCAGCGGTGTTTCTGGGAAGAGCTGCCTCACCCCCTCCGCCGCCAGCGAAACCCTTTCGGCAAAACTGGTCATGGCAACGGCACTCCTGAAATCGACCGGGCAAATGCTGTGGCCCGCGCCCCCGCGCTATTGCATATTCGGCGCGGCGAAGCCACTGTCCGGCTTCTGCCGTCAGTTCCAAACCGGCTCATTGGCTCGCCGCGATACATTTGGGGATACGTCTCGGTGAACAGAATTGCCGTCCGCGCCGCGATCCACATCGCGGCGGTCTTTGCCATCTACTTATCCGTCGCAATGCTGATCCCGGCGGCCGTCGACCTCTATTACGACAATGATGACTGGCGGTCCTTTGCCTTCACCGCCATGTTCATGGGCGGCCTGGCGCTGGCGGTCGCGCTCGCCACCCAGGGGCGCACCCCACCCGCCAATACCCGTTTCGGCTTCCTTCTGGTCAATTTCCTCTGGATCACGCTGGCGATCGCCGGGGCGGTGCCGTTCATGACCTCGTCGCTGGATCTCAGCGTCACCGATGCGTTCTTCGAGTCGGTCTCGGGGGTCACCACCACCGGCTCAACCGTCATCAACGGCTTGGACAGCGCCCCGCCCGGCATCCTGATCTGGCGCTCGCTGCTGAGCTTCATGGGCGGCCTCGGCGTCATCGCGCTCGGCCTGTTTTTGCTGCCGTTCCTCAACATCGGCGGCGTGTCCTACTTCAAGATCGAATCCTCCGACATCGAAGACCGGCCGTTCGAACGCTTCCAGACCTTCACCGTCAGCCTGATCGGCATCTACACGGTGCTGGTGGTGGCCTGCACGATCTCATACGTGGCTGCCGGCATGGACGGCTTCCATGCCATCAACCATGCCATGTCGACGGTGGCGACGGGTGGCTTCTCCACCCACGACACCTCTTTCCTTCGCTACGCCGACAACCCCGCGATCCTGTGGACCGGCATCGTCTTCATGTTCATCGGCGGCCTGCCGTTCTCGATCATGATCCTGTTTGCGGTGCGCGGCCGGCTCGACGCGCTGCGCGATCCGCAGATCCGGGTCTATGCCGGCTACTGCGTCGTCTTCGCGGTTGCGGTCGCGATCTACCTGCGCGTCAGCATGGGCATGCCGTTCTTCACCGCACTGACCCATTCGACATTCAACCTGATGTCGATCATCACCACCGCCGGTTTTGCCAGCGACGACTACAGCCTGTGGGGGCCGTTCGCCATCGGCTGCATCTTCGTCGCAACCTTCCTCGGCGGCTGCTCCGGCTCGACCACCGGCGGCATCAAGGCCTACCGTTTCCTGATCCTGTTCGAACTGCTGTCGAACGGCTTGCGCCGCCTGATCTATCCCAACACAGTCACGCCGGTGCGTTATGGCGACCGCACCGTCGCCCCCGAGATGCAGAGCGCGGTGGTACTGTTCATCGCCTCTTTCATGGTGCTCTGGGCCATCACCATCGTGCTGCTCAGCGCCACCGGACTCGACTTCATCACGGCGGTCACCGGTTCGCTGACCTCGCTGACCAATGTCGGCCCCGGCCTCGGCCCGGTCATCGGCCCGATGGGCAACTTCTCCTCGCTGCCGGACGCAGCCAAGTGGATCTGCTCGGCGGCGATGCTGCTCGGGCGTCTCGAAATCCTCGCCGTTCTGGTCATTTTCACGCCGACATTCTGGGGTCGCTAGTTCGCTAGCTCAGCCGCCGAAGTACTTGTTTCCGCCACAATTTCGGCAATCGGGCAACAGTCGGCGAGCGACTTCCCCCCGGCTGGTCCTTTTCGGCTGGACCCGACTTACTTCCGCCACTATCAGACGGTCCCGAGGAAGGTGCGCTGCACGCCTTGCCCGTCAGAGAGATCATCAAAAGTGTCACCGTCGAAGTACTGCATAGCCCTTGCCGCCCTCCTTTTGTCCGGCTGCATCAACCAGCCCTCGGGCGAGCTTTTGACGGGCGCTGTCGTCAACGTCCCGGTTTCGGAGATCGCCGGCAACCATGCGATTTTCGTGGCGTCCACCCGCGAGCACGCCGCCGATGACAAGCAGGTCTTCGATCGCGGCCGCTCGGCGACGCTGAATTTCGCGCGGGTCAACGTTACCGTGCCGAAGATCCACCAGACCGGCCAGATCGAGCGCCGCAAGAGCGGCAAGGAAGCCGACCCAACCAAATTCTTCACCGCCACCGACGCAGTCGGCTACGAGACACAGCCGGAATTCTCCAAGGCTCTGACCGCCGACATCGCCGCGCGCGGCGGCCGCGCCATGCTGTTCGTGCATGGCTACAACACCTCGTTCGACGCCGGCGTCTACCGCGCCACGCAGATTGCGCATGATAGCGGCTACACCGGCACGCCGGTGCTGTTCTCCTGGGCTTCTGGCGGCAACACGACCGACTATGTCTACGACAAGGAGAGCGCGGCTGCGGCCCGCGACCAGCTCGAAGTGACGCTGCGCATGCTTGCCCAGTCGGGTGCCCGCCGCATCGACATCGTGGCGCATTCGATGGGCACCTGGGTGACCATGGAAGCCTTGCGCCAGTTGGCGTTGACCGGGGATCGCGACCTCGGCGGCAAGCTCGGCGACGTGGTGCTGGCCTCGCCCGACATCGACGTCGACGTGTTCAAGTCCCAGATGCGCCGCTACGGCAAGCCGACCAAGCCGTTCTTCCTGATGACGTCGGGCGACGACCGCGCACTCAAGCTTTCGGGCCTGCTCGCCGGCTCCAAGCCGCGCCTCGGCGACTACAAAAATGCCGGCGACCTTGCCGAGTACGGCGTGATCGTCGTCGACCTGTCCGACGCCAAGGGCGGCGATTCCTTCAACCACACCAAGTTCGCCGACAATCCGCAGATGGTGAAGCTGCTTGGCCAGCGCCTGCGCGCCGACGACGGCTTTGCCAGCGACCGCGAGGTCACCGACCGCATCAACATGCTCAGCGGCGGGCTGCAGTAGACCGACGGGTACACGAACAAAAAGGGGGCGCTTCTGGCGCCCCTTTTTTCATTTCGCAGTCCAACACTAACCCAGACTGTAGTCGTTTAGCTTGTTGAAAAGACTTCCTGAAGCATCCTGCCCGTCTACAGTCGTGGAGCACTGAGATTCAGGGGTATCCTGGTCTATTTTCTCAGTCACAAGAGCGAAGCGATTTACGGCTATATCGCTCGCGCCCTGGATGGAGACGTCGACAAGATCCAGCCAGTTTGATCTCACGCGGGATGTCGGCGCTCGAATTCGGCCCAACTATGTGTATTGTGGCCGACCGATCGAGGCGACACACCTCCCCACCAAAATCGAACTCTCAGGGCCGAAGCGGCAGATTCCGGATCTCTACGACGCCTACGCTTTGTTTATCAGCGCGAAGGTCAAGGACGTCATCGAAAGCTTCGAACCTGATGTCCATCAGTTCTTTCCGACCGAGTTTGTATGGGAGGATGGTAGCCATGCCGCCGACCGGTTCTGGTTCGTTCCCTGCAATCGCCTGGACACCGTCGATCGCGCCAGGACGACATTCGAATTTCGCAATCTCTGGTTCCTGGACGGCAGCAAGAAGGAACTGGTCTTCAACCGGTCGCAGATCGGCAGCCACCACGTCTGGATCGACAAGTTCATCGTGATGCCGACGCCGGCAATCAGCGAGGCATTGAAAGCGGCCCTGGATGCGGCCGGCATCACCGGCGCGCATTATCAGCATTTTCCAGAGACGGACTGACTCAAAGGCGAGCCAGGGCCTGGCTTCAGGCCCCTTGCTCTTCACCTTTTGGCCCGGTCAGAGAAACAGATCGACCTTCTCGAAGGTCGTGACATCGACCAGCCCGACGTCGGAAATCCTGAGTTCCGGGATGACCACCAATGCCAGCAGCGAATGCTGCATGTAGGCGTTGTTGAGGCTGCAGCCCATGTCGCGCATCGCCTGGACCAGCTTGTCGGCCTTGGCCGCGACGATCTCGGCGCGCTCATCCGACATCAGGCCGGCGATCGGCATCTCGACCAGCGCAAGTTCCTTGCCTTCGGAGAACAGCACCACGCCGCCGCCGACCTGGCCGAGCCGGTTGGCGGCCAGCGCCATGTCGGTCTTGTTGGTGCCAACGACGATCATGTGGTGGCTGTCATGCGCGACTGTCGAGGCAAGCGCGCAGTCCTTCATGTAGCCGAAGCCGGAAACGAAGGCATTGGTCACCTGCCCCGTGGCGCGATGACGCTCGACAAGCGCGATCTGGCAGACGTCGTTGCGCCGGTCCATGGCAACCAGCCCGTCCTCGACGGCAAGATCGGCCTCCAGCGCGCGCGTCGGCGCCTGGTTCTCGATCACACCGATCACCCGCACCCGGACCTCGTTGGCGCCTTCCGGTGCCTTGATGTCGAAATCGACGGCCTTCAGCTTCTTGCCAAGCTTCACCGTATGCTTGGCGTCGGCCGGGTAAGCATAGGCCGGAATGTCGATGTCGAGCTTGCCGGCCTTGGCCACCCGCACGCCGCGGGCATAGACCTCGTCGATCTTGAGTTCGGCCAGGTCGGAGACGATCAGCAGGTCGGCGAGCCTGCCCGGCGTGATCGAGCCGAGTTCGCGCTCGAGGCGGAAATGCTGGGCGGTGTTGATCGTCGCCATCTGTATCGCTGTCACCGGCTTCAGTCCTTGCTGGATGGCATGGCGGACGACGCGGTCCATATGCCCCTCATGAACCAGCGTGCCGGAATGGCTGTCGTCGGTGCACAAGATGAAGCTGCGCGGGTCGATGCCCTGCTCCGTCACCGCCTTGATCTGGCTTGCGACATCGTACCAGGCCGAGCCGAGTCGCAGCATGGCCTTCATGCCTTGGCGGACGCGCGCAATCGCGTCCTCGGCGCGCGTGCCTTCATGGTCGTCCTCCGGTCCGCCGGCGACATAGCCGTGGAACGGCAGGCCGAGGTCGCGCGAGGCATAATGCCCGCCCACCGTCTTGCCGGCCTTCACCGTTTCGGCGATCTCGCCCGACATGACCGGGTTGTTGGCGGCGACGCCGGGGAAATTCATCACCTCGCCGAGCCCGATGATGTTCTCCCAGGTCATCGCCTCGGCGACGTCCTCGACCGTCAGCACCGCGCCGGCATTTTCCAGTCCGGGCGCCGAAGGCACGCACGAAGGCATCTGCACATGCACGTTGATGGGCATGGCGAGCGCCTCGTCGTGCATCAGCCTTACGCCCTCGAGGCCCAGCACGTTGGCGATCTCGTGCGGGTCGATGAACATCGAGGTCGTGCCATGCGGGATGACCGCGCGGCAGAACTCGGTCACCGTCACCATGCCGCTCTCGACATGCATGTGCGCGTCACAAAGTCCCGGCACGAGATAGCGCCCACCGGCGTCGACCACCTTTGTGCCCTGGCCGATGGCGTGGCTGGCGTTAGGTCCGCAATAGGCGAAGCGCCCTGCAACGATGGCGACATCGGTGCCGGCGATGATCTCGCCCGAATGCACATTCACCCAGCGGCCGTTGCGGATGACAAGATCGGCCGGCCGGCGGCCCATGGCGACATCGACCAGCACCGGTGCGGTCTCGATCCAGGGGCGAGGCTTGGCGAAGGTGGTCTTGTTGGGCATTGCTGGGATTCCTGACTGCTTTGCCGCGACTGTAGCGAAAGCGGCGGAGGAAAACAGGGCCTTGGTTGTTTGGCCGCGCCCGCCCGCTATACTCGTCATGCCAAACAGGTCCGGTCCGCTTCTATGCCGCCATTTCTCAAAACACGCCGCTGGTTGTGGCCGGGGCTCGCTGCGGCGGCGCTGGCGGCGGCAATCGTGTTTTTCGGCGGTGCCTTCGCCAACCGGATCTATCTCGACGAGGCGGCGTCGCGTGGCCAGACCACACTACGGCTGGCGGTTGCGGCCCTCTCCGGCCAGATGAACCGCTTCGAGCCATTGCCTGAACTGATCGCCGACAACGACGACATCAAGGAACTGGTCAGCGACCCGGACAACCCGGTCCTGCGCACGCGTGCCAATGAATACCTGAAAGAAATCAACGGACTGCTGAAATCCTCTGACATCTATGTACTGATCCCCGGTGGCGACACGATCGCGGCCTCCAACCACGACCTGCCGCTCAGCTTCGTCGGCGAGAATTTTTCCTACCGGCCCTACTACCAGGATGCCATTCGCGGCAATCTCGGCCGCTTCTTCGCGCTCGGCACCACCTCGCTCAAGCGCGGCTACTATTTTTCCTCGCCTGTCCGCATCGGCATGGAGATCCGCGGCGTTGTCGTCTTCAAGGTCGACATCGACGCCATCGAAGCGTCGTGGAAGGGCGGCGACCACGAAATCATCGTCACCGACCCCGAAGGTATCATCTTCATGAGCGGGCGGCCCGACTGGCTCTATGCCAGCCTCAACCCGCTGACCGCCGAACGGCTCGCCCGCACCGAAGCGTCGCGCCGCTATGCTGATGCCATGCTGCGCGAACTGCCGGTGACGAGAAGTGCCGCGGATGACGGCCAGCCATTGCTGCGCATCACGGAGGGCGGCAAGTCGCGCGAGTTCCTCGAACTGGCCGAGGAGATGCCCGAGGCACGCTGGACGGTGCGTGTGCTGGCGGACACCGCCTCCGCCCATGCGCAAGCGCTGACGGCCGTGGTCTCGGCGCTGCTCGCGCTCAGCCTTGCCGGCCTCGGTGGCGCCGTCATCCTGCAGCGCCGCGCCCGTCTCGCCGAGCGCATGCAGTTGCAGCAGAGTGCGCAGGTCGAACTGGAACGACGGGTAGAGGAGCGCACCGCCGACCTCGCCCAGGTCAACAGCCGGCTGGAGACCGAAGTCGCGGAGCGCCGCACCGCCGAACAGCAGCTCAGGCAGACGCAAGCCGACCTGATCCAGGCCGGCAAGCTCGCTGCCCTTGGCCAGATGTCGGCAGCGCTGTCGCACGAGTTCAACCAGCCGCTGGCAGCGGTAAAGACCTATGCCGACAACGCCGCCACGCTGATCGATCGCGCTCGCATCGACGAGGCGCGCGACAACGTCTCGCGCATTTCGAGCCTCGCCGACCGGATGGCCTCGATCAGCCGTCATCTCA